>NZ_FMDF01000152.1 GCF_900091955.1 Streptomyces sp. Ncost-T10-10d
TGGGACCTGAACACGGAGAACATGAACGCGCTGTTCGGCGAGGCGATCAACACCCACCGGGCATCGATCGGCCTGCCCCTGGTGGCGAACGTCCGCGACCATATCCTCGCCGACCGCCCGTGGCTGGCGGCGGACCCGACTCTGGGCCCGTGGCTGCAGCCGGCGGACCTCGATGTGGTGCAGACCGGCGCGTGGATCCGGCTGGACGAACGCCCGCTCCCGGCCGATCTGGAGGCGTTCCTGGACGCTGGCACACCACCGGTCTACGTGGGCTTCGGCAGCATGCCCATACGCGACTCGCAAGACATCGCCCGGGCAGCCATCGAGGCAATCCGCGCGCAGGGCCGCCGCGTACTTGTCTCCCGCGGCTGGGCAGACATGGCGCTGCCCGATGAAGGAGACGACTGCTTCGTCGTCGGCGAGGTCAACCAGCAGGCTCTGTTCGGCCGGGTGGCCGTCGTCGTGCACCACGGCGGCGCGGGCACGACGACGACGGCCGCCCGGGCCGGCGCGCCTCAGGTGGTGGTACCGCAGATGGCGGACCAGCCCTACTGGGCCGGCCGGGTGGCCGAGCTGGGCATCGGTGCGGCGCACGACGGTCCGATCCTGACCTTCGAGTCCTTGTCGGCCGCGCTCAAGACAGCCCTGACCCCAGAGAGCCGCGCACGAGCAAGGGGCGTGGCCGGCACGATCCGTACCGACGGGGCAACCGTGGCCGCGAAGCTGCTGCGCGACACGGCCGGCCGAGAGAGGCCGCCGGTGTCCGTGTGAACCACACGGGATCGTCGAGCCAGGGGAAGTCCCCCGCGTCGGGCTGCACCGCCAAATCAGTCATGCTCGAAGCGGCCGGCAAACTCGGCGGCTTCCGCGGCGGCCGACCGACGTCGTACTCACCGGCGAGCAACGGCACCGGCTTTCAAGACGATTCCGTCTCGGAACACTGGTGAAGTCTCACTCAGGTGTCGCCTGCTGACGGGGGCTCGGCGAAGGCGCCGGCGGCTGCGGCGAGGACGGCGGTTCTGGCTGCATGGACGGGCAGTCGCGGGTCGGGTGGCGTGCGGAGGAGCACCAGCTGGTGGTACAGGGGCGCGGTGGCGGCGAGGAGCAGTCGCCGAGCGTCGGTCTGCGGTGGGAGCTCGCCGCGCCGGACAGCCCGGCTGACGGTGATCTCGCAGCGGGCGTACCGGTCCTCCCAGAGCCGCTGTTGGGCGTGGGCCGCTTTCTCGGAGCGGAACGAGGCGGCGATCAGTGCAGTCACGATCGGTGGCTGTGCCGTCAGGGCTGCTTGGATCTCCTGGTTCAGTGCGGCCAGGTCACCTTCCAGCGAGCCGGTGTCCGGTGGTTGCCAGTCGTCGTCGCTCGCCGCGTCGAGGACGTCGGCGAGCAAGCCGCCGACGTCCCCCCAGCGCCGATACACCGTTGTGCGGTGCACGCCGGCACGGGCGGCGACGGTGTCCGTGGTGAGCCCGTCATAACCGTGTTCGCCGAGCTCCGCGAGGACTGCGTCGAGTACCTGCTTACGGATACGGGCGGTGCGGCCCCCGGGGCGGCGTCGGGTCGGCGGCCGGGTGCCTTCTGGCTCCGGGTCTGTGGGAGTCGTCATTGGTAGTCCCTTTGCTCAGGGGGTCGGTGTTATGGCAATATCTTAAAGCAGCAGTTGTCGCACTAGTGGAGTGATCGATGCTCTTCCGAAGCGTTCGCCCGGCCGCGCGGCCCTTGACGGCCGCCTCGTTCTCGAATGCTTTGGAGTCCCCGCATGCCTACGCAGATCAGTGCGCTCGCTGTCAGTAAGTCCTTCAGTGGCAGGCTCGTCCTCGACTCGGTGACCTGCTCGCTCGCCGCGGGCGAGCGCACCGGGATCACCGGTGAGAACGGATCGGGCAAGACCACGTTGCTGCGCCTGCTCGCTGGGCGTGAACGGCCCGATCAGGGCGAGGTCGTCGTCCAGGCCGCCGGCGGCGTCGGCTATCTCGCCCAGGACGAGCGGATGGAGCCGCAGGCGACCGTCCAGCAGATCATCGACCGGGCCCTGAGTGATCTACGCGCCGTCGAGCAGCGAATGCGCCGTCTGGAGGCCGCGATGGCCGACGGCGACGAGTCGGGCATGGCCGAGTACGGGGAACTGATGACGGTCTTCGAGCTGCGCGGCGGCTACGACGCCGACGCCCGGGTGGAACGTGCTTTTCACGGTCTCGGCTTAGGGCTGGTGGGCCGTGACCGTACCGTGGGCAGCCTGTCCGGCGGCGAGCGGGTCAGGTTGCGGCTGGCGGCCGTCCTGGCGGCCGCGCCGGAGGTGCTGCTGCTGGACGAGCCGACCAACCATCTCGACGACCTCGCCCTGAGCTGGCTGGAAGAGCACCTGCGCTCCCGGCGCGGTACCACGGTGGCGGTCTCCCACGACCGGGTCTTCCTCGAACGGGTTGCCACCAGCCTGCTGGAGGTGGACGCCGATCGGCGCCGCGTCGTCCGCTACGGCAACGGCTACACCGGCTACCTCGCCGAGAAGGCGGCGGCCCGGCAGCGCTGGGCCCAGGCGCACGACCAGTGGCGGGCCGACGCCGACCGGCTTCGCGAGGCTGCCGCGACCACCGCCCGCCAGGTGGCCCCCGGCCGTCCGATGAAGGACGGCAACAAGATGGCTTACGACCGGGCGGGCAGCAGGGTGCAGCAGTCGCTGGCCAGCCGGGTGCGCAACGCCGAGGAACGGCTGCGCCGCCTCCTCGCCAACCCGGTCCCGCCTCCGCCGGAGCCGCTGCGCTTCGCCCCCGTACTGCGGGGCCGCCGCCTGGAGGGCGTCGTACTCGACGCCGCCGACATCGCCGTCACGGACCGACTCGACCGCACGAGCCTCGCCGTCACGGCGGGCGAGCGACTGCTGATCACGGGGCCGAACGGAGCAGGTAAGAGCACGCTGCTCCGCGTTCTGGCCGGGGAGGTCGCCCCCGAGAGGGGGAGCGTGAGCTGCCGCGGCAGGATCGGCTACCTCCCGCAAGAGCCGCGGCCCGGGGAACCTGAGGAGACCGTGCTGGCTGCCTTCGCCCGTGGACGGGCAGGGGAGGCCGCCGGATACACCGAACGGCTGCTGTCCCTCGGCCTGTTCGACCGCGACCAGCTCACGGTGCCGGTCGGCCGGCTGTCCACCGGGCAGTTGCAGCGTCTTGCCCTGGCGCGATTGCTCAGCGAGCCGTCGGACGTCCTGTTGCTCGACGAACCCACCAACCATCTGTCGCCCGCTCTTGTCGAGGAGTTGGAAGCCGCTCTGACCGGGTACGAGGGCGCCCTCGTCATCGTCAGCCATGATCGCCGGCTGCGTCGGCGCTGGCGGGGCACCCACCTGGCCATGCACGCGACTTCGACCTCCCCCACCAAAGCCTGACGTCATCGAAGCCCGCAGACATCCCTTCAGAAAGGAAGCAATTCGTGAGTAGCCTGTTCCTGCCGACCCGACCGTGCTGCATCCGATGCCCGAGCAGCCACGGGTGGTGCTGCTGAAACCTCTGATCACCTCGCCGCTGATCGAGGTCGGAGACTTCTCCTACTACGGCGATCCCGCTGACCCGACCGCCTTCGAGACCCGCAACGTGCTGTACCACTACGGGCCGGAAAAGCTGGTCATCGGGAAGTTCTGCGCGCTGGGCGAGGGCGTGCGGTTCATCATGAACGGCGCCAACCACCGCATGGACGGACCCTCGACGTTCCCGTTCCCCATCATGGGCGGTTCCTGGGCCGAGCACTTCGACCTCATCACCGGCCCGGCCGGACGGGGGGACACCGTGGTGGGCCATGACGTCCGGCTCGGTTGCCGGGCCATGGTGATGCCCGGCGTCCGCATCGGTCACGGGGCGATCATCGCTTCCGGCTCCGTCGTCGTCGACGACGTCCCCGACCACGGCACCACAATCCAGCACCGAGAATCGAGTTGTCAGCATGCCTGCTTCGTCCCACCCCTCGGACCGGGACGTCTACATGGCCGGGTCGGTCCTGTGGCACCTGGAGCGCCTCGAGCCCGGGACCCGTGTGGTGCTGGCGGCTCACAACGCCCACATCCAGAAATCACCGATCTCCTTCAACGGTCACCTCACGGGGCTCCCGATGGGACAGCACCTGCACCGCGTGCTCGGCGATGAGTACTTCGCCCTCGGCCTGACGAGCATCACCGGACACACCGCGGACATGCGCCGCGACGAGAACACACGCTTCGGTTTCACCATCGACAACACACCGCTGGAGCCGCCCGAGCCGGGAAGCATCGAAGCCGCCTTCGCCGATGCCGAGTCCGGGCTCAGCATCGCCGATCTCCGCCAGGCACGCCAGGATGCCCGGGGCAACGCGGGCCTTGCCTCCGGGCCGGACCGCATCCGGATACAAGGCGCCTACATGCACACCCCCGTCATCGAGGCGTTCGACGCCCTGCTCAACTCCCCGACCTCCACCGTGGCCGACGACCTCGAAATCGCATGAGACAGGCCGATGACCAGGGCGGTGAGACCGAGTCGCTGCGTTGGGCGGTCTACGCTGTCACCGTTGCCCATTACGTTCAACGGCCCAGCGTCCTGGGAGGAAGTCTTGAAGCGTTCCCAGGTTCCCGGACAGCTTCCGGCCGCCTGTAGAAGGGACAATGCGATGGATCCTGATATCCGAACCAGGGGCGCACTCGAGGAACACTGGCGGGCATCGGAACGTGGGGATACCGAAGCCGAGCACGCCATCTACGCTGCGGACGCGATCCTCGACTACCCCCAGTCAGGTGAACGATTCCGGGGCCGCGCGACGATTTCGGCGCAACGTGGCGGGCACCCTGCCAGTCGGCACTTCACTGTCCACCGGATCGTCGGCAGCGGGGATCTGTGGGTGAGCGAGTGTGTCATCACGTACGACGGGGTGCCCACCTACTCAGTGAGCATTATGGAATTTGCCCACGGGCATGTGGTGCACGAGACGCAGTACTTCGCGGACGCCTTCGGTGCGCCTGAATGGCGGACAGCACTCGCGGAGCCCATGCCGGGCAGGAATATCGCCAGGGCCTGACGCAGGGTCGGCCTCGATCGTTCATGAGCCCATGTCAGCTTGCTGACGGGTGCTCTGGGCTTTTGCAGAGCTTCGTTGCGTGCGTCGCGCGCCCACCGGACATCGTCACACCGCGGTGACCTGCGCACCTACAAGATCGCCCCGACTTTGAAATCGCCCTGGGGTCGGCATGCGGCACCAGGAGATTTGCGGTACTCCTCGAACGAGAAGAAGCCGATGTCGGCGCGTCGGCGCGGATGCTCACACCATCGCTTGCCTCTCACCCTCGTCCGGCTGGTTGCAGACAAGGGCACAGGGACGCGGCGGGCCGGGCATGCGGACACGCTTGCGGTCATTCCAACCATCACGAGGCTGTACGAGACTTACGAGACGGAGGCAGTCGCCATGGAGCCAGTCGTCACCGTGGGCCTCGACGGCTCACCCGAGAGCCTTGCTGCTGCCCGGTGGGCCGCCGACGAAGCCGAGCGGCGCAAGCTCACGCTGCGTCTGCTGCACGCGTGGCCTCTGCTGGTGCCGGAACCGACCCGCGTTCCTGCGGAGATGGATCAGAACTACTGGGCGAGGCGGATCGTGCACAAGGCACGGGCGGAGCTCCAGGCGCGCCACCCGGGCCTTCCCATTGTCGGCAACCTGGTTGCCGACGACGCTCAGCACGCGCTGCTGCGAGCGGCATCGGAGTCCGAGATGATCGTGCTCGGTTCGCGCGGACTGGTGCCCGTCGAGAGCTATTTTCTCGGAGACATCAGCATGCCCCTCGTGGCACGGGCCGACGGGCCGGTGGTCCTGGTACGCGCCGAAACGAGCGGACCGGGGTCACAACCCGCTCCAGCTGTGGAAGGCGGCGTCGTGGTGGCACTGAAACTGCACGGCTCCTGCGACGACCTGCTCGAATTCGGCTTCGGCACCGCCGCAGCGCGAGGCGTGCCTCTTCGAGCCGTCCATGGCCAAAGCCTGCCGCTGGCCGCATATGCGCCCTGGGGCGTGGATCACGACGTGACGGAAGAAATCACTCGGGACGCGCAGAAGCACCTCAACCAGATCCTCCGCCCCTGGCGTGACAAGTTCCCGCTCGTGGAGGTGAGTGACAGCATCGTTCTCGAAAGCCCCGCCAAGGCTGTCGTACGGGCCGTCCATGACGCCGCCCTGCTGGTTGTCGGCCGACGCAAGCACCGTCCCGCCCCTGCATCACACCTGGGCCCAGTCGCCCAAGCCGCTATTCATCACGCGCGCTGCCCTGTCGCCGTCGTCCCCCATGCCTGATCCGAGCAGTCGTACGGAGCCGATCACGTCGGTACAGCAGGCCGACGTGTCCGTGTTCCCCGGTGGCGTCGGCGTGTCGCCTCTCCCGCGCGCAGAGGCATGCCGGGGCGCGCGCACTGATGTGGCGGCGTGTCGCGGCACTCGCCCATCAGTCACTGCCCCCCGTATGCCCACGAGCCCTACGGCAGACCTGTGGGCCCCGTGCGCACCGTCGACCGCCGCCTGCGCACCGCCGGAACCGCCCTGCGCCGCATTCCCTCCCGGCTCCGCCGCAACTCCCGCCCGGTCACATTCTGAACGCGATGGCCCGACTCGGTCCCGTCAGCCGTCCCACCCCGTACAAACTGCGCAGCCGGGCCGCCATACTGGACGGGCCGGGGAGGGCACAGAGGTAGCCGAAGCGACGGGGGCGACAGCAGGCGATGGCGGACACCAGGCTGATCCAGAGCCGGTACCGACTGCTCGATCTGATCGGGCGCGGAGGCATGGGCGAGGTGTGGCGCGCCCGCGACGAGTCGCTCGGCCGCCACGTGGCCGTCAAATGCCTCAAGCCGATGGGGCCCCAGCACGACCAGTCCTTCACCCGCATCCTGCGTGAACGCTTCCGCCGCGAGGCCCGCGTCGCCGCCGCGCTCCAGCACCGCGGGGTCACCGTCGTCCACGACTTCGGTGAGCACGAGGGCGTCCTCTACCTGGTGATGGAACTCCTCGACGGACGTAACCTCAGCCAACTCCTGGAGGACAACAAGCAGCTTCCGCTGCCGGTGCCCGACATCGTCGACATCGCCGAACAGGTCGCCGACGCCCTCGGCTACACCCACCAGCAGGGCATCGTGCACCGCGACCTCAAGCCCGCCAACATCATGCGGCTGACCGACGGCACGGTGAAGATCTGCGACTTCGGCATCGCCAGGCTCGGCCACGACATCGGCTTCACCTCCCGCCTCACCGGTACGGGCATCGCCATGGGCACCCCGCACTACATGTCGCCCGAGCAGATCAGCGGCGGTCATGTCGACCACCGCAGCGACCTCTACTCGCTGGGCTGCGTCCTGTACGAGATCGCCACCGGAGCACCGCCGTTCGACCTCGAAGACGCCTGGTCCGTCCTCGTCGGACACCGCGACACCCAGCCCGAGCCACCGCGCACCCACCGGGCCGAACTGCCCGGATTCTTCGACCGCGTCGTCCTGGAACTGCTGGCCAAGACCCCGGAGGAGCGGCCCGTCGACGCGGGCGACCTGCGGCAGCGGATCGCCGTCGGGCGCACCGGCGAGCAGCCGCAACTCCAGCCTTCGGGACAGGTACGGCTGGCGCCGCCCGTTCCCGTCGTGCTGCCCGGGCAGGAGCTGCCGGCCTGGACCCGCGGCATGACCATCGGACACAAGGCGTCCGGCGCCCTCGGGCTCGCGCCGCCCGACCACTCCGCGGGCCTCACCGGCGAGTGGACCACCGGCACCGACATGCGACACCTCACCGGAGAACTGCCACAGGTCAGGGCCGAGCGGCCGACCCCGTCGCCGGAACTGCTCTCCATCCTCGCCAACCGGCACAGCGCGGGTCTCAACCTCGGCAGGCTCGGCCACTGGGAGGAGGCCGGCGAAGTGCACCGTGCGGTCGCCGCCGAACGCGAGCACGCCCTCGGCCCCGACCACCCCGACACCCTCTCCAGCCGGTACGAGGTCGGCTTCACCCTCAGCCGCACCGGGCGCGCCTCGGACGCCCTGCGGGAGTTCGGCCGCGTCGCCCAGGGGCGCGAACGCACCCTGGGCCCCGACCACCCGGAGACCCTCGCTGCCCGCCAGGAGATGGCGTATGTCCTGGGCCGGCTCGGCCGGCACTTCGAGGCCCATCAGGTGTACGCGACGGTCCTTGCCTCCAGGGAAAGGTCGATGGGCCCCGACCACCCCGACACCCTGCGCTGCCGCCACAACCTCGCCTTCAACCTCAGCCGGCTCGGCCGCCTGGAGGACTCGTACCGGATGGCCAGGGACGTGGCGTCGGCCCGTTCCCGCCTGCTCGGTGCCGATCACCCCGACACCCTGGTCACGCTGTACGAAGTGGCGTACACGCTCGGCCGGCTGGGACGCTGGACGGAGGCCCTGCAGACCTACCGCGAAGTCGCCCGGGCTCGGTCGAGGTCGCTCGGCCCCGACCATCCCGACACGCTCTCCGCCCGCTACGAGGTCGGCATCAGCCTCGGCCGCCTGGGTCGCAGCGCGGAGGCCCTGGAGCTCTACCGTGCCCTCGTCGACGACCGGACCAGAGCAGGCGGTCCCGCCGACCCCGAAACGCTCCGCGCCCGCCACGGCCTCGGCGTCAATCTGGGCCGCCTCGCCCGGTGGGAGGAAGCGCTCGCCGAGGCGCGCGACGTCTGCGCGGTCCGCGAACGCGTCCTGGGCCCCGACCACCCCGACACCCTTGTCAGCCGCCGCGAGGTGGCCGTCGGCCTCGGCTGGCTCGGCCGCTGGGCCGACGCCCTCACCGTCTACCGCCAGGTCGCCACCTCCCGCGAACGCGTCCTCGGCGCCGACCACCCCGACACCCTCGCCGCCCGCAACGACGAGGCACACTGCCTGGAGCAGCTCGGCCGGGGACCGGAGGCCGTGGAGCTGTACCGCCGGGTCGCGGCACTGCGCCGCGGGCGGGGAGCGCCGCCGCACTGACCGGACGCCACAGCCTCTGTTCAGGGGTGATCGTCCCGTGCTACGAAGGTTCATGCCCGCACCCGACAGCTATGACGCAGTGATCGTGGGCGGCGGCCACAACGGTCTGGTCGCCGCCGCATACCTCGCCCGCGCCGGACAGTCCGTCCTGGTCCTGGAACGCCTCGCCACCACCGGCGGAGCGGCCGTTTCGACCCGCCCTTTCGACGGGGTCGACGCCCGACTGTCGCGCTACTCGTACCTCGTGTCCCTGCTGCCGCAGAAGATCGTCCGCGATCTCGGCCTGGACTTCGCCGTACGCAAGCGGACCGTTTCGTCGTACACCCCGACCGTGCGCGGCGGCCGCGCCACCGGGCTGCTCGTCGGCGGGGACCGCACCCGGGAATCCTTCGCCGCGCTCACCGGCTCGGACCGGGAGTACGAGGCGTGGCAGCGCTTCTACGGCATGACGCGACGCGTCGCCGGGCGGGCCTTTCCGACACTCACCGAACCGCTGCCGACGCGGGACGCGCTGCGCGAGCGGATCGGTGACAAGGAGGCCTGGCGGGCACTCTTCGAGGAGCCCATCGGTGTCGCCGTCGAGAAGAACTTCGGCGACGACCTCGTACGCGGAGTCGTGCTCACCGACGCCCTGATCGGCACCTTCGCCGATGCGCACGATCCGTCCCTGCTCCAGAACCGCTGCTTCCTCTACCACGTCATCGGCGGTGGTACCGGCGACTGGAACGTCCCGGTCGGCGGCATGGGCGCGCTCACCGACGCCCTCGCCCGTGCAGCCCGCGAGGCCGGGGCCCAGATCCGCGTACGGCACGAGGCGACCCGTATCGAGACCGACGGCACACGGGCCGAGATCACCGTCCGCTCACCCGGGGCGGAGCACGTCGTCGCGGCCCGCACGGTCCTCGTCAACGCCTCGCCGCAGGCGCTCGCCGCCCTCCTCGGGGACGAGCCGCCGACCCCGGCCGAGGGCGCGCAGCTGAAGGTGAACATGCTGCTCACCCGGCTGCCCCGGTTGCGTGACCGCTCAGTCGATCCGCGCGAGGCCTTCGCGGGCACGTTCCACATCGCCGAGGGGTACGGGCAGCTCGCCGACGCCTACCGGGACGCGGCGGCGGGCCGGCTGCCCGCCGCCCCGCCGTCCGAGATCTACTGCCACTCGCTGACCGACCCGTCGATCCTTGCCCCCGACCTCGCCGCCCGCGGCTACCAGACCCTCACCCTCTTCGGCCTGCACACCCCCGCCCGGCTCTTCGCCGCCGACAACGCGGCGACGCGCACCGAGCTGCTGACGGCCACGCTCGCCGAACTCGACGCACACCTGGACGAGCCGATCACCGACTGCCTGGCACGCGACGAGAACGGCGAGCCGTGCATCGAGGCCAAGACACCGCTCGACCTCGAACAGGATCTTCGGCTGCCCGGCGGCCACATCTTCCACCGGGATCTCGCCTTCCCGTACGCCACCGGATCCGCCGGCCGGTGGGGTGTGGAGACGGCGCACGCCAATGTGCTGCTGTGCGGGGCGGGCGCCGTACGCGGTGGTGGGGTCAGCGGGGTGCCCGGCCACAACGCCGCGATGGCGGCGCTGGGCCGGTGACCTTCTTGCGCTAGCGTCCGAACACGCCGCGCAGGGCGTCGCGTTTGCGTGGCAGGTCGTACTCCGCGCCGCCCTCGTGCCCGTTGTACGTGAACACCTCGATCTCGGCCGGACCCGCATAGCGGTGATACGCGGCGAACACCGTGGACGACGGGCAGATCCTGTCCATCAGGCCGACCGAGAACCACGCCGGGGCGGTCGCCCGCGCCGCGAAGTTGACCCCGTCGAAGTAGGACAGGGTCTCCATCGCCTCGTCGATCCGGAAGCGGTGCCCGGACAGCCAGCGGGCGATCTCCGCGTACGGTCCGGCGTCCGTGATCTGCGAGGCACGCCGGTAGTGGCAGAGGAACGGCACATCGGCGACCGTCGCCGCGATGTCGTCCCGCAGCCCGGCGACGGCCAGGGCGAGCCCGCCGCCCTGGCTGCCCCCGAGCACCGCGACCCGGGACGCGTCCACCGCCTCATGGGCCTTCGCCGCGTCCACCGCCCGCACCGCGTCCGCGATGAGCCGCCGGTAGTAGTGGCGGTACGGGTCCTCGATGCCGCGGGTCAGGAAGCCGGGCGAGGACGAGCCGTGCCCGTCGGGGCCGATGTCGGGGGTGTCCGCGGTGTTCTTGCCGCCGCCGCCCTGGCCCCGGTTGTCCATGACCAGATGCGCGTAGCCGAGTGCGCTCCAGGTCAGCCAGGAGTACGGAATGCCCCGGCCGCCGTTGTAGCCGATGTACTGCACCACGGCGGGCAGCGGACCCGAGCGTGCCTTCGGCAGCATCAGCCATGCCTTCACGGGCTGCCCGCCCCAGCCGCGGAACGTCACATCCAGCACATCGACGGTCGCGAACCCGGCGTCGTACGGGACGAACTCGGCGTCCAGGGGGTGGCGGGCCGTCTCGGTGAGCGTCTTCTCCCAGAAGGCGTCGAAGTCGGCCGGCTCCTCCGGTTCCGGCCGGTAGTCGCGCAGCCGGTCCAGATCCATGTCGAACAGCAAGGGTCTAGCTCCTCTTCAGGGTGAGGTTGAGGGTTGCACCGTGGCGTTCAGCGGTCTCGGCGGTGATCCGGATGCCGTTGCCGGTGGGTGCGGCGCTGACACCCGGATCGGCGGAGACGACGGTCAGACCGCGCTGCGCCAGGTCCAGGACCACCGAGGACCGCAGCTGCGTCGGATCGGACAGTGACACCTTCACCGTCTTTCCGTCCGGCCGTACGAGCACCGAGGCGGGACCGTCCGATGCCAGGTTCTGCGCGGTGCCCGCGGTCCAGAAGTTCGCGGCGACCAGTCCGTCCGCGCAGCGGCGTACCGCATGCACGGCGGTGGAGCGGGCGATCAGCTTCACCGGAGGCGCGGACGACCACTGCTTCGTACGCTCGGCGGAGGCCGCCGGGGCTTGCAGCCAGAAGTAGCCCGCCCCGCTCGGGGCGGTGCCGTGGTCCTGCCACAGCGTCAGATACGGGCGGGTGACCGGGGTGTCCGTGCCGTACTTGAGATTGATCTCGCGCCAGGTCGCGGTGCGGTCCTCACGCAGGCCGTGGAGCGTGGCGGGCTCGGGGAAGACGTAGCCGCCGGTCCCGGCGACATGCAGCCACCGCACCTGGTCGAGCTCTGCCGACCAGCCGGCGTCCGTGGGCGCGGCCGTGCCGTTGACGAGCAGGGCCGCCTTCGGGTCGCGGAGTTTCCGGTTCTCCACGACCGTCTCGGCCGTGCCCGCGTCGGAGGTGATGCCCGAGCCGACACAGGCGATCACATCGTCCAGGCAGAACCAACTCTTCAGCCCGTGCAGCGAACTTCCGTACGCGCGCAGCTCCATGCCGTAGGCACCGAGCGTCGTCCCGGGCAGTGCGGTGCCGCCCGCCCAGTCGGCCGTGCTGGTGGTGCGCTGCCCCGCCGCGTCCGCGGGCCGGCCGGCGATGACGGTGGTGCCGGGCAGCCGGGTCGGGTCGACGGTCGGCCAGTAGTCCTCGCTGTAGTGCCCGAGGTCGTCGGTGTGGAGCAGGACCATGCCGTCGGAGAGGTGCCAGGCGTGCAGATTCTCGTTCTGGATCGACTCGTAGTTGTAGATCCGGGACGAGTAGGCGGAGATGCCCAGCACGAAGGAAGGCCGGTGGTGGGCCGCCTTGTCCATCCGCGGGTGCTGCTTGTGCGCGACCAGCGGACCACGCGCGGGGACCGGGGAAGCGATGACCTGCCGGGCGGCGACGAGCGAGGCGAGGTCGGTGACGGCCAGGAAGTCCCGGTAGGTGTCCTCGGCGATCCATTGCTTGACCAGGGCGGTGAACCGGTCGGCAGTCTCCCCGGGGAAGCTCGGGATCAGCCGCACCACCGCTTCGATGACCGTCTGCGCCGAGACATGGCCCTGCTTGCTGGGGCGGGCGATCTCGCGCCCGCACACCGATGCCATCACATCTCCGCGGGCCAGCAGCGGGTCGAAGCCGTCGTCGACCCAGCTGCGGACGTTGTCGAGATCGGGGTCGGTGACCGTCCACGCCGTACCCGCGAGCAGGTTCAGCAGCCGGGAGAGGTTGTTCAGGAGCTCCTTGCCGTACCCGCCGTTGTACGGGTGCTTGTAGTGCTGGAGGAACGAACCGTCGGAGTAGAAGCCCTCGCCGGTACCCTCCGTCGTCGCGCCGGCGTCATTGAAGGCGAGGACACTGTTGGCACCCGAACCCTCGACGTCCGAGAGAGCGTCACGGACCCGGGCCAGATCGTCCCCGTTGTCGCTGAGCACGGCGTTGACGGCGACGACGGTGGAGATCCACACCCGGTTGGCGCCGGTCGCGATCTGCCGGTCGGCCCGCCAGAGGTTCGGGTCGGGCGTGTAGTGCCGGACAGCGGTGTTGATCCGGCCCAGCCGCTCCGTCCCGAGCGCGTCGTACAGCAGCACGGACGCGTCGTTGAGGGCGAGCGCGGAGCCGATCTCCCAGTCCCAGTCGTTGTCGAACCGGGTGCGGCCGGGGCCGTACCGGTTCGTCAGCATCCAGTCGATGCCGGCCAGCAGCAGATCGCGCAGCGCGGTGTCACCGTACTGAGGGGTGCCGGGCACGGCCCACGCGGTCGCGACCGTGGCGAGTCGCTTGAACGATGTCGTGACGTGGTTGGAGAGCGTGGTGCTGGTCAGATCGGGGAACAGCCCGTCGGTACGGGTCGGGTCGAGGCCCTTCGCCGAGGTGGTGGCGGCCTTGCCGATCCTGGCCACGGCCGCGGCGATCTGCGGGTCCCTCAGGTCGAGACCCGGGCCGCCGGTGAGCAGGGTGTGCCAGCGGGTGCGCAGGGAGGCGGCGTCATCGACGACGGCGTCCCCGGCCGCGGCGTGCGCGGGAGCCGCGGTGAGCGTGATCGGCAGGGCGGCGGCTGCGCCGAGCACCGCTGCCCCGGCGAGAACGGTGCGTCGGGTGGTGCCCGGAGTGTTGCCTGGGTTCATGATGCGGCCCTCACAGAAGGTGTCGGCGGTCGACGGCCGCGGCCAGCGCGGCATGACCGGCGGGGTTGGGGTGCAGTCCGTCGCCGCTGTCGTACGCGGGCAGCATCTGCGACGGTTGTTCCGGGTCGCGCAGTGCCGTGTCGAAGTCGGCGACGGCGTCGAAGACCCGTCCGGTCCGTACCGCCGCGTTGACCTGCTGCCGTACCGCTTCCAGCTCCGGCGTCCAGCGGGTCCAGCCTCCGAACGGGGTGATGGTCGCGCCGACGACCCGCAGCCCGGCGTTACGGGCGCGAAGCACCAGCTGCCGGTACCCGGCGAGGACCCGCGCCGGATCGGTCTGGCTCGGCGGCTGCTGGAGGTCGTTGACGCCGAGATGGACGAGTACGGTCCGCAGCCCCGGAAGCGACAGCACATCCCGGTCGAAGCGTGCCTGTCCGCTCGGCCCGAACCGGGCGTCGTCCAGCAGCACCCGGTTTCCGCTGATGCCGAGATTGGCGACAGCCGCACCGGGAAGGCGCCTGGCCAGTTGGTCGGGCCAGCGCAGATCGGCGTCGTCGGGTGTGCCGACGCCCTCCGCTATGGAGTCGCCGAGCACCGCGATCACCGGCCCGTGCGCACCTGTCACCTCGACACCCGTCAGCAGGAACACCGATGTGGTGCGCACGCCGTCGACGGTGTGCGAGGCATGGGTGTTGCGGTGGAAGGACAGCGGCCCGGTGGGGCCGGGGAGTCGGGTCTCCACCGTCAGAGCCGCCCCTTCGGCGGTACGCAGACCGGCGACCGGGTCACTGGTCAGCGAGGCACCCGCGGCGATCCACGCCTGCGCTCGCCCGCCGAACGTCACCGGCCGACCGCCCGCCGTCACAGGGCCGATCAGGACCGGAACCGTGCCGAAGGCGTGCCCGTAGCGCAGCCGGACCGTTCCACCCGCCGACAGCCGTACGTCGGCGGTGAACGTGCCGTCGGTCAGCCCGGCGCTCGCCACCGCGTCGGTGGCGGTCGGCGCGGTCTGCGCGGTCGCCCAGGACGTCGTCCAGCGCGACCGGCCCATGCCACTGTTCGACGCCACGGCGGCCTGCGCCCCCGGCGCCGTCGCGGCGACCGCCGCCAGCCCGGCCGCCGCCGTCAGTACCCCGCGTCTCGCGGGTCCCCGCCCGCTCACCGGGGGCACGCACCGGTCGGCTTGTAGTCGCTGCCGTAGGTGCCGACCGCGTCGCCACCGGTGTTGCCGCTCATCGTGTTGGTGCACACCGGACCCTGCGGGGTGCGCATGAACTTGATGCCGCCGCCCGCGTTACCGGTGATGGTGTTGCCGTAGACACTGGTGTCGATGCCGTCGGTCGCAGTGTCGCCGCCGAGCCGGATGCCCGCGCCGACGTTGTCGTGAATGGTGTTGTAGCGGAAGATGTTGCCGCTGCCGCGCGCGTCCAGCCCACCGGAGCCGGCGTCCTTCTGACCGCTGCAGTCGTTGTACTCGACGTAGTTGTTGGTCGAGTTCTCCTTCACATCGACGCACTCATTGCCCTGGGTGGCGATGGTGTTGTGGTGGATGCGGTTGTTCCTGCTGATGTCGGGGACCGCGTCCGGGGCGCCGTTCGCCCCCTGCTGCTCGGGGGCCGTACCGAGGTAGATGCCCTCGCCGTTCTTGCCGCCGCCGCCGAACCTGAAGTCGTTGACCCCGCAGTTGGTGATCGTGTTGTCGGAGATGTCGGCGCCGGTCACCAGATAGCGCACCCGCAGGCATTCGTCGGCGGCGTTCTTCAGTGTCATTCCAGTGATCCGCAGACCGCCCACACCATTGCCGGGAGTCGTGCTCATGACATAGATGAGTTTGAGGCGGTATCCCGACACATCGGTGGACGACCCGTGCAGTCCGTCCACGGTGAAACCGCTGAGCGTCGTCGAGTCGTGCTGCACCTGAATGATCCGGGCGTCGCCGGCCCCCTTCACCACGGCGTTCGACGGGCCGGTGATGGTGACTCCGGCGCGCTTGGTCACGACGTCCTGCTTGTACGTGCCGGCGGCGAGGTTCACGACCGAGCCCGTCGGTGCCAGGTCGACCGCTTTCTGGATCGAGGCGAGCGGGGCGCTCGCCGACGTGCCGGCGTTGGAGTCGCTGCCGGACGGCGACACGTAGTACGCAGTGGCTTCGGCGGCCACGGACGTCGGGGGGAAGACCAGCGGGGCGCCTGCGGCGAGCGCGGCGACGAGAGTGGTGTGTAGTACACGGCTCATGGGGTGTGCCTCCTGGGGTCTGCGAAGGACAGAGCGAGCAGTACGGGGATGCTGGGGCCGAGGAGCAGGGGCCCCAGCGGTACGACGAGGGAGAGCAGCGCGGCGGAGATCACCGCGCCGAGCAGTGCGGTGCCACGGGCCGCGGACCCGAAGCCGAGGGCCAGCGCACCGCGCGACCAGGTGCGGACCGTCCCGTGCGGCGACCGGCCCGCCTCGGCCGCGAGCGCCACATGATGGATGACCAGAGCGGCCGCGATGCCCACCTGCGCGGCGAGCAGTACGAACGTCCACGGCTCCGGACGGCCCAGCAGATAGAGGATGTCGGCGGTCAGGACGATCCCCGCCGCGGTGGACGCCAGGGAATGGCGCCACAGGGCTCGCCAATACTGCGGGAAGGCGCTGAACGCGTTGGTGAAGCAATGGCTGTCGCCCTCCGCCCGCCACCGCTGCAGGGCATGCCCCATCGCGGCGAGCGCGGGCAGCCAGGTCACGACACCGAGCGACAGCACGGTGAACGCGGCCCCGGCGGCGGCCGGGTAGGCCACGAACTCCAGCCGCCGCAGCAGCGTCGGCCAGCCGGACGAGAGGGTTGCCTGCATGATCAGCCAACCTTTCCTGTGTACGGCTCCGGGACATCGAGCAGCACGCGGCCGTCCAGCTCCAGCCGGGTGGCCGCCACCACATAAGGGGCGTAGTTGTCGCCGCCGAGCAGCACCGCCGCCGCATCGGCCGCGACGGCGGCGGTACGGATGCGACGGGTGACGGGGGAGAGGAGCACGGTCTCCTTGCCGAAGGTGATGCCCTCGCCCTCCGCACACACGACCCGCTCGGCGGCGACCGGCCCGCCGCCCGGGGTGATCGCGGTGAGGAAGACAGCGTTCGACGTCCGCGCGGTCGTCGAACGCAGCGTGTGCAGCGTGCGGGTGAGGCGTAGCTCCGGCGTACTCGACGTCGGATTGGCCTCGACCTCCGTGGCCTCGGAGACCACGGAGCCGTCGCGCGGCGCGAACTGCCGCACCAGCGCCGAGGCCGCCCCGGACCGGATCAGCCGACTGCCGTCCGGCTGCGGCTCGGTCGGCCGGTCGGTCTGCAGCAGGAACGTCCATTCCCGCTCCGCGTCCGCCTCGGCGAGGTCCAGCAGTACGAGCCGCCCCGACGGGGTGAACACCAGCGTCCGGTCCAGCCGCCGCACGCCGAGAGCGGGGTCGTACATCGCTGCGATCTCCGCCGTGGCATGCGCCCAGCCGCAGTCGGGGGCGGCGAGCACATCTCGCTGCCGGGCCTGCCGCTCGTACGGGATGTCCTTGTAGACGTGATAGCGGTCCTCGTCCGCGTACCCCTGTCCGTCCACCAGCAGCAGATTGTGGTGCGCGGCCCGCTTGCGGTTGCTGTAACCCTCGTCGACCGCGAGGAACGCGCCCTGCGAGACCAGCACGAACGAGCCCGAATCGGGGTGGTGGTGCCCCTGATTGAGGGTTTCCCAGCCCCGGTCGGCCCGATGCTTCGCCGACGTCTCCCACGCCTTGTGGCCACCTCCGGGGCTTGCCTTGAACGAGACGAGCGTGGCGTCGTCGTCCCAGCCGGTACGGGCCGCGAGCAGACCGAGATCCGGGAAGAAGGCCCTGGTCTCGGTGGGGCGGGCGCCGGCCAAGGACGGGTCGTACCAGAGATATTCGAGGTAGGCCTCCGGCAGAATCCCGGGCCGCACCCCGCTCTCCGCTGCTTCCTGCCACAGCAGTTCACCCGAGGCGAGATCGCCCATCCACTGTGCCTCCGGGATGCCGTACTGGGCCGCCAGACGGTAGTACAGACCGGCGCTGTGCCCGCTGCGCCGGTCGTGGCAGTCGCCGTGGTCCACATTGAACGCGAAGCCCGGGGCGGTCTGGTGCAGCCGGTAGCGGAAGGTGCGGGAGAGGAAACCGCCCCGCCCCCACCAGTTGATGCCCTCCGCCTCCTGGAGGAGATCCAGATGGATGGCGAGGAAGGGCACGCCGTAGCGCCAGTACACAACACCTTCGGCGTGCGAGCCGTCCTCGGGCATCAGATCGAGGACCATGCCGAGGTTGTCCTTGGCACGCTCGGTCCACTCCTCCTTGCCCAGCACATATCCGGCCGTCGCCAGACCCGCGTAACAGATCCAGTTGTGGTTCTGCCAGTACGACGACGACCACCAGCCGCCCTCGCTCGCCACCGCGAATTCGTACATCCGCCGCCCCTGGAGCAGCAGCTTGTACCGCAGCAGTGCCCGCACCCCGTCCGGCAGATCGTCGCCGATCCACCGGTACGCGAGCGACAGATGGTGCAGCAGCCAGCCGGCGTCCAGATCGTGGTCCGGCATATGGGCCTTGCCCCAGTGCGGCAGCCGCACCGCGGCCTCGATCCAGCGGCGGCTCTCCGCCAGATGGGCCGGGTCGCCGCCGACCCGGTAGGCCAGCGCCGGGTTGGAGGCGGCCGGGCCCAGCCAGGTGATGCTGGCCAGAGGATGCGTACGGGGCGGGGTCAGCCCGCGGTGGCGGGCGGCCTCCTCGTACAGTCGCACCTCCTGCGCGGGGCGCGGACCGGGCGGCGGGGTCGCCGAGAGCAACAAGGGTCAGTCCTCCGTCCGGAACCGTGCGAAGCTGCCGTCGGCCAGCGCGACCGTCAGCAGTCCGTCACCGTCCAGCTGTACGCCGGTGACGGCGGGGCCCGCCGACGCCGCCTGATACACCGAGGCGAATGTGATCCGGTCCGACTTCACGGTGAAGTCGACCCGGGTACGCATGCACTGCGGATCGTCGGCCGGACCGGGGCCCGGCCGGGTGACCGGACGCACGGCCGCGCCGGGCGTGTGGGTGTGCCAGCCGTGCAGGGCCTCGTCGCCGTACCAGGTGGTGCGGACCTCGCCCGAGGCCTGGAGCTGGACGTCCAGCGCGACACCGGGACGCAACTGCGCGGTGACCTGCCGTACGTCCTCGGCTGTCACGGTCAGCAGGTCGACCAGATAGTTGTCGCCGAGCGCGACCTGCCGCACCGCACGCACACCTTCGTACGCCGTCGTCACCTCGGCCGTGACGCAGGAGCCGTCCGAGCCGAGCAACCTCCCGGTGCACTCGATCTGTTCCGCGCCGCCCACCCGGAAGGCGGGGTGCGCCTCGGTCGATGCGTACAGATCGCGGAATTCGGCGTGTGCGTAAGGAACTTGACCGGGGTCGGGCTGCCACGGGGTGGTGTCCCCGTACAGATACAGGGACAGTTTGTCGCGGTGCCCGTGCGAGCCGCCGTGCGGACCGAAGTCCAGCAGTGCGTGGACGCCCGCGTGGTGCAGCACCGCGTATCCGGCGGTGGGGAACACCGTGACCGGCGTCGGCACCGGACGCTCCGGCAGCGGGGGGCCCGCGAACCATCCGCCCAGCTCGCGGTCGAGCCCGTCGTCATGTGCGCCGAGTTCGTCGCGAGCTCGCTCTGCCACCGCATCGAGAGCGGCGGAGGGAACCAACTGCTGTGCAAGTGCGGCAAGTTCGAGCCACTCCAGCGCGAGCGGACCGCGCAGGTACGGGCCGTCGTGCAGCGCGGGCAGAATACCGCCCGGAGTGGCGATCGCCGCCAGTACGTCCGTCATCGCAGCCAGTACGTGCACCACATCGGACGGAACGGCCGCAGGGTCGGTGCCGCGCAGCGCCAGCAGCGCGGCCCGCAGCACGAACCCGTGGTAGTAGGTGCTGCCCTCCCATTCCCAGCCGTCGTCGGCGACCGCGACCCGCAGATGCGCATACAGTCCGTGCTCGCCCTCCAGCCACTGTTCGGCGCCGTCCCACTCCTGGCCACGGGCCGCAGCGGCGCCCCGACTCGCCGCCACACCGGCCGCGTTGAGCCACGCGGTGTAGTTGGAGGCGAGGTGGCCCTGACCGGTGAGCACGTCCCGGGCGTCGAGAGCGGCCCGCTCCAGCGCGTCCAGCAGCGGCAGCACCGGTGCCAGGTCCTCGGTCGACTGCTCGGCGAGCGTGATCACGGCGTGCCCGACGTTTACCGCCCAGATGGCGTCGGTCAGCGCCTGGTGGAAGAGCCGTCCGCGCAGCATCCAGGACTGGGCCTCGCCGTGCCGCTCGGTGGCCAGCGAGGCGTACAGCCCCGCGTACTCCACCAGCCGCGACACCGACTCCGCGCGCTCCTTGCGATGGGCGAGCACCCGCAGGTGCCGCGCCCACGCCTGGTGCGACAGCACCAGCCACGCGCCGCGCACCGCCTCGTCGTCCACCCGGCAGCCGTACGCACACCGCGCACCGCCCACCGGGAAGACGCCGGCGAGCAGGTCACCGTGGTCGAGTTCCACACCGTGCGCCGGGCAGACGTATGCGTGCCACCAGCCGCCGCGTTCCCGGGCGATGCGCCTCAACGCGGCCACACGCCACCGTCGATGTCCACCGTGGTGGCGGTGAGGAAGCCGGACGACGGCGACGCCAGATGCACGACCGCCGCGGCGACATCCTCCGGGGTGCCGGCCCGGCCGACCGGGATGCCCGCCTCCATCGCCTGCTGCGCCTCGGGCGCGGTGAACGTGTCGTGGAAGGCGGTGCCCTTGATGAAGCCGGGCGCCACGGTGTTGACCGTGATGCCTGTGCCGCCGAGTTCCTTGGCCAAGCCCTTGGTGAAGCCGCGGACACCGGCCTTGGCCGCCGCGTAGGCCACCGAGCCGGGGCCGCCTCCGTTGTGCGCGGCCAGCGAGGACATCGTGATGATGCGGCCGGCCGACGACTGCTTCAGGTGGGGGATCGCGGCGCGCACGGTACGGAACGTGGAGGTCAGATTGGTGGAGAGAACCTGGTCGAAGTGGTCGTCGGACATCTCGGCGATGGTCGCCCGGCCGATCAGATGACCCGCGTTGCAGACCAGCACGTCCAGCCCGCCGAGGAAGCCGGTCGCCTCGTCGACGAGCCGGTCCACATCGCCGGTCACCGTGACGTCGGCCTTGAACGCCTTCGCCCGGCGGCCCAGCGCCTCGATCGCGGCGACCGTCTTCGCGGCCTCGTCGGCGGAGGAATTGTAGTGGACGGCGACGTCCGCACCGGCCTCGGCGAGCACGACGGCGATGGCGCGGCCGATGCCGTGGCCCGCCCCTGTCACCAGTGCGCGGGAGCCGTTGAGATCAGCAGACATGGAGTAAGTACCTTTCGAAGAACGGTCGTTCGGGCGAAAGCCGGTGACGTGGGGCCTGTTCCGTTCGCGGGGACCGGAACCGGTCACTTGAGACCGGCGGTCGCGAAGCCCTGCACGAAGTACCGCTGGCCGATGAGGAAGAGAATGACCATGGGCAGGGTGGCCAGCGTGGTGCCGGCCATCAGGAAGTGCCACTGGGGGCCGTTCTCCGTCTTGAAGACGGAGAGTCCCACCTGGATCACCCGCAGGCTGTCCGTGCGGGTCACCAGCAGTGGCCAGAGGAAGTTGTTCCACGACGACTCGAAGGTCAGCAGCGCCACGGTGGTGAGCGCGGGCTTGACCTGCGGCGTCATGATCCGGGCGTAGATCCGGAACTCGCCCAGACCGTCGAGCCTGGCCGCCTCCTCCAGCTCCACCGGAAGGTCCAGATAGAACTGGCGGAAGAGGAAGACCGCGAACGGGGTGACGGCGCCGGGAATGATCAGCGCCCACCAGGAGTCCAGCCAGCCGCTGCCGCCCTGGCCGAAGATGTCGTTCCCGCCGGCCAGCGGCATGAAGCGGACGATCAGGAACTCCGGCAGCACCTTGGTGTACGTGGGGATCACCAGCGCGGCGATGAAGAGGTAGAAGATGACCTCGCTGCCCCGGAACTTGATCCGGGCCAGCGAGTACCCGGCCATCGAGGCCACGACCACGTTGATGAGGGTGTGACTGAAGGCGATGATGAAGCTGTTGCGCGCGTACGTCGCGAACGGCGCCGCCTTCAGTGCGTCGACGTAGTTCCCGAACTCCCAGTGTTCCGGAAGCAGTCCGGCGTCCTGGGAGGCGATCTCCACCGGGGTCTTGAGCGAGGTGAGCACCATCCAGACGAACGGCACCACCATAAGCAGCGAGACGACGGTGAGGGTCACGTAGAGCGCGATCCGGCCGGCGGTGAGCGGCTTGCCGTTCCTCACCGGCCGGGACTTGCGCGTGGCCCCCGGTGCGTGGAGCTCAGTTGTGGCCACGGGTGCCTCCCATGATCCGCCGGTTGACCAGGGTGAAGCCCATCAGCAGCACGAACAGCACCAGTGACTGGGCACAGGCGTAGCCGACGCGGAACTCCCGGAAGGCGGACTTGTAGATCTCGTACGTCATCATCGTGGTGCTGTTGGCGGGACCGCCGTCGGTCAGGATGTAGATCTGGTCGAAGGACTGGAACGCGCTGATCATCGACGTGATGAGGACGAAGAACGTAGCGGGCTTCAGCAGCGGCAGTGTGATCGAGAAGAACTGCCGCACCTTCGAGGCACCGTCCACCGAGGCCGCCTCGTACAGCTCCTTCGGCAGGGACTGCAGCGCGGCCAGATAGATGAGCATCTTCATGCCGATGCCCTGCCAGATGCCGACCAGGATCACCGAGGGCATCGCCCACGAGGTCGACGAGAGCCAGGCCGGGCCGTCGATCCCGAGGAACGACAGGAGTGTGTTCAGCAGCCCGTTGCCCGGGTTGTAGATCCACAGCCAGACCAGCGCGATCGCGACGGTCGCCGTCACCTGCGGCAGGAAGACCGCGGTACGGAAGATGCCCCTGGCCTTCAGACCGGTGTGCAGCGCCAGGGCGACGAGCAGCCCCAGCGCCATGCCGAACGGCACGGTGAAGAAGGTGTAGACGACCGTGTTGACGATGGACTTGCGGAAGACCGCGTCGCCCATCATCTCGCTGAAGTTGTCCAGACCCACGAACTGCGGCGCCGTCAGCACGTCGTACTTCGTGAAGGCCAGGACCACCGATGCGACGACCGGCAGGCCGATCCAGAGCGAGGCATGCAGCAGCGCGGGCGCCACCATCAGCATGCCGGCGCGCTGCCTGCGGCGCCCCGGCCCCGTCGGGGCCCGGCCGGAGCGCTTCTTCGGGACCGTGTGTCCGGCCGGGGCGGAGGGCGGCGCGGGGCGCGCCTTCAATACGGATGTAGCTCCCACAGCGACGGGTCCTTACATCCGGCCGATCGCGGCCTCGGCGAGCCGGCCGAGTTCAGCGATGGCGTCCTTCGCCGACTGGTTGCCCACGATCGCGGGCTCCAGCGTGGGCTTGATCTTCTCGCGGATCTCCATCCACGCGGGGGTGCCGCCCTCGGAGCACGCGTAGCCCATGCTCTGCAGGGAGAGATCGACGAACTTGTTCTCCTTCACGTACGAGGTGTCGCTGAGGTCCTTCAGGCCGGGCACCGAACCCCGCTGCTTGGCAGCGCCGAGGATCGACTCGGGCGAGGCGAGGTACTCGACGAGCGCGCGGGCCGCCGCGGGGTGCTTCGAACTGGCGGACTGGGTGACGAGGGTGCCGCCCTGGAGCATCGCGGGCTTGCGGTTGGCGAGGACGAACGCCCCGAGCTTGTCGTCCTTGAGTAGTTCCGGCGCCTGGTCCCCGACCTGCTTCCACAGCGCGCTGCTCGTCATCATCATCGACGCCTTGCCGGTCTGTACGTTGCTCGGGGCACCGAGCTCCGTCTTCTTGGCGTAGTCGGCGGAGCCGTCCTTGACGAGGTCCTTGAAGAACTGCAGCGCCTCGACCCCGCGGGCGTCGGTGAACAGCACCTTCTTGCCGTCCGCGCTGAACAGCTGGCCGCCGTTGGCGAAGAGGAAGGTCTCCCAGCACTGGCGCAGTTCGATGGAGAACGGGTCGAATCCGACCCGTCCGTTCTTGGTGAGCTGCTTGGCCACGGCGCGCAGCTCGGCCCAGTTCGCCGGGGTCTT
This sequence comes from Streptomyces sp. Ncost-T10-10d, assembly GCF_900091955.1. GTDB lineage: Bacteria > Actinomycetota > Actinomycetes > Streptomycetales > Streptomycetaceae > Streptomyces. The sequence goes on from NZ_FMDF01000152.1 coordinate 24,066, forward strand.
CTTGATGCCGGCCTCGGCGAAGTGGTCCTTGCGGTACACGACGATGCGGGTGTCGAGGACGACCGGCAGCGCGTACAGCTTGCCGTCGTACCGGGACGGCTCAAGCACCCGCTTCTCGTAGTCGTGCGCGGAGGCGAACTTCTCCGGCAGTTCGGCGATCGCCTTCTTGGCCGCGAACGGCGGGATCCAGCCGACGCCCATCATCAGCACGTCGGGCAGCAGACCGCCCGCGAGACCGGTGGTGATCTTCTCGTTGAGCTGGGCGTACGTGGTGTAGTCCACGTTCACCTTGACGTCCGGGTACTTCTTCCGGAAGCCGCCGAGTATCTCCTTCTCCAACAGCGTCTTGCCGTCGGCACCTTCGTAGATCGGGGTGAGCAGAGTGATCTCACCTTCGGCGGGACCGTCGGCGGAGCCGGCCGTCGAAGTGCCGGTGCCGCACCCGCTGAGGGCGGCGGCAGCGGTGCCGGCACCGATGGCAGCAAGCAGCGACCGTCTTTTGAGTTCCATGGGACACCCCTTTTGAGGTGGAGACGTGGATCGATCCAGCGATGACAACTCGGCCATGGCTGAGAAGCGCTGGTAAATCGATGCACTGATGCTAGGAACGCCCCGAGAGGGACGTCAACAGCTGATGCACATGAATTTTCAGGGATGTTAACGGGTGTACCGGTGAACCGGGTCCAGTAAATCGATACACTGCTAAGGTCAGATGCGTTCCGAACCGGAGGTGGCATGAGCGGGGTAACGATCCATCAGGTCGCGGAGGCCGCAGGGGTCTCCGCGAGCACGGTCTCCAACGTCCTCAACGGGCGTACGGACCGTATGCAGGCGGCCACGCTGGCCCGCGTGGAGCAGGTGATCGAGCAGCTCAGCTACCGGCCCAATCGCGCGGCCCGGATGCTGCGAACGGGCCGCATCAAGGTCATCGGTCTCATCGTGCCGTCCGTCGCCAACCCGTTCTGGGGGGCGCTCGCCCGTGAGCTGGAGGCCATCGCGCTCGCCGAGGGCTATCACGTACTGCTCTGCAACAGCGAGCGCGATCCGGCCCGCGAGCTCAAGTACGGCGAGGAGTTGCTCGCGGACGGGGTCAGCGGAGTGGTGCTCTGCTCCTCGCTCCCCTCGCTCGACCATGTGACACCGCTGCTCAGCCGCGGACTGAAGATGGTCGCCTTCGACCGCACCGCACAGGCGGGCGATCCGCCGTCGCTGGCCTCCATCAGTGTCGACAACGCGATGGGTGCCGAGCTCGCCACCCGTCATCTGATCGAACTCGGCCACCGCCGACTGGCGTTCGTCTCCGGATCGGTCAACAGCGTCAACCGCCGTGAGCGGCTGCGCGGCTTCCGGGCCGCCCTGGAGTCTGCCGGTCTCGACCCGGCCGACGCGATCGTCTGGCCCGGCGCCGACACCGCCGAGTTCGGTGACAAGGACGCCGCCGAACTGGGGCGGAACGCCGCCAGGGAACTCCTCGGCGGGCCGCGCCCGCCGACCGCGTTCGTCGCCATCAACGACATGTGCGCGATCGGGATCTGCCGGGGTGCCAAGGACGCCGGACGCAGTGCGGGGCAGGACGTCTCCGTGGTCGGCTTCGACGACATCCTCCTCGCCGACCTCTTCGAGCCCCCGCTCACGACGGTCCGCCAGCCGTTGCCGGAGATGGCCGCGGAGACGTTCCAGCAGCTGCGCGCGCGGATCGACTCGGCGCCTGCGGCGGGACGGTCGCTGCTCATCCGGCCGAGACTGGTCGTACGGGAGTCGACGGCCCCGGTCGGCGTGGCCGCCACGGTCCCCGGGCCGAGCGGAGCCGGGCAGCGGGTGGCGGGCCGGACGGCATAGGGCGCCGACGCTCAGGTCCCGACCGACGTCTGCGCTCGCCGCGCCGGGGTGCCACGGCGCCGGCGAGGCGCGACTGGGCCGTATTCCGTATCGGGAGTTGCCACTTGGTGGCGGTGCGCGCGGTGTCCTGGGAAATGCGTCGCACGAGGCGTCGCGTTCAGGGGCTGGCGAGTTCGAGCACGGTGATGCCGGCGAGCACGACCGTGCCGGCGATGAGGCGCAGACGGCCGAAGCGCTCGCGGAAGAGGAGCGTGGCGATCAGCGCCGCGATGAGGATGCTGGTCTCACGCAGGGCGGCGACGGTTGCGAGGTCGCCGTGGGCTTGCGCCCAGATGACGAGGCCATAGGCGAGCAAGGAGATGGCGCCGCCTGCCAGGCCGATCCCGCAGACCGGCTTGAGCTGCGCGAACAGGGGTCGGCCGCGTCGGGCGAGTGCCAGTAGCGGCAGGACGGGGCCCTGGCACAGGAAGAGCCACGCGATGTAGCCGATGACGGTCTGGGACCGGTGGACACCTGTGCCGTCGACGACTGTGTAACCGGCGATGACGGCTCCGGTGGTCGTCGCCGCCGCGAGCGCGGGCAGTTGGGCGCGACGGGGCCACCCGTCCGCGAAGGCCAGGCCGGCCAAGCCGGCGGAGATCACTGCAACCCCCGCCATTTCGGTGGCGGCGAGCGGTTGGCCCAGCACGGTCACGGAGGCAACGGCCACGAGCAGCGGAGCGGTGCCGCGGGCGACCGCCGACCGGCTGCTCGCCGCAGCCACCGCGCTGAACGCCGCGCCCCGCATCGTGGTCGCGGCGGCTGGCCTCTCCGCCGACGTCACCGCCGACCACTCCTACTGACCCGGCCGTCGATGCGACACGCAAGAGCGCGGCGATCAGGGATCGCCGCGCCCTCGTGTCCAGGACGGCAGCAGCGGGGCACGGCGTAGCTCGCCATGGTGTAGACCGCGTTGCTCTTCGCGTTCTGACCGTCGGTGTTGTAGTCGTCGGGTTGATGTGGGGTCCAGGCACGAATGGGCCCTCTGGTGTCACCCGTCGCGGCGAAGTGCGAGGTGGTCCAGACGTGGATTTGGTGCGTTACATATCTCCGTGCAGGTCGATGTTCTGAAACGACGTTGGGGCGACAGCTGCGACGTGAGGCATGAGTCGGCGATGGGGGTATCCGCAGCTGGTTGCTTGCTTCGCCACAGGGTTCGACCGTTATCGATATGTTATGGGCGTTACAGTATGGCGAAAATGCACCTGACGTGTAACGTGCGGGCATCCGGTCGGCGGTGAACCAACCGCACGGCAGTTCCGCGAGAGGGGTCCGTGTTGCACACCCGCCCAGTCCGCCGCACAGTAGCGGCCACTGCACTGTTGATCGCATCGTCCACGGCGCTGTCCGCGTGTGGAAAGGATGGCGCCGCCGGTGGCGCTGCCGCTCCCGCAGGCGATGTCACCGTCGCAGGTGTGCATGTCACCCGCGACGCGAAACTCCACGCCTCCCTGCCTGCGGCCGTCAGGTCCAGCGGTACGGTCCGGGTGGCCACCGACGTACCGTATGCGCCGTTCATCATGTTCAAGACCGAGGGGCAGCCCGAGCTCACCGGGCTCGACTACGACCTCGGCCAGGCGCTCGGCGCCAAGCTGGGGGTTCGATTCGCCTTCACCGCCCAGAAGTTCGACGGAATCGTGCCCGCCATCCAGGCCGGCAAGTTCGACGCGGTCATCTCGGCCATGACCGACACCAAGGAACGCCAGCGGGTCCTGGACTTCGTGGACTACTCCGTATCGGGCTCGGGAATCCTCGTGGTCAAGGGGAACCCGGACCGGATCACGCGGCTCGACGATCTCTGCGGCAAGAAGGTCGGTACCGAGGCGGCCACCCACCAGCTGGAAGTGCTGAAGGCCCATCGGGCCAAGTGCGCCGAAGCGGGCAAGGATGCCATCTCCATTCAGACGTTCCCGAAGGATTCCGACGCCCAACTCGCCCTGCGCTCAAGGAAGGTGGTCGCTGATCTGCTGACGAAGCCCGGCGCCGGCTGGACGGCGAAGACCGCCGACGGCGGCCGAGCCTTCGAGGTCGTCGAGGACCCTGCCGCAGGCGGCGGCTACGAGGCAACCCCCAACGGCATCGGTGTCAGCAAAGAGCTTCCCGGGCTGACCGACGCGATCCAGAAGGCTGTACAGGCGCTCATCGACGACGGCACGCTCGGCAAGATCTGCGACAAGTACGGCGCCGCCTCCATCGCGGTGAAGCAGGCCACCAAGAACGCGGCGGTGTCCTGACATGGCAGCCCTCACACCCGCCGGGGCCGTACGCGGCGCCCAGGCCACCGCACCGCAAGCCGGGGAGAGCCGCACCGTCGTACCGATCCGGCACTGGGGCCGATGGCTGGCCGCCGCGGCTGCCCTCACCTCCCTCGCCGGCCTGATCGGCTCCCTCGCCGGGAACAAGAACCTGCACTGGGACATCGTCGGGCACTACGTCTTCGCCGACCTCGTCTTCAACGGCCTGGCCACCACCCTGTGGCTCACCGCCGCAGCCATGGCCGTCGGCCTCGGGCTGGGCGTTCTCGTAGCCGTGATGCGCCTGTCGTCCAACCCCGTACTCCGCACCCTGGCCAACGCGTTCGTCTGGATCTTCCGCGGCACCCCGCTACTGGTCCAGATCATCTTCTGGGGATACGCAGGCGCCCTCTACAAACACATCCTGATCGGCATCCCGTTCACCCACATCACCTTCCTGGACATGGACACCAACACGGTGCTCACCCCCGCGGTCGCCGCACTCCTGGCACTGGGACTGAACGAGGCGGCGTACGCGAGCGAGATCGTTCGCGCGGGTATCCAGTCCGTCGACGCGGGACAGGCGGAGGCCGCCCACTCGCTCGGCATGCGACCGGCCCTGACCACTCGGCGCATCGTGCTGCCCCAGGCCATGCGGGTCATCATCCCGCCGCTGGGGAACGAGACGATCAACATGCTCAAGATGACCGCTCTGGTCTCGGTGATCTCCGCCCACGACCTGATGTCCAACATCCAGGACGTGTACGCCCAGAACTACCAGGTCATCCCCATGCTCGTGGTCGCCAGCATCTGGTACCTGATCCTCGTCACGGCACTGGGCCTGCCGCAGTCCTGGCTGGAGCGCCGCTACGGCCGTGGCACGGCACCCGCCACTCCTGCCACCGGGCCGCTGCAACGCCTCGTCACGGGCGCGGCACTCCGGATCTCCCGCACCGGCCCCGCCGCATCGACCGACTCGAAGGGATGAGAGATGAGAGTGGAAATGCCGATGGTGCACGCCGAGGGCGTGCGTAAACACTTCGGGAAGGTCTCCGTGCTCCGGGGTATCGACCTGACCGTCGAACGCGGCCGCGTCTGCTGCCTGCTGGGTCCCTCCGGCTCGGGGAAGTCCACGTTCCTGCGCTGCATCAACCATCTGGAGCAGATCGACGGAGGCAGCCTTTCCGTCGACGGTGCCCCGGTCGGTTACCGGCAGCAGGGCAACCGGCTGTACGAGCTGAAGGAACGCGAGATCGCCCGCGCCCGCCGCGACATCGGGATGGTGTTCCAGCGATTCAATCTCTTTCCGCACATGACGGCGCTGGAGAACGTCATGGAGGCGCCCGTGAAGGTCGCGGGCGTCACCAGGGCCGAGGCATGTGCCGACGCCCTGCGGCTGCTGGACCGGGTAGGCCTCGCCGACCGTGCCGAGCGCTATCCGGCCCAGCTGTCCGGTGGCCAACAGCAACGCGTCGCGATCGCAAGAGCGCTCGCGATGAAGCCCAAACTGATGCTCTTCGACGAACCGACGTCGGCTCTGGACCCGGAACTGGTCGGGGAAGTGCTCGACGTGATGCGGCAGTTGGCCGCGGAAGGGATGACGATGGTCGTCGTCACACACGAGATCGGATTCGCCCGGGAGGTCGCGGACACGGCCGTCTTCATGGACGGCGGTGTCGTGGTCGAGGCCGGTGACCCCCGGCAGGTACTCGGCGATCCCCAGCACGAACGCACCCGTACCTTCCTGTCGAAGGTCCTGTGATGCCCGAGATACGACAGCGGGGCACGGCAGCCCTGCTGCTCCCCGACGCCCTCGCCCTCCAGCCCCGCTACCTGGCGGACCTGGAACATCTGGTGTCCATCGACTCCGGCTCGTACAGCCCTGAAGGAGTCAATCGCATCGCGGCATGGACCGTGCGACGCCTGACCGGCCTGGGGTTCGAGGTGGACCGGTCGCCCGTCACGGCCCTGGGCCGGGACACGCACTTCGGTGACCTGGTGGTGGGTCGGCTGCGCGGCCGGCTCCCCGCCGAACAGGGCGGACGGCGCATCCTTCTCGCCGGACACCTGGACACCGTCTTCGACGACGGAACGGCGGCGCAGCGTCCCTTCACCCGTAACGGCCCGCTCGCCCACGGCCCCGGAGTCAGCGACGACAAGGGCGGCCTGCTGGCCGGCCTCACCGCCGTGGAACTCCTGCTGCGCCGCGGGATGACGGACTTCGCGGAGATCGTCTTCCTCGCCACCCCCGACGAGGAGATCGGCTCCCCGGCCAGCCGCCGGGTGACCGCGGAGCTCGCCGCGGCCGTCGACTACGGGCTGGGCCTGGAGTGCGCCCGGGAGAACGGCGACCTCGTCATCGCCCGCAAGGGGGTGGCGGACTTCCTGATCACCGTCACGGGACGGGCCGCCCACGCCGGCATCGAACCGGAACGCGGAGCGAACGCCGCGCTCGCCGCCGCACAGCTGCTCGTCGTCTGCCAGCAGATGAACGGACGGTGGGGCGACGTCACGGTCAATGTGGGGATGATCCGGGCCGGCAGTCGTATCAACATCGTCTGTCCCGAGGCCGAATTGCATGTGGAGGTACGCTCCTCGACCGGATCGGGTATCCAGCGCGCCCGGCAGGCCATCGAGGCCGCCGCCGCCCACCTGACCGTACCGGGCACCACGGCCACTGTGCGGCAGACGGAATCATGTCCGGCCATGGAGGACACCCCGGCGGCCCGCGCTGTGTTCGCCCACGCGCGGGAAGCCGGGGCGGAGCTCGGCCTCGACCTGGGAGCCGCTGCCACCGGCGGCGTCGGCGACGCCAACACCATTGCCGGAGCCGGGGTGCCGACGCTCGACGGCCTCGGCCCGGTCGGTGGCGGTGACCACAGCCCGCAGGAGTGGCTGGACGTGACGACGGTCCCGCCCAGGGTCGCCCTGCTTGCGGCACTGATCACGGCTCTCGGCTCCACGGCGACAGCCGACCCGGATACCCGGAGCACGCCGATCCGCGTAATCTGAACCCCTTTGGAAAGGTGGCCCGGCCCATGTCCTCACTCGCCGAAGAGATCCGGCAACGGTTCGGTGACCTCAGCCCCGCCGAACGCAAGGTGGCCCGGGTGCTTCTCGCCGGTTACCCGTCGGCCGGTTTCGAGACGGTGGCCACGCTCGCCGAACGTGCCGCGGTGAGCGCGCCCACGGTGATCCGTTTCGTCAACCGGCTCGGTTACAAGGGATTCCCCGACTTCCAGGCGGCGCTGCGGGAGGAACTGGAGGAACGCAGCGCCTCACCTCTGCAGCTTTACAGCACAAGGGGATACGGCACCACGTCACCCGGGGCACCGGACGAGGAAGGGCGGGACACCGCGCACCCCGAGGGCGGCCAGGACGTCTTCAGCTCCGAGGTCGCCCGTACGCTGCGGGAGCTCCCGCCCCACGACGTGCAGGCGGCGATCTCCCTGCTCTGCCATCCCAAGCGCCGCATCATCCTGGGCGGCGGCCGGTTCACGCATCTGCTGGCGCAGTACCTTGGGCTGCACCTCATGCAACTGCGCGACGACGTGGTCATCCTGCCGGACCGCGACGTGGAGCGGACCGCGGTCCTGGCGGGTCTCGGCCGAAGGGACGTCCTCGTGGTCTTCGACTACCGGCGCTACGAACCGGACAAGATCGTCATCGCCGAGATGGCCGCGCAGTGCGGAAGCAAGGTCGTCCTGTTCACCGACGCCTGGCTCTCGCCGGTGACCAGCCTCGCCGACGTCGTCCTGCCCAGTCATGTCGCCGCGCCTTCGCCGTACGACAGCATGGTCCCGACGCTGGCCACCGTCGAGACGGTGCTCGCCGGGGTGCTCAGGCAGCTCGGCGAGGAGGGGCGCAGCCACTTGGAGCACAGCGAGGACGTGTCCCGCCGGGCAGGCATCCAGCCGGACGACTCCCAGCCTGTCTGAGACGGTGGCCCACCGGGTGCGCTGTCGAGCACACGCCTGCGCGCTCAGACGCGATTGACGCGGTACACGTCCCGTACACAGAGCCTTCTGTGGTCGCCCGGCGGGACCCTGTCCTGCTCTCGGAAGCAGTCGAAGCGGTGAGTGTACGACCGCCCGCATCCGGGTCGGTCCGCGCTCCGCGGCTCCTGGGACCGTCCCCGCCGGCGGGCCGGCTCGGTGCCTGGGCGGTGGTGAGGTGGTCGCAGCCGGTCGCGCCGGATCGCATCTGGTGCCACCCCGCTGACTGTGGAGTGTCATCCCCCTGCCGGCATCTGCAACGCTTTGCTCAGCGCAGCTGCGCCGCAGCACACGTACCGTCCGCTCGTCACAGGCGTTGCTCGGCCAGGTCGAGCCAATGCTCGACGTCGCCCGGCGCGAAGTGCCTGATGGCCCAGTCGACCATGCGCAGACTCATGTGCGCCCAGGAGGGACGCAGGACATCGTCGGGCAGCCCGTCCAGAAGGTCGTCGAGCCGGCTCGTGACGCCCGGGGCCTGCTCGTTCGCGTGCAGCCCGAAGCGCAGGGTGACCAGGTCGAAACGGCGGTCGCCCCGGCCGGCGCCGTCCCAGTCGATGACGCCGGTGACCGAACCGTCGAGGGCGAGCAGGTTGCCGTGGTGAAAGTCGTGGTGCACGACGTCGTGCCCGGGCAGCTGGTGTGGGTGATCGGCCCCGACCGAAGTGACCCGGTGCTCCAGGGCACCGCTGCGCCGGCTGTGCCGACGCAATGGCCCGTGAAGACAGTAGCCGGGGCCGTCGTCGAGCAGATACAGGTTCATCGACGGGACATCCGTACGTCCGGGCAACAGCCCGGCCTGCGACTCGTTCAGGGCCAGTGCCCGATCCAGACCATGATGGTCCAGGCACTTCACCGGCGTGCCGGGCAGACACTCCTGGACCAGAACGACCGCGTGATCCACCTGGACCGCCAACTCCGTCGACGGGCAGGGATACCCTTGCGCGTGCAGCACTTGGCACACCGCCAACGGTCCCGCTCGCAGATCCTCGAGCCGCGTATCGGGCCGCCACTTCAGCACGGACCGATGGCCGTCGGGCCACCGCACGTACGCGGCACCGACCTCCCCTCCCGGACAGCGCCCCTCCACCACCAGCCGGACACCTGCCTCGGCGTACAGGGCTTCAGTCACCCGGTCGGCATCAAGTCGCTCGGCGCGCGTCCACTTCTGCGGAGATGTAGTCATCGGAGCATTCTCCGTCGCAGGCACCCGCCCCGCGGAAGGAGGGGGGTGCCGAAGCCGTGCTGCCGGCCCCGGACGGTCCGGCGTCACGAAAATGCCTTGCCCACGGTGCCGCGCCGGCCCGACCATCTGCCCATGGAATCGATCACCGCCCCGCTGCCGCCGATCTCCGCCGCCCGCTCGGTGCTCGGTCAGCAGCAGCCCGGCGGACTGCGGAGACCGACTTCCGAACGCGCATGATCGCCGTCCTGGTCGCGGGACTTCTGGCCGGGTACGGCATCGCCATCCCGGTGGGGGCGGTCGGGACCTACCTGGTGGGCCTCACCGCGCGGACGTCTCTGAGCACGGGGGCCTGTGCGGCCCTGGGTGTCGCAACCGCCGACGGTCTCTACGCGGTCGTCGCGGTGGTGGGGGGTTCCTCGCTCACGCGTGTGCTCGCACCGGTCATGCCGACTCTGCGATGGGCGTCGGCACTGGTGCTGATCGCGCTGGCGGTCCGCGGCGGAACGGCGGCGATCGAGCGGTACCGGGGGCGGCGGACTGTGGACCGGATCGGGACGGACCCCGTCAGTCCGGCACGGTCCTACCTGATGCTGCTCGGGATGACCATGATGAACCCCGCCACTGTCATCTACTTCGCGGCGCTCGTGCTCGGCAGCCGTATCACCGCCGACGCGGACCACCTGGAGCGGGCGGTGTTCGTACTGGCCGCCTTTGTGGCGTCGGCCAGTTGGCAGCTGCTGCTCGCCGGTGGGGGAGCACTGCTCGGGCGGGTGGTGACGAGCGGCCGCGGGCAGCTCGTCACCGCTCTGGTCTCCAGCGTCCTCATCACGGCACTCGCCGTCCAGCTGCTGTGACCGTGCCGGGGAAGGGGGACGGCCCTTCCCCGGCACGGCCGGCCCATGGCTCGACGGCCGCCTCAGTCCGCCCCGCCTCAGTCCGCTGAAGCCGCCCATCCCTGCGCCTCGATGCCCGCGGCATCCCCGGACCGGCTCTCGTCGAAGACCGTCCGGTTGCCGTCGTCGACCCGGACGGCGTCCACGTACACCCCGCGCCCGACGTACCGCTGATCCGTGGCGTACCGCCACCGCAGCCGCACCTCCTTGCCGCGCCATGCGGCGAGGTCGGCGTCGAGGCGGTGCCAGACCCGGCCGGACCAGCCGGAGACCGAACCCGTCGGATGCGGTTCGGGCTCCGGGTGGTGTCGACCGGTCATCGGTACGGTGGTGAACGGCACCGCCTGCCAGGTCGACCCTGCGTCCGCCGACGCCTCCAGGAAGAGGAAATCGGACCCGGGCTCGGTGTCCCACCAAAGGGCCGAACTCAGCCGGGCCCGCGACGATGCGAGACGCAGCGCGGGCAGCGTGAGCGTGGCGCCGGTGCCACTCGCCAGTCCCGAGAACCACGCCGTACGCCCCCGGGTGGGACGGACCGCGACGGCGCGCGCCATCTGGTTGGCGGTGGCGACGCGTGGCGCGCTGCCGGAGCGCCAACTGCGCACCGGGTGCACCGAGTTACCGAGGACGATCAGGAACGAGTCGGTCGTGGGGTCCAGGACCAGACTGGTGCCGGTGAAACCGGTGTGGCCTGCGGTGCGAGGGGTTGCCATAGCCCCCATGTACCAGTGCTGGTAGAGCTCGAAGCCGAGTCCGTGCGCATCGCCGGGGAACGCGGTGTTGAAGTCCGTGAACAGCAGGTCCACCGATTCCGCGGAGAGAATCCTCGCGCGGCCGTAGATCCCGCCGTTGAGCAGCGTACGGGCGAGGATCGCGAGGTCCCAGGCACAGGAGAAGACTCCGGCGTGGCCCGCCACGCCGTCCAGACTGTACGCGTTCTCGTCGTGCACCTCGCCCCAGACCAGTCCGCGGTCGAGGCCGGACCATGGGAGCCGGGCATCCTCGGTTGCGGCGATCTTCGGCCTCCAGGAGGCCGGTGGGTTGTACCGAGTGCGGTGCATACCGAGCGGAGCGGTGATCTGCTCACGGAGCAGGACATCCTCCGTGCGGCCGGTGATCTTCTCCAGGACCAGTTGCAGCGAGATCAGATTGAGGTCGGAGTAGAGGTAGACCGTGCCGGGCGGGTTGGCAGGTACCTCGTTCCAGAGCAGCTCCAGCTTCCCCTCCCGCGTGGGTGCCTTGTACAGCGGAATCCAGGCACGGAAGCCGGATGTATGCGTGAGCAGCTGACGGATCGTGATGTCCTGCTTGCCGCCACGGGCGAAATCGGGCAGATACGAGGCAACCTTCGCCTCCAGCTCCAGTGCTCCGCGCTCGATCTGCTGCACGGCCAGGATCGAGGTGAACAGCTTCGACACCGAAGCCAGGTCGAAGACCGTGTCCTCGGCCATGGCGATCTGCTGGTCGGGCGGGAACTCCACCCCCGTGTCGGTCTTCTCGTCGTACGCCGCGTAGCGCACGGCCTTGCCGATCGGGTGGTGCAGTGCCACCGTGCCACCTCGCCCGGCGAGCAGCACCGCACCCGCGTACCAAGGGTGTTTGGGGGAGTTGGAGAGGAACTTCTCCGCGTCGACCACCAATTGGTCCAAAGGCCCCTGCAACAACCCGGCACGGGCGGCGGATCCGCGCCGCAGCGTCGGCCGGGCCTGCCCGGATTCCGCGCTCGTCCCGGTCCCTGCGTTCATATCCGACGACCCCGCCCCCGACTCCATGGCCGACGCCCGTTCCGCGAACGGAATCGGCGCCAGGGCGAGTGCTCCGCCCAGGGCCAGCATCCCACCGCCCAGCCTGCGTCGGCTGATCCCTCTGCCGGCCGTGTCCTCGGTCATCCGGAACCCCTTCCTGCTGCGCGAAAGTAACTTTCTAAATTTCGTCCGATGATGAAACTTCCTGCCGCCGCAGAGATTACTGTCACCACTGCTGTCGCGGAGGCCCCCGGCGCCACAAAGAATCTGACACTGCATCAGATAATCTCTTCCCTCGGATGTCCGACTGCGGCATCCTGCGCCCCATGGAGACGGAGCTGAGCAAGAAACTGGGAGTCGAGCACGCCATCTTCGGCTTCACGCCGTTCCCCGCGGTGGCCGCGGCCATCACCCGGGCCGGCGGATTCGGCGTACTCGGCGCAGTCCGCTACACCGCCCCCGACGACCTCGCACGTGACCTGGACTGGATGCAGGAGCACACCGACGGCAAGCCGTACGGTCTCGACGTCGTCATGCCCGCGAAGAAGGTGGAGGGGGTGACCGAGGCCGACGTCGAGGCGATGATCCCGGCCGGACACCGCCAGTTCGTCCAGGACACTCTGGCCAAGCACGGCGTACCGGAACTCGCCGAGGGCGAGGAGTCCGGCTGGCGCATCACCGGATGGATGGAGGAAGTCGCCCGCAACCAGCTCGACGTCGCCTTCGACCACCCCATCAAACTCCTCGCCAACGCCCTCGGGTCGCCGCCCGCCGACGTCGTCCGACGCGCCCACGATCAGGACGTTCTCGTTGCCGCGCTCGCCGGAAGTGCCAGACACGCCCGCCACCACGCGGACGCGGGCATCGACATCGTCGTCGCCCAGGGGTACGAGGCGGGCGGCCACACCGGTGAGATCGCCTCCATGGTCCTGGTCCCGGACGTGGTCGACGCCGTGGGGCCGCTCCCCGTCCTCGCCGCCGGCGGCATCGGCAGCGGAGAGCAGATCGCCGCCGGACTCGCCCTGGGCGCCCAGGGCGTGTGGCTCGGCTCCCTCTGGCTGACCACGGAAGAGGCGGACCTCCACTCCCGCGCGCTGACCCGCAAACTCCTTGCCGCGGGCTCCGGCGACACCGTCCGCTCCCGCGCGCTCACCGGTAAACCCGCACGCCAGCTCCGTACTGAATGGACCGACGCCTGGGACGACCCGTCGGGCCCCGGCACGCTGCCCATGCCGCTCCAGGGGCTGCTGGTCGCCGAAGCCGTCTCCCGTATTCAGAAGTACGAGACCGGTGCGCTGCTCGGCACTCCCGTCGGTCAGATCGTCGGCCGGATGAACAGTGAACGCAGCGTTCAGGCCGTCTTCGACGATCTGACCCGCGGCTTCGAGCGCGCCGTGGACCGGATCAACCGCATCGCCGGACGGAGCGCCTCATGAACCGGCCGCCCAACGGTTTCTGGGCCCAGGCCACTGCCGATCCCGGCCGTACGGTTCTGATCGCACCCGACGGCGAGAGCTGGACGGCGGGCCGGCTGCACGCCGCAGCCAACCGCCTGGTCCACGGACTGCGCGCGGCCGGGCTCCGACGGGGCGACGCCTTCGCGGTCGTCCTGCCCAACGGTGTCGAGTTCTTCACCGCCTACCTCGCCGCTTCCCAGGCCGGCTTCTATCTCGTACCCGTCAACCACCACTTCGTCGGCCCCGAGATCGCCTGGATCGTCGCCGACTCCGGAGCCAAGGTGCTCATCGCCCACGAGCGGTTCGCCCAGGCGGCGACCGCAGCCGCGGACGAGGCCGAGCTTCCGGCCGGCCACCGCTATGCCGTAGGCACGGTCGACGGCTTCCGCCCGTACGCCGAACTACTCGAAGGACAGTCCGATGCACCCCCCGAGGCCCGGACTCTCGGCTGGGTCATGAACTACACCTCGGGTACCACCGGCCGCCCGCGCGGCATCCGCCGTCCGCTCCCCGGAAAGCTCCCCGAAGAGAGCCACCTCGGCGGATTCCTCGGCATCTTCGGCATCAAACCCTTCGACGGCAACGTCCATCTCGTCTGCTCGCCGCTCTACCACACGGCCGTCCTCCAGTTCGCGGGAGCGTCCCTGCACATCGGGCACCCGCTGGTCGTGATGGACAAGTGGACGCCGGAAGAGATGCTGCGCCTCATCGACACCCACCACTGCACCCACACACACATGGTCCCGACCCAGTTCCACCGCCTCCTCGCCCTCCCCGACGAGGTGAAGCGGGGATACGACGTCACGGCCATGCGCCACGCCATCCACGGCGCAGCACCCTGCCCCGACCACGTCAAACGGGCCATGATCGACTGGTGGGGGCGATGCGTCGAGGAGTACTACGCCGCCAGCGAGGGCGGCGGCGCATTCGCCACCGCCGAGGACTGGCTGAAGAAACCGGGCACGGTCGGCAGGGCCTGGCCGATCAGCGAACTCGCCGTCTTCGACGACGACGGCAAGCGCCTGCCGCCCGGCGAGCTCGGCACCGTCTACATGAAGATGAACACCGGCGGCTTCAGCTACCACAAGGACGAGACCAAGACGAGGAAGAACCGCATCGGCGACTTCTTCACCGTCGGCGACCTCGGCATTCTCGACGAGGACGGCTACCTCTTCCTCCGCGACCGCAAGATCGACATGATCATCTCCGGTGGTGTCAACATCTATCCCGCCGAGATCGAGAGCGCCCTCCTCAGCCACCCCGCGGTCGCCGACGTGGCCGTCTTCGGCATTCCGCATCCCGACTGGGGCGAGGAGGTCAAGGCGGTCGTCGAACCGGCCGGGACACACGGGGCGGGGGAAGCGCTGGCCACCGAGATCCTGAGCCACTGCGAACACCATCTGGCCGGGTACAAGCGCCCCAGGAGTATCGACTTCATCGAGGAGATGCCCCGCGATCCCAACGGCAAGCTGTACAAGAGGCGGCTGCGCGATCCGTACTGGGAGGGCCACGAGCGGGCGTTGTGAAGTGCTCTCTCCATGTTGTGTTCTGACGGACTGTCACCGGCGGAACCCCTCGACGGGAACGGGGACGAATCGACGGCGCCGGACAGGGGCGAGGCGGCGCGCCCAACGGCTCAGAACCGAGGACTGCAATTCCACGGCGCCGCACCCGAGTTCCTGCTCGTCGTGGACCCCATCGACGGCACCGGACCCGCCGTCGCGGGACTCGAATCTTCCACCGTTTCCGTGGCCGTGGCCCGGATGTCCGACCGCCCCCGCATCGCGGATGTGGAATCCCTGCGGTCCGCTCCGAACCGCGGGGCAACGCTGTACGCGCCGGCTCGGCGAAGCAGGGGGCGGGCCTGTCGGCCGGATGCCGCCTCATGAGGTTGAGGGCCCTGATGCTCGTCGGTCCGTGCCCGGGGCGGCGGCAGCCAGAAAACGAGTGGCATGTCCTTGTGCGCTCCACATACCTTGTGCGCTCGTGACCGATTCCCACCAGCGTTCATCGAGTGGCTCGCCTGCGGCGATGGCCGATCGTCCGTCGGCGCATTCCGAGACCGCCGAGGGACTGTTCTCCCGAACGTACGCGGCCGCCACCGCCGGTTTCACCGCGGTGATGTTCCTGACCGGGCTCGCCGCGCTGGCAGTGGTCCCCACACTGCCGACGGCCGCACGGGACCTGGACGGGGTGTCGCTCTTCCCGCTGGTGGCGGGATGCTTCGTGGCGGCGAGTCTGCTGGGCGGGGTACTGGGCGGTCATTGGGCGGACCGTGCCGGGGCACAACGTCCGCTGGCGGCGGGCATGGTGCTGGCCGTGGTCACCCTGCTCGTCTCGGCCGCCAGCACCTCGATCTGGCAACTGGCGGCCGGGCGCTTCCTGGACGGATTGGCGGGCGGGATGGTCGCTGTGTCGATCAATGCCGCCATCGGGCAGGCCTACCCCGACCGGCTTCGGTCGCGTGCTCTGGCGTTGATGAGTGCCTGCTGGATCATTCCGTCGCTGGTCGGCCCCCCGCTGGCCGGGCTGGTTGCCGAATGGTGGTCCTGGCGCGCGGTGTTCTACGGCCTGGCCGCCCTGACCGTGCTGCCGGCGCTGGCCGTGGTGGCAGTGCTGCGCGGCCGCTCCCGGCCGGCCGCGCCCGCAGAGTCGGGAGACAGACCGCCGCGCCCTGCGCTGATGGTCGCGACAGCGGTGAGCGTGGGCGCGGCGCTGGGGCAGTACGGCGCCTCTGGCTGGGACCTGCGCCACCTGCTCTTCGCGGTGGGAGGGCTCGCCCTGCTGGTGGTGTTCGCGCCGCGGCTGCTGCCGCCGGGTACGTGGTGTGCCGTGCGCGGCCTGCCGGCCACGGTGCTGCTGCGCGGGCTGAGTTCAGGAGTGTTCTTCACACTGGAGGCGCTCGTGCCGCTGATGCTGGTCACGGGCCGGGACGTGGCCCCCGTGGTCACGGGCCTGGCCTTCACGGGGGCTGCCGTGGCCTGGGCCGCCTCCTCCTGGATACAGAGCCGCCTGCTGGAGCGCGTCCCCCGGCACCGCCTGGTCGTGGCCGGTGAGCTGGTGCTGGCGGCGGCGGTCGTGGTTGCCGCCGTGGGGACGCTTCCCGCGATGCCCGCGTCCCTTGCCGCATCGGCGATGGTCGTCGCGGCCGTCGGCATGGGTCTGCTCGCTCCTTCGCTCACCGTGCTGTCGCTCTCCCACGCCCCGTCCGGCCGACAGGGCTATGCCAGCAGCGCGATGCAGACCAGTCAGAACCTGGGCCAGATAACGGTTCTGGGCGTCTCTTCCGCCTTGTTCAACGCCTGTGTGGGCGCCGGCTCGACCGAATTCGTCGGCTACCGCGCCGCCTTCGGGCTGCTGCTCGCGCCGTGCGTCCTGGCGACCCTGCTCGCCACTCGCTCCCGCAGCGCGTGAGTGAACCGCACCTCCTGCGAACAGCGCCGATTCGGCCCCGGCACCGCCCATATGGTGTTCCAGATGCCGAGGGACTCCGTACCGCCGCCGAGCGGGATGCGCTTCCCGTTGCGCAGGACCGTTGTACCCGGCCGCCCAGCCGCGCTCAGGCTCCTTGACGTCGCGACTCCGACCCGCCGGTGCCGGTACCTTCAGCAGCTTCTCCACGGTGTGACTCTCGCGGACTCCGCGGAAGGAAAGACTGCTGGAGAGGTTCTTCGTCGCGGACGAGAGCGATTCGTCCGCAGCCGCGTCCGGACCGAAGTACCCGGACCGCCGGCCACGCCGGGTCGCGTTGCCGTCGGCGGGCGTGCACACCTGGTCGGCGGCCTGTGCCCGGCCATTGCCGAACCCCAGGTCCGCGTAGTCCTTCGCCACGATGTGCGGGATGCCGTATTCGGTGTACCGGATCACGGCGGACAGTCCACCGCCCGACCGACGCTGTGTGCGCGAGCCGTCGGCCGCGGCGGGCGGCAGCGATGCCGGCATGGTGAACGGCGCGAGACCGGATATCGCAAGAAGTCCGAGACGGTTACGGAGAGGCAACGGTCCTTCCGACTGTGCGTGCGCGAAAGGCGGTTACCCGAGGGTTCGAGTCGCCATGCGCCAACTCAGCCGGCACCCTCGCACCCCCGTCGACATCCCGACCGGTATCCGACCCCTTGACCACCGGGTTCCGGCCGCACAGGATCACGCCATGACAGGTGTACGAAGCAGCACAGTCGACGGTGTCCTCGCCCGCAGCGCCCGGCGTACCCCCGCGAGCACCGCCCTGCGGTACGCGGACAGGTCCTGGACCTACGCGGAACTCGACACGGCGGTCAGTACCGCGGCGGCGGTCCTCACCGGCGAGCACGGGCTGCATCCCGGCGACCGGGTCGCTTCCTACGCGCACAACTCCGACGCGTATCTGATCGGCTACCTCGCCTGTGCCCGCGCGGGCCTGGTCCATGTGCCGGTCAACCAGAACCTCACCGGTGACGACCTCGCGTACCTCCTCGACCAGTCCGGCAGCGCGCTCGTCCTCACCGACGCGGACCTCGCCGACCGGATTCCGGCCACGTTCTCCGTACGCGCGCTGCGCGACGCGCCGGACTCCCTCCTCGATGCCACCACCACCCCGCGTCCCTTCACCCCGGAGCGCGAACCGGCCGCGGAAGCCCTCGTCCAGCTGCTCTACACCTCGGGCACCACCGCACTCCCCAAGGGCGCGATGATGACCCACGGCGCGCTCGTCCACGAGTACGTCAGCGCGATCACCGCGCTCGATCTGCGCGCCACCGACCGACCGGTCCACTCACTGCCGCTCTACCACTCCGCGCAGATGCATGTGTTCCTGATGCCCTACCTTGCGGTCGGTGCAGAGAACATCATCCTCGACGCACCCGATGTGAACCGGATCTTCGACCTCGTCGAGACGGGGCAGGCCGACAGCGTCTTCGCCCCGCCGACCGTGTGGATCGGCATCTCCCAGCACCCCGGCTTCACCACGCGCGAACTCGGCGGGCTGCGCAAGGCGTACTACGGCGCGTCGATCATGCCCGTACCCGTACTGGAACGGCTCCGCGACCGGCTGCCCGCGCTCGCCTTCTACAACTGCTTCGGTCAGAGCGAGATCGGCCCGCTCGCCACCGTCCTCGGACCGGACGAGCACGAGGGCCGGATGGACTCCTGCGGCAGGCCCGTTCTCTTCGTCGAGGCCCGGGTCGTGGACGAGGAGGGCATGGAAGTCCCCGACGGCACGGCCGGTGAAGTGGTCTACCGCTCGCCCCAGTTGTGCGAGGGCTACTGGGACAAGCCCGAGGAGACCGCGGAAGCCTTCCGCGACGGCTGGTTCCACTCCGGCGACCTTGCCGTCCGCGACACGGAGGGCTTCTTCACGGTCGTCGACCGGCTGAAGGACGTCATCAATTCCGGCGGTGTCCTCGTCGCCTCCCGTCAGGTCGAGGACGCCCTCTACACCCATTCCGCCGTTGCCGAGGTCGCTGTCGTCGGGTTGCCCGACGACCGTTGGATCGAGGCCGTCACCGCCGTGGTCGTCCTGCGCGACGAAGCGACACAGTCTCAACTCATCGACCACGCCCGTGAGCGGCTCGCTCATTTCAAGGCCCCGAAGAAGGTCCTCTTCGTGGAGGAGCTGCCGCGCAATGCGAGCGGCAAGATCCTCAAGCGGGAGCTGCGCGACCGGTTCGCGCAGGGCCACTGAGCCTGCCTGGTTTCCTCCGGTCGCATGATGGCCCGTCGTGGCGAAGACTGGGTGTGTTCGGGCAAACGACGACAGCAGGGGGCGCGCGGTCGTGCGGAGCCCGCGGCAGCCCGCGCCGGATCGGGTGATCACTGTGACGACTTCGCCTTTCGGGTCGGACGACCCGTTCTCCGACCTCTTCAACCGCTTCTTCGGCATGAGCCCGGCGGCTTCTCCGCCGGCCGTGCAACGCGTTCCCATCGGCCGCCTCCTCAGCGACTCCTCGCACGAGCTGCTGGCGGCTGCCGGCGGCCGGGCCGCCGAGGACGGAGCCGACCTGGACACCCGACATCTGCTGTGGGCCGCCACCCAGGTGGCGCCGGCCCGCGGCTTGCTGGAACAGGCCGGCGTCGATCCGGACAAGCTGGCGGCGGACCTGCAGGAGGTGCTGCCCTCGGGCAGCGGGAACGGGGAGCCAGCCCTGACGCCTGCCGCGAAACGGGCTCTGCTGGCCGCTCACGCCCGGTCCCAGGCAAGCGGCGCATCGTACATCGGCCCCGAACACATCCTCGGCGCGCTGCTGGAGGACCCGAGTTTCGGTGCCGCACAGATGCTGCGCTCCGAGGGGGCTTCCCCGCAGACGTTGCGTGAGGGCTTCGGCAGCCGGCAGCCGGCGGCCGGCGGGCACAGCAGCACCCCGACCCTCGACGACTACGGGCGTGACCTGACCGAGGAGGCCCGCAGCGGGCGGCTCGATCCTGTGGTCGGCCGGGCCGACGAGATCGAGCAGACCGTGGAGATCCTCTCCCGCCGGTCCAAGAACAATCCCGTGCTCATCGGCGATCCCGGCGTCGGGAAGACCGCCATCGTGGAGGGGCTGGCACAGCGGATCGTCTCCGGTGACGTACCCAAGGCCCTGCAGGACCGGCGGGTCGTCTCACTCGACATGGCCGGACTCGTCGCAGGCTCCAAGTACCGCGGCGAATTCGAGGAGCGGCTCAAGAAGGTGATCGACGAGGTCACCGCTGCGGAGAAGAACATCATCCTGTTCATCGACGAGCTGCACACCGTGGTCGGCGCCGGGAGCGGAGGCGAAGGCGCCATGGACGCCGGGAACATTCTCAAGCCCGCGCTGGCCCGCGGAGATCTCAGTCTGGTCGGCGCGACCACCATCGACGAGTACCGCAAGAACATCGAGAAGGACGCCGCCCTCGAACGCCGTTTCCAGCCCGTGATGGTGTGCGAGCCGACCGTGGACGAGACCGTCGAGATCCTGCGTGGGCTGCGCGACTCGTACGAGGTGCATCACCAGGTGCGCATCACCGACGAGGCCATCGACGCCGCAGCCGTGCTGTCCGACCGCTATGTCACCGACCGTTTCCTGCCCGACAAGGCCATCGACCTCATCGACCAGGCGGGGGCACGGGTGGCGTTGCGCGGTGTGGGCGGCAGCACCGAGGCCGCCGACCTCGAGGACCGGCTCACCATGCTGAACCGGGAGAAGGACCAGGCGGTCAGCAATGAGGACTTCGAGCGCGCGGCCGAGCTCAAATCGCTCGTCCAGGAGACGGAGCGCCGACTCGCCGATCTCGGCGGGGAACGGGCCGAGGTCGGCGACGTCACTGCCGAGGACATTGCCGAAGTGCTGTCCAGGCGTACCGGTATCCCCGTCTCACAGCTCACCGAGACCGAGCGTGAGCGGCTGATGAAGCTCGAAGAGGCGCTCCACAAGCGCGTGATCGGCCAGGACGAGGCGGTCGACGCCGTGGCCCAGGCCGTGCGTCGTGGCCGGGCGGGCATGGGCGACCCCGGCCGTCCCACCGGCAGCTTCCTCTTCCTCGGCCCCACCGGTGTCGGCAAGACCGAACTTGCCAAGGCTATAGCGGAGTTGCTGTTCGGCGAGGAGGACCGGATGGTCCGCTTCGACATGAGTGAGTTCCAGGAGAAGCACACCGTCTCCCGGCTCGTCGGATCCCCGCCCGGATACGTGGGCTACGAGGAGGCCGGACAGCTCACCGAGGCGGTACGCCGCAAGCCCTACAGCGTCCTGCTCTTCGACGAGGTGGAGAAGGCCCACCCGGACGTCTTCAATCTGCTGCTCCAGGTCATGGACGACGGGCGGCTCACGGACGCGCAGGGCCGTACGGTCGACTTCCGCAACACCGTGATCATCATGACCAGCAACATCGCGTCGAAGCACATCCTGGACCACTCGGGCTCGGTGGACGAGATCAGGGACGACCTCATGGCCGAGCTGCGGGCGCATTTCCGGCCCGAATTCCTCAACAGGATCGATGAGATCGTCGTCTTCCACGCTCTCACCCGGAAGGATCTGACCCGGATCGTCGACCTGCTGCTGGAACGCAGCCGCCGCAGACTGCACGCGCAGAAGATCGATCTGGAAGTCACCGAGACGGCCAAGGAGTTGCTGGCCAACCTCGGCTACCAGCCCGAATTCGGCGCCCGGCCGCTGCGCCGCACGATTCAGTCCGAGCTGGACAACCGGCTGTCGAACATGCTGCTCGACGGGACGCTCAACCCCGGCGACACAGTCGTCTGCGACGCCCGGGACGGCGAGCTCGCCTGCACCATCGCCGGTTCGGAAGGCTGAGGAGCCCGCAGCCGCAGGCTCCACGTGGAAGCACAGGACTGGAGTGAACGGCCGCACGAGCCCGGAAAGGTCCGAACACGATCCCGGGAAGGCCCGAATGAGGGGGCCTAACGCCCCCCGCGCTCGTCCACGACTCGCCTGAACTTGCCGACCGACCTCTCCAGCGTCTCGGGATCGACGATCTCGACCCCGACAGACACCCCGATCCCGTCCTTGACGGCCGCCGTGATCGACTCCGCGGCGGCCGTCCGCTGTTCCGGTGTGGCCTCTGCCCGTGCCTCCGCCCGCACGGTCAGTGCGTCGAGGCGGCCCTCGCGGGTCAGCCGCAGCTGGAAGTGCGGCGCCACCCCCGGCGTGCGCAGCACAATCTCCTCGATCTGGGTCGGGAAGAGATTCACCCCGCGCAGGATCACCAGATCGTCGCTGCGCCCGGTCACCTTCTCCATCCGCCGGAACACCCGCGCCGTGCCCGGCAGCAGCCGGGTCAGGTCCCTCGTCCGGTAGCGGATCACCGGCATGGCCTCCTTGGTGAGCGAGGTGAAGACCAGCTCGCCCTTCTCACCGGGGGGCAGCACCTCACCGGTGAACGGATCGACGACCTCCGGATAGAAGTGGTCCTCCCAGATGTGCAGCCCGTCCTTGGTCTCCACGCACTCCTGGGCGACGCCGGGCCCCATCACCTCCGAAAGACCGTAGATGTCGACCGCGTCGATCGCGAACCGCTCCTCGATCTCGCGCCGCATCTCCTCCGTCCACGGCTCGGCACCGAAGATCCCGACCTTCAGGGAGGTCGTCCGCGGATCGACGCCCTGCCGCTCGAACTCGTCCAGGAGCGTCAGCATGTACGACGGTGTCACCATGATGATCTCGGGCCGGAAGTCCTGGATCAGCTGGACCTGGCGGGCCGTCATGCCACCGGACGCCGGGATGACCGTACAGCCGAGCCGTTCCGCCCCGTAGTGCGCCCCCAGCCCGCCGGTGAACAGGCCGTATCCGTAAGCCACATGGACCTTGTCCCCGGGACGGCCGCCGGCGGCCCGGATCGAGCGGGCGACCACGTCCGCCCAGGTGTCCAGGTCCCGCTGGGTGTAACCGACGACGGTGGGACGGCCCGTCGTCCCGCTGGACGCATGGATCCTCCGTACGTGGTCCTCGGGGACGGCGAACATGCCGAAGGGGTAGTTGTCCCGCAGATCCGCCTTGGTCGTGAAGGGGAAGCGGGCGAGATCGGCGAGCGTACGGCAGTCGTCCGGGTGCAGCCCGGCCTTGTCGAACGCGGCCCGGTAGTGGCCGACGTTCTCGTACACGTGGTGCAGCGTGGCCCGCAACCGCTCCAGCTGGAGTGCCTCCAGCTCGTCGCGGCCCAGTCGTTCCGCCGCGTCCAGCAGAGCCGTCATCCGGATCTCCCTCTTCCGTGCAGGCGACCGATCATTCGGTCGATCTTTCGGTAGCAGTAATTCAGGATGTTCCGCCACATGGCAAGAGGGGCGACACAGCTCATCCGCGTCCCGCTCCTGCACCGCTGCCGCCACGCTGCGCCGCCTCTCGCGGATTCGCTCACACCGAACACGGCTGCTCCGGCCGGCCGGCCCTGTTTGGATGGCGTACATGCCGAACTTCCACGCATACGACGGGACCGAACTCGCCTACCGCCTCGTCGGATCGGGCGTTCCGCTCATCTGTCTGCCCGGTGGACCGATGCGGGCCGGGGCGTACCTGGGTGACCTCGGCGGACTCTCGGCCCACCGGCAGCTCGTGGTACTCGATCTGCGTGGTACCGGGGACTCCGCGGTGCCGGACGACCCGTCGACGTACCGCTGCGACCGGCTGGTCGACGATGTCGAGGCGCTGCGCGAGCACCTCGGCCAGGAACGCATCGACCTGCTCGCCCACTCCGCCTCCGCCGATCTGGCCGCGCTCTACGCTGCCCGGCACCCGCAGCGGCTGCGCACGATCACGCTCATCACACCCGGCACCCGGGCCGTGGGCATCGAGGTCACCGACCGGGACTGGCGCGAAGCCGGTGAACTGCGCCGCGACGAACCGTGGTACGCGGCCGGGCGGGCCGCCCTGGAGGACATCTGGTCGGGGCGCGATGCCGGTGAGGTGTGGTCCGCCGTCGAGCCGTTCACCTACGGGCGATGGGACGCCCTCGCCCGGGCCCATGCCGCCACCGCACCCGGGCAGACCGACTCCGAGGCCGCGCACGTCTATTACCAGGACGGCGTCTTCGATCCTGCCGCCACCGCCGCCGCGCTGGGGAACGTGACCGCGCCGGTCCTCGTCCTCGCGGGGGAGTACGACGGAGGGCCGACGCCCGACCGCGCCGCCGAACTGGTAGCGCTCTTCCCGAACGCCGAGTTCGTCGTGCAGCGCGGCGCCGCGCACTTCCCCTGGCTGGACGACCCGGGTGCCTTCGTCCGTACGGTCAACGCCTTCCTCGATCCGGAAGTGCTCAGCGTGCAGGCCGGTGGCACACGGCTCGCCTACCGGGTATGGGGGGATCCGTCGGCGCCGCCCGTCGTGCTCGTCCATGGCCGCGGCGGCGACAGCAGGACCTGGACCGAGATCGCCGAACGCCTGGCCGATGAACACCGGGTGTACGCATTCGACTTCCGCGGGCACGGCCTCAGCGACTGGCCCGGCCGCTACTCCTTCGAGCTGTTCCGGGACGATCTGCACGCCTTTCTGGAGGCTCGCAACCTGGCGGGCGCCACGGTGGTCGGACACTCCATGGGCGCCGCTGCCGCCTATCTGCTCGCCGAGCAGGAACCCGGACTGATCGGTCGGCTGGTGCTGGAGGAGGTCCCGCCGCCGTTCCCGCTCGACCCGCCACGAGGCCCCGTCGAACGGCCCGACGAGGGGCTGGACTTCGACTGGCAAGTGGTGCCGTCGACCAACGCCCAGCTGAACGAACCGGACCCGGAGGGTCGGGAACGCCTCGGCGAGATCACCGCCCCGACCCTCGTCATCGGCGGCGGCCCCACCAGCCAGATCGCCCAGGACCGGCTGGTCTGGATGGCGGGACGGATACCCCGTGGCCGCTTCGTCACCATCGAGGCCGGACACCTCGTCCACACCGCGAAGCCGGAAGAATTCCTCGCGGAGCTACGGTCGTTCGGTCTGGTCTGACGCATTCCCCGGGTGCTCAGCGACAGGGTCAGGTCCGGTGCAGCAGGGAGGTCAGGACCTCGTGGAGGGTGGCCTCGGCGTCGGCCACGGAACCCGTCGACCGCCAGGCCACGAAGCCGTCGGGACGCACCAGCACGGCGCCTTCGGGCGTCGTGCCGTGGATCTCGGCCCAGTCGGCCCCGTTCTCCGGCTCCAGATCGGCGCCCGGGCCGATGCCGTACGCCTGGAGCCGGACCGAAAGGCGGTCGGCGACCCGCGCCGCCGCCCGCCGCCACGTCACGTCCTCACCGTCGGTGAGCAGCACGAGGGTGCGCTCGTACAGATCCAGTGTGGACTTGCGATCACCGGTCTGACGTACCCACAGATGCGGTGCACGGCTGCCGGGTTGACCGTTCAACTGCATTCCCTGCGGCACCACCGGCTGCTGCGGATCGGCACCCAGCACGGCGCCGCGGGCATAGCGGTAGCCCAGTGCCACGGTGAGCATGCCGCCCTGTTTCCCGCCGCCCACGCCCGGCGCCGCCGCGTATCCCGGGTGGCTGTGCTCGCTGGAGCGCGCCGAGGCCCGTGCGCTCGTCGCCTGCGCCACCGGAAGCCGCTCCGCCTCGTATGTGTCCAGCAGACCCGGGCCGGCCTCGCCCCTGAGTACCATGGCGAGCTTCCAGGCCAGGTTGTGTGCGTCCTGGATGCCGGTGTTGGAGCCGAACGCCCCGGTCGGGGACATCTCATGGGCCGAGTCCCCGGCGAGGAAGACCCTGCCGGACGCGTACCGCTCCGCGACCCGCTCCGCGGCGTGCCACGGGGCCTTGCCGGTGATCTCGATGTCGATGTCCGCAGCGCCGACCGCCGTACGGATGTGCTCGGCACACCGCTCGTCGGTGAAGTCCTCCAGAGTTTCGCCCAGTTGGGGCTGCCACGGCGCGTGGAACACCCACTCCTTCTCGTTGTCCACCGGCAACAGGGCGCCGTCCGCAGCGGGGTTGGTCAGATAGCAGACGATGAAGCGCCGGTCACCCACTACATCGGCGAGCTGCCGGGAGCGGAACGTGATGCTCACGTTGTGGAAGAGATCACCGGGCCCGGTCCGGTCGATGCGCAGCTGCTCACGGATGGGGCTGCGCGGCCCGTCGGCCGCGATGAGGTAGTCCGCACGCACACTGATGTGCTCTCCGGTCTCCCGGTTCTTGAGTGTTGCGTCCACTCCCGACCCGTCCTGGTCGAAGCTCTGCATCTCGGTGGAGAACCGCAGGTCCCCGCCCTGTTCACGGGCCAGCTTCACCAGCACGGGTTCCAGATCGTTCTGGCTGCACAGACACCAGCCGGCCGGGCTGAAACGGGCGAGTCCGCCACCCGGGTCGATCTCCTTGAACAGCCACTCCTGGTCGTCCCCGGTGAGCGAGCCGGCTTGCAGGATGCCGTGGTTGTCGGCGAGGACCGAGGCCGCCTCCCGGATGCCCGGCTCCGCACCCGCCGTGCGGAACACCTCCATCGTGCGCACGTTGTTGCCGCGTCCGCGAGGATGTGTCGAGGTGGATCGGTGCTTCTCGACCAGTAGATGCTCGATGCCGAGCCGACCGAGGAAAAGTGAGGTGGACAGGCCCACCAAGGAGCCGCCCACGATGAGGACCGGTACGCGAATGTCGACGTTCTCGTTCATCAGTTGCTCCAGCTCGGAAGCCGTTCGGATGCATTGTTCAATGCCCTTGTCGGAGCGGTTCGGACGGCCGCTCACCTGAACGGTTCATAAATCTCGCGCCACCCGGACCAGCGTTTCACGATCGGTCACGGAGACGATGCCCGCGGTCACGGGGGCGGACCGACCATGTCCGCCGGGAGAGTCCCCGCTCCGAATCCACTCGCCAACCGACGGTTGACGGCATGCCACCCGGCCTGACCCCGAAACTGTCTCGAAGGAGATCGAAAGATGACCACCACCCTCTCGGAACGGATCTCCCAGTCCGCCTTCGACGGTTCCAGGCTGCGTGTGGTTCTGCTGCTGGACCTGTACGACGGGGCCCAGAAGCAGTTCCTGGAGGCGTATGAGCACCTGCGCAATCAGGTGGCATCCGTCCCCGGGCACATCAGCGACCAGCTGTGCCAGTCCATCGAGAACCCCTCCCAGTGGCTGATCACCAGCGAGTGGGAGAGCGCACCGCCGTTCCTCGCCTGGGTGAACAGTGAGGAGCACGTCGCGACGGTCCAGCCGCTGCACAGCTGCGTACGCAACACCCGTTCGCTGCGCTTCAGCGTGCTGCGGGAGACCGGCAAGGCGTTCGAGCTGGCGCCCGAGGCGGCCAAGGGCCGCCTGCAGGCGTCACCCCGGCTGGGTGACGGGGTGGTGCGGCACGCGCTCACCTTCACCGTCAAGCCGGGAACAGAGGACATCGTGGCGAAGATCCTGGCCGATTACGAGTCCCCGAAAGCTCGTGTCGACCAAGACACCCGACTGCGCCGCACTTCGCTCTTCATGCACGGAAACCGCGTCGTACGGGCGGTCGAGGTCGAGGGCGACCTCCTCGCGGCCCTGCGGCACGTCGCCCGGCAGCCCGAGGTCAGGGCCGTCGAAGAGGCCATCAACCCGTACCTGGAACAGGACCGGGACCTCAACGACCCGGACTCCGCCCGGATGTTCTTCACCCGAGCGGCGCTCCCGACGGTCCACCACGTGACCGCGGGCCGGCACAAGGCCGAGAACATCCGTCGGCACGCACTCTTCTACCAGGCCAAGGAGGGCTGCGGCATGGCACTCGCCCGGCTGCTCGCCGGCCATGACGAGGAGGCGGCCGAGGACCCGGCGAGCATCATCGACAGCAGCACCATCTTCCAACGCGACGACGTCGTCGTCCGCCTCCTCGAAGCGGTCGAACCGATCGACGCGCAGCCGGCCCAGGCGGTCGGCATCGACGGCCCCGGCAAGGTGGCCAGACTCGGACGCCTCCTCGACGGCGGCGCGAATGCCGTGCCCACGACCGAGCAGGGGATCCCGCACTTCCTTACGGAGTCCGAGATGACCCTGATCACGGATCGGCAGACCACGGAGTCCTGAATCGCGCATCCGCACCCTGGGGGGTTCTCGCTCAACCCGTCATCACAACGCGCAATGCGCCAGGAGGAAAGCAGTCATGACCATGCACCGGCCACGCATCGTGGACCTCAGCGAGACGCAGCCCAACCGCAGGCGCGGAGGCGACCTTCGCGCCATGCTCACGCCTACGGCCGTGGGAGCCACCAGCGGATTCATGGGGCTGGCCATCGTTCAGCCCGGCGACCGCATCGGCGAGCATTACCACCCGTACTCCGAGGAGTTCGTGTACGTCGTGAACGGTCTCCTGGAGGTGGATCTGGACGGTGAACCGCACCGGATGCGGCCCGACCAGGGCCTGCTGATCCCTCCCCATGTACGCCACCGATTCCGAAACGTGGGCGACGTCGAGGCACGCATGGTCTTCCACCTCGGCCCCCTCGCCCCGCGCCCGGAACTCGGCCACGTCGACACAGAGCACACGGAGTCCGGCGAGGGCATCGCGCCGCCGGAACGAACGGAGACCGTCTCATGACCCGCCGCGTGGGGGTCACCGGTGTCGGCGTCGTGGCCCCCGGCGGCATCGGCGCACCGGCCTTCTGGGACCTCCTCGCGAACGGACGCACCGCCACCCGGGGCATCACGCTCTTCGACCCGGCCGGCTTCCGCTCCCGCATCGCCGCCGAGTGCGACTTCGACCCGGCGGCGCACGGACTGGACGCGGACCAGGTCGCCAGGTCGGACCGGTACGTCCAGTTCGCGATGGTTGCCGCCAGGGAGGCACTCGGTGACGCGGGCCTCGACCCGGAGAAGGTGGACCCCTGGCGGATGGGTGTGTCGCTGGGCACCGCGGTCGGCGGAACCACCCGACTGGAGCACGACTATGTCGCCGTCAGCGGCAGCGGCGCCCGCTGGGATGTCGACCACCGGCCGGCCGGTCCGCATCTGGAGCGAGCCTTTTCACCCAGCTCCCTCGCCTCGGCGGTGGCCGAACAGGTCGGCGCGCACGGCCCTGTGCAGACCGTCTCCACGGGCTGCACCTCCGGTCTAGACGCGATCGGGTACGCCTTCCACTCCATCGAGGAAGGCCGCGTCGACGTCTGCATCGCAGGGGCTTCCGACTCACCGATCACCCCGATCACGGTGGCGTGCTTCGACGCGATCAAGGCCACCTCCGCGAACAACGACGACCCGGAACATGCCTCCAGGCCGTTCGACTCCCGCCGCGACGGCTTCGTCATGGGCGAGGGCGGAGCGGTGCTCGTGCTGGAGGAGCTGGAGCACGCCCGAGCCCGGGGCGCGACCGTGTACTGCGAGATCGCGGGCTACGCCACCTTCGGCAACGCCTACCACATGACCGGGCTGACCCCCGAAGGGCTGGAGATGGCCGAGGCGATCAACCGGGCCCTCGACCACGCCCGCATGGACGGCTCGCAGATCGATTACGTCAACGCGCACGGCTCGGGCACCAAGCAGAACGACCGGCACGAGACGGCCGCCGTGAAGCGGGCACTGGGCGCGCACGCCTACGACGTACCGATGAGTTCGATCAAGTCCATGGTCGGCCACTCGCTGGGGGCGATCGGGGCCATAGAGATCGCCGCCTGCGTACTCGCCCTGGTCCACCAGACGGTGCCGCCGACGGCGAACTACGAGAGCCCGGACCCGGAGTGTGACCTCGACTACGTGCCACGCACCGCACGTCCCCTGAAGCTGCGCAGCGTCCTCTCGGTCGGCAGCGGGTTCGGCGGCTTCCAATCCGCGGTGGCCTTGACGAGAACAGGTGGGAGGACACCATGAAAACCCGTAGAGCGCGGCGCACCGTAGTCACCGGTATCGGTGTCGTCGCCCCCAACGGCACCAACACCGAAGCCTTCTGGAAGAGGACGCACGAAGGGATCAGCGTCCTCGACCGGGTCACCCGCGAGGGGTGCGAGCAGCTTCCGCTGCGGGTCGCGGGCGAGGTGCGGGGCTTCGAGGCGGCGGAGCTGATCGAAGAGCGCTTCATCGTCCAGACCGACCGGTTCACGCATTTCGCGATGGCCGCCGCGGACATCGCGCTGGACGACGCCCGGCTGGGCCGCGCCGACTACGAGGATTCGCCCTTCGACGTCGGCGTGGTGACCGCTGCCGGGTCCGGTGGCGGCGAATTCGGCCAGCGGGAACTCCAACGGCTGTGGGGACAGGGATCCACCTACGTGGGTCCGTACCAGTCCATCGCCTGGTTCTATGCCGCCAGCACCGGACAGATCTCGATCCGTGGCGGCTTCAAGGGGCCGTGCGCGGTCGTGGCCAGCGACGAAGCGGGCGGTCTGGATGCGCTGGCGCATGCCGCCCGTTCGATCCGCCGCGGTACCGAAGCGGTGGTGGTCGGCGCGGCCGAGGCGCCGCTGGCGCCCTACTCGGTCGTCTGCCAGCTCGGGTACGAGGACCTGAGCACCCGAGACGACCCCACCCGCGCCTACCGGCCGTTCACCTCGGACGCCTGCGGCTTCGTGCCGGCCGAAGGCGGCGCCATGCTGGTGGTCGAGGAGGAGCAGTCGGCCCGTCGGCGCGGGGCCCGTGTCCGGGCCGAAGTCGCCGGGCATGCCGCCACGTTCACCGGAGCGGCCCGGTGGGAGGAGTCCCGGGAGGGCCTCGCCCAGGCGATCATCGGTGCCCTGCGGGAGGCCGACTGCGCGCCGGACGAGATCGACGTCGTCTTCGCGGACGCCCTCGGCGTACCGGCGGCCGACCGCGCCGAGGCGCTCGCGATTGCGGACGCACTCGGTGCGCACGGCCGACAGGTACCGGTGACAGCGCCCAAGAGCGGCATCGGGCGTGCCTACTGCGGTGCGCCGGTGCTGGATGTGGCCGCTGCCGTGCTCTCCATGGAGAACGCGCTGATACCGCCCACCCCCAACGTCTTCGACGTGTGCCACGACCTCGATGTGGTCACCGGCCAGGCGCGCCCCGCGGAACTGCGGACGGCGCTCGTGCTCAGCCGCGGGCTCATGGGCTCGAACGCGGCGATGGTGCTGCGGCGCCCCACCGACATCCAAGTGTGAGTAAGGAGAAGTCCTCATGACCGACCGACTGACCTACACGGAACTCGCCGTCCTGATGAAGAAGGGTGCCGGACTCACCGTCGACCCGCGGGACATGGAGAAGCGCCCCGGGTCCGCCTTCGACGAGTTCGGCCTCGACTCGCTCGGCCTTCTCGGCATCGTGGGCGTGCTGGAGAACCGGCACGGCCGGGCGCTGCCGGCAGATGCCGACCGCTGCAAGACCCCCCAGGAATTCCTCGACCTCGTCAACACCACCCTCATGACTGGAGCCTGAAGTGTCCGGACACACCGAGAACGAGATCACCATCGCCGCCCCCCTGGACCTCGTCTGGGACGTGACGAATGATCTGGAGAACTGGCCGCGGCTGTTCAGTGAGTACTCCGCGGTCGAAGTCATCGAACGGGATGGCGACAGCACGACGTTCCGCCTGACCATGCACCCCGACGAGAACGACAAGGTCTGGAGCTGGGTCTCCGAGCGGACCGTCGACCGCGCCGCACGCACGGTCCGTGCCCGCCGTGTCGAGCCGGGCCCGTTCCAGCACATGAACATCCGGTGGGAGTACTCGGAGGTCCCCGGCGGTACGAAGATGCGCTGGTCCCAGGAATTCGCGATGCGGCCCGACGCCCCCGTCGACGACGCGTGGATGACCGACAACATCAACCGCAACTCCAAGGTCCAGATGGAGCTCATCCGGGACAAGATCGAGCAGCGCGCCCGGGAGCGCCGTACCGCCTCGGTCTCCGCCGGCTGACCAGCCGTCCGCCCACGACCCGCCGCCCGGCCGCAGGGCCGGGCGGCCGGGCCGGGAACCAGAAAGGCATCCCACGATGCACCACGCTCTGATCGTCGCCCGGATGGCGCCGGGTTCGGCGCCGGACATCGCCGAGCTGTTCGCCGCCTCCGACAGCACTGAACTGCCGCACCTCGTCGGCGTCACCAGGCGCAAGCTCTTCCAGTTCGGCGACGTCTATCTGCACCTGATCGAATCGGACCGTCCGCCGGGTCCCGAGATCGCCAAGGTGACGCGGCACCCGGCGTTCAAGGACATCAGCGACAAGCTCACCGCATATGTGAGCGCGTACGACCCGAAGACCTGGCGCAGCCCCAAGGACGCCATGGCCCACGAGTTCTACCGGTGGGAGCGCGGCACCACCGCTTGAGACGGAAAATCGCCCCGGGTCCGGCCGAATGGCCGGACCCGGGGCGATTTCCCTTGTTCCCGGGGAAAGTTCGCCCGGCAGGAAGATCAGTCGGGGACCACGCATTCGAACGCGTGGAGGTAGGGGTTGACCGGGACGACCCTGTCGATCAGCAGCCCGGCATCCGAGATCCGGGTCACCAGGCTCTCCCTTGTGTGCTTCGCACCACCGACGTTGAGGAGCAGCAGCAGGTCCATCGCGGTCGTGAACCGCATCGACGGGGTGTCGTCGACGAGGTTCTCGATGACGACGACCCTGGCTCCGGGGCGGGCTGCCGCGACGACATTGCGCAACGTCCTGCGCGTGCTGTCGTCGTCCCACTCCAGGATGTTCTTGATGATGTAGAGATCGGCTTTGACGGGGATGGCCTCGCGGCAGTCCCCGGCCACGATACGGGTCCGGTCGACGAGCGGACCCTCGTCCCGCAGCCGGGCGTCGGCACGTGCCACCACGCCCGGCAGGTCCATCAGGGTACCGCGCAGCGACGGGTGCTTCTCCAGCAGGCTGGCCAGCACGTGTCCCTGGCCGCCGCCGATGTCGGCGACCGCGGACACCCCGGTGAGGTCGAGGAGTTCGGCGACATCCAACGCGGACTGCATGCTGGAGGTGGTCATGGCCCGGTTGAAGATCTGGGCCGACTCGTGGGCGTCCTGGTGGAGGTAGTCGAAGAACCCCTTGCCGTGCACGTCCGCGAAGACGCTCTTGCCGGTGCGCACCGCCTCGTCGAGGCGCGGCCAGACGTCCCAGGTCCAGGGCTCGGTGCACCACAGGGAGATATTGCGCAGGCTGTTCGGGTCGTCCTCGCGCAGCAGGCGGGACATCTCGGTGTGCGTGAAGTACCCGTCCGGCGTCTCGGCGAAGATCCCGTAGCAGGACAGCGCGCGCAGCAGCCGGCGCAGGGGCACCGGCTCGGTCTTCACCAGCGTCGCGAGTTCCTGCGCGGTCGCGGGCGTCTCGCCCAGCGCGTCGGCGACACCCAGCCGGGCGGCGGCGCGCACGGCGGCCGCGCGGGCCGCGCCGAAGACGATCTCTCGCAGCTGCATGGCCGGCTGAGGGGGCGTGACGGGGTGCGGGAGGGCGGCGTGTACGGGGGTAGGTGCGGGGGTGGGACTCACAGTGGTCATGCTGTTTCGCTTCTCCTAGTGCGAGGGTGCACCGGTCAGCACATCCCGGCCGGTGTGGACTTCTTGCAGACGTTGGCGACGAAGGTGTTGTTCTTGCCGGTGTCGCCATTGACCAGGTCGGCCGGCTTGTTGCCGAGCGCGACATTGGCACTGATGGTGTGGCCGGTGTTCTTCGTGCCCACGAAGCTCTTGAACAGCACGACGCCGCCGGAGAGCGGCGTGGCGCCCACGTTGTTGCTGATCGTGTTCGAGCGGACCTGGGTGTCCGCGGCGCCGGTGAGCACGATGCCGGAACCCTGGATGGCGGGCAGGCGTTTGGTCTTGGCGCAGTACTTGTTGTTGTCGGTGATCTGGTTGGACTGGATCGTCATGGCTCCGGCCTGCGGCTTGCCCTCGTCGCCCACGATGAAGGCACCGCTGCAGTTGCCGGTGAAGGTGTTGTCATGGACCGACAGGTTTCTCACGCGCCTGGCGGTGAAACCGATCCGGTTGTCCGCCAGCGTGTTGTCCTGGATCTCGGTGCCGCGGGTGTCGGTGGCGCCGCCCTCCTCGTCCACAGTGTTCGCGACGAAGAGACCCGCGTCGCCGTTGGCGTGGGCGGTGTTGCCCGTGAACCGGCCGCGGGTGGAGCGCTCCTGGGCGATGCCCCAGACGCCGTTGTGCTCGGAGGTCACGCGCCGGACGGTCAGCTGGTCCGTCCAGGAGGCCCAGACGCCGTTCTTCTTGAATCCGGAGACAGTGAGCGAATCGATGCTCACGCCGTCGACGGTACGCCCCTTCTTGCCCAGGACGCAGATGCCGCTGCCGGCCTTCGCGCAGGCGTCGGTGGACTGCGTCTTTCCCGTGGGGGGCTTGATGACGGTTCGGCCGCCGAGGCCGCGCAGGGTCAGGCCCTTCTTGTCGATCAGGACGGTCTCGTGGTACGTGCCGGGCATGACGACGACCGTGTCGCCCGGTTTGGCGGCGTTCACGGCCTTCTGGATCGACCCGCCGGGGTGCACCACACGCGGGCTCGCGACGGTGCTGGACGGAACCGCCGCCCCGAATACCGCGGCCGAGACGACGAGTCCCGCGGCCGAGACGACCGAGACAGAGACAAGGCTCATGATGTGTCGTTTCCTCATGAGCCGACGCTATGGGCGATTTCCCCCCATTGCCACATAGGGTGAGCGGTCGGGTACACAGCGTCCCCGAATGGCTCAGTCCGTGGCCGCCGCCCGGTGTGCGGAGCCGACGCGCGACGGCGCACTCGGGTGATCCTGGCCGGAGCCCGTCCGGGTGGTCCTCGGGTGCACCGGGCCGGGCGCCATCCGGGTGACTTTCGACCCCCGCTTCCCGGTCTCAGTCCTCGGGTCCGCGCCGGGGGGCCACGACCGAGCGGGCCCACCGGTAGTCGGCCTTGCCGCTCGGTGAGCGCTGGATCCGCGGGGTGATCACCAGTCGGCGGGGGATCTTGTAGCCGGCCAGGCGGGTCCTGCAGTGCGCCTGGACGTCGTCGAGCGAGGGCTCGACCGCCCCTTCGCGCAGTTGCACCACCGCCGCGACATGATTTCCCCACCGTTCGTCGGGCACCCCGGCGACCAGCGCGTCGTACACATCCGGATGGGCCTTCAGTGCCTGCTCGACCTCTTCGGGATACACCTTCTCGCCCCCGGTGTTGATGCACTGCGAACCCCGGCCGAGGACCGTGACGATGCCGTCCGCGTCGACGGTCGCCATGTCACCGAGCAGGACCCAGCGCTCGTCACCCCTGCGGAAGAACGTCTCCGCGGTCTTCTGCGGGTCGTTGTAGTACCCGAGCGGCACATGGCCGCGCTGGGCGATCCGCCCCGGCTCGCCCGGAACAACCGGCTCGTACGTCGCCGGATCGACCACCGCCGTACGGGAGTTGACCTGGAGCCGGAACCCCTTCTCCGGGCCGGAGTCGGCCGTCGCCGTACCGTTGAACCCGGACTCCGACGAGCCGAAGTTGTTCAGCAGCATCACCGTCGGCACCAGTGCCTGGAACTCCGCACGCACCGAGTCCGACATGATCGCGCCCGAGCTGGAGATGGAGAACATCGACGAACAGTCGGTGCCCTTCAGCGGGCCCTTCAGTGCGTCGATCAACGGCCGCAGCATCGCATCGCCCACCAGGGACACGCTGGTGACCTTCTCCTTCTCGATCGTACGGAGCACCTCCTGGGGCACGAACTTGCGGTGGATCACGACCCGCTGCCCGAAGTTGAAACCGATGAACGCGGTGAGCGTCGAGGTGCCGTGCATCAGCGGGGGGGTGGGGAAGAAGGTGATCCCGTCACCGCCCGCGGCCACCCGCTCGGCGAGCTCCTGCGGGGTCTTCACCGGCTCACCGGTCGGTGCACCGCCGCCGAGGCCGGAGAAGAAGAGGTCCTCCTGGCGCCACATCACACCCTTGGGCATTCCGGTCGTGCCCCCGGTGTAGATGATGAACTGGTCGTCGGCCGACCGCGGTGCGAAGCCGCGTTCCGGGTTCCCGGCCGCCTCGGCGTCCGTGAACGCCACGGCGTCCGGCCCGCGGACGCCTGAAACCGGTGCTCCCACCCGGATCAGGTGACGGAGGTCCGGGGCCTTCGGTGCCGCGGCCGAGACCCGTTCGTCGAACTCGGCGTCGAAGACCAGCGCCGCCAGATCCGCATCACGGTAGAGGTAGACCAACTCCTCTTCTACATAACGGTAGTTGACATTGACGGGGACGATACGGGCCTTGAGGCAGGCCAGTACCGTCTGGAGGTATTCGACTCCGTTGTAGAGGTGCAGCCCCAGATGCTCGCCGGGAGTGATGCCCGCCTCGATCAGATGGTGGGCGATGCGGTTGGCGGCCGCGTCCAGTTCCGCGTACGTCAGGCGGCGCTCCGCACCCGTACCGGGGTGATCGAGGTAGACGAGCGCCTCGCGTTCCGGGACCGCGTCGACGACCGACTCGAACAGGTCGGCAAGGTTGTACTCCACCGTTCCTCCTGACCCCGGATGCTGAATGGCTCGGCGGTCATTAGAGCGCTGGGAGGCACAAGTGTGAAGGGGTGCCGTCGAAGAAATCTGACTGACTGTCAGAAAAGTATTGAACTGGATGCCCACCTACTGCAACCTGTTCTAGGTCTTGAGACGGGAGGCAGGCAATGGGTGGTACGGAACACCTCACCGTGCAACGCGAGGGCGCCACACTGGTGCTCACCTTGAACAGGCCGGAGGCGAAGAACGCACTCTCGCTGCCGATGCTGGTCGGGCTGTACGACGGCTGGCTGGCGGCGGACGAGGACGACACCGTTCGCTCGGTGGTCCTCACCGGCGCGGGCGGCTGCTTCTGCGCCGGCATGGACCTCAAAGCCCTGGCGGGCAAGGGGATGGACGGCGAGCAGTACCGCGACCGGATGACCGCCGACCCCGATCTGCACTGGAAGGCGATGCTGCGCCATCATCGCCCCCGCAAGCCGGTCATCGCCGCCGTCGAGGGCCACTGCGTGGCGGGCGGAACCGAGATCCTGCAGGGCACCGATATCCGTATCGCCGGTGCGAGCGCCACCTTCGGACTCTTCGAGGTCAAGCGCGGACTGTTCCCCATCGGCGGCTCGACGGTACGGCTGCCCCGCCAGATCGCCCGCACCCACGCTCTCGAAATGCTTCTCACCGGACGCCCGTACAGCGCCGACGAAGCGGCCCGCATCGGGTTGATCGGCCGAGTCGTCCCCGACGGCACCGCACTGGAACAGGCCCTCGACGTCGCCGAGCGGATCAACGCCTGCGGCCCGCTCGCCGTCGAGGCCGTCAAGGCCTCCGTGTACGAGACCGCCGAAATGACCGAGACCGATGGGCTCGCCGCCGAACTGAAGCGCGGCTGGCCGGTCTTCGCGACCGCCGACGCCAAGGAAGGCGCCCGCGCCTTCGCCGAGAAGCGCCCGCCCGTCTACCGGCGCGCCTGAGCCAAGGAGACAACCGTGCCCGACGTCCTCAGCGCACCACTGGTGGTCGAGTTCCCCTTCACCCGCTCTCTCGGCCCGGTCCAGAGCGCCTTCCTGACCGGGCTGCGCGAACGGACCGTGCTCGGCGTGCGGACCGGTGACGGAAAGGTCCTGGTCCCGCCCGTCGAGTACGACCCCGTCACCGCCGAGGAACTGCGCGAACTGACCGAGGTCGCCACCACCGGCACCGTCACCACCTGGGCGTGGAACCCGGCCCCGCGCCGCGACCAGCCCCTGGCCGCCCCGTTCGCCTGGGTGCTGGTCAAGCTGGACGGGGCCGACACAGCCCTGCTGCATGTCCTCGACGCGCCGGGACCCGAAGCCGTGAACACCGGTATGCGGGTCCGGATCCGCTGGGCTCCGCAGCGCACCGGTGCCATCACGGACATCGCCTGCTTCGAACCGTACGAGGGCGAGGCGACGGCCGAAAGCATGCCGCACAGCGGCGAGTTCGCCGACCCTGTCACCGGCATCGTCACCCCGGCCCGCCTCGACTACACATACGCTCCCGGCCGCGCCCAGAGCGCGTACCTCAACGCCCTCTCCGAGCAGCGCACCGTCGGCGAGCGCTGCCCGTCCTGCCGCAAGGTGTACGTCCCGCCCCGCGGCGCCTGCCCCACCTGCGGGGTCGCCACCGCCGAACAGGTCGAGGTCGGCCCGCGCGGCACCGTCACCACGTACTGCATCGTCAACATCAAGGCGAAGAACCTCGACATCGAGGTCCCGTACGTCTACGCCCACATCGCCCTCGACGGCGCCGACCTCGCCCTGCACGGACGGATCGGCGGCATCCCGTACGACCAGGTGCGGATGGGCCTGCGGGTCGAGCCCGTCTGGACCGAGGACGGCCGCCACCCCGACCACTACCGGCCCACCGGAGAGCCGGACGCCGACTACGACGCGTACAAGGAGCTGCTGTAGATGCGAGACGTAGCGATCGTCGCCTTCGCGCAGACGGATCATCTGCGGCGAACCGACGAACTCTCCGAGGTCGAAATGCTCATGCCGGTCCTGCACGAGGTCCTCGACGCGACCGGCCTCAGGGCGCGTGACATCGGCTTCACCTGCTCGGGATCCAGCGACTACCTCGCCGGCCGCGCCTTCTCCTTCACCATGGCCCTCGACGGTGTCGGCGCCCACCCGCCGATCTCCGAGTCCCATGTGGAGATGGACGGCGCCTGGGCACTGTACGAGGCATGGGTGAAGATCCAGACGGGGGAGGCCGACACCGCGCTCGTCTACTCCTACGGGAAGTCCTCGCCCGGCGAGGTGCGCGACGTCCTCACCCGCCAGCTCGACCCGTACTACGTCGGCCCGCTCTGGCCCGACTCCGTCGCACTCGCCGCACTCCAGGCCCAGGCGCTGATCGACTCGGGCGAAACCGATGGGGCCGCCCTCGCCGCGATCGCCGCCCGTAACCGCACCGCCGCCGCGGACAACCCGCACGCCCGGATCGCCGGCCCGGTCCCGGCCGGCGAGTATGTCGTACAGCCGCTGCGGACCGGTGACTGCCCGCCGGTAGGAGACGGTGCGGCTGCTGTGATCCTCGCCGCCGACGACACGGCGCGGGCCCTGTGCCCCCGCCCCGCCTGGATCCGCGGTATCGACCACCGTATCGAGCCCCACAGTCTCGGGGTCCGGGAGCTGACCGAATCGCCGTCCACCCGGCTCGCAGCCGAACACGCCGGGGTCTTCGAACGGCCGGTGGACACCGCCGAGTTGCACGCCCCGTTCACCTCCCAGGAGGTGGTGCTGCGCAAGGCGCTCGGGCTCGACGGCAGCGTCACCGTCAACCCGTCCGGCGGTGCGCTCGCCGCCAACCCCGTCATGGCCGCCGGGCTGATCCGCCTCGGCGAGGCCGCGGCCCGCATCCATCGCGGCGAGTCCGACCGGGCACTCGCCCATGCCACCTCCGGGCCGTGCCTGCAACAGAACCTGGTCGCCGTCCTCGAAGGGGAGAGTGCTCATGCCTAAGGAGCCCGTGGCCGTCGTCGGCATCGGCCAGACCAAGCACGTCTCCGCCCGCCGGGACGTCTCCATCGCCGGACTCGTCCGCGAGGCCGCCGTCCGTGCGCTGGAGGACGCGGGGCTGACCTGGGCGGACATCGACGCCGTCGTCATCGGCAAGGCACCCGACTTCTTCGAGGGCCTGATGATGCCGGAGCTCTATCTCGCCGACGCCCTCGGCGCGGTCGGCAAGCCGATGCTCAGGGTGCACACCGCGGGCTCGGTCGGCGGCTCCACCGCACTCGTCGCCGCCAATCTGATCTCCGCGAGGGTGCACCGTACTGTCCTCACGCTCGCCTTCGAGAAACAGTCGGAGTCCAACGCCATGTGGGGCCTCTCGCTGCCCATCCCGTTCCAGCAGCCGCTGCTGGCGGGCGCGGGCGGCTTCTTCGCCCCGCACGTCCGTGCCTACATGCGCCGCACCGGAGCGCCGGAAACGGTCGGCTCCCTCGTCGCGTACAAGGACCGTCGCAACGCGCTCAAGAATCCGTACGCGCACATCCATGACCCGGACATCACCCTGGAGAAGGTCCAGTCCGCACCGATGCTCTGGGACCCGATCCGCTACTCGGAGACCTGCCCGTCCTCCGATGGGGCCTGCGCGATGATCCTCACCGACCGTGCCGGTGCGGACCGTTCGCCGTCTCCGCCCGCCTGGGTGCACGGCGGCGCGATGCGCAGTGAACCGACGCTCTTCGCCGGCAAGGACTTCGTCTCGCCGCAGGCGGGCAAGGACTGCGCTGCCGATGTGTACCGGCAGGCGGGGATCGGCGACCCCCGAAGGGAGATCGATGCCGTCGAGATGTACGTGCCGTTCTCCTGGTACGAACCGATGTGGCTGGAGAACCTCGGCTTCGCCGATGAGGGCGAGGGCTGGAAGCTCACCGAGTCCGGCGTCACCGAACTCGACGGCGATCTGCCCGTGAATCCCTCGGGCGGAGTGCTCTCCACCAATCCCATCGGCGCCTCCGGCATGATCCGTTTCGCCGAAGCCGCTTTGCAGGTACGGGGACAGGCGGGCGAGCACCAGGTGGCGGGGGCGCGAAAGGCGCTCGGCCATGCGTACGGCGGAGGGGCGCAGTTCTTCTCCATGTGGTTGGTCGGAGCCGAGCCTCCCACCCGCTGACCGCGGTCTGTCCCGGACCGGTGGAAGCCCGGCCCGCGGCCTGTCCCAGGCCGCCGCCGGTGGCTAGGCTTTGGCCCGGGACGACAAGCGGGAGGAGCCGACGTGACGGAGAGCGCCACCAGCCGGCAGCCCTTTGCGGGCTGGGACAAGCCGGACCTCGATCTCAGCGACGCGGACTGGCAGTCGGGCAGTCAGGGCGCCGGCGACGTCCAGATCGCCTTCGTCGAAGGATTCATCGCGATGCGCAACGCCGGAAAACCCGGCAGCCCGTCGCTGATCTTCACCCCGGCCGAATGGCGCGCCTTCGTGGTGAACGCCCGCGACGGCGAGTTCGACCTCACCTGAGCATCGAACGCCCGAAGCCGCTCTTCAGGGCCACAACAGCTCGCGCACCCATAGTTGAGCCGTGTGTGCCTGCGTTGCTTGTCGCCCTGCCAGAACTCCACCCTCTGCGGAAGCGCACCGTGTGCAGCGTCCAGCCCCGCGGTACGAGATCCGGCTCCCGCTCCAGGCGTGCCGGCGATTCCCGTACCGCCGCGTCGCGCTCCGCGAGGTCACCGAGCGGACTGCTCTGCCGCCCGGGCAGCGACTCGGCCCTGGCCCCCGCACCCCGGGCCAGGAAGTCTGCCGCGCTCTGCTCGGCACTCTCCGTGACCACGGGCCCGGGCACCCGGACCTGCCGGGCCGGGGGAGACCACGAGAAGGTGAGCGCGGC
The DNA here is from genome assembly GCF_900091955.1 of Streptomyces sp. Ncost-T10-10d. Lineage (GTDB taxonomy): Bacteria > Actinomycetota > Actinomycetes > Streptomycetales > Streptomycetaceae > Streptomyces. The sequence continues at coordinate 65,053 of NZ_FMDF01000152.1, forward strand.
ACAGGGGCGTTCCATGAGGTCGCGGCCCTTCACCCCACCCGCGTCCGAGGCGAACTGCCAGCCCTGCTCGGCGATGCGTCGGCCGGCGAAACCTGGGCGGCCGACGAGCAGGGCCTCGAAGCCGTGCGGTTGCTGCGCGACGCCGTTCGGGCGCTCTTCGCGTATGCCGTCCGCCCCGGCGAGCCGAGCCCCGCCGACGCCGGACGGCTGCTGCCCGTCGAAGAGGCGCTCCGCCGGCTCGACGCCGCCGCTGCCGCAGCCCCGACCGTGCCACGCCTCGACTGGGCGCAGGACCGCGATCCTGTCGCCCATGACCACCCGACCGACGGAACGCCGGAAGGGGACGTCCTGCCCGCCGCCCTTGCCCGTGTGGCCATCGGCTTCCTCGCCGGACCGGACCGCACGGCCCTGCGTGCCTGCCATGCCCCACGCCGCGTGCGCCACTTCATCAAGGAGCATCCCCGCCAGGAGTGGTGCAAGCCGTCCTGCGGAAACCGCGCCCGGGTCGCACGTCACCACGAGCGCCACCGCACCACGTAGCGTGGTGGTCGTGACAGGTGAGAGCGATCTTCGAACCCTGCTGAGCGGCTTGCGGCCGGAGCTGAACCCGGGGCGCCATGTCTTCGCCACCGCGCCCGACGGTGTGATGCCCGAAGGCGTCAATCCGGTCGTCACGGTCACCGAGCCCGAAGGGCTCACCCTGGTACTGCCGGAGACGGAAGCCGTATCCGCAGGGCTGCGATACGACTACGTGGCGGGCTGGATCACTCTGCGGGTCCACTCCGCGCTGGACGCGGTAGGGCTCACCGCCGCAGTGTCCCTGGCGCTCACCGATGCCGGGCTGAGCTGCAATGTGGTGGCCGGCTTCCATCACGACCACCTGTTCGTTCCCTACGACCGGGCTGCCGAGGCCGTCGACGTGCTGAAGGCGCTGGCCGCGGAATCCGGCTAGGGGCAGGGCCGGGGAGCCGTGGGAGCGCGGGCCGCCGAACCGCCGGAGTGCGGCCACCGGGCCCGCCGGAGCCCGCGCCGTGGACCCGGCTTTGCTTCGGCCGACGCAGACCCGGCTCCGCAACGTGAGCCCGGACACGTAACATGTCTGCATGTCCTTCCTCCGCCGCCGTAGTGCCGCCACACCCGCGGGCCCCGACTTCGACGTCCTGGCCATGGACCCGGGGGACTGGCCCGGAAACCTCGGCGCCGGTCTGCTGCCCGCGCCCGACGGGAGCTGCCAGGGCGTTTTTCTGCGCTACGACCTGTTCGGCGGCCGCGGCCCCGCGATGATCATCGGTAATCTCCCGGAGGGCTCGCCCGCCCGCGAGACCGAGGAGGGTCAGGTCCCGTTCGAGGTCGCCCAGCTGCTGCTCGCGCTCGAGAACGACGAGCCGGTCGAGGTCACCGGCACCGAGGACATGCCCGTGATGCAGGGCGACAACCTGCTGATCGTCCGTCGCGTCAAGCTCTCCGAGAGCCGGATCTCCTGCGTCCAGTTCGACCGCAGCGATGGCGTGCTCGTCACCATCGCCAGCTGGGACCGGCCGATCACCGACGATCTGTACACCCTGCTGAAGCCTCTGCCCGCCGAGCTGTTCCAGCAGGGCTGACACCGTCCCCTCGCCGGTCGCCCGTACGCATCGGGCGGCTTCGGGCGCATGCCTGACCCATCTGTCCAAGTGTTGGCGGCCTCTGTCCAAGGGGCCGCTTTGTCATGTGCCTTGCCGAGGCGATCATCGGACCTTTACCGTCGGCCGCATGACATTCGGACGACGCGACGCACCACAGTGAAGACAGCTATTGGCGCAATCGGCGTTCTGGCGCTGGGAATCCCTGCGCTTTCCGGCACGGCGGCAGCCGCCATTACCTCCGATGAATCGACGGAGGTGAAAGGCTCCGCGTACTCGAAGGAATCGGCGGAACCGACGCTCCGGTACGACACCCCGGCCGCGAGCTGGGAGCGTGAGTCGCTGCCCATCGGCGGCGGTGCGCTCGGCGCGAGCGTGTACGGAACACTGGCCTCCGAGCGGCTCACCTTCAACGAGAAGACGCTGTGGACCGGCGGCCCGGGTTCCGCCGGGGGCTACGACTTCGGCAACTGGACCGCACCCAGGCCCGGCGCCCTTTCCGGCGTACAGCAACGCCTCGACACTCAGGGCGCTCTCGGCCCGGACGCCGTCGCCGCCGAGCTCGGCCAGGCGCGCCGCGGCTACGGCGCCTACCAGGTGCGGCGACGGCGGCACCGGCGTGCGCGGGCTTCGCGCCCGGGGCGGCTTCACCGTCGACATCGAATGGGCCGCGGGGCAGGCCCGCCGTGTGGTGATCACGGCGAGCCGTAGCCGCGAAGTGACCGTCCGCAGCTCGCTGTTCGCGAGCGGCGAGAAGGTCTTCAAGGCGCGTGCGGGCGGGCGCTACACGCTGGTGGCCGAGGGCTGAGCGAACAGCGCCGTCACCCGCGCCGCCGAGACGCCGAGCCCCGTGGGACCGCTGAGGTGCCATGGGGTGCCGGTGCCCCGCCGCAGATCCTGCTCGCGGTAGCGCCGGCAGTCCCGGTGCCAGATCAGGATGCCCGCCATCCAGTGCTTGAGCTCCTGCACGTACCCGGCCAGGATCTCCCTCGCCTCCGCGTCCAGCTCGAAGTCGTCATACAGCAGGGGCAGTTCCTGCTCGGCGACGTGCAGGAACTGCCGCAGCCGCGATTGCATCAGGTCGTGCACGATCGCCACCCCGGTCGGATAGTCCACCCCGAAGAAGTTCTGCACCACCAGGACGCCGTTGTGCACCTCACCCTCGTACTCGATCTCCTTCTGGTACGAGAACAGGTCGTTGAGCAGACACGCATAGTCCGCCGCCGCGTTCTCCAGCGAGCGCAGCGGACCACTGTGGTAGATCTCCGCCGGCACCTTCCTGCCGTGCCCCAGCCGGCACAGACTCATCGTGAGATCCGAACCGAAGGTCTTCCGTCGCATCTCGATGTAGTCCACCGGGTCCGGAATGCGGTTCTGCACCTGGTTCGCCAGCTCCCACACCCAGCTCGCGGTCATGTCCTCGACCGCCGTCCGGAAGGCGCGGCGTCCGCTCGCGTCCATCGGGGCCGAGGTCTTCGCCCAGAGATCGGCGAGCCCCCGCTCCAGAGCGTTGACCGGCTCGGGCGTCCCGGACCCGTCCAGGGGCATGAACAGAGACAGACGCTCATTGGCGAGCCTGGCCCCGGCCAGGTCGTGAGCCCGCCCGTGCACCACCGGGAACCAGTCGTCGCCGTACGTCCCCCACGTCAGCCACTGGGAGGACAGATCCAGCTCCTCCGGTGTCGCATCCGGGTGCAGACCCGCCGCACACAGCGGCAGATCGATCGCGACGAGCCGCTCCTCGTCCCAGATGTGTGAACCCGGCACCCCCGGTTGTGCCTCCAGAATCCCCATACGGGTCGCCCAGTCGACGATGCGGACCCGCGCCCCGTCCAGATGCGGGCTGAGCGTCGTACCGAACGGCAGCTCGAAATCGGGCAGCAGGGACGGGCCGACATGCTGGTACGGCACATGGGAGTGGCTGCGCAGCCGGGCCGTCTCCGAGCGGGGGGTGAAACGGATCGACGCCGCGGCCATACCGAAGCCGAGCGCTTCCTCACGGGCACCGCCGTCGTTCATGTAGCGGCTGGAGCGCATGTGCCACTCATGACCGCCCGACTGCCAGTCCTGCAGCCCCTTGACGTACGCCAGAACCGCCGCTGTGTCCGTCGGGTCCAGCCCCTTCTCCACGCAGAGCGGACCGAGTTCGGTGAGCACCGTGTTCTCGAACTGCTGCAGCCGCGATGTCAGCAGATCGTTCACCGCATCGGCGGCTTCCTGCGTGGAGCAGCCGAGGAAGTGCTCAAGGACCAGCACGCCATTGCTGTTCTCACCCTCGTCCTCGACCTCCCGCTGGTACGAGAAGAGGTCATTGCGCAGATGTACGCCGTCGGAGAAGGCGTCCCGCAGCACCTGAAGCGCACGTTCGCCGGCCACCGAACCGGGGACCTCCGCGCCTGCCGCGTACTCCACGAGACCCGCCGACCAAGGGGCACCGCCCACCTTGCGGCGCATCTCGATGTACTCGACAGGGTTCGCGATACGCCCCTCGTTGATGTTGGCGAGCTCCCACAGCGACTCATTGAGCAGGTTCGTCGTCGACTCGGCGAACCGGACCCGCCAGGCGTCGGACATGACCGGCACCGTCCGCGCCCACAGATCTGCCAGCCCCGCCTCGACCGGATTCGTCGGCTCCGGCATCTCGGCCCCACGGTCCATCGGCATGAACGCCGGCAACCTGTCCAGATACCGCTTGCCGCTCTCACGGTCGGGGGTGCGCTTGAACAGCTCCAGGAAATGGTCGTCGAAGAAGAAGACCCACACGTACCAGTCGGTGACCAGCGAGAGGGCCTCGGACGAGCAGTCGGGGTGGGTGTACGCACATAGCAACGCGTAGTCGTGGGAGTCGAGGTCCTTCTCCTCCCAGATACCCGAACCCTCCAGCATCCCTATGCTGCGCGCCCACTTCTTGGTGTGCTGTCGTGCCTCCTCGACATGGACGTTGAGCCGCGCCGGATACGGAACGTAGAAGTCCGGCAGGGTGAAGGGCTGAGCCATGTGCGTCCGGCCTTTCCGATGTCTCCGTGCGTACGTCGCACGGACCGGTCGTGTCCGCGCGAGCACTACCCTTCGTCCGTTCGGGGCACGCACATCCGGGATTAGTCACATAAAAAGTGCGCCCGTTCGTGGTGTGCGAGAGCGTAGGTCGCCGGTCGGCCGGCCGCTCCGTAAAACCCAGGTAACGAGGCGCCGTCAGCAACCGGTCGATTCTTTCCGACCGCAGGTCAGACACCCTGTCAGTGGTCTGGTCCACTGGCTCGACCTGCAAGCACCACTGAACCCTTGACGCGCTATCACCTCAGGTCAGAGAGTGTGCGCGCAACAGAACAGTGAGATCGGATCACGCACGGCTCCATCACGCACGGCTCCAAGAAGGGTTGTCATGACGTCCAAGCAGAGGACCGGACTCGCACTCGCGTTGACCACGGTCGGCGCACTGAGCATGGCGCTGCTCAGTCCCGCGGCGCAGGCCGGCGCGGACGGGGTGCGGCCGGAATGCCCGCGCGGCCTCGAATGCGACTGGGTACCGGCGGCCTACCAGCAGACGGGTGACCCGGCCGACAAGGAGACGTACGGGAACTACGACACCTCGGACCGGCCGCACACCAACAAGATCAGATTCATTGTTCTGCATGACACCGAGGAAGACTTCGACACCACCCTGAAGATCTTCCAGAACCCGCTGAAGCAGACCTCCGCCCACTACGTGGTGCGCTCGGGCGACGGTCATGTCACCCAGATGGTCAAGGGCAAGGACGTCGCCTGGCAGGCGGGCAACTGGTACGTCAACAGCCACTCCATCGGCATCGAGCAGGAGGGCGTCGCAGTCGAGGGCGCCAAGTGGTACACCCCCGAGATGTACCGCTCGACCGCCAAGCTGGTGCGCTACCTCGCAGCCAAGTACGACATCCCGCTCGACCGCCAGCACATCATCGGCCACGACGGTGTGCCGCCGACCAGCGCGTCCGGCACCAAGAACATGCACTGGGACCCGGGCACGTACTGGGACTGGAACCACTTCATGGCGCTGCTCGGCAAGCCGACGGTGCCGAGCGCCCCCAAGAGCAGTGAACTCATCACCGTCAACCCGGACTTCAAGAAGAACAAGCAGGCGTTCCGCGACTGCGAAAAGGGAGTCGACCTGCCGGTCCAGGGCTCCAGCGCCGTCCCGCTCCACACCGCACCGTCCACCGACGCACCGCTCTTCTCCGACCCCGGCCTGCACACCGACGGCTCGCCCGGCACGAACTGCGCCGCCGACTGGGGCAGCAAGATCAGCGCCACCCAGCAGGCCGTCGTCGCGGACCACGCCCCCGGCTGGACGGCGATCTGGTGGTACGGACAGAAGGCGTGGTTCCAGACCCCGGCCCGCACCCGGACCACCACGCCCACCTCCGGCTACGTGGTCAAGCCGAAGGCGGGCCGTACGGAGGTGCCGGTGTACGGGGTGGCGTACCCGGAGAAGTCCGAGTACCCCGCGGACTTCGCGGACCAGCGGGTGGGCTCGCCGCTGCAGTACACCATCAAGGCCGGTCAGTCCTATCCCGGCGGCGGTGAGGCACCCACGGGCTTCTTCTACGCCCCGACGATCGACGCCTCGTACCCGCTCGACCACTCGTACTTCCGCGGCAAGGAGAAGTACGTGACGGTGCAGATCGGCCACCGGGTCGCCTTCGTGAAGGCATCCGACGTGGACATCGTGCGGACGCGCTGAGACCGCAGGGGGCGTCGCCGGAGCAGCACCAGGGATCGCGCGCATCCGAACAACGAGGAGGAGGCCTTGATGCACAAGCTGACCAGGCCGGCTCGTACGGGACCCAGCAGGAGTGCGTTGCGGCCGAGGACGCGGGCGTCAGCGACGGGAGCTGGGCGGAGTACCGGTGCGCGTTGTCCGAGGCCCGGTGGGACCTGATGATTCCGGCGTGACCGCGTGACCGCGTGACCGCGTGACCGCGTGACCGCGTGACTCGCGCCCCTCCGTGCACGGTATCCGTACACGGAGGGGCACTTGAGGCCGTTCGGTCACGAACCCGGCTGCCTCGGCCTCTGTCAGCCCGCGACCTGGCGGTTCACCTGGGCGGGAGACAGCGCGTGCTCGATCGCGAGAATGCCCGCCCCCACCGCGGCCGCATTCTCACCCGTACGGCTCGGCTCGATCCGCAGCAATTGCGTGGCCAGCGGATGCGAGCGCCGATAGACCGCCTCGCGTACCCCCGCGAGCAACTGGTCGTGGACGGCGGCCAGTGCGCCCCCCACCACCACTGTGTCCGGGTTGAAGAAGTTCACCAGAGCGGCGAGTACCTCGCCGACCGCCCTCCCCGCCTCGCGCACCATCCTTACGGCGTCACGGTTCCCGGACTGCACCAGTCGCACCACATCGCTGCCCGATGTCGCGTCCAGTCCCAGACCGACCAGTTTCGCCGCCAGTGACGCACCGCCCGCGACGGCCTCCAGGCAGCCCGAATTGCCGCACCGACACGGATCGTCGAGGTCCGCGACCCGGATATGTCCGATGTCGCCGGCACAGCCCTGTGCACCCCGGTGCAGTTGGCCGTCGGCGACGATCCCGCAACCGATCCCCGTGCCGACCTTGATGTACAACAGGTAGCGGCATTCCGGGAAGGCGCGGCGCTGCTCGGCCAGTGCCATCACGTTCACATCGTTGTCGACGAGTGCCCGCACCCCGAACCGCGCGGCGAAGAACTCCGGGATCGGGTACTGGTGCCAGCCCGGCATGATCGGCGGATCGACCGGACGGCCGGTGGAGAACTCCACAGGGCCCGGTACCCCGACGCCGATGGACCGCAGCGTTTCAGGCTTCCGGTGGGCCTCGTCGAGCAGGGCGCGCACGGTCCGCTCCACATGCCGCAGCACGGAGTCCGGTCCGTCACCGATCGACAGCGGTTCCTCCTGTACCGCCAGAGTGGCGCCGCCGATGTCCATCAGGGCCACCCTGCAGTGCGAGGCTCCCAGATCCACCCCGGCCACCGCGTGTTCACGGGTGCGCAGCGCCAGTCGGCGCGGCGGGCGGCCGCCGGTGGAACCACCGTCGGCGTCCTCGTCCACCAGGCCGTGCGCGATGAGCGCGTCCACCCGCTGGGAGACGGTCGAACGGGCCATTCCGGTGACCCGGGCGATATCGGCACGGGTCGCCACCGCCCCTGAACTGATCAGCGCGAGCACCTCGCCCGGCGAGTGCGAGGCGGCAGCGGATATGCGATCCGACGGCGAAGACATGACAGTCACCCTAAGGACGACTTTCGCTGCTCACAAGGCGTTCTCTGTTCGTCGCTCGGCATAAGTCTGCGCCAAGTAGGTTGAAATCAAAGGCACTTGAGCTCTTGACAGTCCTAAGGCATGTCACGACTCTGCTCTGCAGACCGCTGAGCGAGGAGCCATTCGATGCTGACGATGCACGGTGTGTCCAAGAGCTTCCTTGGGGTGCGTGTGCTCCAAGGGGTTGGGCTCGATCTCGAAGCCGGAGAAGTACATGCGCTGGTGGGGGAGAACGGCGCGGGAAAGTCAACACTGATGAAGATCCTCGCGGGCGAGCACTTACCCGACGAGGGAACCCTCACGATCGATGGAACCGCGTACTCCTTCAGCCATCCGGCGCAGGCCCAAGCTGCCGGGATCGGCATCATCCACCAGGAGTTTGCGCTGCTCCCGCACCGCACCGTCGCCGAGAACGTCTTCCTCGGCCGTGAACCGACCCGGTACGGACTCGCCGACCGCCGTGCCATGGAGCGGTGCACCGCCGAACTCCTCGCCGAAATGGACGAGACCGGCATCACCCCGCGGACCCCCGTTCGCGAACTGTCCGTCGCACGCCGGCAGACCGTCGAGATCGTCAAGGCCCTCGCCTCCGACGTCCGGATCCTGGTGATGGACGAACCCACCGCCGCGCTCGCCGATCACGAGGTCGAACAACTCGCCTCACTGGTACGCCGACTGGCCGCCCGTGGGCTCGGCATCCTCTACATCTCGCACCGGCTCCGCGAGGTCTTCGATCTCTCGCAGCGCATCACGGTGCTCAAGGACGGCCGCCACATCGCCACGCTCAACACCCGCGACACCGACTCCGACGCGGTCGTACGCGCCATGGTCGGGCGGGAACTCGGCGCCTACTACCCACCCCGCGCCCGCCCGGGTGAGGCGGGCGCGGAGAGGCTCACCGTCAGCGGCGGCGGCAACGCCCGGATCTCCGGTATCGATCTGACTCTGCGGGCCGGTGAGGTGGTCGGCGTCGCCGGTCTCCAGGGCTCCGGTCGCACCTCTCTCGCCCGTGCCCTCTTCGGCGTCGCCCCCTTCACCACGGGCACCATGACCGTCGACGGAAAGCCACGGCGCCTGTCCCGCCCCCGGGACGCCGTCCGGGCCGGAATCGCCCTGGTCACCGAGGATCGCAAGGCCGAAGGCCTCGCCCTGCGCCAGTCCGTGACCGACAACACGCTGCTCGTGACCCGGGCCGTGCCCGCCCGCGGCAGACCGCCCGCGGGCGGCGAGGTGACCGCGCTGCTGGAACGCGTACGCCTGCAGGCCCACGGCGAGGACCAGCAGGTCCAGTATCTGTCCGGCGGCAATCAGCAGAAGGTCGTCATCGCCAAATGGCTCGCTGCACGTCCCCGCGTGCTCCTCTTCGACGAACCGACCCGCGGCGTCGACGTCGGCGCCAAGGCAGCCATCCACACCCTCGTACGGGAACTGGCACGCGAGGGCCTCGCCGTACTGATCATCTCCTCCGAACTGCCCGAGCTGATCGGCATGAGTGACCGCATCCTCGTCATGTCGGAAGGCCGCCTCGCCGGTGAACTTCCCGCCGGCGCCACGGAAGAGGCCATCATGCGCGTCGCCACCGGTGGCGACCGCGTGAGGGAGGGAGCTGCATGACCGTACTCCGGCCCGACCTGAAGACCCGGCCCCGCACCGGCCCGGGGCGGACAGCCGAGCTGCGCCTCACCGGCCCCGTAGCCGGAGTCTGGCTCGCTGCCCTCGCTGTCACCGTTCTCGGCTGGATCGTCGTCGCCGCCCGCGGCGGGGACTTCCTCACTGTCACCAACGTGGTGACGATCCTGCAGAACTGCGTCGCCCTCGGTCTCGTCGCCGTCGGCCAGTCCGCCGTCATTCTCACCGGATCACTCGACCTGTCCGTCGCCTACCTCATCAGTCTGGGCACCCTCGTCGCCGCGGAGACGATGGAGAGCGGCAGCGTTCCCGTGGCGATCCTTGCCGTACTCGCCCTCTGCGCCGCCGTCGGCCTGGCCAATGGACTGATCGTCACCGGTCTCAAGGTCAACGCGTTCATAGCCACCCTCGGCACCGCCTTCATACTGCGCGGCTGGATCGAGGACAATTACACCGGCCCGGCGGGCAGGGTCCCCGCCGCCTTCCAGCACCTCGGCTACGACCGGATCGGACCGGTCCCCGTCTCCCTCCTCCTGCTTCTCGCGGTCGCGGCCGTCCTCTGGCTCGTCACCCGCCGCAGCCGGCTCGGCCACCACATGTACGCAACCGGCGGTGACGAGCACGCGGCTAGGCTCTCCGGGGTCCGCACCCGACGCACCGTCATCATCGCCCATGTCCTGTGTTCACTCTGTGTCGGCGCCGCGGCGCTCTTCCTCGCCGCCCGGCTCGGTGCCGGAGCGCCCTGGGCCGGCACGGAGGCCCGCTACGACCTGGAGTCCATAGCCGCCGTCGTTCTCGGCGGCACCGCGCTCGCCGGAGGCCGCGGGGGAGTGGCGGGCACCCTCGGCGGAGTCCTTGTCCTCGCCGTGCTCGACAGCGTCTTCAATCAGCTCGCCGTCGATCCGTTCTTCAAGAACGTCGTCCGCGGCGTAGTCATCATCGCGGCGGTCGCCCTGTACGCACGAGGCCGCCGCACCGCGCAGGAGAGGACCGCATGACCAGTGCACAGGCACCCGCCGGCCGCCGCGTCCTGAGAGCCCTCACCACCGGCACACCCGTCTACATCCTGCTCGCCGCTCTCCTCGTCGCGCTGGCCCTCACCGACCCGGGCTTCTACGAACCCGACCGCTTCCTCTCCTTCATCAAGCGCGCCGCACCTCTCGTCATCCTCGCCGCAGGTCAGTATCTGGTCATCGTGTGCGGCGAGTTCGACCTGTCCGTCGGAGCGATCGTCACTGCCGGGGTGGTCGCCGCCGCCGAACTGTACGGCTCGTTCCCGGACGCACCCTGGCTGCTCGTCACCGTGGTCCTGTTGCTGGCCGGAGCCCTTGCCGGTCTCGTCAGCGGACTGATCACCACCCTGCTGCGTGTGCCCTCGTTCATCACCACGCTCGGCATGATGCTGATCCTCGAAGGTGCCGTCTTCTTCTGGACCGGTGGTTCGCCGCACGGCGCGCTGCCCGCGGCATTCCGGGGGCTCGGGCGCGGCACCGCGTTCGGCCGGCTGCCCTGGGCCGTTCTCGTGTGCGTCGTGGCGGGTCTCCTCGCCGTACGCCTGATGCGTTCCGACTTCGGCCGCACGCTTCTCGCCACCGGCGACAGCGAACGCGCCGCGAGCCTGGCCGGAGTCCGGGTCGCGCGCGCCCGCACGATTGCCTTCATCCTCTCCGGCGTCGCCGCCGCACTCGCCGCCGTCCTCGTCGGCGGCTTCTCCGGAGTCTCGGCGCAGGCCGGCCGGGGCTACGAGTTCGAAGCGATCACCGCCGTCGTCCTGGGCGGCGTGGTGCTCGGTGGCGGGCGCGGCTCCGTCGTCGCGGCGATGGCCGGAGCCTTCTCGCTCCAGGCGCTGTTCACCCTGCTCAATCTCCAGGGCGTCTCAGGCGCGCTGGAATCGACCGTGCAAGGCGTCATTGTCATCGCAGCCGTCGCCCTCGGCGCAGCCGACTGGTCCCGGTTGCGCCGCCGCGGCACCGAGCCCTCGGGAGCGAAATCCTCATGAGCATGCGAACGATCCGACACGCCCTCGTTCCCCTCGCCACTCTGCTCGGCGCGGCCCTGCTCGCCGGCTGCACGAGCGACGCACCGCCCGACGCGCCTGCCGGAGCAGCGAGCGGTACCGCGGGCGCCCCGGGTACCGGTCGGCAGTCGAAGTTCTTCGACCGGGCCGAATACGACCGCCAGCTCGCCCTCGCCAAGCAGTCCCCGCAGGGCCCCGCAGGCAAGCCGTGGGAGCAGATGCTCCAGCCGCAGCTCGTCGACACCGCGCAGTACAAGAAGAAGGGCCCCGGCGGAATCCACCTCTGTCTGTCCAACGCCGGAGTCTTCAACCCCTGGCGCCAGGTCGGCCTGAAGAACATGCAGGCCGAAGTCGGACTCCACAAAGAGATCACCGACTTCACCGTGCTCGACGCGCAGGGCAAGGACGACAAGCAGATTTCCGACATCCAGGAGCTCGCCGGTCAGGGCTGTGACGTCCTGATCGTCTCTCCGAACACCACGGCCACCCTCACCCCTGCCGTCGAGCAGGCCTGCGGAAAGGTGCCTGTGATCGTCTTCGACCGGGGCGTCGAGACGGACTGTGCCGTCACTTTCATCAACCCGATCGGTGGTTACGGTTACGGGGCGGTCGCCGCCGACTTCCTCGTCGAGAAGGTGAAGCCCAAGGGGAAGATTCTCGCCCTGCGGATCTCCCCCGGCGTCGATGTGCTGGAGACCCGCTGGTCGGCGGCGAAGGTTGCGCTCGACAAGAGCGGACTCGACGTCGTGGACGTGAAATTCACCGACGGCGACCCGGCCAAGACCAAGGCGATCGTCACCGATGCGATCACCCGCAACGGCGACATCGACGGCGTCTGGATGGACTCCGGCGCGACCTCCGTCGCCGCTGTCGAAGCCTTCGAGGACGCCGGCAAGGACGTACCCCCGATCACCGGCGAGGACCAGCAGGACTTCCTCCAGGTATGGAAGGAGAAGAAGCTCACCGCGATCGCCCCGTCGTACCCCACGTTCCAGTGGCGTACGCCCGTCATCGCCGCGCTGAAGATCCTCAAGGGTGAACAGGTCCCGAAGGAGTGGAAACTTCCGCAGCCCACCGTCACCCAGGACACCCTCGACCAGTACCTCAAGCCAGGCATGCCGCCACTGCACTACGCGATGTGCGGCTGCGAGAACCTCCCCGGCTTCCCGGAGAAGTGGGGAGGCAAGAAGTGAGTGCCGCCGCGTTCCCGCTCGGCGCGAATCCGTGGATCTGGCACTCGCCGGTGACGTACGAAGCGCTCGGTGACGCTCTGCCGCGCCTGTCCGCGTGGGGCTTCGACTGCGTCGAGATCCCGCTGGAGAACGAACGGGACTGGGCACCCGCATCAGTCGGCCGACTCCTCGACGCATCCGGTCTCGTGGTCGCCGCGGTGATCGCCGTCATGCCGCCCGGCCGCAACCTCGTCCGCACCGATCCGCAGACCGTCCGGGTCACCCAGGACTACTTGCATCGCTGCATCGACGCAGCCCAGGCTGTGAACGCTCCCACCGTCGCCGGGCCCGTGTACACGGCGGTCGGCCGCACCTGGCGAATGGGCCGCGCCGAACGCACCGCGGCGTACGAGGAGTTACGGGAGAACCTCGCTCCGGTCGTCGAACATGCACGCGCCGCAGGTGTGCGCATCGCCGTGGAACCCCTCAACCGGTACGAGACGAGCCTGCTCAACACCGTCGACCAGACCCTCGCGGCACTGGCCGGGCTGCCCGAGGACAGCATCGGCATCGCGCTGGACGTGTACCACCAGAACATCGAGGAACGCTCCCTGCCCGACGCCGTACGCCGTGCTGCCGGCCGCATCGTCCATGTCCAGGTGTGCGCCAACGACCGGGGCACCCCCGGCGCCGACTCCCTCGACTGGCCCGGCTTCCTGACCGCTCTCACCTCGAGCGGCTACCGCGGCCCGCTCTGCATCGAGTCGTTCACCGCGCACAACGACGCCATCGCGGTCGCCGCTTCCGTCTGGCGACCGCTGGCCGACACCCAGGACACCATCGCCACCGACGGCCTGGCGTTTCTGCGCCGTGCCCTCGAAACCATCACCTGAACCCGCTCGTCCACGACCCGCAGAGAGGACCCGCCCGTGAGTCGTCAACGATGGCACTGTCATGCTCGTGACATACGGCATACGTTCATCGCTTTAGTGAGCGCACTGCTCCTCGCGCTGACCGTACTGCCCGCGACCGCAGCCACCACCGGTAAGGCCCCCGCTTTCCGTGCCCTGCTCTTCACCCGCGCCGTCGGCTATGTGCACGCCTCCATTCCCGCGGGCATCCAGATGTTCAAGGAAGAGGCGGCCGCCGGCAACTTCGAACTCGTCGAGACCGCCGACCCCGCGGTCTTCGACGACGCGTTGCTCAAGGACTTCGACGTCATCGTCATGCTGCAGAACTCCGGCATGGTCTGGGACACCGACGCCCAGCGGGAAGCGATGCAGACGTACGTACGCAACGGCGGCGGCGTCGTCGCCATTCACAACACCCTCGACATGGGGATCGAGGACTCCTTCCCCTGGTGGGACGAGGCCATCAACGGCGGCGTCCACATGCCCGCCCACTCACCCGGAGTCCTTCAGGGCACCGCCAAGGTCGCCGACCGCGTCCACCCCTCCACCGCAGGACTCCCGGAGCGCTGGCAGCGCCCCGAGGAGTGGTACAACTTCGACAAGAACCCCCGCGGTGACGTCCACGTCCTGGTGACCGCCGACGAAACCACGTACAACCCCGGCGGATCCGCCATGGGTGCCGACCACCCCATCTCCTGGTGCCGCAACACCGAGGGCGGCAGGGTCTGGGCAACCGCCATGGGCCACGACACAGCCTCGTACAGCGAAGCCGCCTTCCGCACCCATGTCATCGGCGGTGTCAAGTGGGCCGCGGGCAACAAGCCCGGCGACTGTGGCGGCACCGTCTGGAGCGGTTACGAGAAGGTGACCCTCGACGACAACACCGCCGACCCGATGGAGCTCGATGTCGCCAAGGACGGCCGTGTCTTCTACATCCAGCGCAGCGGCGAGGTGAACATCTACGACCCGGCGACCCACGCCACCACCACCGCCGGGAAGCTGGATGTCTACACCGGCGGCGAGGACGGCCTGGTCGGCATGGAACTCGACCCGGACTTCAAGAAGAACCACTGGATCTACCTCTACTACGCCCCCGCAGGCGCCACCGAGGACGTCAACCGGCTTGCCCGCTTCACGGTCAAGGGCAACGCTCTCGACCTCGCCAGCGAGAAGAAGCTCATCGACATCCCCGCCTACCGCGACCGCACGTTCCCGGAGCCCGGACACACCGGTGGCGCTGTCGAGTTCGGCCCCGACCGCACGCTCTACCTCGGCGTCGGCGACGACACTCCGCCCAACCTCGACCCGAACTGGCAGGGTTACGCCCCGCTCGACTGGCGCGAGGGCAAGCAGATGCTGGACGCCGCCCGCACCGCGGGCAATACCAACGACCTGCGCGGCAAGATCCTGCGCATCAAGCCGAAGGACTCCGGCGGCTACACCATTCCCAGGGGCAATCTCTTCGCCCCGGGAACGGCCAAGACCCGCCCCGAGATCTATGCGATGGGTTTCCGCAATCCGTTCCGCTTCACCGTCGACCCCAAGACCGGCTACGTCCACGCCTCCGACTACGGCCCCGACCGCGGACTGCCCACCACCGACCGTGGGCCCGAAGGTCTCGTCGAGTACAACGTCATCAAGAAGGCCGGCAACTTCGGCTGGCCGTTCTGCCACGGCAACAACCAGGCCTATGCCCCCTACAACCCGGACACCAAGGAAGTCGGCCCCAAGTTCGACTGCGCCAACCCGGTCAACCCCTCGCCCAACAACACCGGTCTGACCGAACTCCCGCCGATCCAGCAGCCGGAGATCTGGTACGGCTACGGCGAATCCAAGGAATTTCCCGAGGTCGGCAGCGGCGGCTCGGCCCCGATGAGCGGTCCCGTCTACCACTACGACCAGAAGAACCCGTCCACCACGAAGTTCCCCGCCTACTTCGAGGGCGCCAGCTTCTTCTACGAGTGGTCGCGCAACTTCGTCAAGGAAGTCCGTTTCGACAAGGACCGGAAAGTCCTGAAGATCAATGACTTCCTGTCCTCCCAGAAGTTCAACAAGCCGATGGACATGACGTTCGGCCCCGACGGCTCGCTCTACGTCCTCGAATGGGGCAGCTCCTTCGGCGGCGGCAACAACGACTCCGGGCTCTACCGCATCGACTACGCACAGGGACAGCGTGCGCCGGTCGCCAAGGCCGCCGCCTCCGCCACCGACGGCCCCGTGCCGCTGAAGGTCGACTTCACCAGCGAGGGCAGCAACGACCCCGACGGCGACACGCTCAGTTACGCCTGGGACTTCGACGGCGACGGTACCTACGACTCCACCGATGCGAACCCCAGCCACACCTACACGGTCAAGGGCGACTTCGCGGCCCAGCTCAAAGTCACCGACTCCACCGGCAAGTCCGGCTACGCCAACATCCCTGTCACCGCCGGGAATACCGCACCCAAGGTGACCATCGACTTCCCGGTCAGCGGCAAACTGATCGAGTTCGGCGACAAGATCCCGTACAAGGTCACGGTCACCGATCCCGAGGACGGCCCGGTCGACTGTTCCAAGGTCACCGTCAACCCAGCACTCGGACACGACGACCATGAGCACCCCACCACCGACATCCCCGGCTGTGAAGGCACCGTGGACACCGGGGACCTGGGCGGCCACCCCGAAGGCGCGGACCTCACCTATGTACTCAACGCCAAGTACACGGACAAGGGCGGCGACGGTATCTCCGCCCTCACCGGCTACGGTCGCGCCGTCCTCCAGCCGAAGCACAAGCAGGCGGAGTACTACGACGCCCAGTCCGGTACCCGGATCGTCGCCCAGGAAGGCGCCGAGAACGGCAAACGGATCGGAGACGTCTCCAATGGCGACTGGGTCGCCTTCGATCCGATGAGCGTCGAAGGCATCGGATCGGTCGGCTACCAGCTTTCCTCACCGTACGGGGTCGGTGCGATCGAACTGCGCGCGGACGCCCCCGACGGTCCTCTGCTCGCCACCACCCCGGTCCCCAACACAGGTGGCTGGGACAACTACCAGGCAACCCCGGCCGTGCCGGTCCAGGAACTGAAGGGCACCCACAAGCTGTATCTCGTCTTCACGTCTCCGCAGGACAATTCGTTCGACGTGGACGCAGTCGAATTCAAGAGCCCCTGACCGACCGCGCTCCGGCCGGAGGGAACAACACAACAGCGCGCTGCAGGCCCGGTGTGTCGGCACCGGACCCGCAGCGCGTCCCCCGGGGCAGGGTCAGCGAGTGCCGACCGCGGCTCGCACGGCCCGGCGAGCCATAGCGCAGTCGTCATGCAGCCGGCGCAGCAGCAGCCGCTGCTCCTCGCTCGACGAGAGCACACCCGGCCGGTCCTGACCGGCTGCCGCGGGCGTCGGCTCCCGCATGGCCCGCTGGACAGCCGTCTCGTACGTACGGATCTCCCGAGTCAGCACCAGCATCAGGTTCACCAGGAACGCATCCCGCGCCGCAGGCCCCGCAGCCTGCGCCAGCTGGCTGATCTGACGCCGAGCGGCCGGTGCGTCTCCCAGGACCGCCCAGAGCGTCGCCAGGTCGTAGCCCGGCAGGTACCAGCCCGCGTGTTCCCAGTCCACCAGCACCGGACCCGTGGGCGACAGCAGGATGTTGGAGAGCAGCGCGTCTCCGTGACAGAACTGCCCCATGCCCTGGCGGCCGCCCGCATGCGCCAGACCGTGCAGCAGCTTCTGCAGATCGCCCAGATCGCGGTCGGTGAACAGCCCCAGCTCGTGATAGTGGGCGATTCGCGAGGCGTAGTCCAGCGGGGCGTCGAAGAGCCCCGGAGCCGGCCGCCAGGCATTGACCCGGCTGATCGCGCCGAGCACGGCTCGTACATCCGCACGGGGTGGCGATTCCGACGGGTGCCGGGTCAGTGCAGCCACCCGGCCGGGCATCCGCTCGATCACCAGAGTGCAGTTCTCCGGGTCGGCCGCGATGAGCCGAGGCACCCGCACCGGCGGGCGGTGCCGGACGAACGCACGATATGCAGCTATTTCGTGACGGAACCGCTCCGACCATGCGGGTGAGTGGTCCAGTAAACACTTGGCGACCGCAGTGGTGCGACCGGTGGAGCCGACCAGGAGCACCGAGCGGCCGCTCCGGCGCAGCACCTGGACCGGATTGAACTCCGGACAGATCCGGTGCACCGAGGCGATCACCATCCTCAGCTGAGCGCCCTGTGGGCCGGACAGGTCCAGCCGCCCGCTGAGCGGCGGGCCGCCCAGCCCCGCCGGCCGCCGCGGCCGGACCGTGCCGGGTACCGGCGGAGCGGCATGCGGTGCGAGGTACGGCCCGCCGCCCGCCCCCAGGGGACGAAGCGGCCGGGGCGGGGCGGTCACGGAGGACGATGCTGTGTACATGGGCGAGACAGATCCCTTCGTGCGCCGACAAGTTGCGTGCACCGCCCCGGCCGGCGGCCGTTCGGCACCCTGGGGAGTACCTAGGGCTGCCGGGCGGGGTGGCGCTTTCCTACCTGACACCGGACCGCGGGTAGCAGACCATCTGGCGCACCCTGGCGAACCCTGGCGAATAGTCGCAAGGCATCTGACAGGGGGTTACTGTCAACACAGCCGAGAACCTGGGGGCTTGAAGTGACCGGAGAACCCAACACCCGCCTGTCCGACCTGTTCGGCCTTGCCGGCTGGTCCAAGGGCGAACTCGCGAGAATGGTGAACCGGCAGGCGGCGGCCATGGGCCATCCGCAGCTGGCCACCGACACCTCGCGGGTGAGGCGTTGGATCGATATGGGGGAGTCCCCCCGCGATCCCGTGCCCAAAGTGCTGGCTGCCCTGTTCACCGAGCGGCTCGGTCGTGTCGTGACCATCGAGGACCTCGGGTTCGGCCGACGCGGGCGTGCGGGGAAACAGCGGGAGGTCGGGGAGCAGCACAATCCCGACGGACTGCCGTGGGCGCCCGAGCGGACGGCAGCGGTCCTCACCGAATTCACGGGAATGGACCTCATGCTCAACCGACGCGGCTTGGTGAGCGCGGGCGCCGCGCTCGCCGCAGGATCGACCATCACCGGCCCCATGCACGATTGGCTGCACACCGACCCTGTGCTGGCGGCCGATGCTCCAAGGATCGACGACCCTCTGTACGCGGACCCAGCCGGTTTCGACCGGTACGAGGCCGCGCCCATCGGGTCGGAGGAGATCGAGGCGCTGGAACGGTCCGTCGAGGTGTTCCGCGCCTGGGACGCGTCCCGGGGCGGGGGACTCCAGCGCAAGGCCGTGGTGGGCCAGCTCAACGAGGTGGGCGGCATGCTCGCCTTCCGTCACCCCGAACATCTGCAGCGTCGCCTCTGGGGCGTCGCGGCCAATCTCGCCGTACTCGCGGGATGGATGTCCCACGACATCGGTCTCGAACCGACCGCTCAGAAGTACTTCGTCATCGCCGCACACGCGGCGCGCGAGGGCGGCGACCGCCCACGCGCGGGCGAGGCGCTCTCCAGGGCGGCCCGTCAGATGGTCCACCTGGGCCGTCCCGACGACGCCCTGGACCTGATGAAGCTCGCCAAGTCCGGCTCCGGAGACATGGTGCTGCCGCGAACCCAGGCCATGCTGCACACCATCGAGGCCTGGGCGCAGGCGTCCATGGGTCGCGGACAGGCCATGCGCCGGACCCTCGGCAAGGCCGAGGAGCTCTTCGTATCGGACAAGAGCGATGTGCCGCCACCCAGTTGGATGCAGTTGTTCGACGAGGCGGATCTGCACGGCATGCAGGCTCTGGCGTTCCGTACGCTCGCCGAACACGACCCGTCGGTGGCGATCGTGGCTCAGCGCCACGCCAAGCAGGCACTGGAGCTTCGGGCCAACGGGCGCCAGCGGTCCAAGATCTTCGACTACATCTCACTGGCCTCGGCGTGCTTCATCGCCGACGATCCGGAGCAGGCCGACCGCTACGCGCGGCTCGCCCTGGTGACGATGGGGGAGACCTCCTCGCACCGTACCTGGGACCGGCTGCGCGAGATGTACCGGCTGACGGGCCGGTTCGCGGGCTACGCGAAGATCGAGGACCTGCGCGAGGAGATCAAGCTGGCCCTGCCGCAGAGCTCCATCATCAAGCAGCCAAGGCGCTCGTCGGAGATCTGACATGCGGGTGCCGCAGTAAGGAAACCCGGCTATCGACTGTCCGACCGACCACCGTCCGGCCATCGGCTGTCCGAGCACCGCACCCGTAGGCGGTTCGCCTTTCTGTGTACCGTGCCGTGTCCGGCGATCCACGAGTCCGTGTCTCCGCGCGCGTCCCCGTGCCCTACGCCCCGATGCGGGCGATCAGCACGCAGGCGTCGTCCAGGCGCTCGGTGCCACCGAACTCCGCGACGACCGTCCGTACGCACTCCTGTGCCGTACGGGCCTGCGCGAAGTGCGGTGCGAGGGCAAGCAGCGCGTCCGGGCCCGCACCCCGGTCGCTGTGACGGTTCAGCCCGTCGGTGTGCAGTATCAGCACATCACCGGGCAGCAGGTGTACTTCGTCCTGCTCGTACGCGATCCCGGCAGCCGCGCCGAGCAGGACGCCGTCCGGTGGCGGCAGTGGGCGCCCCTCTCCGTTGCGGAACAGCAGCGGTGCGGGGTGCCCCGCCTGTGACCAGGCGAGGGTGCCGGTGGTCGGGTCGAAACGGCAGCACACCGCACTGCCGAGAGCGGGCTGGACGGAGGATTCCAGTAACTGATTGAGATGCCCCATGAGGGCCCCGGGCTCGATGCCGGCCACGGCCATCCCGCGCAGCGCGCCCAGCAGCATCGCCATGGCCGACGTGGCCTGGATGCCGTGGCCGGTCAGATCGCCGACCGTGAGGACGGTCCTGCCGTCCGGCAGTTCCAGCGCGTCGTACCAGTCACCGCCGATCAGGGCAGTCGACTCCGACGGAAGGTAGTGCGCCGCAATGTCCAGCGCGCCCGCTCCCTGCGAAGGAAGCCGCAGCGAGCCCCGCCACGGGGGAAGCACGGCCTCCTGAAGCTCGACCGCCATCCGGTGCTCGGTCCGCGCCATGTGCTGCCGACGGCGTAGCGAGTCATGGGTCGTGCGCACCACTTGCTGGCTGCGGCGAAGTTCGCTGACATCACGCAGAACCGCCCACATGGAGGCCGTGCACCCGTCCGCGTCGAGGACGGGCTCGCCCATCATGTGGAGCGTGCGCATCCGGCCGTCGGTCCGCAGGATGCGGAATTCGCCGTCTATCGGCTTTCCGTCGACCAGACAGTCGGTAACCAGCGCGGTGAGCAGTGGCTGGTCCTCGGAAAGAAGCATGGACGGGAGGTCGTCCAGCGAGAGAGGTCCCGCATCGGGAGACCTGCCGAAGATCTGGAACAGCTCCTCGGACCAGGCGACCTCGTCGGTCAGCAGATTCCACTCGGCGCTGCCCACCCGGCCGACCAGCGAACCGGGCCGCGGCTCGTCGAAGGTCTCCTCCGCGGCGTCCTGCGTCGACGTCCCCGTGGGCTGTTCCGGGGTCCCCGGCGCAAGGCCTTCCCGGAGCTGTCCCAGCTGCGCGCCGAGATCGTCGAGGTGGTGTACCGCCAGATCACAGAGTGCGCGTTGCCAGCGCATCTCATGGTCTTCCTCGTCGATCAGCACCGCGTCCCGCCGCACGGCATCCACGTCGCCACGCAACCGACGGGTCCGGTTGATCAGCGCATCGACGGCATCGCGCTCGGGTGGCTGTGGGGCGGGGCGGTCCGCGGACAGATGGGACGGCATCTCGTACTCCGATACAGGCGCGGCACGACCAGGTCTGAAAGGTGGACCGTAGACGACTGTCGCACAGGCCGCGGGACCCCGTAAGGGATTTGGCAACACTCGATGGGTTGTTGCTTCTGGCATATGTCACAGGCTGCGCCGGGCGTTGCCCCGTCGAACAGTGGTGCTGTAGACGGAAGTTGACGCAAGTCGTCCGGCGCGCGCGGATGGTTGTGCTCCCGCGCTCGCCGTTCCGCGGGCGGCGCGCTCAACCGGAACGGGGCATATGCGAAGGGGCTCGCCGTGGCGGGGGTTTCCACGCGATTTGTGGGCGGGAATGTGGCTGGACCCTCACGCGTTCCACCATCAGAACGAAAACGATACCCATTCCCATACGGTAGGAATGGGGTCGACGCAAGAGAGTGGAGGCGTCCATGGCGCGCAGTGAGACCCGTCCCGTCGTGACGCTCCGGTCGACGGCCGGAACGGGACAGAGCTACGTGACGCGCAAGAATCGCCGGAACAATCCCGACCGGCTGGTCCTGCGCAAGTTCGACCCCGTCGTGGGGCAGCACGTCCTCTTCCGCGAGGAACGCTGACCGCCGCACCCGCGTCGGACACCTGATCCCGCCCCCCTGTAGTGGCAAGGAAGGAACGCCCATGAAGTCACGTATTCACCCCGTTTCCCGTCCGGTGGTCTTCCGTGACCGCGCGGCGGGGGTCGCCTTCCTGACCCGTTCGACCGCGGACGCGGATGAGCGGGTGACGTGGGAGGACGGCCGGAGCTATCCCGTCATCGACGTGGAGACCTCGTCGGCGAGTCACCCGTTCTACACCGGGGCCAAGCAGGTACTGGATACGGCCGGCCGCATCGAACAGTTCGACCGCCGCTATGGCGGTCAGGCACCTGCCGGCAGCTGATCCGTACCCGGAAGGCCCGATTCCGTGCCGTGAATCACAGTCCGTGGTGCGGATTCTCGGGAACAGGGTGCGATGGTTTATCGTTCACCTATATGTGGATGGCGTGCATCGCACCCACACGTGAGCCGCCCCGGCTGGATTCCCCCGATCCGGCCGGGGCTTTCCTTTACCCCGTGGGTGGGCGCGGTCAGCCACGGGAGAGCCTCCTGCGCACCGACTCGATCAGCAGCGCACCCGCTGCGGGGGCCACGGCCACCGTCGCTGCGGCACCCGGCCAGAACCGTACCGCCAGCGCGGTCACTGCCGCCCCTGCCACGACCGCGAGCAGCCGGCCGGCCACCCAGCCGTCGTCCTGGTTGCGCGACCGCAGCGTCACGCGGCTGACGAGGGACGTGAGCGTGCCTGTGAAGTAATTGGTGGGCGTCGCGCGGATACGGCCCTGAATCCCCATGGCCGCAGCAATGAGGACCAGCAGCCCCAGCCGGTCCCCGCCGGAGGTGATCAGGTCCAGCGCCCACAGCACAGCCGCCGCCGCCAGCAGTGCCACCTCGATCAGCAGCATCACCGGCAGAGGCCACCGCAGCCGCTCGCTCATCCACGCACCACACATGACCCCGAAGCCGTACGAAACGAGTGCAGTGATCACGCGCAGGGCCACCCCGTGCTCCCCGACACCGGCGGCGGAAGCGCCCAGCAGCACCAGATTCCCGGTCATCACACCGGCGAAGACCTGACCGACACAGATGAAGACGAACGCGTCGGCAGCCCCGGAAGCGGCCGACAGGAGCAGCAGGGCCCATTGGCCCCGTGGATCGCATCCGGTGAGGAGGGTAGGAGTAGACACGCCTGCATTCTCGGCTCAGTCCCTCCGAAGGCGCCTGCTCGCAGCCGGTACGGCGCGGCGGGCCGGTCGAGGCCGAGCACCGGCATCGCGCTGTCGTGCACGGTGACGTGACCTTAAGGTTCTGCATTGTGAACAGACATATAGCGTTCGAACGACTGCACAACTTCCGTGATGTGGGCGGATATCAGGGGGACGGCGGCCGCCCGGTGCGCTGGGGGAGGCTTTACCGGTCCGACTCGCTGGGCAAGCTCCGGGGCGAGGACTGGGACCGTTTCCTGACCCTCGGCGTCCGCACGGTCATCGACCTGCGTTACGACTGGGAGATCACAGCCAAAGGGCGAGTGCCCGACGCACCGGGAATGCGCTACCACCACCTCAGCATCGAGCACCGGCCCTACGACCAGGCGGCACTGGGCCCGGATGTGGAGACCGGACGCTTCCTGGCGGACCGGTACGCGGAGGTCGCCCACGACGGAGTTACCGAGCTTCGCCGCGCCCTGGACGTAATCGCGGCCGAGGACAGCGGACCCGTCGTCTTCCATTGCGCCTCGGGCAAGGACCGCACCGGGCTGCTCGCCGCACTCGTTCTGTCCCTGCTCGGTGTGGCCGAGGACGACATCGTCGCCGACTTCACCCTCACCGGGCTCGCCACCGAACGGCTCCTGGCCGACTGGCGGGCGGACCACGCCGACCAGGACCCGGTCTGGCCCGGTTACGGCCGGGCACCCGCCGACGTCATGCGGTTCTTCCTGGCGGATCTCGCCGCGACCCACGGCTCCGTCCGCAACTACACCGCCGAACTCCTGGGTGTTGACGAGGAATTGGTGGCTGCGCTGCGCAGAAACCTCCTCGAACCCGCGAGGGAGGGCCGGTCGGCCGCACGCGGCACGACTGTCGGGAGCGCCTGAGCCTGCGCGTGCGGGTCAGTGGAAGCGATTCTCGTGGGATCTGCTCACCGGCCTGCTCGCGTGTCTGCCCTCCAACAGGACAGCCGGCCCGGGTTACGAGCTGCCCTCCACAGGAGCTCCTGGACCTGGGCCGGGACACCCGATCGGCCCGCGGCCGGTTGCAGGCCGCTCCCCTCCGGCCCGACGTGAGGTGACGCAGTATGCGTCGACGGCGTACGGATCACTCGCCGACGAGCGGGGCGGGGAAGGGGCTGCTCGTTCTGTTCCTGGGCTCGGAGTGGCCGTCGGCATCACCACATCAACCGCGACCAGCTGGTCGACGGAGCCCACGGGCGGCAGGTGAAAACCCTGTCCCGATCCGGCGCGCACAAGGCAAGATCATGGGATGACATGGACAGCACCTGATGTGAAACGCATACCTGGTTCACTCGTGGCCGGTGAGCGGGAGATGCTCACGGGCTATCTCGCCTGGTTCCGCAGCACCCTGTTGCACAAGTGCGCCGGCCTGAACGGGGCGCAGCTCGCCGAACAGACGGTATCGCCGTCGCATCTCACGCTTCTCGGACTGATCCGCCATATGGCGAAGGTTGAACGTGTCTGGTTCCGGGAGCGGTTCGCCGGCCAGATACTCGACCCCATGTACGACCCCGAGAAGGGCAAGGACGCGGACTTCGAGGACCTGGACCCGGCCCGCGCCGCCGAGGACTACGCGCGCCTCGTCGAGGAATGCCGACTGGCGGACGAGATCGTTGCCGATGCCTCGTTGGACGACACCTTCACCCATGCCGACGAGGTGTACTCACTGCGCCTGGTCCACGTCCACATGATCTCGGAATACGCGCGCCACATCGGCCACGCCGACCTGTTGCGCGAACGGATCGACGGTGTGACGGGGGGCTGATGCGCCACTGAGAGAGGCCCGGCCCGGTAGCTGCCCAGACGCCGGGGCAGTCCGGCCCGGGGCCGGCGGTACACGGTCCCGGTGCCGGGTCGAGCAGCGCGATGTCCGCCGCGAGGGCGGCGAAACGATCCGTACCGGCTCCGGCCGCCGCAACGCGACGACGCAGGGCGAGCCGCGGGACGAACATGGATCGCCATTTTTTTCAGGCGCCGTGATTCCGGCACGCGAGGCCGGAGGGTGCGCCGTCCACCGACGTAACAACGGACACGCGGTGGGATGGGAGCGATCTGGTACCGGCTAGGCATCGTCGTCCTCCACTGCAACAGCCTGCCGTCGGCGCAGGAGAGCCGCGATCCGGAGGCACCAGTCCCTGTTCTCCTCCTCGAAGGCGAGGCCGCGCAGACAGGTCAGGTACGGTCCGACTCGCTCGCCCCTGAGCAGAAACTCGTCCTCGTCCATCTCGCCGCGCAGTTGCCGCAGCAGGTTGCCGAAGAGCTCGACCTTGGCCGAGGCGGCGGCCGCCCGCTCGTCCAGCTGAGCGATGACCGGACCGCTTCCGACGTGATCGGCGGCCTGGACCTTGACGACCAGGTCATCGCGGATGAATCCAGGCTTCGCGCTGGCCGCGGCGAATTGCTCCAGCTCGGCCATCCCGGCGTCGGTGACATGGAACAGCCGCTTGTTGGGCCGGGTCTCCTGCACCAC
Source organism: Streptomyces sp. Ncost-T10-10d (assembly GCF_900091955.1). Taxonomy (GTDB): domain Bacteria; phylum Actinomycetota; class Actinomycetes; order Streptomycetales; family Streptomycetaceae; genus Streptomyces. Next base: position 90,658 of record NZ_FMDF01000152.1, read on the forward strand.
TTGCCGGCCCGCGACCAGTCCGTCCTTCTCCAGCCTGGCCAGTTCGGCGTACAGCTGCTGTGGCAGCGCGTGCCAGAAGTTCGCCACGCCGACATCGAACGCCTTGGCCAGCTGATACCCGCTGTACTCCCCGTCCAGCAGTGCCGCCAGCACCGCATGCCGCAGGGCCATGGCCCGACCCCCTTCCCTTTCGCTTTCTGCCTCTTCATGATACTCATAAAAGTGATTAGTCAGATTCTTGAGTATGGAGGCTGATGATGTCTGCCGAGACCGCGGACCGTTTCCGCGCCGCCGTCGAGAAGCGCGATCTCGCCGCACTGGACGACCTGTTCACCGAGGACGTTCGCCTCTACAGCCCGGTGAAGTTCACTCCGTTCGAGGGGCGGCCCATGGTGCTTGGGCTGTTCGGGGTCCTGCTGCGTACGTTCGAGGAATTCCGCTACGTCGGCCACTTCGATGGATCGGCGGAGACCAGCACGGACGCGGCGCAGGCTCCGTCCGAGATTCTGCTCTTCCGGGCGAATGTGAACGGCAAACAGATTCATGGCATCGACCTGCTGCAGTTCGACGAGGCGGGCTTGATCAAGGAGTTCACGGTGATGGTTCGCCCGCAGTCCGCGGTGCAGGCCCTGGGTGCGGCGGTCCTGGAGGGTCTGGTCAGGGACGGCCTCGTCCCGGCTCCGGACGCGGGCTGAATCGCGCCACAACGGTGGGAAGGGGCGCCCGATGGAGAGTGCGCGCATATCCCGAAAGACCCGCCCCTGCCAGCTGCTTGTGGCCTTTCCTGCCGTCCGTGGCCGACTGTCCCCGCCTGGTCGGCTCGTCAGAGGGCGAGGTCGCTCAGTCCGGGGTGGCCGTCCGGTCGGCGGCCCAGCGGCCAGTGGTACTTCCTGTCGGATTCCCGGATCGGTACGTCGTTGATGGACGCGTGCCGGGCGCTCATGAGCCCGTTCGCGTCGAACTCCCAGTTCTCGTTGCCGTATGAGCGGTACCAGTTGCCCGAGTCGTCATGGCACTCGTACGCGAACCGCACCGCGATCCGGTTGCCGTCGAAGGCCCAGAGCTCCTTGATGAGCCGGTAGTCGAGCTCCCTGGCCCATTTCCGGGCCAGGAAGGCGACGATTTCGTCGCGTCCGATAACCCATTCGCCGCGATTTCGCCACTGGGAGTCCTCGGTGTAGGCGAGTGCCACCTTCTCGGGCGTCCGGGAATTCCAGGCGTCCTCGGCCAGCCTGACCTTCTCGATCGCAGACTCGCGTGTGAACGGCGGAACCGGGGGATGCGCGGTCATGATCTCTCCTGTGGCATGTGATCTCGGGGTGAACCCCGAGGGTATGGCCAGTTGGGCCCGGTGAGGGCTGACCGAAAGTCGCCTGTGTCGCCGACTCCGGCCGAAGTCGGTGCTCTTGATGTGAACGCGTCGATGGGTATGGTCCAGTCCAAGTGCAAGGTTGTCTTCCGGACGCCTGCAACTTCAGGGCAGACGTGGTGATGGGTCTTGCCGCGCCCTTCGCGCCTCTTGGCCCCCACACTGGAGAGGCCGGCCTGCCACTGCTGGGCCCCCACGGCCCGACCGCGTGCAGTGACGCCTCATGTGAAGGAGAAGCATGCACACGAAAAGGAAGACGGCCGCGGCTATCGGTGCCCTACTCGCACCCGTACTGGCCGTGAGCCTTCCGGCCGGTTCCGCCGACGCCCACGGATACATCTCGTCACCTCCGAGCCGTCAGGCTCAGTGTGCCGCCGGACTGTGAGCTGTGGTGACATCAAGTACGAGCCGCAGAGCGTGGAAGGTCCCAAAGGGCTGACCAACTGCAGCGGTGGCAACAGCCGGTTCGCCGAACTCGACGACGACTCCAAGGGGTGAAAGGTCACCCCCGTGAGACGGACCACTTCCTTCCCATGGGTCCTGACAGCCCGGCACGCCACAAGCACATGGCAGTACTTCGCCGACGGCCGGAAGACAAGGAGTTCGTCATGGATCCCTTCGGAAAGGGCGTCAGCGGCTCCTCGCGACAGGAATTCGACGCGCTGATGAGGCCGTTCCTGGAGGACCGTGACATGCTCGCGGACCGGTTGTCCGCCGTGGTCGCCACCGGCGCGGGGCTGTCCGAGGTGGACGCCTCCCGCATCGCGGCCATCGGGTTCTGCTTCGGCGGACTGTGCGTGCTCGATATGGCCCGGACAGGTGCACCCGTCACGGGGTATCCGCCGTCCACGGCATGCTGACCCCGCCGCCAGGACTGACTCCGCGGAAGACCGGCTGCAGGGTTGCGGTGTACCACGGTTGGGACGACCCATTCGCGCGACCGGAAGATGTTGTCGCACTGGCGGGAACTCGCCGATGCCGGGGCCGACTGGCAGTTCCACGCATTCGGCCGGACCATGCACTCCTTCATGGCGGAAGGCGCCGACCGGCCCGAGCTGGGGATCGCGTACAACGCTCGATCCGCCGAGCGGGCCTGGTCGGGGCTGCGAGGATTCCTGGCGGAGTGCCTCGACCCGAGCGACTGACCTCCCAGGAGGATCAGGCGCATCTGCGGCCTGACTGCTCCCGCGACTGTGCTCCGATCATACGGAGCGCCCCTTGACAGCCCGGCATCGCAGGGCGTCGCGACCAGCACCGGACGTTCATCGAGAACCGTCTCCGTCCGTGAAGTACGACGCGAGAGCCCGGCCTCGTCGTCCGGTCGTCGTGGTCTGCGTCGACGGCAGCAAGGACGATAACCACGACCGGGCCGTCGCGGACGGCCGGATGTGCTTCCTGGAGCGGTTGCTGCGACAGGGCAGCGATCTGCGGGCGGACTGCATCACGCCGGCGTCAGCCGACCCGGCCGCCGGCCCGCACGGGGCGATGACGTGCAACCCGATGCCGCGCTCGCGCAGCACGGCGCCGAGGGGCACCAAGTGCAGCCCGGAGCGGGAGAGTAACAGCATGGCGGCCGCCAGCAGGGCGCCGCCAGTGATAGCCACCGCCGCGGTGCCGAACGCTGCGGCGAGGACCGGGGCGGACAGCTGGCCAACGGGGACCGACGCGAACGAGCCGAAGTCGTCGTAGGCACCGACCCGGGAGATCAGTCGTTCCGGGACGTGGATGTGCCAGACCGTCGACCACACGACGGTGAAGAAGTCGGCGGCCACCCCGGCGGCGAATGCCGCCGCGGCCAGCCAGAAGGTGTTCGCGCCGGTGCCGAGGAGGATCAGCGGGACGGCGGTCAGGGTCATCGAGGACAGGGCCGGCACCATTGGCCGCCGTACCGTCAGCTTCACCATCACCATGCTGGCGAGCAGCGCCCCGGCGGCGCGGGCGCTCAGCACCAGGCCCCAGCCCTCGGCGCCGATCGTGTCGTCGGCGATCACCGGGCCGAGGATCTGCCAGACGCCCATGTTGACGGCGTTGAAGACGGCGAAGGCCAGCGTCACCGACCAGATCCACGGCTTGGCGCTGAAGTAGCCCCAGCCCTGCCGCAGTTCCTCGAGCATCGTCGGGCCGCCCTTGGCGCGGGATGGCAGGTCGGGGAGTGAGATCCGGGCGAAGCAGACGGCCGCCAGGAGGAAGGACGCGGCGTCCGCGGCGATCGCCCAGCCGCCTCCGACGGAAACCGTCAGCAGGCCGGCAGCGGTCGGGCCGACTATCCGGGTGGTGTTCCTGGCTGAGGCCAGCAGGGAGTTGGCCTGCTGTATGCCGCGTCCGATCGCCAGCTGCGGGACGATGCCGCGCATCGCCGGGGTGGTCAGTGCCTGGAAGATGCCGTTGAGGGCGGACAGCGGCAACAGGAGCGCGGGGTGCTGGTGGGTGAGGAGGAGGATCGCCACGCCGGCCTGGCTGATGCCGGCGCCCAGGCTGGTGAGGCGGAGCACGGTGTCGCGGCGGTAGCGGTCGGCGATGCCCCCGCCGATGATCAACGTCGCGATCATCGGGACCATGGAGGCGGTGATGACCGCGGACAGCCAGACGGCGCTGTCGGTGACCTCCAGTACGCCGAAGGCCAGCGCGACGGGCGACATGGCGCTGCCGGCCTTTGAGATCGACCAACCGGTGAAGAACCACCGGAAGGCGGAAGAGCGGAGCGGCCGCCCGGACGCGAGACTTGTGCTGGATGCCAGTAGCGCATCGGTTCTGGGTGGTTCGCGATCCCGATTTTCAGGCGCATCTGTTTCAGGCACAAGGGGTGATGCTGCCAGCGCGTGCAGGATTCATCAAGTGATTTCCGGAGTGGGTGATCGCCGCCGGGCGCCTGCCCGGAACAGGCACGACAGATGCCGCAAGGCGGATCGCGGGGCAATGACGTGCGGGCTCACCGACGGGCGTCGCTCGGGTGCCAACTGGCTTAGACCGACCAGCAAATGGGGGGCGGCGTCGCGGGGCTGGGCACGCGCATCTGCCGCGTTGTCGTCAATCACCATGGCTCCTTCCCCAAGCTCTCGGCTGCGCTCGAGCAGGGGAGACCCCATCTGTCTCAATCCTCCGCCTTGCAGCTGCACGCACCCAGCCCCGCTCCTTCTCCCACCCCCCATTTGCCGGTCGGTCTTATTCGCACTCCTCTGTTCAGCCGTGGAATCATCGGCCGCCGGATAGGGAGGCATCCCTGTGAAGGGCGGTGCATGTGGTTGCCGGCCGGGAGTTGGGACAACACGTTGTTCTCGGGCACGGCTGCCTCCTATGCGCGTGGGAGGGTTCCTTATGCCCCGGGCCTGGGGGACACGCTCGCCGAAGCACTGAAACTTGACGGGCGGGGACGCCTTCTCGACGTGGGATGCGGGCCGGGCACGCTCGCCCTGAGTCTGGCGCACTTGTTCGGCGAGCGGACCTGCTGTTGTGGTGCCCACCGGGCGATGTCTCCTCGATCAGGCGGTACTGGGTTCGGGCGCAGCCTGAACTCGGCGCCCTGCGCGTGCCGTTCGCAGAGCATGCCGCCGTACCACAGGGTTGGATCTGTGACTTCGAGTCGTTCGCCGAGTTCCTCATGGGGTGGGGCGAAGTCGTTGTGGAAGCCGACCGCCGTGGCTGGGGCATCGTCGGACTTCGCTGCTGATCCCCGGAGCGCTGAGTGCCCGACAGCTGAGGACGTTCAAGCGCACGCGGCTGAGGAGCCAAAGCCAACTACGCGCTCTCGACAACCCGCACGTGTACGTACGCCGCGCAGCCGCCCGACAAACGAAACCGCCTGCGAGGGCGCTGGTCCGGCTGATGCGGGACACCGGCACCGCACAGACGGCGCGGCACCCCATGAGAGGAACGACCGGCTGCCTGCCGGCCTGTAGGTGGCCTCCGGCAGCGAACCGCCGGCGGAGATGGCCCGGCTGCTGGAGGCGTTCGAGGGGCGTCGCGTCGTATCTCCGAGCCGGTTCAGCCTGTGCGGCGGCCCGGCCGTATCTCGGGCAAGGCGATGGAGGACGCCCTGCAGCGCGCCCGGCAGGCCTGCACCCCGGACGTGGTTGAGCTCGACGATGACGAGCAGGGGCGTGCGGGGCCGGCGCCCATCAGCCGTCACGCGGCCTTGCCCAGCAGGTCATTGCTCGCCTGGGGCAACGATGTCCTTGCGCTCCCCGTGGAGCCGGCTGCGCCCGGCGTCGTCGAGGATCCGGTGCTCACCGTGCCGGACTGACGCAGCCGGCTGCGCGTGCAGTGTGCTCTTGGCTTCGTTGGCCTTGCGCAGTCTCTGCGCGGACCACAGCTGGGCTTGGGTGCCGTCGTACCCCAGGATGGTGAGAGCACGATCGTGGGTGCATCCGAGGGGCGCGGAGCCGGGCGGCAGGACATCCCTCCGCTTCGACCGGCTGCACGCCGGGGCCGACAACGGCTCCACGGACGGTTACTGCAGGTCAGGGCGAGCGGGACCGCGGATGACGGGCATTCAGGGCGGTGGCATCTACCTCCAGCCCGGGTTGTGTCAACAGAGACACGCTGTCACTAAAGGGTGAGCGGGCATCAGCAAGTCGCCCGGACAGGCTAACGGCACATCAACTAAGCCATTTTTAAAGGTGATTGATGTTTTGTCAGATTAAATGGAAATAGCATATGGGTGTCTCGTGTACCCCGTTTGGCGCCCCGGCTCCAACCTTTCCAACGTGTCCGATATGACAGCTATCGGGGCCGTTAGTACGTTCAATCACGGGCCAGCTGCTCAGCCGGCCTCTCTGAGACAGGAGAAGTGACATGGTTACGCGTTCCACTGTCGTTACCGCCGCTCTTGCGGCTGCCGCGGCCCTGGCCGCCACCGGCATCACCTACGCCTCGGCCGCCTCCTCCGAGCCGGCCCAGGCAGCCCCGGTAGTCCAGCAGGCCGCCGCCCCCGTGTCGGCCCTCGACGGCGGCGACGCCGGCAAGGGTGGCGAGGGCAAGGGCAACGAGGGCCGGGGTGGGGGCTACGAGAACAAGGGTGGTGGCAACGAGAACAGGGGTCACCGGGAACACTTCAGGGGCCGGATCCAGATCAACGAGCGCACCTACACCGCCGAGGGCGGCGGCTGCATCACGGTGGTCAGCGGTCTCGGTTCCAAGACCCTCAACATCCGCAACGAGAGCCGCCGGACCGTCGAGGTCTTCCGTGGTGCGACCTGCGACAACGGCGCCCCGCTGGCGACCGTCGGCCCCTGGAGCTCCAGTGACGGCGTCCACCCGGGTCGCGTCAAGGGCGGCGTGAAGGTCCGCAACGGAGTTGTGGCCAGCTTCCGAGTGATCGAGCGCCACCACGGCGGCGGCAAGGGCGGCGACTTCGGCGAGGGCGACGACTTCGGCGACGACTACTGAGACCGGTGATCGAGCACCCTCACGGTGGTCGGTAACCGAGCACCAGTACAAAGGCCGGTGATTGATTCACCCGCCTGACATAGAACCCCGGCCCGCCGGAATCGGGCCGGGGTTCCAGTCTGGATTCTTCTGCCATGCCATTCTAGAGCCGGACGGTGAGTTGCTGCCAGCCCAGCCGGAACAGCCGCGCGCCGTACACGGCCTTCCCCTGTCGCAAGGACCATGCGACCGGGTGGCACAACGTGGCACCAGCGCTGCGGACGCCGCCCACGTCCCGGGCGTGCAGGAACCCGCCCAAGCGGTACGGACAGGGCCCTGATCGCCCTTTCCCGCCCCCGTGGTCGCATGCGGACCGCACTTGTGCCTCGTTGCAGGTCGTGAGTGCCCCGGGCCGGATGGACGTAACCGCCGGGGGAAGCAGCTGCTGGTGCCGGATGGGCCGGGCCGGCCGGTGGTGCCGCCGACCGACGCGAAATGTCCGGGCGCCGTCTCCACACAGCCTGCGACATCGCGTATGCCTTCGTTATTCGCCTCGCCAGACGTTGTCGAAGGCCGCCTCGTCGAGGGCTCGCCGTTGCCGTTGGAACTCCAGATCCCTCAGCGCGTCATCAACGGCGGCGAGCACCGTCGCCACAGCATCGTCGGCCACGCACGGGGATTCGCCAATCGGCTTGTCACGGATTCCGACGGCCGCTGCAAGGGCGGCGAGTACGGGCTCATCCGATGTCCAGCGCTCGGCCGCCTCGCGGCGAGCGGGTGAATCGACCAACACCAGCTTACTGGCTACGGAGGGCATCCAGCGGGGGCGGCGTTGCCGAGTGAGCTGCCCTTCCGCCTCAAGGGCGTCCAGATAGGCCGTGGACAGGCCGCGGCCTCTGCGCCACAGCCAGTCTTCGAGCGACTCGTACGGTGCCTGTCGGACGAGCGACGATGCGGCCTCATCCAACAGGCGATCAGCCATGGCCGGCGGGTGGCTCGGCACGATCTGATCGCCGTCCAGTCTGACGGCCTGGGCGCTCAGGAGGTCGATCACCTCGGCTCCCGCGAGCGCAAGCGACAGATCGCCTCGCGCCACAGGGCGACTGGCCGCCATGTCCATGGCGGCGATCAACAGGTCCCGCGGTGTGGTCATGAATGGCTCCGTGTCAGGGGCATCAGTAGCGTTGCGTCGTTGAGCAGCCGGTCCGGCGCCCGGCGTGACGCCGAGCGCCGAGGTCAGATGTAGATGCAGATGTCGATGGCCGCCGTGATCGCTTCGCGGACCTGCTGCGTGTAGTGGGCAGGGGTGAAGTCCGTCCGCCCCGACGCCGTCCACCAGCTTACGGAGCACGGACGGCGGCTGCATCCCGCGCTGATGGCCCCGGCCCGCTGGGAGAGCGCATATCCCGGCAGAGGCCGGTGTCGGCACGAGGTCCGACGCTCAGGTTCTTGTCGAAAGTCGCCTCGTACGGAACGCGGCGAGATCCACGAAGCCTTCCGCGGCCTCGCCACCCTGCCTCATCACCCACCGACCCATCCAATGCCTTTGCCGGGCCCTTCTGCGCGCGCCACACTCGTCCGATGACCACGCCTCCGCACTTCGCGTCGACACGTGACTACGTACTGCATCTTGAGGATCTCGGCTTCTGGCAGCCGTACATCGCCGAGATCTTGAAACGCCACGGTCTGTCCGTCCCGGGCGAGGAAGCGGTGTCCGGCACCGGCGGAACGTTTCCCACTTACATCTACGGCGATATCGTGGTGAAGCTGTTCGGTCGCCTGCCCTCGTGGCGCGGGGGCCACGTCGCTGAGCGCGCGGCACAGAATCTGCTGGCCACAGACTCGGCCATCGCCGCACCCAGGCTGCTCGGTGAAGGTCGGCTGTTCGACGATCCGGCTGATCCGTGGCCGTATTTGATTACCACGCGGATGCCCGGGGTCTCTCTGGAGAGCACCACTGAGGTGACGGCGGAACAACGGCTGGAGATCGCTCGGGAACTGGGACGTCAGGTCCGGCGGGTGCATGATCTCAGCCCTTCCGGCATCGTCAGCGATCTCGACCTGCCGGCGCTCGACGTGACAGCGGCCTGCGCGCGGAGTTCGCTACCGGCGCACCTGGTGGCGCAGGTCGAGACCTATCTCCATGAACTCCGGCCTTTCGACCGTGTGGTCGTGCACGGTGATCTGACAGCGCGTCATACCTTCCTTGACGGCGGCCGATTCGCCGGAATCATCGACTGGGGCGACACCATGGTGACCGACCGGCACTACGAACTCTGTCAGGTGCACCGCGACGTCTTCCGCTGCGACAAGACATTGCTGCGGGCCTTCCTGGATGCCGGCGAATGGCCGGTGGAGAAGGACTTCGCGCGCCAAGCGATGGGTCTCGCCCTGCATCGCCAGGCGCGCGGCGTCGCCCAGCATCACACTATGGACGTCTTTGAGCCGGTAGCGGCGCTTCTCCCGCTGCAAGACATCGCGACACTGGGCGACTTGGCTGCGGAACTCTTCGGAGTCTGAGTCGATCTCTATCGTGCGCGGACCGGGCGCAGGGTGGCGAGTGACGAGTCCTGCGTCACCCGTTGCCCTCGGTCAGCGGCTCAGGCCATGGCGGCCCGGGCATTGACCGCATCCGCCGGATTCCAGCCGGCTCGTGGCACCGAGGCCAGCAGCAGCCGGGTGTACGGGTCCTGCGGACCGGCCAGCACCTCGGCCGTCGGTCCTTGCTCCACCACCGTTCCGCGGCGCATCACCAAGACCTCGTCCGTGATGTGGTGGACGACCGCCAGGTCGTGGCTGACGAAGACGAGAGCCACCCCGGTGTCCCGTCGGATCTCGCTCAGGAGCTGAAGGATCTGCGCCTGGATGGAGACGTCCAGCGCGGCCACTGCCTCGTCGAGGACCAATACCTTCGGGTCGACCGCCAGCGCCCGTGCGATGGCCAGCCGCTGCCGCTGGCCGCCGGAAAGACCGTGTGGCCTGGCTTCCGCCTCCCGGGTGCCGAGTCCCACCTGGTCGAGCAGCTCGTCGGCCACGGTCTTCTCCCGGCCGTGCAGACGCAGAGCCGTGGTGAGGCACTGGCGGGCGGTGAGGCGGGGGTCCAGGGAGACATACGGATCCTGGAAGACCATCTGGATCTCCCGGGCCCGTGCCAGCCGCGCATCCCGGCCGCGCGGGGTGCGCAAGGCGCGGGGTTGTCCGGAGACGGAGACGCTGCCCGCATCCGGACGTACGAGACCTACCAGCATCCGGGCCACGGTTGTCTTGCCGGACCCGGACTCGCCGACGATTCCGAGTGAGCCGCCCGGCGGGACGGTGAAGGTGATGCCGTGGGCAGCGGTGAGGCGGCCTCCGCCGGGCAGCCCGTATGTCTTGCGCAGTCCGGCCACGGCCAGCAGTGGCGCGGCCTCCGGCGTTGCGGTGGTCATCGGTCACTCCTCTTCTCAGTGTCCGGACCCGTCAGCACGGGCAGGCGGCGGCAGGTCGCGGTGCCCTCGCCGTCCAGCTGCACCGGCTCGGGCCGCCAGGCCGAACACTCCGGTTCGGCATGTGGGCAGCGGTCGGTGAACTCGCAGCCGCCGAACGCGTCCGCGAGCGACGGCGGGCGCCCCGGGATCGGGAGGATATTCCGTTGCCCCTCGCCAAGCGTCGGAGAGCAGGCCAGCAGTCCCTTCGTATACGGGTGACGGGGCCGGTCGAAGAGGATGCCGGCGGGCTGCTCCTCGACGACCCGGCCCGCGTACATCACGTACACCCGGTCGCAGTACGCAGCGGCCAGTTGGAGATCGTGTGTGATGAACAGAAGCCCCAGGTTCCGATCGGCCCGCAGGGTGCGCAGGAGTGCGAGGATCTCGGCCTGGGTGGTGACGTCCAGGGCGCTGGTCGCCTCGTCGGCGAGGAGCAGCCTGGGCTCGGCGGCCAGCGCACCCGCGATGACGACGCGCTGGAGCATGCCGCCTGAGAGCTCGTGCGGGCGTTGACGGAACCGGCGCTCCGGGTCGGAGAGGCCGACCTTGCCGAGGAGTTCGACAGCTCGGGTGCGGGCTGCCTTCTTGTCGAGTCCGGTCCCCGTCAGCCGTTCGACCAGGAAGTCGCCGATGCGGCGGACCGGGTTGAGAGCGGAGCGCGGATCCTGGTGGACCATCGCGACCGTACGGGCCCGGTGCCGGCGCAGGGCGTCCCCGGCCAGCGCGAGAACGTCCGTGCCGTCGACACGTACCGAACCGGAGACGGCCGTGCGGTCGGGCAGCGTACGCAGGGCTGCCTTGGCGGTCGTCGACTTGCCCGAGCCGGACTCGCCGACCAGGCCGACCACTTCGCCGCTTGCCACCCGCAGGGAGACATTGTTGAGGACGGGCCGGGCGGTGCCGGGGAGTTCCAGAGTGAGGTTTGCGATGTCGAGGAGCATGCGGCTTACCTCCTGCTGCCGAGTCGGTCGGCGGCCCAGACCCCGACGACGTTGAAGGACACCACGACGAGGGCGATGGCGAAACCGGGCACCAGGGCCGGCAGCAGCGCGCCCTGGACGACGGCTGCCTGCCCCTCCTGCACCATCAGACCCCAGTCGGAGCTGGGCGGCTGGGCGCCGAAGCCCAGATAGGAGAGCGTGGCCAGGGACATCAGGGCCTCGCCGAACAGCACGACCAGATAGCCGGTGATCGAACGGCCGAGGTTGGGGACGAGGTAGCGGACGCAGATCCGGGCTCCGCCCATGCCCTGGACACCATAGGCGTCGATGTAGGGCTTGCGGCGTTCGGAGAGTGCCACCGAGCGGGTGTACTTGGCGACGGTCGGTGTGTAGGCGAGACCGAGCGCGAGCACGGAGGTCGTCATTCCGGTGCCGAAGACGGCGATGATCAGAACGGTGAACAGCAACCCTGGAAAGGCGTACATGACGTCGGTGAGGCGGGAGACCACCGTGTCGACCCAGCCGCCGCGCCATGCGGCGAGTGTGCCGAGGGTGACGCCGAGGACGGCGGCGATGGCCAGCAGGAGGATCGGGGCGACAAGGCTGGTGCGGGCCCCGTACAGCACCCGCGAGAGGAGGTCCTGTCCGGAGGAGTCGGTGCCGAGCAGATGTTCCGGGCCGGTGCCGACCAGGGATGCGGAGAGGTCGATGGCATCGGGGGCGTACGGAGCGAGAAGCGGTGCGAGGAGCGCCGCCAGGACGACCACGACGAGCGTCCCGCCGGCGATCACCACACCCACCGGGCGCCGGTCCTTCCCGGTCTTCGGCCTGACGCGATCAAGGGTGAGTGCGCTCATGCGGAGGCCTCCTTCACCCGCGGGTCGAGCAGCGGATGCACCAGGTCGACGAGGGTGGTCACGACGATGTATCCGGTGACCATGAGCAGGAGTACCGCCTGCGCGACGGGGAAGTCGTGCGTGTTGATCGCGCCGACGAGCAGCGAGCCGATGCCGCTGATTCCGAAAGCGGTCTCCACGACGACCGTGCCGGCCAGCATCCCCGCCATGACCAGGCCGCACATGGTGACGATCGGGCCGAGCGCGTTGCGCAGCACGTGCCGGACCACGATCTCCCTCTCGCGGATGCCGGACGCGCGGGCGACCTCGACATGGTCGGCCGCGCCCGCATCGACCATCGACTGCCTGGTCACACGGCTGATCAGGGCGAGCGCGCCGAGTGCCAGGGACAGGGCGGGCAGTGTCAGATGGTGCACGGTGCCCGCGAACCCCTCGCCGCTGCCGGTCACCGGGAACCAGCCGAGCTGTACACCGAAGACCGCGACCAGGGCGATGGCGGAGACGAAGGACGGCACGGAGGCAGCCAGGGTCGTCCCGCCGACGACCGTCGAGTCGATCCAGGTGCCGCGGCGGACGGCGGCGAGCACGCCGGCGCCGACCCCGAGGACGACGAAGAGCACGGTCGCGTACGCCACGAGGGTGAGCGTCGTCGGGAAGCGGGCGGCCAGGAGATCGGCGACCTGGTCGCTGTACTTGAAGGAGCGGCCGAGGTCGAGTTGGAGGCAGTCGCCGAGCCAGCGCCCGTACTGCACGACGAGGGGCTCGTCGAGGTGGTACTGGGCCCTGACCAGTTCCAGCTTTTCCGGGGAGAGCTTGTCGCGACCACCGGCAAGGAAGACGGCGGGGTCGCCGGGCGCCGCGTACACGGCGGCGAAGATGACGAAGGAGGCGGCGAGGAGTGTGGCCAGCAGTCCGGCCAGCCGCCGGGAGATCCGGGCGAGCATGCGCGTTCAGCCCTTCTTCGAGCCGAGTTCGGCGGCCCACGGGTAGTAGAGGTAGGCCATGGAGGCGGGCGGCCCGGTCAGTTTCTCGTTGAGGACGAGGACGGAAGGCACCTGGGCGACCGAGATCCAGATGGCGGCGTCGGTGAACGTCTTCTGGATGTCGACCGTGAGCTTCGCGCGCTCGGCGTCGTCGAGCGTGGAGAGCGCCTTCTTCACCTTGGCGTCGTACGCGGCGTCCTTGAAGCCCACCCAGTTGTTGGAGGAGTCGGAGAGTGCGTTGTCGTAGAAGCCCATGGGATCGGCCTTGGAGATGTACCAGTCACCGACCAGCACATCGATGTCGGCACGGGCCTGCGCATCGCTGTAGAACTGCTCGAACTGCGAGGTCGGCACCGTCTTGATCTGCCCCTTGAGCCCGATCCGCTGGAGCGCGGCGCGCACGGCATTGGCGACGACGGTACGGCCCTGGCCGGCGTCAGTGCCGATCACTACCGGCTCGGTGGGATCGGCGCCCGCCTCCTTCACCAGGGCCTTGGCTGCGGCGAGATCCTCGGCGGTCGGGGCCGCGGGGGCGTAGGCGACGGCCTTCTGGGCGGCCTCGAAGACGGGCTTCTCATAGCCCCAGGCGCCGGAGCCGACGGGGGTGCCCCAGGGCTGGACCATGCCGCCGTAGCCGGATGCGGCGATGCCCTTGCGGTCCAGCGCGAGCGAGAGCGCCCGGCGGATCTTCGGGTCCTTCAGTCCGCCGCGCTCGGTCGGGATGAGGACGAGGGAGGCGGTGGAGGGACCGTAGTGCTGCTCGACGCCCTCCTTGCCCTGGAGAGCCGCCGCTGTGTTGGGCGATTCGGCGTAGGCACCGTCGGCGGCGCCGGTCGTCAGGGCGTTGACGAGGGCGCTGTCGGCGGCCCAGCGGAAGGTGACCCGCTTCGTCAGAGGCTTCTTGCCCCAGTATGCGTCGTAGCGCTCGATGGTGATCGAGTCGCCGGACTTCCAACTGCTCAGTCTGTACGGGCCGGTGCAGGCGTCGGGTTGTCCCGGCGTACCGAAGTCCTTGCCCGCCTTCTCGACCTGCTCCTTGTTCCAGACGATGCCCGCGTCACCGGCGAGTGCCTTGAAGAACATGGCGTCCGGCGCCTTGAAAGTGATGGTGATCCGGCGGTCGCCGGTCTTCTGCATCGCGGCGATGTTGCCGAACTCGTCGCCCTGCTCCATGTCCGGGTCGGCGTGCCGCTTCAGGCTCCACAGCACGTCGTCGGCGGTCATCGGGGTGCCGTCGTGGAAGGTGACATCGGAGCGCAGGGTCAGTACGAGGGTTTTGTCGTCAGGGGTTTCGGCCTTCTCGGCGAGGAAGGGCTTCGTCGACATGTCCGGCTGGAGCTGGTACAGCCGTTCGCAGACGTTGGTGAGGACGACGCGGCCCGCGCTCGAGCCCTGGGTGTCCAGGTCGAGCGAGTCCGGCTCGTCCTCCAGGAGCCAGTTGGCGTTGGCGAGTTCACCGGTGGCCGGGGTGGTGGTCGGGGTGAGGGCGAGCGTGGCCGCGTCGGCGGTCCGGGAGCCGCCTGCAGTGTTCTGGGTTGCTCCGCTACAGCCTGCGGTTGCGACGATCGTCGCCGCGACGAGGCCCGCGGCCAGGGCCGTCCTTCTTGAGGAGGTGTGGGTCATCACTGAATTCCTGTCAGTCCTGGCCGTACGGGCCGTCGTAGAGGTTCCAGGGAAGGTGCTGGTACTCGCGGTCGCAGGGGGTGCCCGCGGTCACGTGATAGTCACCGGAGGTGAGGTCGGCCAGGGAGGAGACGAGGGTGGTCCACCGCTCGATCTCCGGCCGGCGCGGGTCGGGGTGGGTGCACAGGGATTCGGGGTGGCCGAGGTGATCCGACATCGCCTGACGGATGATCTTGCGCGACTCGTCGGGGCCGGCGGAGCCGCGCAGCGCTTTCAGTCCTTCCGCGGCCCGGGGGACGCGGACCAGGGAATCGGACGACATCGGCCGGTAGCCGGCGGCGGCCAGCGGGGCGGGAATGCCTGCCTGGTAGTGGTTGCCGTGCACCAGCAGGCCATCGGTCGGATACATCCAGCCGTGCCCGGCCGGGGTGGTCTCCAGGTCGATGGCGAAGCCCTCACGACAGGTGAGCAGGGCATTGCTGGCGATATGGGCCCGGGTTCGGCAGAGCACGTCGAGGGCGTCGGTGATGTTGCTCTGGTCCAGGACACTTCGGCGTACGACGGTCTGGGGCAGCCCGATCGCATCGCTGAATCGGCCGCCGAGGCCGTTGGCGTTGAAGGCGAGCCCGGCGGAGTTGGCGCCCTGGCGGCCGATCTGTCCGGCCTCGACCTGCATGATCAGGGTCGGCTTGGGGGGTTGGACAATCCTGATCATGATGACGGTGTCGGCGACGCCGGCCCGCCAGTCCCAGTTCTGCCCGGCGTAGACGTGCCCGTCGCCACTGGCCTCGCCGTGGACGGCGAAGGAGGTGCAGCCCTCGGCAGGTTCTTCCTCGCTTGCTCGCCCGTCGGCTTCCATCTGTGCGAAGGACTTGTCGTAGATGACCTCACCGCGGGCGTTCAGGGCGAGGATGTCCAACAGGCCGACCCCGGCGCCGTCCGCGATGCCCTGCATCTCGTCGACGAGGTGGGGGGCGTAGCTGCGTACTGGCTCCAGCCAGTGGGCGGCCCGGGCGGTAACCCGGTCCCAGAGCAAACCTGCGGACTGCCCGAAGGCCTCCTCGTAGTAGCCGAGCGCGGCATGCAATTGGGGCCGCACGGCCTCGCCGTACTGGCGCCCGCGCTGGAGCGGGCTGCCGGAGATCTCGATGACCGGGAGGACCCGGGCGGGCCCGGGGTCCGTGGGGCGGGGTGCCATGCTTCTCCTCGCTCTGGAATGCACTCCGAACGACGCCGAAGGACCACGACAATCCTGTAACGTCGATTTCAGAATGCGTTCCGTCTGGAACGTTCTGCCCAGGAACAGTAACGTCGGTCACACGGAAGTCAATGGTTGTAATGGAAATTCCAGAGAACGGGACCGGAGTGACTCGGCTGCGCGCTGCGATTCGCGATCAATGGGAGGGTCTGTCTGCATCTGAGCGGGCCGTTGCACAGCACTTGGTCAGCGCCCCTGTCGAGCAGCTGCTCTTCGCCAGCGCTCAGGAGTTGGGGGCCGCCAGCTCCACCAGCAACGCCACCGTCGTACGAGCGCTGCAACGCCTCGGGTACGCGGGACTGCCCGCCCTGAAACGTGAGCTCGCCAACGACTTCACCGCGGCCGTCGCCCCCGAGGAGCGCCTCAAGCAGCGCATCGCGCATGTGGGCCAGGACCTGGAGTCCATCTGGGCCGATGTCTTCGACGAGGCCCAGGACCGCATCGATCACACCAGGCGCCTCACCGAAACGGACGCATTGAAGCGCTCGGTGACCGCCCTCGCCGAGGCGCGCGAGGTGTTCTGTTACGGAATCGCCGCCTCCGAACCGGGCGCCCGCCACCTGGCGTTGGCGCTCGGCCGGATCGGCCGCCGGGCCCGCTTCGTCTCCGAGACGGGTTTCGCCCTCGCGGACCAGTTGCTGGCTCTGGAGCAGGGCGACAGCGTGGTGATCTTCCAGCCGGGCCGCCGGCTGGTGGAGCTGACCGTCATGATGGAGCGGGCTCGTGCGGTCGGCGCCAAGGTCGTACTCGTGACGGACGAACTGGGCGAGGCGTATGCGGATCGTGTGGAGGCGGTCCTGACCGCGCCACACACCCCGACCGGGATCACAGCGGAATCGCTGACGGGGCTGCTCGTAGCGGACGCACTGCTGCTTGCGCTGGCCACGCTCGACGAGACCCGAGCGGTGGAATCCTCGCACCAGCTCACCGCGTTGCGTGAGCAGTTGCTGGATCCCAAGCGGCGACTCTGAGGCGGCCCGAGGGCGCTGTGCTGCTTGACCTCGACGACGGGGGAGGGCCTGCGCCGGGCAACAGTATCTTCCTCTCGCGCGTTCGGCGGCGGTGATTCGGCCACCGCCGGAAGCGGGCCTGTGTGAAGCCGCATCGGCAGCCTCGTGACTCTGCCCACTCACACCGGCTCAGCTCACAACACCTCACACATGCACCGACGAGCGGCGGGCGCAGGGGCGGGCCGAGGATGCCGGGGATGGCGGTGACATCGATCGTGGGGCGACCCGGGGCCGAGAGTCGAGTGGTCGACTCCGGTGCCAGGCAGCGGGCGCTGCCCCGAGCTTGCGGATGCCGGTAGGAGTCGTGAGAACGATGTCCTCGGTCGGCGGCAGGGCGCGTCCGGCGGTGTCCGGGTCGTCGCCGTGATGGTCGTGGCTGAGCAGACAGGTGTCGTGCGGGGTACGTCAGCGGCGGACATGGCGGGACCGGAAGCACGCGTGTCTCTGTCATGGGACCCCATCGTTCTTTTTTGGGGCATTCGTCGAGCTGTCTGTGAGGCGTGTCCGCACGGACGGCGGCTGCGTCGGCTGTTCCTCGGGCCCGGGATCGGCTCAGCCGAGGTAGAAGTCCCGGCGCGCGGCGACGAACGACTCGATCGTCTGTGCTGGTTGACCGGTGATGCGTTCGACTTCGTGGGTCGCGCGGTCGTAACGGTTCTCACGGTGCAACCGGGCCATGGTCTCGATGTGCTGCTCGGCATGCGGCGAAAGGCCTGCCTTTGAGAGCACCGTAGTGATCCACTGGTCCAGTGGGACGTCCGCATAGGACACCGGGCGGCCCAGCGCCCGGGAGAACTCCTCTGCTACGCCGTTCATGTCCAGCGTGCGCGGTCCGGTCAGCTCGTAGACATGACCCAGGTGCTGTGCCGGATCGTGCAGCACGGTCGCGACCACTCGTGCCACGTCGCCCGCCGACACCGGTGACGTGCGGCCGGTGCCGAACGGCAGGGCGAGCGTGCCGTTCTCCCTGATCGAATGCGCGGCGAGCGTGATGAAGAGCGGGTTGTCGAGGAACATCGTGGGCCGCACGTGTACCACCGGCAGGCCCGACCAGTTGAGCACCTGCTCGGAGAGCCAGTGCAGCCGCTGCTGGTGGGACTCGGTGGTACTGGTGGCGGTCATCTGGGACACCGTCATCTGCGACATGTCCACCAAGCAGTCGAGATCGCCGTGCTCGCGTGCGACGGTGGCCACCACGGTCGCCGCCAGCAGGTAGTCCGGCGACACACTCATGCTGAAGTACATCCGGCCGGCACCGTCGAGGGCGTCCGCCACATCGGCGGGCCGGGTGAGGTCGCCGACGACCACCTCGGCGCCGAGTGCGCGCAGTTCATCCGCGCGATGGTCGTTGCGGTGCACCAACGCGCGCACCGACTCTCCTTGGTCCAGGAGCAACTCAAGGACGATACGGCTCACACCGCCTGTGCCGCCACCGGCTCCTGTGACGAGAACAAGGTCGCTGGTAACCATCGGTGTCTCCTTCGGAGTCAAAGTCTTCGCTTCAGGGAACGGCCCTCTTGCGTGGTGTACGCATCGGAGCCATGGGAGAAGCTTGGCTACCCCCAGCGCCGGACCACGGGTGCCACGCGCTTGTGTGGCCACGCGGTGAATGGACATTCCCGGATGGTCCCGGGGCCGCCGGCCTCAGCTCCCGATTCGTTGCTACGGCCTGTTCTGCTCCAGTCATCGCTGCTCGTCGGCAGATCCCGGGGGCAGAGGGAAGAATCCGTCGATCGTCCAGAACTTCACCGGCGTCTCGTGAACGCGGGCGGGATGACCGGGGGAGGGCACCGCGCCTGGGACGGCCCCGGCGACGACGGAGACGAGGAGGTCGCTGTCAGCCGCGCGTTCCTGCAGGCCGATCTCCTGCCCGCCACCCGCTGCACAGCCCGCTTGCCGCTGACGTGCGCCGGCTCGAGCAGCCTCAGCGAAGTGCTGGGAGGCCAGGTCCGGCATCAGACGGGTCTTGGTGGGCCTGACGAGTGGGCGGCGCCCGCGCCGCCGGCCGCGCGCTCGTGGTCCACCTGAGGTGCCTGCGATGCCAGGGGGATGCGCTCCAGGTGTACTTGTCCTGATGGGGGCCGTCAATGACTGGTCTGTTGGAGGCTCCGCAAGCCAGCGGGCAGGGCGGCACCAGAGGGTGCCTCTGTGGACCTGTCGAGGAGGCCGGCAGCAATCCTTCGGATTGCGGGGAGTCGCGCGAACAGTGCATCTCCGGGGCAGTTGGTGGCAAAGCCGTCGCGATGGCCGGAGATGGCGTCGAATTCGGCCGAACTGCCCTTGGTGTAGCGGCTCTTGTCGTTCGTGGACGTGAGCCGCACCTTGCTGGTGGGGTCGATGCCGTTCAAGCCGAGCTTCCAGGCGGCGAGGGCTGCGATCGATTGCTCCATGGCCGCCGGTACGGGAGTGCCTCGTCCGAAGGTGCCGATCGCCGCAATCCCCGTGGTGCCCTGGTTGAACCCGAGTGTGTGAGAGCCGACGACGGGGCGGTCGGTACCGCCGGCGCGGCCTTCGTAGATCGTGCCGCATTTGTCGACGAGGAAATTGTAGCCGAGGTCTCCCCATCCCTGGTCACGGATCTGGCCCGTATACAGATTGCGCAGAGTACGCGGGACGTCGGCGCAGTCGTATCCGTTGGGCGTATCGGTGTGATGGATGAAGATCGCAGTCACCCTTTGCGAGTAATGGGCATGTGGGTCGCGCTTGGTCTCGTCGGCCCGCCATTGCGTACGCAACACGATGGCGGGCCGAGGCGCCGCACGGGGGAATGTCACTGACCTCGCTCCGAGCGCCGGGAACGGCAGCGCGGAATCGGCAGTCGACTCCGGAACTGTGTCGGCCCGCCATACGGCGAGGGGGCCCTCCGGCGTCGTATCGCCGACGGCACGGGCCGTCGTCACTGCGGGCGGTGCCGCCATGAGGGGAACAGCCACAGGGGCCGTGACCCACAGTGCTATCCGGTACAGACGCACGGGAAATCCTTCTTCGTCTTTCGCCGAGGGGGCGGCGGGAACGCGTATGCCCACAGCTTCGCGGTGGGATGTTCGCTGCGCGCCCCGGGTTAGTGCAGACAGGCGAGCGTGCCGCTGGGCGCCGAGGTGAGGGTTGTGCCGAAGGGTGCCTGCACCGTTGCCTGGAGGAGTGCACCCGGGGTTGCACCTTAGACACGATTATGTGTGCAAAACCGCTTTTTCATGATCCTGGGCGTTTTGCCTGGTCAGCCCCATGGGCACGCCCTTTCGCATGATGGCAGCCCGCAGCCCGCAGCCCGCAGCCCAGCACCGTGTCGAACAGCCCGTGGGGCGTCGGCGGGACGGGTGTGCGGGAATCCGGCGCTGCGTGGAGATGCTCGTGCCCTGCCGCGAACGCGGTTGCCTTCGCGTGTCGCGTGTCGCGTGATGACGGGCTGGAGGTCAGAGGACTGGGGGAGGAACAGGCAGCTCGGTCCACGACCAGGGCTTCGAGTTCTGTCCGGTCTCCATGACATCTGAGGTAGCTGGTGACGGGGAGGCTTGCCGCGCGTGTCGACGCGGATGTGGTGTGGCGGGCCGGCGCGTACTGTTCCCGCAATTCCGAGTACGTGAGCTACGACATCGTCGGCGACACGCGAGCGCGCGCTCCGCGGCGTGTCGACTCGCCGCCTGAGGGGAGCCGGGCTGCCCGTGAAAGGCCGGGGCCGGCGATGGCATCCCGGCTCGGCAGGGCAGCCGACAACGAGATCGCTCATGCTGTAAGGACGGACGGAACGCCAGGGCAGTTACGGGACAACCCTCACCCTGGGACTTCCGTGCGCTCCCACCATTCGTAGACAGGCAATTGGCCCTCGTCGGTTTCCTGGTGACGTGTCGTCGCCTTGAAATGCTCGTATCCACCACGGAACGGGATTTTGAGGTCGACTCCGGGCGTGGTGACGGAAACGATCCGCTCAGGAAGATCGTCGGGGCCGCCCTCAAGGACTGCTTTCATCGCGTTGGTCATGGCGAAAGTTTCCCCTGACGGTGGTCCGGCTTCCCCATGACGCGCCGAAGTGCTCGCCGCCGTGTGTCCTGCCGTCATCCCGGCAGCACGCCCGTGATTTCCGGCAATCACTCGATGCAGGACACCTGTCCCAGGAGGCGCGGAGACCGGCGGACGCAACCCCGCGGAGTTCGCGAACCTGCGGTACGCGCCTTGTCGGCCAGCCGGGCTACGACGTGGCCGCCTCGCGGTCGCGCCACAGGTCGGCTGGTCATCCGGTCTCCACGTCGACCGGCACGGCCCTGTGGACACGGCTCTTGCGCATCGCGTACTCGTCGGTAGCCACAGGCCCGCGGGCCTGTGGCTGAAGCCCTGGCATCGCGTCGATCAGTTGCGATTCCATGCTGCGGCTGACGGGGACGCCGAACACGCGCAAGGCGGGCGGGTGATGCGCCTGCGGATGGAAGTGTGTAAGACCGACCGGCAAAGTGGGGGCGGCGTCGCGGGGCTGGGCGACGCGGCATCTG
>NZ_FMDF01000062.1 GCF_900091955.1 Streptomyces sp. Ncost-T10-10d
AGAGCGTCCTCCAGGGCCGCTGAGGCTTGATCAACTCGGTCTTGAACAGGCCGATCGTGGACTCCATCAGGGCGTTGACGCTCCTATAGTTGTCAACTCGCTGTAGGGACGGTCTGTGGTGCGGGTCGGACCAGGTGGTAGACCTCGCGTATGACGTAGCGTTTGAGGCAACGGATGATCTCGCGTTTCGTCTTGCCCTCGGCGGTGCGGCGGGTGACGTAATCAATCGTCGGTTGGTGGAATCGCATGCGAACGATGACGGTCCGGTAGATCGCGGCGTTGAGCTGGCGGTGGCCGCCGTGGTTGATGCGGTGCCTGCCGCTGGTCATGCCGGAGCCGGTGGGCACGGGAGCGATGCCCGCCAGCTTGGCGAGGGCAGCTTCGGACTTGATGCGTTCAGGGTTGTCGCCGACCACGACGAGGATCTCCGCGGCGGTGTCCACACCGATGCCGAATGGTTCGAGTAGTTGCGGGGCGGCACGGTGGACCAGCTCAGCGATCATTTTCGTCAGTTCCTTGGCCTCCGCGTCGAGGTACTGCCACCGTTTGGCCAGTGTTCGAAGGGCGTGACGCAGTGCGTCCTCGGGGCCCTCCAGCTGTCGAGGACGCAGGCCTGCCAGGTGCCGGGCCAGGGCGATTTGAGTTTTGCCCGAGGTCTCGTTGCGCAAGGGATCAGGAGCCTGGACAAGCATCGCTTTCATGGTGACCATCGCCGCTGAGCGCTGTTCGACGGCCTGGTCATGGGCGATCTTGAGCTGCCGGATCATCTCGGCTTCACCGTCGGCGCTCTTGGGCGTGGCTGTCGCGAACCCGGCCAGGACGGCTCGGGCGGCGTTCTCGGCGTCCAGGGTGTCGGACTTGCCGTTCATCCGGCGCAGCCGCCGGTCCGGGCGGCCGGCCTCGACCACCTTGTGCCCGGCCCGTCGAAGGAACGAGGCCAGGGTGGCGCCGTAGGAGCCGGTGCCCTCGATTCCGAAGGCCAGAATCCTGCCGTATGAGCCTGCCCAGTCCAGGAGTTGCTGGAATCCGCCGGTGTCGGTGGGGATCGTCAAGGTCGCCAGGATCCCGCCGATCGTGTCCATCACTGCAGCGACGTGCACATGCTTGTGTGTGTCGACGCCGATCACGACGTGCCCGGACCTGTGCTGCTCGTTGTTATCCACCGCGTTCCCTTCGGTCGGTAGCGTGGGGTGCACGCTGTCGCCGGCCGGAGGGACAGGACTGTCACGGGGACGCTTTGACGAGTTGGCTCCAGGCTCCTATGAGGTCACGTCCGTCCGGCGGCAACGCTTGTTGCGTGCCCGGCCGGACGGTCGACAGATCAACGCCAGGACACCCGTGGGGTCGGTCGTAAGCAAGAGTCAGACCGTCACGGCCGGGACTACCCGATCCTTGTGGGATCCGGTACGAACAGACTGACAGTCGTACGCGTCACCGACGGATCCGATGCTCGCCGCGATACCGGCTGCGTCCAGGTGCTCGGC
>NZ_FMDF01000030.1 GCF_900091955.1 Streptomyces sp. Ncost-T10-10d
GGAAGGCACTGCGTCACCTGCCGGGGCTCGTCGAGGGCTGGTTTGCCGGAGCACCCGGTCCGGCGGGCGGGGTCGCGGAGGTGCTGGGCTCCACGGCGGCGCCCGAAGGGGTGGCCGGCATCGAGGGAGAGGTCGAGCCGGCGGCCGGGGCCGAGGCGGCGGACGGTGCGGCCGCGGGGGGCGTCGTGGGGGGTTCTGGGCTTCTGCGGCGGCTTTGCGGGGGTCGGCTCGGCGCTGGCCTCGGCGGCTACGCCGCGGACCCTACCGTTCGGGTCGAGAAAGGCGGGGCTGCCGCCGGGCACCATGCCCAGCTTTCGGGCGCGCCGCTCCAGGGCGTCCGGCTCGGAGTAGCTGTCGACGTCGCGCTGGAGGGCCTGCTGCTCGTCCGTGAGCTCGGTGGTCCGTTTCTTCAGCTCGCTCAGCCTGAACGATCCCTCGTTGAGGGCCGAGTTGAGGACCAGAAGCGTGATGAGCCCGCCGCCGAGGAGCAGCACGACCAGCAGGACGAAGGGCGTACGGGCCGCGTTGCTCGGCCCGGACGGCATCAGCCGGGCGAGCCGCGCTGCCCGCCCTTTCAACTGCCCGGCCGGTTTGCTCACCACGCCGCCCCGGCTGTCGCCGGTGTCCGGGTTCCCGGACGCCGGACGCTCATCGTTCCTCCTCGCGGATCCGCTGGGCGCCGCGCAGCCTGGCGGGGGCGGCGCGGCGGTTCTCGGCGACCTCCTCCTCCGTGGGCAGCTCCGCACCGCGGGTCAGCAGCTTCAGCCGGGGCTGATAGCGCTCGGGCACGACCGGCAGTCCGGGCGGCGCCGTGGTGGCGGCGCCCGCCGCGAAGACCTGCTTGACCAGCCGGTCCTCCAGCGAGTGGTACGAGAGGACGGCGATACGGCCGCCGACCGCGAGGCTCTGCACGGCGGCCGGAATGGCCCGCTCCAGGACGGTGAGCTCGCCGTTGACCTCGATGCGCAGCGCCTGGAAGGTGCGCTTGGCAGGGTTGCCGCCGGTGCGCTTGGCGGCCTGCGGCAGCGCGTCACGGATCAGCTCGACGAGCCGGGCACTGTTGCTGAACGGCTCCTTCTCGCGCTCGCGAACGATCGCGGAGACGATCCGCTTGGCCTGCTTCTCCTCGCCGTACGCCCGCAGGATCCGTACCAGTTCACCCGGCGGATACGTGTTGAGCACCTCGGCCGCGCCGATGCCGGTCGTCTGGTCCATGCGCATGTCGAGCGGGGCGTCCTGGGCGTACGCGAATCCACGGTCGGCCTCGTCCAGCTGCATGGAGGAGACACCGAGGTCGAACAGGACGCCCTGGACCTTGGGGATGCCGAGTCTGGCGAGTACCTCGGGCAGTTCGTCGTAGACCGCGTGCACCAGGGTGGCCCGGTCTCCGTACGGGGCGAGCCGCTCGCCGGAGAGCCGCAGCGCCTCCTTGTCACGGTCCAGCGCGATCAGTCGCGCGGAGGGGAATGCGGCGAGCAGCGCCTCGCTGTGTCCGCCGAGGCCGAGGGTGCAGTCGACCACCACGGGCTGCGGCGGGCCGGGCGTCTCCAGAGCAGGCGCCAACAGGTCCAGGCACCGCTGGAGCATCACCGGGACGTGTCGGGTCTGGCTCATGCGCCCTCTCAGGCTCAGGTCCCGTGTGGCTGCGCGTACGACCTGGTCCCCGCCCGCTCAGAAGGGGAGGTCGGCCGGCGCCGGGGAAGGGACGTCGGTCGACCGGCGAGCGGGAGAGGGCCGGACCGTACACACACCGCACACACGGGCGAAATCTAAGGAATGTGCAGGGTGTCGGTAACTTCCCGTCACTTTAGTCCACCCTGCCATTCGATCGATTCCCGATCAATCAACCGGGCAGCGCGTCGCCCTGTCCACTGTTCACTCGACCGAACGAACAGCTGCGAGGCTTGTGGGTTACCTCACAACAAGCGTCGTTGACGTTCTTTGTCGCTTCTCACAGCACGACGGGACCAGGGGTGAGAGCTAACGTCATATCCATGTCGACTTCCACGCACTCCCCCGCCGGGCCGTCCGCCTCCGTTGCCGACCAGGCCCGCGCCGGAGACACAGTCACCGACCACCTCGTCGAGGCGAACGTCCGGTACGCCGCCGAATTCGAAGACCCGGGCATGGACGCCAAGCCGGTGCTGCGCGTCGCCGTGGTCGCCTGCATGGACGCGCGGCTCGACCTGCACGACGCACTCGGTCTGTCGCTCGGCGACTGCCACACCATCCGCAACGCGGGCGGCGTGGTCACCGATGACGTGATCCGTTCGCTGACCATCAGCCAGCGGGCTCTCGGCACCCGCAGCGTCATACTCATTCATCACACGAATTGCGGCCTGGAATCGATCACCGAGGAATTCCGCCAGGAGCTGGAGGCGGAGGTCGGTCAGCGTCCGGTCTGGGCGGTCGAGGCATACAAGGACGCCGACCAGGACGTACGGCAGTCGATGCAGCGCGTACGCACCTCGCCGTTCCTGCTGCACACCGACGACGTCCGCGGCTTCGTCTTCGATGTGACCAGCGGCTTGCTGCGCGAGATCCTTCCCGTCTCCTGACCGCCCGGACGGGTGCTCGTCGGGAACCCATAACCCCATCGACCCCGACATATCGCCCCCACTTGTCCACAGGCGAGTGACACGAAGCGGTAACGGCAACAAGAATGCGCGTGTGGCATCTCGCCGGACGTTTCCGGAGGGGTGTCCGTGTTTCGGGGTGGGCCGGGCCGCTGCATGCGCGTCGGCCCGTGGATGGGGTATCCCCTGCTCCTGGTGAGCGTGGGGCAGGGCCGAGGAGGGCCGGGTGACGACCTATGACGATCGAGCGAGCCTCACAGATCTGACCACGACTGCGGAGCGGGTGCGCAGGTCGGTGGAGAGCGTGATCGAGGGCAAGCCTGAGGTCGTACGGCTTTCGCTGACCGTGCTGCTGGCAGAGGGGCATCTCCTCATCGAGGATGTCCCCGGGGTCGGGAAGACGATGCTGGCAAAGGCGCTGGCGCGGTCCATCGACTGCTCGGTGCGACGCATTCAGTTCACACCGGACCTGCTGCCTTCGGACATCACCGGTGTGTCGATCTTCGACCAGCAGCGGCGCGACTTCGAGTTCAAACCGGGCGCGATCTTCGCCCAGATCGTGATCGGCGACGAGATCAACCGGGCCTCGCCGAAGACCCAGTCCGCTCTGTTGGAGTCGATGGAGGAGCGCCAGGTCACGATCGACGGGCACACGTACGAGCTGCCCGACCCGTTCATGGTGGTGGCCACCCAGAATCCGGTGGAGATGGAGGGCACCTATCCGCTGCCCGAGGCCCAGCGCGACCGGTTCATGGCCCGGGTGTCGATCGGCTATCCGAGTGCGGACGCCGAGCTGCAGATGCTCGATGTGCACGGCGGGACCTCGCCGCTCGACGATCTGCAGCCGGTGGCGCACGCGCACGACATCGTGAAGCTGATCGACGCGGTACGGACGGTCCATGTGGCCGACGCCGTGCGGCGGTACGCGGTGGAGCTCGTCGGGGCCACCCGCAGCCATCCCGATCTCCGGCTCGGCGCCTCGCCGCGAGCCACCCTTCATCTGCTGCGCGCGGCAAAGGCCTCCGCGGCGCTGAGCGGCCGGGACTACTGCCTGCCGGACGATGTGCAGGCGCTGGCGGTCGCGGTGCTCGCGCACCGGCTGCTGCCGACGGCACAGGCCCAGCTGAACCGTCGTACCGCCGAGCAGGTAGTGCTGGAGATCCTCCAGCAGACACCGGTACCCACCGCCGCCGGCGGCGTCGCCCAGGTGCAGCCCCAGCACCAGCCGGGCCGCCCGGTGTACAGCCGGCAGCAGCCCGGCGTACGGCGGGTGTGATGACCTCCGGGGGGCCGGCCGCGATGGACGACGGCGACGACAAGGGAGGTCTGCGGGCCGCTCTGAGCGGGCTGACCACGCGCGGGCGGTCCTTTCTCGCGGCCGGTGTCGCCGCGGCGATCTGCGCGTATGTGCTGGGACAGGCGGATCTGCTGCGGGTCGGGCTGTTGCTCGCCGCGCTGCCACTTGTCTGTGTCGTGGTGCTCGTCCGCACCCGTTACCGGGTCGCGGGCACCCGGCGGCTCTCGCCGTCCCGGGTACCCGCGGGCACGGAGGCACGGGTCCATCTGCGCATGGAGAACGTGTCGCGGCTGCCGACCGGGCTGCTGATGCTGCAGGACCGGGTGCCCTATGTGCTCGGGCCGCGGCCCCGGTTCGTGCTGGACCGGGTGGAGGCGGGCGGCCGTCGCGAGGTCTCCTACCGGGTGCGGTCGGATCTGCGCGGGCGCTATCCGCTGGGGCCGCTGCAGCTGCGGCTGAGCGATCCGTTCGGGATGTGCGAGCTCACTCGTTCGTTCAGCGCGTACGACACCCTCGTGGTCATTCCGCGGACCGAGCCGCTGCCGCCGGTCCGGCTGGCGGGCGAGGCCTCCGGGTACGGCGAGGGACGGCAGCGTTCGCTGGCGCTGGCCGGTGACGACGACGTGATTCCGCGCGGCTACCGGCACGGCGACGATCTGCGCCGGGTCCACTGGCGCTCCACCGCGCGCTACGGCGAGCTGATGGTGCGCCGCGAGGAGCAGCCGCAGCGGGCCAGGTGCACGGTGCTGCTGGACACCCGGCGGATCGCCTATCAGGGGACGGGGCCCGACTCCGCCTTCGAGTGGGCGGTGTCCGGTGCGGCGTCCACGCTGGTACACATGCTGGAGCGCGGCTTCGCGGTCCGGCTGCTGACCGACGACGGGAACGCGGTTCCCGGCGAGGGCGAAGGAGGCTTCGCCGGATCGACGCAGGAGTCCGCCGACTCCGCGGGGCTGATGATGGACACCCTGGCGGTGGTCGATCACTCCGACGGGGGCGGTCTGTCACGTGCGTACGACGTGCTGCGCGGCGGCAACGAAGGGCTGCTGATCGCGTTCTTCGGTGATCTGGACGAGGAGCAGGCGGCGGTGGCGGCCCGGATGCGGCAGCGCAGTGGCGGCGCCGTCGCGTTCGTACTGGACAGCACGGCCTGGGTGCAGGGCGCCGTCGCGCCCGCGGGGGCGGACACGGCGTTCGAACGGCGGCTGCGGCTGCTGCGCGAATCGGGCTGGACGACGGTGGCGGTGGCGCCGGGAACCGGTCTCGCCCGGTATTGGCAGCAGGCTGGGCACCAGGGCCTGGCGACGCAGTCCGCTGCCGTCGGCGGCACCACAGGTTTCTCCGGGGGATGGTCATGAGCGGTCGTGGTCGGCTGGCGCTGTGCGCTTTCGCGGCGACGCTGATGGCGGCGGGCTCGATGCTGCCGCTGGTCGAGCCCGCCGGGTGGATCCTGCAGGCCGCGTTTCTGCTGGCGGTCCAGAGCGGGATGGGCGCGCTCGCCCGCCGGGTGCCCATGCCCCGGATGCTGATCGTCGCGGCGCAGACACTGGTCACACTGGTTCTGCTGACGGTGGTGTTCGCCAGGACCCAGGCGTTGGCCGGTGTCCTGCCGGGTCCGGAGGCCGTCCAGCGGCTCGCGGCTCTGCTGACGTCGGGCGCCGAGGATGTCGCGAGGTACGCCGTTCCGGCGCCCGTGACGGACGGCATCCGGCTGATACTGATCGGCGGTGTGCTGCTGGTCGGCCTGGCCGTGGACGCCCTCGCGGTGACGTTCCGCAGCGCGGCCCCGGCCGGCCTGCCGCTTCTCGCGCTGTACTCGGTGGCCGCAGGACTTTCCGAGGGCGGAGCGGACTGGCTCTGGTTCCTGCTCGCGGCCGGTGGCTATCTGCTGCTTCTGCTGGCCGAGGGCCGGGACAGGCTCTCCCAGTGGGGGCGGGTGTTCAGCGGCGCACCCAGCCGCCCTGGCGGGCCGGCGGTCGGTGCGGCGTTGTCCCACGGCCGCCCGACGGCCCCGGTCCGCACCGGACGCCGCATCGGCGCATTTGCGCTGGGGATCTCACTGGTCGTACCGGCGGCGCTGCCCGCGCTCGACAGCGGTCTGCTGGCCGGTACGGGTGGCACGAACGGCAAGGGGAGCGGTGGAGGCACCATCTCCGCGGTCAACCCCCTGGTCTCGCTGCGGGACAATCTGAACCAGCCGGAGAACCGGGAGGTGATGTCCTACCGCACCAATTCCGGTGACCCGCAGGGCTTCTATCTGCGGATCCTGGCCCTGGACCAGTTCAACGGAAGCGAGTGGAGGCCCTCCACCCGCCGTCTGAAGGACGTGCCGAAGCGGCTCCCGACCCCGGACGGCCTCGGCCCGGACGTCCTGGCCACGGAGATCAGGACGAACATCTCCGCGTCCCGTTCCTACCAGCAGACCTATCTGCCGCTCCCCTACCCCGCGACCGAGGTCAGGATCGGCGGGCGCTGGCGGTACGAGCCGATGGGGCGGACGCTCGTCGGTGACCGCGGGGAGACGACCCGCGGTGCGCAGTACCAGGTCTCCAGTCTGGTGGTCCAGCCGACCGCCGACCAGCTCGCCGCGGCAGGCACCGCGCCGGCCGCTCTGCAGCGCGAGTACACCAGTGTTCCCGACTCCCTGCCCAAGGTGGTCAGGGAGACCGCGGACAGGGTGACGAAGGGCGCCGCCAACAACTACGAGCGTGCGGTGAAGCTGCAGAACTTCTTCGCCTCGGAGGGCGGCTTCATCTACGACACCTCGGTGAACTCGGGCACCGGGAGCGCGGCGATCGGCCGGTTCCTGAAGGAAAAGCGGGGCTTCTGCGTCCACTTCTCGTTCACGATGGCCGCGATGGCGCGGACGCTGGGCATTCCGGCCCGGGTCGCGGTGGGCTTCACTCCCGGCACCGCGCAGTCGAACGGTTCGGTGTCGGTGGGGCTGCGCGATGCTCATGCCTGGCCCGAGCTGTATTTCGAGGGTGTCGGGTGGACCCGTTTCGAACCGACCCCGACGCGGGGCACCGCCCCGTCCTACACCCAGTCGGACGCCCCCGCCGGCGGCACGTCCGACCCGGCCCAGCCGGAGAAGGGCGCCTCGGCCGCTCCGACGGTCGCGCCGTCCGTCTCGGACAGCTGCCCTGCCCAGATGCGCAAGCAGGGCGAGTGCGGCAGCTCGGCGGCGCCGGGGGTGGCCGCTCCGACGGATTCCGGGACGCCGACAGGCACCGTCCTCGGTCTGGTCCTGGCCGCCCTGGTCGTCCTGGCGCTGCCATTGCTGCCCATGCTGTGGCGGGTTCGGACGCGCAGGCGCCGGCTGAGTTTCTCCGCCGGGCGTACGCCGGCTGATGCGACGGCCAGAACGCTGGCGGCCTGGCAGGAGGTCATCGACACGGCGTGGGATCACGGCATCGAGCCGGATGATTCCCAGACCCCGCGCAAGGCGGCGGCCCGGGTGGTGCGGCTGGGGCAGCTCGGCCCCGATGAGGCCGCCGCGGTGCACCGGGTGGCGGGGGCGGTGGAGCAGGTGCTCTACGCCCCGGAGCCCCGGTCGGGTACCGGGCTCGCCGAGGACGTGGAGATGGTGCGGGCCGGATTGCGGACATCGGCCGGGCGGTTCGCCCGGATCCGCGCGGTCGCGGCACCGCGCTCGGCCATTCGGGTGATCTGGGCGGCCTCGGACCGCTGGGCGGCGTTCACCGGCAGGTGGGCGGCGCGGTGGGGCCGGGACCGGTGGACCGGTTGGCTGCGACGGCCTTCCCGCCAGCAGGGGTGACGGGGGCAGGCCTGCGACCCGGCTCCGTCACACCGGCAGGGGCGGCGGAGGGCCTGGCCTGCGGCCCTGCCTCTGTCCTCGATCGCCGGACGGGGCGGTAGGCGCCCCGGGCCCGCCCGGCAGCCTTTCGCCCCGGCGGCGGACAGACTTGAAGCTTCCTGGGCCCGTCCCTGACAGTCCTTTGCCCTGAATGGCCGAACAGGTTCGGAGCTTCCTCGCGCTGCCCCGGCTGAAGGTACGTCCTCAAGCGCCGGGCAGGCTCGATCTTCGGGCCTGCCCGGCATTTGAGGGCAGCGGCGGGCCGGGCACACGTGAGGGGCGGCCGCAGAAATGCGGCCGCCCCTCACCCAAGATTGTCCGAGGCCCTATTGGCCCTGCTCGTCACGGCGGCGCTGCCACCGCTGCTCGATCCGATTCATCACGGTTCGGCGTTGCCTGGGCTGACGGCGCTCGTCACCGCCTCCGGCTGCCTGTCGCTCGCCCGGCTTGGGCGCTTTGCGCCAACCTGTGACCGCAAGGACCGCACAGCCGAGCATGACGAGGAACCCCACCACGCTGATCCAGATCTGCTGGGCGACCATTCCGGCCATGAGGAGCGCGATACCCACCAGGAAGCCTGCGACCGCCTGGTAGACCCGTCGCCGGGTGTACGTACGCAGCCCGCTTCCCTCGAGCGCTGTCGCGAACTTGGGATCTTCGGCGTACAGCGCTCGCTCCATTTGCTCGAGCATTCGCTGCTCGTGCTCCGAGAGCGGCACGGAGTCCTCCTCGTCGTCGGCCGCGGGGGGCGGCCGGTATGCGGCCCTTCCAGGATAGGCAGGGAATCGCCCCCGTGAAACCCGCCCTCATTCCAATCAGCCAGTCCGGGCCGCCATGACGGCTCAGCTGCTGAGGCGTTGATTCCCCAACCTCCGATCCGTCATGCCGGATGGTGTCACCCGATCATACGTGGCGAAGCCCCCGATCGGGGGTCCTGGGACGTACTCCATCTGCGGTTGCGTCCCTGATCAGCCACGCTACAGCCGAGCTACCACCGGTCGGCGGCCGCGCGCTCAGGCGCGCTTCGTGCCCAGAACGTGGAGCTGCGTCGCGACCGAGTGGAAGGCGGGCAGTTCGGCCGCGGCCGCCTCCAGCTTGAGCAGGGCCTCCATGGCACCGGGCTCGGTGTCCACCAGGACGCCCGGTACGAGGTCGGCGAAGACCCGTACACCGTGGACCGCGCCGACCTCGACGTCCGCCGCGGCGACCAGCTCGGTGAGCTGGTCCGCGGTGTAGCGCCGGGGCATCGGGTCCCCGTCGCCCCAGCGGCCCGCCGGGTCACTGAGCGCCTTCCGGGCCTCGGTGAAGTGACCGGCGAGCGCCCGGGCCAGGACCGCGCCACCGAGCCCGGCGGCGAGCAGGCTGAGCGCACCGGACGGGCGGAGCGCCTCGACCGCGTTGCGCACACCCTCGGCGGGGTCGTCCACGTACTCCAGGACTCCGTGGCACAGCACCGCGTCGTAACCACCGCGCTCCACCACCTCGAACAGGCCGTGGATGTCGCCCTGGACCCCTCGGACCCGGTCGGCGACCCCGGCCTCGGCGGCTCGGCGCTCCAGGGCGAAGAGCGCGTTGGGGCTGGGGTCGACGACGGTGACCCGGTGGCCGAGACGGGCGACCGGCACCGCGAAGTTGCCGGTGCCGCCGCCGGTGTCCAGAACATCCAGGGCGTCCCTGCCGGTCGCCTTGACCTGGCGGTCGAGGGCGTCCTTCAGGACCTCCCAGACCACGGCGGTACGGAGGGAGGCGCGGGGGCGCAGCTGGTCCGACACAGCAGATGACTCCTCGGCACGGTGCCGCCGCTGACGGCGGAGCGTGAACAGTGCAGGTGGTACAGGTACCGTCCACCCTATTGCCTCGCGCCCCCGTCGCCGTCATCCTGCCTCGGGCCGCTCCCTCCGGGCCTGCGGGAGCACCGGCTGAAGCGCCAGCAGCCGCTCGACCAGGCGCAGGAACATCGCCGCGTCACGCAGCAGATCGTCGGCGTCCCGCCGGCTGGCCGCGCCCGGTATGCCGGCTTCCGCGCGGGCCCTGCGACGGGCGCCGGAGGCGAACAGCGCGCTCCATTCGGTCAGTTCGGGTGCTATTTCCGGGAGAACCTCCCAGGCGCTGCGGATCCGCTCCCGGCGCCTCCGGGAGGTCTCGGGGCGACCCCGCACAGCGAGCACGGCGGCAGCGGTGCGCAGCGCGGCGAGGTGGGCGGTGGCATACCGCTCGTTCGGCACATCGAGAGCGGCGGCCTCGTCGAGGCCGGTGCGGGCCTGGGCGAGCAGATCGAGGGCGGCGGGCGGCGCCGCGGTACGGCGCACAACGGGATGGACATCGTTTGCCGGACCGGTCAGTGAGGGGGCAGGGCCGTCTGCGCGGCGCCGGGGTGCGGCTGCTGCGGACGAGTGGGCCATGACGAAACCTCCTGTCTCGTGTAACGGCTCCGTGGCCGTATGTATCCATCGTGAGGGGCACCACTGACAATCAGTCCCACGCACCCCCTGACCTGCTCTTTTGCTTCGATCGCGAGTTCGGGATACTTTTTGGACTGACCAGTCAGTTCAAAAAGAGGGGGAGGGTCTGTGGACAGCCCGCACGGGGCAGCCGTCACCGCCGAGGATTTCGGGCTCAAAGGACCACGCGGCTGGGCCTTCCGGGGCGTAGGCATCAAGGCCGCACCCGGCTCGCTCGTGGCGATCGAGGGCCCGTCCGGCTCCGGCCGCACCTGCCTGCTGCTCGCCCTCACCGGCCGGATGCGCCCCACCGAGGGCCGGGCGGAGACAGGCGGACTGCGTCTGCCGCGCCAGATGGCCGCCGTACGCCGCATCAGCGCACTGGGCCCGGTGCCCGGGGTCAGCGAGCTCGACCCGGCCTTCACCGTCGCCGAGCATCTGCGGGAACGGGCCCTGCTGCAGCGCCGCTTCGGCGGTTCGCTGCGCGCTCTGCTGCGTCC
The DNA here is from genome assembly GCF_900091955.1 of Streptomyces sp. Ncost-T10-10d. Classification (GTDB taxonomy): domain Bacteria; phylum Actinomycetota; class Actinomycetes; order Streptomycetales; family Streptomycetaceae; genus Streptomyces. The sequence goes on from NZ_FMDF01000030.1 coordinate 10,632, forward strand.
GCGCGCCGAGCGCGTCGCCGCCGCGCGGGAACGGATCGACGCGGCGCTGGAGGCCGCCGGACTCGATCCCGCCGCCCTGCCCAAGGCCGAGCGGACCTCCGTACGGGATCTGGAACGGCTGGAGGCGCTGCGGCTGTCCATCGCCCTCGCGCTGATCGGCCGGCCCCGGCTGCTCGCGGTGGACGACACCGATCTCAAGCTCTCCGACGCCGAACGGGCCCAGGCCTGGGAGCTGTTGCGGTCCATCGCCGACGGCGGGACGACCGTGCTCGCCGTGTGCAGCCAGGCACCCGAGGGCGCCATCACCGTACGTACCGGCACCGCGGCCGCACCGGCGGACGCGCAGGACACCGCAGCCGAGGAAACCACGACCGAGGAGGGACCGGCCGATGCGTTCGCCGAGACTGGCCGCGCTTGAGCTGAAGCGTTTCGGCAGGGGAAAGCTGCCGGTCGCCGCACTGATCGCGCTCCTGCTGCTGCCGCTGCTCTACGGCGCCCTGTACCTGTGCTCCTTCTGGGACCCGTACAGCCGCCTCGACAAGATCCCGGTCGCGCTGGTCAACGACGACAAGGGCACCACCGTCGCCGGAGAGCACCTCGCGGTCGGCGACGAGATCACCGGCAAGCTCCTCGACTCCAGGACCTTCGAGTGGCACGAGGTGAGTCCGGCCGAAGCACACAAGGGCGTCGAGGACGGTACGTACTACCTCTCGCTCACCATGCCGTCGGACTTCAGCGAGCGGATCGCGTCCAGTTCGGGTGACTCCCCCGAGACCGGCGCGCTCCAGGTACGGACCAACGACGCCAACAACTACATCGTCGGGCAGATCTCCCGGACGGTGTTCTCCGAGGTGCGCACCGCCGCGTCGACCAACGCCTCGCGCGGCTTCCTCGACCGGATCTTCATCAACTTCTCCGACCTCCACGACGCGACGGCGAAGGCCGCCAAGGGGGCCGAGGACCTCAAGGGCGGCATCGGCAAGGCGAAGAAGGGATCGGAAGATCTCGCCGACGGGCTGAAGAACGCCAAGGACGGCAGCAGCAACCTGGCCGGTGGCATCGTCAGGCTGAACAAGGGCGCGGGCGACCTCGAAACCGGCTCCCGGCAGGTCGCCGACGGCACCCAGGTGCTCGCCGACAAGGTCAACGGGGTGGCGGGCGACGTACGCCCGTTCCTGAAGGACAACGGCAAGTCGATCGGCGACACCGCCCGGCTGGTCGCCGATTCCGCGCAGACCGTACGGGACAACCTCGACCTGCTGGTGGAGGCGGCGCCCACCGCGGCCACCACCGCCCGCACGGCCTCCGACGACCTGACCGAGGTCTATCGCACCAGTTGCACGGAACAGTCGCCCGCCGACCCCACCGTCTGCCCGCCGCTGAAGCGCGCGAAGACCGCGGCGGCCGATGTGTCGAAGGTCGCCGACGACGTGAACGCGCTGGTCACCAACCAGAACGGCGATCTGAAGAAGCTGCGCACCCAGCTGACCACGCTGCAGCAGCAGGCCGACGGCCTGGCCAAGGCGGCGCCGCATCTCGACAAGGACCTGAAGTCCGCAGTGGAGAAGGTCAACGCGCTGAACACCGGCGCCCACAAGGTCGCCAAGGGGGCGAACGAACTGCACACCGGCCTGGCCACGGCAAGGACGGGCTCCGCCGATCTGGACACCGGCGTGAGCAACCTCAAGAAGGGCGCGAACGACCTGGACAGCGGGCTGATCCGGCTCGGCGACGGTTCGACGAACCTCGCCCAGGGGCTCAACGACGGCGTCGGCAAGATCCCCGACTACGACAAGAAGGACCGCGACGCGCGTACCGAAGTCATGGCCGACCCGGTGCAGCTGGCCTCCAAGTCGCTGCACGCGGCCCCCAACTACGGCACCGGCTTCGCCCCTTACTTCATCCCGCTCTCCCTCTGGGTCGGCGCGATGGTGGCGTACATGCTGATCCAGCCGCTCAACCGGCGCGCACTCGCCGCCGGGGCCTCCGCCTGGCGGATCGCCTTCGCGGGCTGGCTGCCGGTGGCCGCGATCGGTCTGCTGCAGGTGGCCGCCCTGATGTCCGTACTGCACTGGGGGCTCGGTCTGCAGATGACCCGTGCCGCCGGAACGATCGGCTTCCTGGCGCTGGTCACCTGCTGCTTCGCAGCTATCGTCCAGTGGCTCAACGCCCGGTTCGGGGCTGCCGGACGGATTCTCGTGCTGGCGGTGCTGATGCTCCAGCTGACCTCGGCCGGCGGTACGTATCCCGTCGAGACCAGCCCCGGATTCTTCAACGCGATCCACCCCTATCTGCCGATGAGTTACATCGTCGAGGGGCTGCGCCGGCTGATCACGGGCGGCGGACTCGGTCCCGTCTGGCAGGGCTCCGCGGTGCTGCTGGCCTTCACGGCGGCGACGCTCGCACTGACGGCGGTCTCCGCACGGCGCAAGCAGGTGTGGACCCTGGACCGGCTCCACCCGGAGCTGAGCCTGTGAGCGCGCCCGGACCTGTGAGAATCAGGGGCATGGAAAGCAGTAGCACCACGCGCCGCCAGGCCACCCGGCAGAAGCTCTACGAGGCGGCGGTGACTCTCATCGCCGAGAAGGGCTTCTCGGCGACCACGGTGGACGAGATCGCCGAGCGCGCCGGGGTCGCCAAGGGCACGGTCTACTACAACTTCAAGAGCAAGACCGAGCTCTTCGAGGAGCTGCTGCGCCACGGCGTCGGGCTGCTCACGGCATCGCTGCGCTCGGCGGCGGAGCAGACCGAGGGGCGCGGCGGCACCCGGGTCGAGGCCCTGGACGCGATGATCAGGGCCGGTCTGGTCTTCATCGACCGATATCCGGCCTTCACCCAGCTGTACGTCGCGGAGCTGTGGCGCACCAACCGGGCCTGGCAGTCGACCCTCCTGGTGGTGCGTCAGGAGGCCGTCGCCGTGGTCGAGGAGGTGCTGCGCGAAGGGGTGAAGAACGGTGAGCTCAGCGAGGAGATCGACATCCAGCTGACAGCTGCCGCCCTGGTCGGCATGGTGCTGGTGGCGGCCCTGGACTGGCAGGCGTTCCAGCCGGAACGGTCGATCGACGATGTGCACTCGGCGCTGTCGCTGCTGCTGCACGGGCGCGTCAGCGGGCGCTGACCCCCTCAGGGGCCGGCCCCCTCTGCCGGGCTGTCCCCGCCACGGCCGCCCGCACCGACGCACAAAGACGCCGGACCGGCGAGGCTCGATCCCCCCGAGCCTGCGCCGGACCGGCGTCTGCTGTGCAGCCGGAGAACCTTCCCCCGTGACCCCCGTTTCCCCCGTGGTCCCCGGGCTCTCCGTCGTCGCCCCCCCCCCCCGCCTCCGGAAGGAGTGCCGCGCCCGTTCCGCCGCCCCGTGTCGGCGGTGCCGGTGCCGCGCCCTCTCCGTGGCCTCCAGTCTCCCGTCCGCGCAGGTGGGAGCCCATCCGCGCACCTACTCATCTCGTTGCCTAGGTACGGATACTCAGGGCTGCGCACCGAACCCCACTCCGGGCCGATCGCCGCCTGGTTACGATCGCGTCCGTGTCCGTACTCCCTCTGGTGTTCACAAGCGGCTGGGCGAGCGGGATCAACGCCTATGCGGTGGTCCTGCTGCTCGGTGTCTTCGGCGCGACCGGCATCACCGACGAGGTGCCCGCATCGCTGCAGCGCACCGATGTCCTCGTCGTGGCCGGTGTGCTCTTCCTGTGCGAGGTGGTGGCGGACAAGATCCCGTACGTGGACACGGTCTGGGATTCGGCGCACACCGTCATCAGGCCGGTCGCCGGTGCCGTCGTGGCGGCGCTGCTGGCCGGCGAGAGCGGTTCGCTGCCGGAGCTCGCGGCCGGGGCCGTCGGCGGTTCCACCGCGCTGATGAGCCATCTGGTGAAGGCCGGCACCAGGATGGCGGTCAACACCTCCCCCGAGCCGTTCAGCAATATCGCGATCAGCATGGCCGAGGACCTGGGCGTCGCAGGAATCGTCACGTTCGCGATATTCCATCCGCTGGCGGCCGCGGTCATCGCCGCGGCACTGCTGCTGCTCGGCCTGGTGATACTGGTCTTCCTGGCCTCCCGGATCCGCCGGTTCCTGCGCCGCAGGGCCCAGCGACGCGAGGAGAAACGCCTGGTCGGGACCGGTTCGCACTGGCCACTGGACTGAGTGTCACAGGCGGCCGTTAAGGTCACTGACATGGCACGAATTGCGGTGATCGGCGCCGGGATGGGCGCGATGGCGGCGGCCGCCCGGCTCGCCGTGGCAGGCCACCGGGTGACGGTGTACGAGCGGTCGGAGACCTTCGGCGGCTCGGTCGGCCGGTATGCCCATGAGGGCTTCGCCTTCGACACCGGTCCCACACTGCTGCATCTGCCCGCGGTCTACCGCGACTTGTTCGTGAAGACGGGCAAGGAGCCGCTGGAGCGGTGCGTCACCATGACCCAGGTCGATCCGGCGAGCCGCCACATCTTCGCGGACGGCACGGCGGTCTCGCTGCCGAATGCCTCACGGGCCGGGGTGGTCGCCGCCCTGGACACTGCGCTAGGGGGCGGCGCGGGCGCGGCCTGGGGCGAGTTCCTCGACCGGGCGCGCGATGCCTGGGACCGGTCCCGGCGTCCGCTGCTGGAGGAACCGTTGCGCTCCGACTGGCAGGTACTCGGCCGTGATCCGTATCCCGCGCTCCGGCAGCGCCGGCTGCTGCGCTCGGCCCGTCAGGCGGGCACGGTGGCGGAGGTCGGCGCGTGGGAGCTCTCGGACCCCCGGCTGGCTGCCCTGTTCGACGGGTACGCCCTGTCGTACGGGCTCGACCCCCTGCGCGCCCCGGCGGCGGCCGCCCTGCTGCCGTACATGGAGGAGACCTTCGGCAGTTGGTACGTCTCCGGCGGGATCCGGGCGCTGGCACAGGCGGTGTACGAGCGGTGTCTGGCCCGGAAGGTGGAGTTCGTCTTCGGCGGCGAGGTGGCCCGGGTCGTCGAGAAGGACGGCCGGGCGGCGGGCGTCGAGCTCCTCGACGGGACGGTTGCCGAGGCCGGCCATGTGGTGCTGGGGGCCCGTCCGAATCCGGGCCTGTTGCCCGGTCAGGAGCTGTGGCGGGACGGCGATGTCGCGGTGCAGCCGGGGCAGGGAGTGGTGCCGGGCCGGTTCCTGGTCCTGCTGTCGCTGCGCGGCGCCCGGCCCGCGGATGCCGTGCACCGGACCCTGGTGCACCCGGCGGACGGCAGGGCGGAGCACGAGGCGGTGTTCGGCGGAAGGCTCGCCGACCGTCCCACAGTGACGGTGTTGCGCCCGGACGACCCGTCGACCCGCCCCGACGACGCGCACGAGGCAGTGACGCTGATGGCGACGGTCGCCCCGCACGGCGCGGTGGACTGGACGGACGCGGCGCTGCGCGAGCGGTGCGCCGACGCACTGATCGAAGCGGCCGGCGCGGCCGTGCCAGGCATACGGGAGCGACTGCTCCACGCCGAGGTGCGGACCCCGGCCGAGACGGCGGCCGACATCGGCGCCGAGGGCGGGTCGGTGCCCCCGCCCGCGCTGGCCGGGGCGGGCGGTGCGTATCTGCATCCGGGCAATCGGACCCGGCTTGCGGGGCTCTACGCCGCGGGTGGCTGGTCGCATCCGGGTGGCGGGCTCGCCCACGCGGGGATGTCGGGGGCGCTGGTCGCCGGACTGATCGTGGAGGGGGACGGGTTCCGGGGCTCCCAATGAGGGAGAGGCCGCCGGTCGGCGGCGCCACGGGGTGCCGGGCACATCCGGGCCCTGCTCTCGATCACTCCCGCGGCACCCTGCTTCTGCCGGTCCGAGGTCAGTAGCGGTTCTGCTGCTCGTTGTAGCCGGTGTCGTAGCCGTTCGGGTACGGGGCAGGCTGTGCGGGCTGCTCCGGAGGTACGGGCGGGTACTGCTCGCCCTCACGCTGCTGCGGCACCCAGACACCGCCGGGCGGGGTCTCAGGGGCGTACTGCTGGGCGTACGGATCGGCGGCGTGCTGCTGGCCGCCATAGCTGTCGTAGCCGTTGCCGTTGCCGTCGTACGAGGCGTACTGCGTGGAGCCGCCGGTGGTGCCGGTCCCGATGTACGGGTCGGAGTACGCGGCGTACTGCTGCTGGCCCGTGCCGTAGTCGTACTGCCCGGCGAACGAGTCCTGACCGGCGTATGTGTCCTGGCCGGGCGCCGCGTACGTGGAGTGGTCGGCGTAGGGGTCGTACGCCGCGTACTGGGGCTGCTGCTCGGGTTGCCGGCCCTGGTTCTGTCCCTGCTGCGACTGCGGGTGGTCGCTGTAGATGCCGTACTGCCCGGTGTCGTCCGGCAGCGGCTCCGGCTCGTAGACCGCGGCTCCCGGTGCCGTGGCGTCCGCCCGCTGCGGGATCTGCTCGTCGTACTCCATCTCCAGGTCCGACACCTCGAGGGTGGGCTCGCGGCTGCCCCGGTCGCGCCCGCCCCGGCGGCGACGGCTCTCACCGGGGCTGCCCCCTATCGCCCAGCCGGTCGAGAAGCCGCGCCTGAAGGACAGCGTGACGTACGTCTGACCGGTTGCGAACGCGATCGCGCCGACGGCGATCACGAACACGGACGGCATCAGTACGCCGACGACCACACAGCCGAAGCCCGCGAAGGCGAGCAGACGCCAGCGAAGGCGCGCCTTGTACTGCAGGAGCACCTCGCCGAGCAGCCACAGCGCGACGATTCCGAACGCGATGTAGAGGACTGTCCAGCCCATGCCCGCCCCCTCCTACGGCCACCGCCCCGGGTCGTGGCGGGTACGGCCGGTCACGACTGCTTGTGCAGTCCGAGATTCTCGTAGATTTCGAGCGTCGCCGTCGAGTTGTTGAGCGTGATGAAGTGCAGTCCGGGCACACCCTCGGATCGCAGCCTCGCGCAGAACTGCGTTGCGAAGTCGATTCCAATGGAGCGTACAGCGGCGGGATCGTCCTTGGCGGCGAGGATGCGTTCTTTCAGCGCGGAAGGGAAAGACGCATTGCTGAGCTGCGCAAACCGGTCCAACTGCTTGACGCTGGTCAGCGGCATGACCTCGGGGATGATCGGCGTTTCGCAACCCGCAGCGACCACGCGGTCACGCATCCGCAAATAGTCCTCCGGATTGAAGAACATCTGGGTGATCGCATAGTCGGCACCGGCGCGGCACTTGTCCACGAAATGCCGGGTGTCGGTGTCCCAGTCGGCCGAGCGTGGATGCATCTCGGGAAATGCCGCGACGCCGACGCAGAAATCGCCGGATTCCTTGATGAGCCGGACGAGATCGGCCGCGTACCGCACACCCTGCGGGTGCTCGACCCACTCGCCCATCGGGTCGCCGGGCGGGTCTCCGCGCACGGCGAGGATGTTCCGGATTCCGGCGTCTGCGTACTGCCCGATCATGTTGCGCAGCTCGGCGACGGAGTGGTTCACCGCCGTGAGGTGTGCGACCGGGGTGAGGGTGGAATCGGCGGCGATCTGCTGGGTGGCCTTGACCGTTCCCGCCCTGGTGGAGCCACCGGCCCCGTAGGTCACGGAGACGAAGCTCGGCCCCACCGCCTCGACGCGACGCAGCGCATTCCAGAGGTTCCGCTCGCCCTTCTCGGTCTTGGGCGCCCAGAACTCGAACGAATACGAAGTCTTGCCGGTCGCGAGGAACTCACGCACCGTGCGCGCGTGATCTGTCCTGGTAGAAGGTGTGCCAAGGGCCATACGGGCAGGTTAACCAGAGCGCGACGGCCACAGGACCAGACCAGCGGTAATTGCCCGAATTGACTGGTTGTTTGTCCACCCTTCGGACATCTGGCCGGATCACGCTCCGGTGCGCGCCCGGATTCGCTTGGCCAGCTCGGCGGTGGCGGCGGCCGGGTCGGTGGCCTCGGTGATCGCCCGTACGACGACCACCCGGCGCGCTCCGGCATCCAGCACCTCGTCGAGATTGCCCGCGTCGATACCGCCGATGGCGAACCATGGACGCTGCTGGTCGAGCGAAGCGGCGTACCTCACGAGATCCAGGCCCGGGGCGTGCCGGCCGGGCTTGGTCGGGGTGGGCCAGCAGGGGCCGGTGCAGAAGTAGTCCACCCCGGGCTCGGCGACGGCCGCGTCGACCTCGGACTCGGCGTGGGTGGAGCGGCCGATCACCACGTCCTCGCCGATGATGGCGCGGGCGGCGGGGACCGGCAGGTCGCCCTGGCCGAGGTGCAGCACATCGGAGCCGATGGCGTGGGCGACATCGGCCCGGTCGTTCACCGCGAGGAGCCTGCCGTGGCGCCTGCAGGCTTCCGCGAAGACCGCCAGGTGTTCGAGCTCCTCGGCCGCTTCCATGCCCTTGTCGCGCAGCTGGACGATGTCCACCCCACTGGAGAGGACGGCGTCGAGGAACGCGGGCAGGTCACCTTGGCGCCTGCGGGCGTCCGTGCACAGATACAGCCGGGCATCGGCCAGCAGCGCGCGAGGCGTGGGCATGGTGCGGTTCCCCCTGGAGAGCTTTGCGGAGCGGCTGTCGGTACGGCGCGGGGGTGCGGGCCGCGCTGCTGCGCGGCCCGCCCCTCACATACGGCCTGCGGTCAGACGGCGAGCGCCTGGGCGCGGCGCTTCACCTCCGTGCCGCGATTCTCGCTCAGTGCCTGGGCAGGGGTGCCCGGCAGGGTCGGGTCGGGGGTGAAGAGCCATTCCAGCATCTCTTCGTCGGTGTAGCCGTCGTCCCTCAGGAGCGTCAGGGTTCCGGAGAGACCCTTGACCACCTTGTTGCCGTCGATGAAGGCGGCAGGCACCTGGAGCGCCCGGTTCTCACCACGTCGTACGGCGATGAGCTGGCCCTCCTTGACCAGCTGCCGTACGCGCGTCACCTCGACATCGAGCATTTCGGCGATGTCGGGAAGGTGGAGCCAGGCGGGGACGAGAGCATCGATCTTTGCGTCAATCTCGGTCACATGGACAAGCGTGCCATCCCGGACCGACAGTCGGTAGCCGGGCCGACCGTACGGGGGTCGGGGTACGCCGTTCAGAGGGTGGCCGACTTCAGCGGTACGGAGGGGTCGGCGGCCCGTGCCGGATCGAGCCGCGCCCCTGCCTCGATGAGCTTGCGCCCCTGCGCCAGATCGCGTGGCCGGCCGACGGCGAGGACCGCGACCAGGACGCCGCCTCGCAGCCAGCACACCGACCAGGAGGGACCGGCCGGATCGCCGCGCCACAGCAGGGTGTCGGCGCTCCCGTGGTGGCCCGCGTACTGCACGAACCGGTCGAACTGCTCGGACCAGAAGTACGGCACGGGGTCGTACGTCTGCGGTGCCGGGCCGTCCTCGGCCGCCGCTCCGATGATGTTGGCGGCGGCGGTCCGAGGACCCTGGAGGGCGTTGTCCCAGTGGTGGACGAGAAGGCGTTCGCCGTACCGCAAGGACGGGAACGAGGCGCAGTCGCCGACCGCGTACACATCGGGGAGCGAGGTGCGCAGCTGCCCGTCGGCGGTCACCGATCCGTCGGGGCCGAGCGCGATGCCGGAGCCGGCCAGCCAGCCCGTGGCGGGCCGTGCGCCGATTCCGACGACGACCGCCCCGGCCGGGATCGTGCGGCCGTCCGCGAGGATCACCCGGCCGGGTTCGATGCGGGCGACCCGGGCCCCGGTGAGGAGTTGGGCGCCGCTCTCGGCGTACCAGGCGGTCATCGGGGCGGCGACCTCGGCGGGCACCACACCCGCGAGGGGCCGGTCGGCGGCCTCGACGACGGTGACCTCGCAGCCCGCGGCGCGGGCCGCGGTGGCGAACTCGGCGCCGATCCAGCCCGCGCCGACGACCACGACGCCGTGCTGCCCGTCGAGTACGGGTCGCAGCCGTGCCGCGTCGTCGAGGGTGCGCAGCAGATGGACTCCGGGAACGCCTTCGGCGCCGGGCAGGACGACCGGTTCGGCGCCGGCCGCGATCACCAGGACGTCGTATGCGACGGGTCCCGACGGGGTGTCCAGCTCATGCGCGCCCGGCCGCACAGCGGTGACTTCGCGTCCCAGCTGCAGATCGATGTCCAGCGCCTCGAAGTCGACGTCGAAGGCGGAGTCCTCGGCCTTGCCGAGCAGTACCGCCTTGGACAGCGGGGGCCGGTCGTAGGGCTGGTGCGGTTCGGCGCCGATCAGGACGACGGAGCCGGTGAAGCCCTGTTCCCGCAGGGCCACCGCCGTCTGCACGCCGGCCATGCCCGCGCCGACGATGACGACCCGGCGCCCTGCCTGCCGGTCCGGCTGCTCTGACTGCTGCTGCTCGCTCACCCGTACACCTTAAGCACCTGACGGATCGTCAGGAAAGGGGGAGCTCTTCGACCGTGCTCGTCCCGCTGCCCTCCTGCGACTCCCACTCCCACCGCTCGTCCAGCCGGACCCGGCCGTCCGCGAGGTCGACGACGGTGGAGACACAGTGACCGGAGGATGTCGTGCCGTCCTGCTTCAGCTGGATGTAGCGGAAGTCGAGGGTGTCGTCGGCGCGGGTGCCGACGAGATGACCGCGGACCACGTCGCCGCCCGTGTACTCGGCCCAGATCCGGCCGTCCTCCTCGTGGTACGTGAAGCGGGTACGGGTACCGACCTGGCCCGGGGCCTGGTCGGCGACCGGCGAGAGGACGAGTCCGTCGAGCGAACGGGCCACGGTGGCTGCTCCCTTACTGGGGCCGGAGGACGGGGTTAGGGTGGCCAACGTAAAACACTCGCGGGAGCCCGGACGCACCGGGCTGAGAGGGAGGCTGGGGCGGCCTCCGACCGTACGAACCTGATCCGGGTCATGCCGGCGAAGGGAGGGGCTGGACGCCCATGCGTTCTTCTCGGAACGGAAACGGATCCGACGTCCTTGTCATCGGGGGCGGGATCATCGGTCTGGTGACCGCCTGGCGCGCCGCGCAACGCGGACTGCGCACCGCGGTCGTCGATCCCGAACCGGGCGGCGGAGCCGCCCGGGTGGCGGCCGGCATGCTGGCCGCCGTCACCGAACTCCACTACGGCGAACAGATGCTGCTGGGCCTCAATGTCGCCTCGGCCGCCCGCTACCCGGCCTTCGCGGCCGAGCTGGAGGCGGCGAGCGGGCAGGAGACCGGCTTCCGCACGTGCGGCACCCTGGCCGTCGCACTGGACTCCGACGACCGTGCCCATCTGCGGGAACTGCACACCCTGCAGCAGCGTTCGGGCCTGGAGTCGGAGTGGCTCACCGGCCGCGAATGCCGCCGCCTGGAGCCGATGCTCGCGCCGGGCGTCCGCGGCGGTCTGCGGGTCGACGGCGACCACCAGATCGATCCCCGCCGGCTGGCCGCCGCACTGCTGACCGCCTGCGAGCGGGCCGGGGTGGTCTTCCACCGCGGCTGGGTGGAGCGCCTGACGGTGATACGCGACCGGGCCGCCGGAGCCGCGCTCCGCCGGGGGTGCGGAGCTCGCCGCCGACCAGGTCGTGCTCGCCGCGGGCAGCCTCAGCGGCCGGCTCCCGGGGCTGCCGGACGAGGTCGTGCCGCCGGTCCGGCCGGTGAAGGGGCAGGTGCTGCGGCTGGCCGTGCCCGCCGCGTACGCACCGTTCCTCACCCGGACGGTCCGTGCCGTGGTCCGGGGAAGCCACGTCTATCTCGTACCGCGCGAGAACGGCGAACTGGTCGTCGGTGCCACCAGCGAAGAGATGGGCTGGGACACCACCGTCACCGCGGGCGGCATCTACGAGCTGCTGCGGGACGCCCACGAGCTGGTGCCCGGCATCACCGAGCTGCCCCTCACCGAGACCCGGGCCGGCCTGCGCCCCGCCTCCCCCGACAACGCCCCGCTGCTCGGCCCCACCGCCCTGCCCGGCCTCCATCTCGCCACCGGCCACCATCGCAACGGGGTGCTGCTGACCCCCGTCACCGGTGACGTCATGGCAGAGCTCCTCACCACAGGCGAGCTGCCCGAAGTGGCCCGCCCCTTCACCCCGCACCGTTTCTCGTCCGCCGCCGTCTCCGTACGTCAGGAGCAGCCCGCATGACCGATCCCGCGCCCCTCTCCGAGCCCGCGCCCCTCTCCGTGTCCGTGAACGGCGAGGTCCGTCTCCTCGCCGCGGGCACCACCCTGGACGCCCTTGTCGCCGCCCTGACTGCCGCGCACTCCGGCGTCGCGGCCGCCGTCAACGAGACCGTCGTCCCGCGCAGCCGGTGGTCCTCCGCGACGCTCACCGACGGCGACCGGATCGAAGTTCTCACCGCGGTCCAGGGAGGCTGACCATGTCCGACGACCTCTTCACCCTCGGCGACACCGTCTTCGGCTCCCGGCTGATCATGGGAACCGGCGGGGCTCCCAGCCTCGACGTGCTGGAACGGTCCCTGTCCGCCTCCGGAACCGAGCTCACCACCGTCGCGATGCGCCGCCTCGATCCGACCGTGCAGGGCTCGGTGCTCTCCGTGCTCCAGCGGCTCTCCATCCGCGTGCTGCCGAACACAGCGGGCTGCTTCACCGCGGGCGAGGCCGTGCTGACCGCCCGGCTGGCCCGCGAGGCGCTCGGGACCGACTGGATCAAGCTGGAGGTGGTGGCCGACGAGCGGACCCTGCTGCCCGACCCGATCGAGCTGCTGGACGCCGCGGAGGCCCTGGTGGACGACGGCTTCACCGTGCTGCCGTACACCAATGACGACCCGGTGCTGGCCCGCAGGCTCCAGGACGTGGGGTGCGCGGCGATCATGCCGCTCGGCTCCCCCATCGGCTCCGGTCTCGGCATCCGCAATCCGCACAACTTCCAGCTGATCGTCGAGCAGGCCCGGGTGCCGGTGATTCTCGACGCGGGCGCCGGGACGGCCTCGGACGCGGCGCTCGCGATGGAGCTGGGGTGCGCGGCGGTGATGCTGGCGTCCGCGGTGACCCGGGCCCAGGAACCCGAGCTGATGGCGGCGGCGATGCGGCATGCGGTGGAGGGCGGGCGGCTGGCGTACCGCGCGGGCCGGATCCCGCGCCGCCACTTCGCCGAGGCCTCGTCGCCGGTGGAGGGGCGCGCGGTGCTGGACCCGGAGCGCCCGGCGTTCTGACCGACCGGACCGCCGCCGGCGGCTGCGGCGCGCATGTCCCTGTCACGGCTCGGCTGCAGTACGGCCCCGGGTCCGCCCCGGCCCGTGGGCCGTGTCCGTGGCGGCTCGTAGACTCACATGCGTGGATACGACCCTCCAGGACCCTCTCGTCGGGCAGCTGCTCGACGGCCGCTACCGCGTCGATGCCCGCATCGCCGTGGGCGGCATGGCCACGGTCTACCGGGCCGTGGACACCCGGCTCGACCGGGTGCTCGCCCTCAAGGTGATGCACCCGGCGCTCGCCACGGACGCCTCGTTCGTCGAGCGCTTCATCCGCGAGGCCAAGTCCGTGGCCCGGCTCGCGCACCCCAATGTCGTCGCGGTCTTCGACCAGGGCGCCCAGGGGCAGTACGTCTACCTCGCGATGGAGTATGTCGCCGGCTGCACCCTGCGCGACGTACTGCGCGAGCGCGGCGCCCTGCAGCCGAGGGCCGCACTGGACATCCTGGAGCCGGTCCTCGCCGCCCTCGGCGCCGCGCACCGCGCGGGCTTCGTGCACCGCGACATGAAGCCTGAGAACGTCCTGATAGGGGACGACGGCCGGGTCAAGGTCGCCGACTTCGGCCTCGTACGGGCCGTGGGCGCCGTCACCAACACCACCGGGTCCGTCCTGGGCACCGTCTCCTATCTCGCTCCCGAGCAGATAGAGCACGGCACGGCGGACACCCGCACCGATGTGTACGCCTGCGGTGTCGTCCTCTACGAGATGCTGACCGGCTCCAAGCCGCACGCCGGCGACACCCCCGCCCAGGTCATCTACCAGCACCTCAACGAGGACGTCCCGGCCCCGTCGGCCGCCGTCCCGGGGCTCCCGGTCGAGCTCGACGACCTGGTGGCCGTCGCCACCGCCCGTAACCCCGAGGTCCGTCCGTTCGACGCGGTGGCACTGCTCGCCGAGACCCGCGAGGCCCGCTCGGGCCTCACCGACGCCCAGCTGGACGCCGTACCGCCGCAGGCTCTCGCCGAGGTGCACGACGCCGCCGAGGACCGCACGAGCGTGATCCCGCGGCTGCTCCCGGCCGACCAGGGCGTCGCCCACCACACCAGCCGGCTGGAGATGCCCCCGCCGACGCCGGCACAGCCCGCGCCGCACGGCCTGCGCCGCCGCGGTCCGCGGCGCTCCGTCATCGCCGTGGTCGTCGCGGTGCTGCTGGCGCTGGGGATCGGTACAGGTGTCTGGTACATCAACTCCGGGCAGTTCACCCGGGTCCCCTCGGTGCTCGGCCAGACCGAGAAGACCGCCGAGAAGCGGCTCTCGGACGCCGGCCTGGAACTCAGGAACGTCGAACGGGCCTACAGCGACACCGTCGAGCGCGGCAAGGTCATCAGCAGCGACCCCGAGTCCGGCGCCCGCATCCGGGGGAACGACGCGGTGACGCTCGTCGTCTCGCGCGGCCCGGAGATCGTGAAGGTGCCCGATGTCCAGGACCTCTCACTCGGGGATGCCAGGCGTGCGCTGAAGGAGGCGGGACTGGTGCCGGGCATGGTCACCAAGGAGTTCAGCCAGGAGACCGGACGGGGCGAGGTGATCCGCACGGAACCGGTGGCGGGCACCGAGCGCCATCCGGACTCCGCGGTCGCCCTCGTCGTCAGCAAGGGCGCTCCGGTCGACGTCCCGGATGTCTCCGGGCTGTCCGTCGAGGACGCCACCGCCGCACTGGACGAGAAGGGGCTGAAGGCAAAGGTGCTGCCCGACCGGGTCAGCTCCCCCGAGGACGCGGGCGACATCGCCCGTCAGTCGCCGGGCGAGGGCACCGAGGCCGCCGAGGGCGACACCATCACGCTCACGGTCTCGAAGGGACCGCGGATGATCGACGTCCCGGACGTCATCGGGAAGGACGTCGACGACGCCAGGAGCAAGCTGGAGGACGCGGGCTTCGAGGTCAAGGTCGACCGCCCGTTCCTCTCCTTCGGCGACACCGTCGACAGCCAGTCCGTCGACGGCGGCAAACAGGCCCCCGAGGGCAGCACCATCACCATCAGGACCAAGGGACTCTAGATCCACATGCGCAACCCAGTCGGCGGCCATGTCCCCGTGGCCGGCGGCCTCGCCAAGGTCGGCCTCCCCTACGCCCGCGAAATGGGGGCGGAGGCCGTCCAGGTCTTCGTCGCCAACCCGCGCGGCTGGGCGACGCCCGTCGGCAACCCGGCCCAGGACGAGCAGTTCCGCGCCGAGTGCGCCGCCGATTCCATACCGGCGTACGTCCACGCCCCGTACCTGATCAACTTCGGTTCGCACACCGTGGCCACCGTCGAGAAGTCCGTGGACTCGCTGCGCCACTCACTGCGCCGGGCCCGCGAGATCGGCGCCCTGGGCGTCGTGGTGCACACCGGATCGGCGACGGGCGGCCGGCCGCGCGAGCAGGCCCTCGCACAGGTACGCACGCACATGCGGCCGCTGCTGGACGAGCTGACGCACGACGACGACCCGTATCTGCTGCTGGAGTCAACCGCCGGGCAGGGGTTCTCGCTCTGCTCGCGGACCTGGGACTTCGGCCCGTACTTCGATGCACTCGACGCCCACCCCAAGCTCGGCATCTGCCTCGACACCTGCCACATCTACGCGGCAGGCCACGATCTGACAGTCCCCGAGGGTATGCACCGGACACTGGACCTGCTGGTGGACACGGTCGGCGAGGGCCGGCTGAAACTGATCCATGCCAACGACTCCAAGGACGTGGCGGGAGCCCACAAGGACCGGCACGAGAACATCGGCACCGGGCACATCGGCGAGAAGCCGTTCCAGGAGCTTTTCACTCATCCGGCGACCGCCGGTGTACCGCTGATCATCGAGACGCCGGGCGGCAAGGAGGGGCATGCGGCAGATGTGTCGCGACTGAAGCGGCTGCGTGACCGGGGCTAGCACCTCGCCCCGCACCGATATCCCCGGTTGAGGAATACCCCATGGGGGTATACGGTTCTTGCCGTCGACAGGAACCGTTACTCGGCATTGGGGGATCGCCATGAAGCACGACACACAGCACGAGCAGCACAGCCACCATGAGCGGGGCGAGCAGCACGGGCAGCACACAGATCACAGTCGGCACGTAGACCATGGCGAGCACGAAGCCCACTCAGGTCACGCCGACCACACCGGCCACCACCCCACCAAGGCCGGCTGGGCCATGGCCGCGCAGGCCACTCTGCACTGCCTCACCGGATGCGCCATCGGCGAGATCCTCGGCATGGTGATCGGCACGGCGCTCGGCTGGGGCAACATGGAGACGATGGTGCTGGCGATCGTCCTGGCCTTCTTCTTCGGCTACACGCTGACGCTGCGCTCCATCCGGAAGGCGGGCGTCGACTTCCGTACGGCCCTGCGGGTCGCCCTCGCCGCCGACACGCTCTCCATCGCGGTGATGGAGCTGATCGACAACGGCGTGATCGCACTGTGGCCGGGCGCCATGGACGCCACTCTTTCCGACACGCTGTTCTGGGGAGCGCTCGCGCTCTCGCTCGCCGTCGCCTTCGTCGTCACCACACCGGTCAACAAGTGGATGATCGGCCGCGGCAAGGGCCACGCGGTGGTGCATCAGTACCACCACTGAGGGCGAACCGGGCCGGTCCGGGCGCCGTCAGGTCAGAGCTCGGGGCCGTCCCCGGGCTCTTCCTGGTAGGAGTATCGCTGCTCGCGCCACGGGTCGCCGATGTTGTGATAGCCGCGCTCCTCCCAGAAGCCGCGACGGTCGGCCGTCATGTACTCGACACCCCGGACCCACTTGGGCCCCTTCCAGGCATAGAGGTGCGGCACGATGAGCCGGAGCGGGAAGCCGTGCTCGGCAGTGAGCAGCTCGCCGCCCTTGTGGGTGGCGAAAAGTGTTCGGTCCGAGGCGAAGTCGGAGAGGCGAAGGTTCGAGCTGAACCCGTACTCGGCCCAGACCATCACATGGGTGACGTTGGGTGCGGGTGGCGCGAGTTCCAGGACCGTGCGGGCGAGCACCCCGCCCCATTCGGCGCCGAGCATGCTGAATTTGGTGACGCAGTGAAGGTCGGCGACGACCGAGGTGAACGGCAGTACCGAGAACTCCTGGTGGTTCCAGCAGTGTTTCTCGCCGTCCGCTGTGGCCCCGAAGACCCGGAATTCCCAGCGGTCGGGCTTGAACTTGGGGACGGGCCCGTAGTGGGTAACCGGCCAACCACGCTGGAGTCGCTGTCCCGGCGGAAGCTCGGACTGCTCTGACGCGCTGTTTTCCCGGCTTTCCGGCTGACCCATGACTCCATGGTGACAGACAGGCAGGGGTGGTCCCGACCAGGGCGAGGTCAATTCGGGCAACTCGTACTAAGCATGTACTTACTGGACGATCACCTGGTGCGGTGCGAGGATGCGGCCAACTTGCCCCGTTCACCGGTTGGAAGGAGCCTCTGCAATGCAGGGCGACCCCGAGGTCCTTGAG
Organism: Streptomyces sp. Ncost-T10-10d; assembly: GCF_900091955.1. Lineage (GTDB taxonomy): Bacteria > Actinomycetota > Actinomycetes > Streptomycetales > Streptomycetaceae > Streptomyces. The sequence continues at coordinate 28,019 of NZ_FMDF01000030.1, forward strand.
TTCCTGAACGAGCAGCTGACCGCCGAGTTGACCGCGATCAATCAGTACTTCCTGCACGCAAAGATGCAGGACAACTTCGGCTGGACAAAGCTCGCGAAGTACACCCGCTCCGAGTCGTTCGACGAGATGAAGCACGCCGAGATCCTCACGGACCGCATCCTCTTCCTCGATGGACTGCCAAATTACCAGCGGCTGTTCCACGTGCGGGTGGGTCAGACCGTCACCGAGATGTTCCAGGCCGACCGCCAGGTCGAAGTGGAGGCGATCGACCGCCTCAAGCGCGGGATCGAGCTGATGCGTGGCAAGGGCGACATCACGTCCGCAAACATCTTTGAGTCGATCCTGGAGGACGAGGAGCACCACATCGACTACCTCGACACCCAGCTGGAGCTGGTCGAGAAGCTCGGTGAGCCGCTCTACATCGCCCAGCAGATCGAGCAGCCCGACAGCTAGGAGGGTGCCCGGCGGGTCAGGCCGCTTCGGGGAGCCGGATGCCCGGGGCGATGCCGGGAGCGATACCCGGATCGACCTCGGGGACGGTGTCCGTGTCGGCCTCGGCGGCAGTGCCCGGCGTCCGCTTCCGGTCGATCAGCTCGCGGCGCGGGCAGGCGCCTCGGCCGAGCACGGCCTGGATCGCGCGGACGCAGCCGCCGCAGTCCGTGCCCGCCTTGCAGGCGGAGGCTATCTGCCGGGGCGTGCACGCCCCGGCTTCCGCATGTTCCTTGACCTGCTTCTCCGTAATGCCGAAGCACGAGCAGACGTACATGCGGTTCACCTCCCGGCGGGATCGGTCGTCGGCGCCACCCCATCATTCGGTGAGGCCAACCTAACCTTACCTGGCGCTCCAAGCCCTTGAAAGCCTTCGAACGCCCTGTGGGGCACGGATCACATCGATCCGTGCCCCACAGTCGTACGCGCGCTGCCCGCGGTGATGCCTACTGGTCCCGGTACATCTCGGCGACCAGGAACGCCAGGTCGAGGGACTGGCTGCGGTTGAGCCGCGGGTCGCATGCCGTCTCGTAGCGCTGGTGCAGATCGTCCACGAAGATCTCGTGTCCGCCACCGACGCACTCGGTGACATCGTCACCGGTGAGCTCGACATGGATGCCGCCCGGGTGCGTGCCGAGACCCTTGTGCACCTCGAAGAAGCCCTTGACCTCGTCGAGGACGTCGTCGAAGCGACGGGTCTTGTGGCCGGAGGCGGCCTCGAAGGTGTTGCCGTGCATCGGGTCGGTCACCCACGCCACGGTGGCACCGGAGGCGGTGACCTTCTCGACCAGGTCGGGGAGCTTGTCGCGGACCTTGTCGGCGCCCATGCGGACGATGAAGGTCAGTCGGCCCGGCTCGCGCTCGGGGTCGAGGCGTTCGATGTAGCCGAGCGCCTCGTCGACGGTGGTCGTCGGGCCGAGCTTGATGCCGATGGGGTTACGGATCTTCGAGGCGAACTCGATGTGCGCGCCGTCCATCTGGCGGGTGCGCTCACCGATCCAGACCATGTGGCCGGAGGTGTCGTACAGCTCACCGGTGCGCGAGTCGGTGCGGGTCAGCGCCGACTCGTAGTCCAGCAGCAGCCCCTCGTGCGAGGAGTAGAACTCGACCGCCTTGAACTCGGCCGGGTCCGTACCGCACGCCTTCATGAAGTTCAGCGCGTTGTCGATCTCGCGGGCGAGCGCCTCGTAGCGCTGGCCGGACGGCGACGACTTCACGAAGTCCTGGTTCCAGGCGTGCACCTGGCGCAGGTCGGCGTAACCGCCGGTGGTGAAGGCACGGACCAGGTTCAGCGTGGAAGCGGATGCGTGGTACATCTGCTTCAGCCGCTCGGGGTCCGGGACGCGGGCTTCCTCGGTGAAGGCGAAGCCGTTGACGGAGTCGCCGCGGTAGGTCGGCAGGGTGACGCCGTCGCGGGTCTCGGTCGACTTGGAGCGCGGCTTGGAGTACTGCCCGGCGATCCGGCCCACCTTGACGACGGGCACGGAGGCCGCGTAGGTCAGGACGGCGCTCATCTGGAGCAACGTCTTCAGCTTGGCCCGGATGTGGTCGGCCGACACGGCGTCGAAGGCCTCGGCGCAGTCACCGCCCTGCAGCAGGAACGCCTCGCCCTTGGCGACGGCTCCCATGCGGGCACGCAGCTGGTCGCACTCGCCCGCGAAGACGAGCGGCGGATAAGACGCGAGGTCCGCGAGTACATCGCGCAGAGCCTCGGCATCGGGGTACTCGGGCTGCTGCGCCGCGGGAAGGTCTCGCCAGGTGTTGCCACCGGCGACAGAGGTATTGGCGTTCACGGTCACACCGACAACACTACGGGGTTCGGCGGTGCGTCCATCCGTAGGCTCAATAGTTGAGACGCGCGCTCGGATGACGTGGTCATCCGTTAGGGTTCGGAACATGTTCGCGCAGACAAACCAGAACTGGTGGTGGACCGCTCATCCGGCGGCCCACTGATCGATCGCGCGCAACAGACCACGCGAAGGCCGCCCGAGGGGCGGCCTTCTCTGTGTTCAGGGAGCCGTTCCTCCATCCGGAAGGAACACCCCCCATGTCTCAGCCTCACCGCACCGACCTGGTCATCGAGAGGCTTCTTGGTGACGACTGCCCGCCGTTCGCGCTGCTGCGCCGGCGCACCCCCGGCCACGACCAGGACACCGTCGAGGTGCTGATCGGCCGGGTGCGGGAAGTGGACCGGCTCGCCGACCTCCCGGTCGGTGCGCTGCCCTCGCTCGCCCTGGTGCCGTTCCGGCAGATCGCCGAGCGCGGTTTCGATGTGCGCGACGACGGGACGCCGCTGTCCGTGCTGGCCGCGGAGGAGACGTACGAGCTGCCGCTGGCCGAGGTGCTGGACCACCTGCCGGTCCATGACGTGCGGGTCGAGGGCGGCGCGTTCGACGTCCCCGACGAGGAGTACGCCGGGATCGTCCGGCGGGTCATCGAGGACGAGATCGGGCAGGGAGAGGGAGCGAACTTCGTCATCCGGCGGACCTTCCGGGGCGAGATCCCCGGCTTCGGCCGGGCCGACGCGCTGGCCCTCTTCCGGCGGCTGCTGGCCGGTGAGCGTGGCGCGTACTGGACGTTCGTCGTGCACACAGGTGACAGCGGGCCCGAAGGGCGCTCGTCGTCGGGGCAACGGGCGACGGGTGGGCGGACGCTCGTCGGTGCCAGCCCCGAGGTACATGTGCGGATGTCCGGCGGGACGGTCGTGATGAACCCGATCAGCGGCACGTACCGCTACCCCGCCGAGGGGCCGACCGCCGAGGATCTGCTGGCCTTCCTCTCCGACCACAAGGAGAGGGACGAGCTCTCCATGGTGGTCGACGAGGAACTCAAGATGATGTGCACCGTCGGCGACATGGGCGGGGTGGTGGTCGGGCCGCGGCTCAAGGAGATGGCCCATCTCGCACACACGGAGTACGAGCTGCGCGGGCGTTCCTCGCTGGATGTGCGGGAGGTGCTGAGGGAGACCATGTTCGCGGCGACGGTCACCGGCTCCCCCGTGCAGAACGCCTGCCGGGTCATCGAGCGGTACGAGCCCGGCGGCCGCGGCTACTACGCGGGCGCGCTGGCGCTGCTGCGGCAGGAGCCGGGCGGGGCGCAGACCCTGGACTCACCGATCCTGATCCGTACCGCCGACATCTCGGCCGACGGGCAATTGCAGGTCCCTGTCGGGGCGACGCTCGTACGCCACTCCGATCCGGACAGCGAGGTCGCCGAGACCCATGCGAAGGCGGCCGGCGTGCTGGCCGCGCTGGGGGTGCGGCCGGGCCGGCCCCGGGCCGAGGCGGCACCTCCGCAGCTGGCGGCCGACCCGCGGGTGCAGGCGGCACTGGACGCCCGGCGCGACGGTCTCGCGCCGTTCTGGTTGCGGATGCAGGAGCGTACGCACGAGCTGTCCGGCCATGCGCTGGTGATCGATGGTGAGGACACCTTCACCGCGATGCTGGCGCATCTGCTGCGCTCCTCGGGGCTGGAGGTGTCGGTGCACCGCTACGACGAGCCGGGGCTGCGCGGGCGCGTACGGGCACACGAGGGTCCGGTCGTGCTGGGCCCCGGGCCCGGGGATCCGGGTGACACCACCGACCCGAAGATGCGGCTGCTGCGCGAGTTCGCCGCGGAGCTGGTCCGTGATCACCGGCACGGGCTGCTCGGGGTCTGCCTCGGCCATGAGCTGATCGCGGCGGAGCTGGGTCTGGAGATCGTCCGCAAGACCGTGCCGTACCAGGGCACGCAGGCCCGGATCGATCTGTTCGGGCGGCCGGAGACGGTCGGCTTCTACAACAGCTTCACCGCGCGCTGTGACGACGGCGCGGTCACCGAGCTGGCTGCACACGGTGTCGAGGCGAGCCTGGACGAGGCGACCGGGGAACTGCATGCGCTGCGCGGGCCGGGCTTCGCCTCGGTGCAGTTCCACCCGGAGTCGGTGCTGACACTGCGCGGCGCGACGATCGTGGCCGGGCTGCTGGCAGGGCTGCCGGTGGCCGGCTGAAGGGGGCGCGGGGACCCCGGAGAAGCTCCGGGGTCCCGTTTCACCGGGAAAGCACCGGGACGAGGACGTTGTCGCTGGGGCGGTCGGCCAGATAGTCGGCGACGTTCTGGACGGTGGCGTCGATGATCTGGTCCACGGCGTCCTGGGTGTAGTACGCCTGGTGCGAGGTCACGATCACGTTCGGGAAGGTGACGAGCCGGGCGAGCGTGTCGTCGTCGATGCCCTCCAGGGACTTGTCGAGGAAGAAGAGCCCGGCCTCCGCCTCGTACACATCCAGCCCGACACCCAGAAGACGGCCCGCGCGCAACTCGGCGACCAGCGCCCTGGTGTCGATGAGTCCGCCGCGGCTGGAGTTGATCAGGATCGCGTCGTCCCTCATGTGCGCCAGGGCGTCCTTGCCGATGATGTGGTGCGTCGAAGGCAGCAGCGGAACGTGCAGGCTGATCAGGTCGGAATCGGTGAGGAGCTGTTCCTTGTCCACGTATTCCATGCCGAGCCCGGCGCAGGCGGGGTTCTCGACGATGTCCCAGCCGAGCAGCTTCATGCCGAAGCCGTGGGCGATCCGGGTGAAGGCCTCGCCGATCTTGCCCGTACCGATCACCCCGGCCGTGCGGCCGTGCATGTCCCGGCCGAGGAGGCCGTCGAGCCGGAAATCGAAATCGCGGGTGCGGCTCGCGGCCCGGATGATGCGGCGATTGACCGCCAGCGCGAGCGTCCAGGCGAATTCCGCGACCGAGTAGGGCGAGTAGAAGGAGACCCGGGCGACCCGCAGGGCAAGCCGCTCGGCGACATCGAGATCGATGTTGTTGAAGCCGGTGGAGCGCTGGGCGATCATCTGCGTGCCACCCGCTGCGAGGGTCTGCAGGACGGCGCTGCTCAGATCCGCGTTGACGCTGGTGGAAATGATCTCGTAGCCCGCCGCGATCGGTGCAGTGTCCCTGGTGAGGAAGACGTCCAGGCAACGGACCTCGTGCTGTCCGGCGAACGCCTTCTCGAGCAGCGGCTTCTCGTCGGACTGCACACCGAATGCCAGGATTTCCATGACTTCTCCCGTTCATTGTGCAGATCAGGGGGCATGGGCCGGTCATCGCGAATATACGGCCCATGCCCCCGGTGCGCCGCTCAGCCGAAGAAGACACCTGCTTCCGCGTAGAGGGCCGGGTCGACCGTCTTGAGCCGGGCGGTCGCCTCCGCGATCGGCACCCGGATGATGCCGGTGCCCTTCAGGGCGACCATCGTGCCGAAGTCGCCGTCCCGCACGGCATCGATCGCGTGCAGGCCGAAGCGGGTGGCCAGCCAGCGGTCGAAGGCGCTGGGGGTGCCGCCGCGCTGGACATGGCCGAGGACGGTCGTTCTGGCCTCCTTGCCGGTGCGGCTCTCGATCTCCTTGGCCAGCCATTCGCCGACACCGGAGAGCCGGACGTGACCGAAGGAGTCGTGCGATCCGTCCTTGAGGATCATCTCGCCCTGCGCGGGCATGGCCCCTTCGGCGACCACCACTATCGGTGCGTAGCTCGCCCTGAAACGGGAGGTCACCCAGGCGCACACCTGATCGATGTCGAAGCGCTGTTCCGGGATGAGGATGACATTCGCACCGCCGGCCAGTCCCGAGTGGAGCGCGATCCAGCCCGCATGACGGCCCATCACCTCGACGACGAGAACGCGCATATGGGATTCGGCGGTGGTGTGCAGCCGGTCGATCGCCTCGGTCGCGATCCCGACAGCCGTGTCGAATCCAAAGGTGTAGTCGGTGGCGGAGAGGTCGTTGTCGATGGTCTTGGGAACGCCCACGCACTTGATGCCGTGTTCGTCGGACAGGGTCGCCGCCACGCCCAGGGTGTCCTCGCCGCCGATCGTGATGAGCGAATCGACCTCGTACTTGGCGAGGTTGTCCCTGATCCGGCGGACGCCGTGCTCCGCGCCGAGCGGATTGGTGCGCGAGGAACCGAGGATGGTGCCGCCGCGCGGCAGGATGCCGCGCACCGCCGGAATGGAGAGCGGCACCGTCTCGCCCTCCAGCGGGCCGCGCCAGCCGTCCCGGAATCCGATGAAGTCGTAGCCGTACTCCTGCACGCCCTTGCGGACGATGGCGCGGATGACCGCATTGAGCCCGGGACAATCGCCGCCCCCGGTCAGTACTCCGACCCGCATGGAAGCATCCCTTCGCCGAAGTGAGCCCCCCGACCACCACGTTAATCGTGATCCAGGTCACTCAGGGATGGGGTGGAAGGTCAAATCCGTTGCGTTACGGGGCGGTTGGTCTCACAGGTGCGGAGCTGCACGCTCCGGCGCGTTCAGGCATCGTCGAGGCCGCGCTCGATCGCGTACCGCACGAGCTCCACCCGGTTGTGCAACTGGAGCTTGCCCAGGGTGTTCTGCACGTGGTTCTGGACGGTGCGGTGCGAGATGACCAGACGCTCGGCGATCTGCTTGTACGAGAGCCCTTTGGCGACCAGCCGCAGCACCTCGGTCTCGCGCTCGGTGAGCTGCGGGGCCTTGGGTTCGTCGGAGGCGACGGGCGTCGGGTCGGAGGCGAGCCTGCGGTACTCGCCGAGGACGAGTCCGGCGAGGCCCGGGGTGAAGACGGGGTCGCCGACGGCGGTGGACCGCACGGCCTCGGTCAGCTCCTGCGTACTGGCCGACTTGAGCAGATAGCCGGTGGCGCCGGACTTGACCGCCTCCAGTACGTCGGCGTGCTCGCCGCTCGCGGAGAGCACCAGGACGCGCAGTCCGGGGTGGGAGCCGACGAGTTCCTTGCAGACCTGTACGCCGGGCATGCCGGGCAGGTTGAGGTCGAGTACGAGGACGTCGGGGGTGGTGGCCTTCGCCCTGCGGACGGCCTGCGGCCCGTCACCGGCGGTCGCCACCACTTCGAAACCGGACTCGGAAAGATCGCGGGCGACTGCATCGCGCCACATCGGGTGGTCGTCGACGACCATCACCCTGATGGTCCGCTCCTCGGCACCCTGGATGTTCTCCGTGCTCATCTTGCTGATCCCGCCTTCCCCCGTGAAACCTTCGGAACCTTCAACTCGACCTCGGTGCCCTGGCCGGGCACCGAAATCAACTCCGCCGTGCCGCCCAGGTCACGCAGCCGCCCCCGGATCGACAGGGCGACCCCCATCCGTCCCTCGCCCTCGGCCTGGGCGAGCCGCCCGTCCGGGATGCCGGGGCCGTCGTCCCGGACCGTCACGATCACCTCGTCCGGCCAGTCCTCGACGAGGATCCAGGCCTGGGCATTCTCCCCCGCGTGGACCCTGACATTGTCCAGGGCGGCACTGACAGCGGCTGCCAGCTCCTTCGCCGCCCCGGGAGCGAGCAGCACCGGTGCGCCGGGCTCCGCGAAACTGATCCGGGAGCCGGCGTGCGGGGCGAGCAGGGAGCGCAGATCGCAGTCGGCCTGCCCGGACGGCTCGTCGTCGACCTCCACGCTGCGGACCACGGCGCCCTCGGCGGCGTCCTCGGAGACTCGGGTGGTGGGCACCAGACCGCTGGAGACCAGGGTGCGCAGGGCGACTTCCTGCTCCCCGGCCATCCGGCCCAGTTCGGCGGCCTCGCCGCCCAGCGCCGTGCCGCGCCGCTGCACCATCGCGAGGACCTGGAGCACGCTGTCGTGGATGTCGCGGGCCAGCCGTTCCCGCTCGCGGGTGGCGGCCTCGATCTCCAGGGCGCGGGCGAGGGTGCGCTCACTGGCCCTGGCCACCTCGACGACGTAACCGATGGCGATGGAGGCGACCCAGACCAGCAGGACGTTGTGGAAGGTGTCCCGGCTGGGCTCGCCGCGCTCGATGATGTTGGCGACGGCGACGAAGGTGGAGGCGAAGGCCGCCCAGCGCCAGCCCCCCTTGATCGCGAAGGCCAGCACGGAGCCCGCGGTCCAGATGGACGGCAGCGTCGGACCGTCGACGTGCTGGGCCTCGAAGTCGGCGAGCGGGGTGAGGAGGATGCCCACGAGGGCGAGGGCCAGGTCGGCGCCGAGGAAACGCTTGGTGCAGGCGACGGCGCCCGCGACCTTCGGAAGGGTGCCGAGCGTCCAGGCCGCCATCACCACCAGGAAGACGATGGCCACCCAGGGCCGGTCGTACCTGTCCCGGCCGAAGACGGCCAGCAGGATCGCGTAGAGCATCGTCAGAATGCGGTACGCAGTCAGCGCACTCCACAGCGGCTGCTCGACCGACATGCGCACGACCCGCTCGCGCCTGGCCATTTCCCCACCCCCCGGACGGAAACGACGCGGTTACGCGCCGGACCGTTCCGTCATCCCTGCATTCCGGACTCTCTGGCCGCTTGCTTCTGCTCCTCGGCGCGGCGCTTCGCCTCATCGGCGATCTGCCGCTTGGCGGCGGTCGCGTAGATGTCCACGTATTCCTGGCCGGAGAGCTTCATGATCTCGTACATCACCTCGTCGGTGACCGAGCGAAGGATGAAGCGGTCCCCCTCCATGCCGTGGTAACGGCTGAAGTCGAGCGGCTTGCCGATCCTGATCCCCGGACGCATCAGCTTGGGGATCACCTGGCCCGGCGGCTGGATCTTCTCCGTGTCGATCATCGCGACGGGGATGACAGGCGCTCCGGTGGCCAGCGCCACCCGGGCGAGTCCGCCGGGCTTGCCGCGGTAGAGACGGCCGTCGGGCGAGCGGGTGCCCTCCGGGTAGATGCCGAAGAGCCCGCCGCTCTCGATGACCTCGATGCCCGCCTTGATGGCCGCCTCGCCGGCGCCTCGGGCACCCGAGCGGTCCACCGGGAGCTGGCCGACGCCCTTGAAGAAGGCGGCGGTCAGTTTGCCCTTCACGCCGGGCGCGGTGAAGTACTCGGACTTGGCGATGAAGGTGACCTTGCGGTCCAGGACGGCCGGCAGGAAGAAGGAATCGGAGAACGACAGATGGTTGCTCGCGAGGATCGCCGGTCCCTGCGCGGGGATGTTCTCCAGGCCCTCCACCCATGGCCTGAAGGCGAGCTTCAACGACCCGCCGATGGAGAACTTCATTGCGCCGTAGATCAACTCGGGTGCCTCCTGTGTGCTGTCCGACAGACCTTAACCCGTGGGGCCGTCCGCGCTCCCGCCCGGCACGGAGCCGAGGCGGCGGCTGGGGCCGTGACGGCCCTGGTCGGTGTCGGTCCGGTCGCGTACGGTGAAGTAATCCTTCTGCACTCCCCCTTTCGCTCCCCTTCGAGCCTCACGAACAGGAGACCCCGGTGCCGGTCCTGCCTGGAGCCGAGCCGTTCCGCCACGAGGGCGGAGAGGCCGGCGTCCTTCTCTGTCACGGATTTACCGGCTCCCCGCAGTCGCTGCGCCCCTGGGCCGACTATCTGGTGGAGCGCGGGCTCACCGTCTCGCTGCCGCTGCTGCCCGGTCACGGCACCCGCTGGGAGGACATGCAGCTCACGGGCTGGCAGGACTGGTACGCGGAGGTGGACCGGGAGCTGCGCGCCCTCCTGGAGCAGTGCAGCCAGGTCTTCGTCTTCGGGCTTTCCATGGGCGGAGCGCTCACGCTGCGGCTGGCGGCGAAACACGGGGACACGATCAGCGGTCTGGTGCTCGTCAATCCGGCGAACAAGGTGCACGGTCTGGCGGCGTACGCGCTGCCGGTCGCCCGCCACCTGGTACGGACGACGAAGGGGCTGGCGAGCGATATCGCCCTGGAGGGCTCCGCCGAGGTGGGGTACGACCGGGTGCCGTTGCACGCGGCGCATTCGCTGCGGAATTTCTTCCGACTGGTCGACGCCGAGCTGCCCCAGGTCACCCAGCCGATCGTCCTGCTGCACAGCCCGCAGGACCATGTGGTGCCGCCCGCCGACTCGGCCCGGATCCTCAGCCGGGTGTCGTCGACGGATGTCGAGGAGATCCTGCTGGAACAGAGCTACCACGTGGCGACGTTGGACCACGATGCGGAGCGGATCTTCGACGAGAGCTACCGGTTCATCGGCCGCCTCGCTCCGAGCGCAGGAAAGAAGGGGAGCACGTCAGGTGGCTGAGCACGACGCGGAGCGCGCGGGCAGCGAGGAGGGACGCGAGCCCCTGCCCGCGGAAGGAGCTGCCCTCCCCACCGAGGGAGCGGCTCTTCCCACGGAGGAAACGTCCGTACCGGACGACGGTACGGGTCCCGAGGATGCCGCTGCCCGGAAAGTGCCGCCGGGCGACGGCGGCGAGCGGTCCGACCGGCCGATCGACGAGGACGCCGTGTGGAAGGCGATCGTGGCGGGCTACGGCGACGAGCCGCCGGACCCGCCGGGCGCCAAGCCGTTCAGGTCGATCGAGGATCTCGCGCTGCTGGAGGACGATCAGTCGAGCGTCCTGGATCCGGACAAGGGGGTCGGGAAGAAGACCCCAAAACCGCCGGAGAAGCCGCTCGGCAGCTCGATCGTGTTCGCCCCCGGCGTCGCCGGTCCGCGCGACTACGAGGTCGAGGAGCCGAAGGACGGCGACATCGACGACAGCGACGAGGGACATTTCGTCCCTCCGGAGCCGCCACCGCTGCCCGAGGCCGATGTCACGGCGAAGTTCGCCTGGCTCGCGGTCGTCGGCGGCCCGGTACTGATGCTGGTCGCGGTGCTGCTGAGGTGGGACATGACGTGGTGGCTCACGACGATCTGCGTCGGCGGATTCCTGGGCGGCTTCGTCACGCTGGTGGCGCGGATGGAGGACGACGACGAGGACGGCGACGATCCGGGGCGCGGAGCGGTGGTCTGAGATCGGGCCGGTCGAGGTGGCCTTGCGCTGTTGCCGTGCAGCTCAGGGCCTGGTCGCGGGCACCCGTAGTGCCGCCAGCACCGGCAGATGGTCCGTGGCCGCCCGCAGGTCCGCGTCGGTGACACCGGGCAGCCCTGCGGGGACACCGCAGCCGAGCACCTCGATCCCGTCCGTCGCGAACACGGCGTCGATGCGCCGCCGCGGATGGTCCGGCGAGAAGGTGTTCTCGCCACCCCACGGCCTCACGGCCCAGCAGTCCTGGAGCCGCCCGGCCAGCCGCCTGAACGCGGTCCCGGTCGGTACGTCGTTGAGGTCCCCGGCCGCGATGGCGTGCTCGACGCCCATCGCGTCCAGCCGTTCCAGCAGCATCTGCGCCTGGGCCAGGCGTTCGTCGCGCTGCAGGCTCAGATGGAAGCTCAGCAGACCGATCCGGGTGCCCGCGATCCGTACCACCGACGTGGCGAAGCCCCTGCGGTGCAGTCCGGGGCTGAGTGGCAGCAGCACGTCCTCCGTCCGCTCCACGGTGGCCCGCAGCGAGCAGAGCAACAGCGGCCCGGCCGCCGCGGCGCCGCCGCTCAGGACGACCAGGTCGGTGCGGGCCGCGAGCCAGGCGGCGCGCTTGCGCCAGCGGAAGAAGCGCGGGGCTTCCTGGATGAGGACGAGGTCGGGGGCGCAGGCGCTGATGACGCGGGCCAGTGCCTCGCGGTCGTCGCGCATCGACCGGACGTTGTAGCTGAGCACTCTGATGACGGCCGAACCATCCGGCTCGGTACGGGAGTCGGGCAGTGGCGTCAGGACCATGCGTCTCACGATACGACGGACGCCCGCCGCACCCCACGGGGGCGCGACGGGCGTCCGATTCTGTCCGGTTCCGGGTGGTTCAGCCCTGGCGGGCCAGGTCAGCCGCGCCCACCAGGCCTGCCTTGCCGCCCAGTTGGGCCGCGAGCACCTGGGCGTGCGGACGCCATTCGCCGCCGATCAGCCAGCGCCGGAACGACTTGCGGATCGGGTCGAGGACGAGTTCGCCCTCGTCCGACACGCCGCCGCCGACGATGAACGCGGACGGGTCGAAGAGCGAGGCCAGGTCGGCGAGTCCGGCGCCGGCCCAGCGGGCCAGCTCGCGGAACGAGTCGATCGCCACCGGGTCGCCCTGCCGGGCGGCCTGGCTGATGTGCTTGCCCTCGATGCCGTCCACCGTGCCGTCGCCGAGGCTGAGCAGGACAGTGGCGCTCGAAGGGGTGGCGTTGGCGCGCTGCTTCGCGTAGCGGACGAGCGCACGCCCGGAGGCGTACTGCTCCCAGCATCCCTGGCTGCCGCAGCCGCAGAGCAGCCCGTCCGGGACAACCCGGATGTGGCCGAATTCGGCGGCCACACCGAAGCGTCCGCGTCGCAGCTTGTTGCCGATGATGATGCCGCCACCGAGACCGGTGCCGAGCGTGATGCAGATGACGTCGTCGTGGCCCTGTCCGGCGCCGAAGCGGTATTCGCCCCAGGCGGCGGCGTTGGCGTCGTTCTCGACGACGACCGGAAGGCCGACGCGCTGTTCGACCTTGTCCTTCAGCGGCTCGTGCCGCCAGTTGATGTTCGGCGCGAACAGCACGGTGGCGCGCTTGTCGTCGACATATCCGGCGGCGCCGATGCCGACGGCGTCGATCTGGTGGCCCTCGCTCGCACCGGACACGGCCGCCGCGATCGCGTCGACAATGCCTTCAGCCGTCGGCGGGGTCGGCACCTTGAACATCGAGAGGATCTGTCCCTCTTCGTCGACCACTCCAGCTGCGATCTTCGTGCCGCCGATATCGACGCCGATGGTGAGTCCCATGAATCCCTCAGTTTCGGTCGAGCCCCGCTGTGGCCAACGGTACCCGAGCCGGGGACCCTACCCATCGGTGCCGGTCAGTCCAGATCGATGTGTTCGCCCGTTGCGGGGCCCTCGTCGCGCGGGTCGGTGGGGTTGTCGGCCTTCTTCTCGGTGCCCGTGGGGGCCCCGGCGCCCTGGGTCCAGCGGCGTTCCTGGCCTTCCACGGCGGAGCGGTAGGCGGCGAGGAGTTCGTTGCCGGCCGCGGCAATGTGGTCGAAGACGTCCGGATTGCGTTCGATGACGGGCTCGACGGCGGACTTGGCCTGCTTGATGATCTGCTGCACGGTGCCCTGGGCCGCCGCGCCGAACAGCGGCGACCGGAGGGACGAGACCTTGTCGGCCACGGCGTCGACCAGCTTGCGCAGTTCCTCGGCTGCGGAGCCGGGCGGCGGGCCCTGCTGGGCGCGACGGCGGGCTTTCTCCGCTTCGAGGTCCTCGGCGCAGGCCTTCGCCCACGCGTCGTCGTCGACGGGACGATCGGTGGCTTCGCTCATGGCGGACTCCTGCGACGTGGTTTGCCGGCGGCCCGGCATACGGGGCGCGTACTACCGACGTTACCCGAACCGTGATGTGGTGTTCAGCTCGTCCGGGGCCACAGACCGGGGTCCGGCGTGAACCGGACCCGGAGCACCCCGTCGGTGAGGGCGGCGCCGGAGACGGTGCAACGGCGCAGCCCGGATTCCAGAGGGACGATCCGGTGGAACGGGCCCACGGTGAGGAGCAGTTCGTCGCCGCGGCGCACCAACTGGAGGTCCGACTTGACGGCGCCGGGCAGGGGCAGGCACCAGACCAGAACGGAGTCGCCCTCGCCGGGCGGCGCGGCGGTCACGATCCGGCTGCCGGGCAGCAGCGACCGCAGCTCGTCGAGGCCGTCCGGGGCGTTCGGGTCCTCGATCCACCAGGGGTCGTCGGCCCGGCCGGGGCCCCGGTCGTCCAGTTCCGCGGCGAGTCCGTCGCCCTCGAAGAGGCCGCCGCCGGTGCCCGCCTCCTCGAAGACGGTGCAGCCGGCTCCGGTGTCGAGGAGGGCGAGGTCGTCCAGGCCCCGGGGATCGCGGCCGAGGTGGGGCACTTCGCACAGGGCCGCCGAGGGCACCCATTCCTCGTACCAGTGGTCGATGGTCTTCTCCTGCTGCGCGGCGAGGGCCGCGAACCAGGGGTCGCCGGAGTGCCTGGGCAGTACCCGGTTCACCGCGAGGGTGTCGACGCGCAGTCCGTGCAGGGCGAGTCCGGTGCGGGCGGTGCGCAGGGCGTCCTCGGCGGCGGGGCCGGGTTCGGCGACCAGCCGCAGCGTGGTGTTGCGGTCATCGATCAGTGCCTGGACGGCGGCCAGCTCGGCGTCCCTGCGGGCGGCGGCCTCGTACAGCCACTGGGCGGGCATGGGTACGCCGGCGAGCTGGGCGAGCATCGGGCGAAGGGCGCGTGCGGCCTGGCGTTCCCGGGGCAGCAGTCGGCGCAGATAGCGGCGCAGCTGTTCGGGCAGGGCGAGTACGGCGAGCGCTTCGCGCAGCGGCGGAAGGTCGACGACGAGGACTTCGTAGCCGCCCGGCGACCAGTCGCCCCGGGCGGCGCGGCGCAGGGCGTGCAGGAGGGCGAGCTGGGCGCTGCCGGGGAGTTCGGTGAGTTCCTCGCCGTCCAGCCGGTTCCCGCCGAGCAGGTCGAGCACGCCGGACGCCTGATCCTGGAGGGTGAGCAGTTCGCTGCGGAAGTGTTCGCCGGAGTCGATGCGGGCGGACCACAGACCGTCCGTGACCTCGGTGGGTTCTGTGCCTTCTGGAAAGCCGGGTATGGCGTCGGCGGAGAGCAGCAGGGTGCGGCGCCCGCGACGGGCCGCGGCCAGCGCGGTCGCCGCCGCGAGGGTGGTACGGCCGGCGCCGCCGGGACCGGTGACGAGGACCGTACGCACCGGGTCAGGCCTTCGGGACGGACTCGACGCGCTTCTTCAGGCCGGCCAGGGCTCGGTCGATGATGACCTTCTCGGCCTTGCGCTTGATCATGCCGAGCATCGGGATCTTGACGTCGACGGTCAGCCGGTAGGTGACCTCGGTGCGGTCGCCGTCGCCGAGCGGGGCCAGCGCGTAGGAGCCGTCGATGGCGCGCAGCATCTGGGACTTGACGAGGGTCCAGCTGACCTCGTAGTCGCCGATCCAGGTGTACGCGAGGGTGTGGTCGTCCTTGATCGCTCCGGCGTCGAGGACGAGACGGACCTTCTCGGCGCGGCCCTGGTCGTCCAAGGAGAGGACCTCGGCCTCCTTGACCTCGCCGGTCCACTCCGGATAGCGGGCGAAGTCGGCGATCACTCCCATGACGTCGGCCGGCGCCGCCTCGATCGTGATGCTCGAGCTGGTGTGTTCAGCCATCGCCGTGGCTCCTCCAGTGCGGTGTACCGGTGCGTCGGCAGAGGCCTGCCGTCAGAAGGCTATCGCGTGTGCGCGGCGCCTCGTTCCAGGGTCCGGCGCCGGTGCGGTCACCATTCCAGGGCCCAGGGCCTGCCGGTGGACGCGAAGTGGCCGACGTTCACGCATTCGGTGGTGCCGATCCGCATCCGGCGGACCAGGGGCTGGTGGACATGGCCGAACAGTGCGTAACGGGGGCGGGTCCTGCGGATGGCGTCGAGCAGGGCCCGGCTGCCGCGTTCGAAGCGGCGCGCCACCGTGTCGTACGTCAGCTCCGGCACATCGGGGGGAATGTGGGTGCAGAGCACGTCGACCGGGCCGACGGCCTCGATCTTGGCGGCGTACTCCTCGTCGCTGATCTCGTACGGGGTGTTCATAGGGGTCTTCAGGCCGCCGCCGACGAAACCGAACACGCGGCCGCCGATCTCGACGCGGTCGCCGTCGAGGACGGTGGTGCCCGGGCGCGCGTACTCGGGCCACAGATCGGGGATGTCGACGTTGCCGTAGGTGGCGTACGTCGGGGTGGGGAAGGCGGCGAAGAGTTCGGCGTACTGCTTGCGCACCGCCGAGACGATCGCGGCGTTGCGGTCCATGCCCGCCCACAGGCCGCGGCCGAACTCCCGCGCCTCCTCGTAGCGGCGAGCGGTGCGCAGTTCGACGATCCGGTCGGCGTTCTCCACGCCGAACAGATCGGGGAAGATGCCGCGCGAGTGGTCGGCATAGTCGAGGAAGAGCACCAGGTCACCAAGGCAGACCAGCGCGTCGGCGCCGTCCCCGGCGCGGGCCAGGGCCTCGGTGCTGCCGTGCACGTCACTGACCACGTGAACGCGCGTGCGCCGTGCGGTCGAGGTTTCTCGGCTGTTCGGTCCGGCTGGCATGACGATCACCCTAGAACTCCGCTGTCCACCTGGGTAGAGGCCGCCGGACCTGCGACGACCTCCGGGGGGTAACCACGGTGGACTACTGTGCGCGCAAGGATCACGGTTCTGTGTGACGCATGAGACATCTGGCCGGAACCCCCTATCGGGAACCGAGTACTGGTGGGTAACGTCCGGGCAGTCCAGTCGTGCTCACCCCCACTGAGCACCCGCCAATCTTGGACCGCAGCCGGTGCGTCACACAGAGCCGTGGCACCGGAGCCCGATGAGGAGCAGCAGTCTTGCGCGAGTTCAGCCTTCCGGCCCTGTACGAGGTCCCCTCGGACGGCAACCTGACGGATCTCATCCGCCGCAATGCCGCTCAGCATCCCGATGTTGCGGTGATGAGCCGCAAAGTGGCTGGAGTGTGGACCGATGTCGACGCCACACAGTTCCTGGCCGAGGTCAGAGCCGTCGCCAAGGGCCTGATCGCTGCGGGCATCGAAGCGGGCGACCGGGTGGCGCTGCTCTCCCGTACGCGCTACGAGTGGGTCCTGCTCGACTTCGCGATCTGGAGCGCGGGCGCGGTCACCGTCCCGGTGTACGAGACCAGCTCGCCCGAGCAGATCCAGTGGATCCTCGGTGACTCCGGTGCCACCTTGTGCATCGCGGAGTCGGAGGCGCACCAGGCCTCCGTGGTCTCGGTCCAGGCGGATCTGCCCGCCCTGAAGGGCATCTGGCAGATCGAGGACGACGCGGTCCGCGGGCTGTCGGCGATCGGCGAGGACGTCTCGGACGAGACCCTGGACCTGCGGATGGCTAGCGCCAAGGCGGACGACCCGGCCACCATCGTCTACACCTCGGGCACCACCGGCCGCCCCAAGGGCTGCGTGCTCACGCACCGCAGCTTCTTCGCGGAGTGCGGCAATGTGGTGGAGCGGCTGAAGCCCCTCTTCCGTACCGGCGAGTGTTCGGTGCTGCTCTTCCTGCCCGCCGCGCATGTCTTCGGACGGCTGGTCGAGGTGGCCTCGGTGATGGCCCCGATCAAGCTCGGCTGCGTACCGGACATCAAGAATCTCACCGATGAACTGGCCTCATTCCGGCCGACGTTGATCCTCGGTGTGCCGCGGGTCTTCGAGAAGGTCTACAACTCGGCGCGCGCCAGGGCACAGGCCGACGGCAAGGGCAGGATCTTCGACAAGGCCGCGAACACGGCGATCGCGTACAGCCGCGCGCTGGGAACCCCTCAGGGCCCCTCCATGGGCCTGAAGTTCAAGCACAAGATCTTCGACCGGCTGGTCTACAGCAAGCTGCGGGCCGTCCTCGGCGGACGCGGCGAGTACGCGATCTCCGGCGGCGCACCGCTGGGCGAGCGGCTCGGCCACTTCTACCGCGGTATCGGCTTCACGGTGCTTGAGGGCTATGGCCTCACCGAGACGTGCGCGGCCACCGCGTTCAATCCGTGGGACCGGCAGAAGATCGGTACGGTCGGCCAGCCGCTGCCCGGCTCGGTCGTCCGGATCGCCGACGACGGCGAGGTGCTGCTGCACGGCGAGCACCTGTTCACCGGCTACTGGAACAACGAGGTGGCGTCGGCCGAGGCGCTGGCCGACGGCTGGTTCCACACGGGCGACATCGGCACGCTCGACGAGGACGGCTATCTCGCGATCACCGGACGCAAGAAGGAGATCATCGTCACGGCGGGCGGCAAGAACGTCGCTCCCGCGGTGATCGAGGACCGCATCCGCGGGCACGCCCTGGTCGCCGAGTGCATGGTGGTCGGCGACGGGCGGCCGTTCGTGGGCGCGCTGATCACCCTGGACGAGGAGTTCCTGGGCCGCTGGGCCGAGGAGCACGGCAAGCCGACCGGCTCGACGGCCGTGTCGCTGCGTGAGGACCCGGAGCTGCTGGCCGAGGTGCAGCGGGCGGTGGACGACGGGAACGCCGCGGTGTCCAAGGCGGAGTCGGTACGCAAGTTCCGCATCCTGGCGTCCCAGTTCACCGAGGAGGCGGGGCACATCACACCGTCGCTGAAGCTGAAGCGGAACGTGGTGGCGAAGGACTTCGCGGACGAGGTCGAGTCGATCTACCGGAGCTGACCCGAAGCACGTGAGAGGGGGCCCGCACGGCATGTGCGGACCCCCTCTCGCGTACGCGCGCGGGCCTCCTCGGCGTACCGCGTCACGTGGCGTCAGAGCAGCGCACGGAGCCTGTCGGCCAGCAGGTCCCAGCGCCACTTCTCCTCGACCCAGGCCCGCCCCCGCTCCCCCATCCGCTGCCGCAGCTCCGGGTCACGGAGCAGGGTGACGATCCGGTCGGCCGACTCCTCCACCGAGCCGCCGCGCACCACCCACCCGGTCTCGCCGTCGAGCACGGCGTCCGGCGCGCCGCCCGAGTCGCCCGCCACCACCGGCAGTCCGGTCGCGGACGCCTCCAGGAAGACGATGCCGAGGCCCTCCACGTCGAGGCCGCCGCGACGGGTCCGGCACGGCATGGCGAAGACGTCGCCCGCGCCGCAGTGGGCAGGCAGTTCGTCCCATGGCACCGGCCCGGTGAAGCGCACCGAGTCGCCGACCCCCGTCTCCTCGGCCAGTCGCTTCAGCTCCTTGGCGTACGGTCCACCGCCGACGATCAACAGCACCGCGTCCGGCACCTGCGCCAGGATCGCGGGCATCGCGAGGATCAGCGTGTCCTGGCCCTTGCGCGGCACTAGCCGTGACACGCAGACGACCACGGGCCGGTCCGAGAGCCCGAGCCGGGCCCTGATCAGGTCCCCGCCGGAGTCCGGGTGGAAGGTCTTCTCGTCGACGCCGGGCGGCAGTTGAACCATGCGGTCCGCCGCCTCGGGGCTGAGTGCCGTGGCGATCCGGGAGCGGGTGTACTCCCCCAGGTAGGTGATCGCGTCCGTGCTTTCCCCGATCCTTCCCAGCAGCTGCCGGGCCGCGGGCAGCTGGGCCCAGC
The DNA here is from genome assembly GCF_900091955.1 of Streptomyces sp. Ncost-T10-10d. Taxonomy (GTDB): domain Bacteria; phylum Actinomycetota; class Actinomycetes; order Streptomycetales; family Streptomycetaceae; genus Streptomyces. The sequence continues at coordinate 47,258 of NZ_FMDF01000030.1, forward strand.
CCGCCTCGTGCCCGTGCGTGGTGGCGACCAGGCGGCGGGCACCGGCCCTGCGCAGCGCCGGAGCCATCAGTCCGAGCGGGGCCGCGGCGCCGAACCAGACGGATGTGCAGCCGTGTACGCGCAGCAGCTGCACCGCGCGCCGGGTGACCCGCGGGGTCGGCAGCAGCATCGTCGTACGGTCTCGGACGACGGTGAACGGCTGCTCGGCGTCGAAGGCCGCGGTGGCCGCGATGCCTTCGGGGCTGCGCTTCCAGGTGGAGGCGTATACGACGATCTGTCCGGGGTCCAGGCGCAGTGCCATGTTGTGCAGGAATGCCTGGATGCCGCCGGGGCGGGGCGGGAAGTCGTTGGTCACGATCAGGGTCTTGTCCATCCCGGCCGACAGTACCGGGCGGCCGGGCCGATGGCTCTCGCACAGGCCGGGCAGGCATCATGGCTCGTCGTACCCACCGAGCACCCACTGACGAAACGGATGAGGCGTCCATGACGGGATCGACCGGCGCGCGGCCGGCTGTCGCGGTGTGGGCCCTCACCAGGGTCGCGCTGCTGCTCTGCGTCACGAAGGTGATCACGCTGCCCGGACCGGACGTGACCAGTGATGTCTCGGTGATCTACCACGGCTGGTCCGAGGTCCTGAAGACCGGTACGTACCCGCAGTCCGACGTCACCTGGCAGTACCCGCCCCTCGCCGCGCTCGCCATCCTCTCCCCCGCCCTGCTGCCGTTCCTGGACTACGCCTCGGCCTTCTTCGTCCTCGCGTTCCTGTGCGACGGGCTGGTGCTGGGGCTGCTGCTGTACGCGGGCCGCCGGACCGGGCGGTGGACGGCGGGCGCCTGGGTGTGGGTGGCGGGGGTGCCGCTCCTCGGTACGACCGCGTACGCCCGCTACGACGTGATGGTGGCGGCGGTGGCGGTGGCGGCGCTGCTCGCGGGGATACGGCATCCGCGGGTGCTGGGGGTGCTCGCCGCCGTGGGTGCGCTGCTGAAGGTGTGGCCGGTGCTGATCCTGGCCGGTACGGCGCGTGGGCCGCAGACGCGCCGGGCGTGGACGGCCGCGGCGGTGGCGGCGGCCGGGCTGCTGGTGGTCTGCACCGTGGCGATGCCCGGTGCGCTGGCCTTTCTCGGCTTCCAGCGCGACCGGGGCACCGAGGTCGAGTCGCTGGGGGCGCTGGTCTTCCATGTGTGGCGGCAGTTCGGCTGGCAGGGCCGGGTGGAGCTGCACTACGGCTCGCTGGAGTTCCTGGGTCCGCATGTGCCGCTGGTGAGCACGCTCGCTCTCGGCCTGTCCGTCGTGGCCTTCGGCTGGCTGCTGGTGTGGCGGCTGAGGGCCTGCGACTTCCGGGTGAACACCCCGGCCGACGCGGCGTTCACGGCGGTGCTGCTGTTCACGACGACGAGCCGGGTGATCAGCCCCCAGTACATGCTGTGGCTGGTCGGCCTGGCGGCGGTCTGCCTGGTCTTCCGCGACAGCCGGATGGGGCTGCCGGCCGTTCTGGTACTGCTCGCCACGGGCATCACTCAGCTGGAGTTCCCGCTCGGGTTCGTCCATGTGGTGACCAGCGACGCGACGGGCGTGACGCTGATGTTCCTGCGCAACGGCCTGCTGGTCGCGGCGACGCTGATCGCCTGCCGCCGGCTGTGGCGGCAGACGGTGTCCGGGGGGACGCGCGAGGGCGTGCGGCCGCCGGCCGCCCGGTCCGGCGTCGGCCGGGAGGCCGAGCCGGCCGGCTCCTGAACGCGTCCCGCTCAACCGAGCCGGGAGCCCAGATACTCCCGCCAGCGTGCGGTGAAGTCCTGCGGGGTCGTGGACAGCACCTCCTGCATGGCCTGCTCCACCGCCCCGTCCCGCCCCGAGTGCCCTCCGACGGCGCGGTAGAAGGCGAACAGCTTCTCCTCGCCCCAGTGGTCGGCGATCAGCTCGCAGGCCAGCCAGGCGCCCTCGTACGCCCTTGCCAGGCGCGCGGGGTCTCCCGCGAAGCCGAAGTCCTCGTCCGTGGGGAGCTCGGCGGGCGGATCGCCGCGCAGGACGGCGCCGGCCAGTTCGGGCGCGGCCTGTGCCGCGGTACGGTTCTCGGCTCGGTAGGCCGCCCAGTCGGCGAAGCCTTCGGAGAGCCAGGTCGGGGTGGCGGCGGAGGTGCGGGTGCGGGTGGCGACATGGGTGATCTCGTGGCTGAGGACGATCCGCTGCCCGAAGGTGCCGAGCATGCCGTACGCCTGCGGGTTGACGATCACCCGGTCCGCGGGCGCCCGGTCCGGACCGCCGGTCCGCCCGGTGGTGACGGCCGCGATGCCCCGGTAGTTCGCCGCCGGTGACCCCAGCAGATCCGCCATGTCCCCCACGGTGTGCGGTACGAGCACCAGCACGCGGCCTGCCCAGCGTTCCGGCCAGGCGTCCGAGACGGCGGGCACCGCGCGGTCCGCCGCCCGGGCGATCCGGTGCAGCTCCTGCCCGGTGCGGCCGACCCCGAGGACGAGGCTGTGCTTTCCGCTCACCACCTGGACATCGCCCTGCTGCCAGAGCTGCCGGCCGCCGTCCTTGCCCGCCCGGTCGCCGACGATGTACCAGCGGTCCTCCGCGCTGTCCCGTCTCAGATCGAGCACCCGGTCCGCGGCGACCGGGGCGGCGTCGTAGCCCTTGATCCGGTAGCGCAGCTGTATGTCCGCGGTCGCCCGGTCGGTGCCCTGTCCGGTCACGCCCGTCAGCCGGTACGTCCATGAGCTCAGCGGTACGTCCGCGAGGTTGTCCAGTTCCCGGCGCTGGGCCGTGCGCAACCCGGTGGCCCGCGGGTCTATGGCGGCCAGATAGGCGTCCGTGTCGTGTTCCAGCACGGCGGCCGCGCGGCGGTCCAGGGTGGCGCGGATGCCGCGGGCGGTGGAGTCCGGGGCGGCGCCGTCGTCGGGGGCCGCGCAGGCGGAGGCGGACAGCAGCCCGGCGAGCAGCACTCCCGCCGTGCGCCGTCCTCGGTCACGTCCCCGTCGCGCGGTCCGCCGACTGTCAGCCACCCGATCGAGAGTACGGGTCAGATGCGGGTGACCGAGGAGACGGGCATCATGCCGACGGGGTCGTAGCGCACCGGGGCGCCCGGGTAGGGGGCGTGGATCACCTGGCCGTTGCCGACGTACATACCGATGTGGCCGGCGTCCGCGCGGTAGACGACCAGATCGCCGGGGCGGGCCTCGGAGAGCGGCACCATGTGTCCCGCGTACCGCTGGGCCTGCGAGGTGCGCGGCAGGCTGACCCCGGCCCGGGCGTACGCCCACTGCATCAGCCCGGAACAGTCGAATCCGGCGGGTCCGCTGGCCCCCCAGATGTACGGGCGGCCCAGCGCCTCCCGGACCGCCATGACGGCTGCGGCGGCCCGTGCGGAGCCGGCCGGCAGATCGGCCATGGCCGGGAACGCGTCGTCGCGGCCGGAGCGCGAGGACCGCTCGAAGTCCGCCCTGTCGGCGCTGGGCAGCGCGTCCAGCAGCTGCTTGGCCCGGGCGATCTTGCGCTCGACGGTCCGTCTGTGGCGGGTGACGGCCGCCCTGTTGCGCTCCAGATCGGCCAGCGCCCGGGCGGCCTCCGCGCGGGTCTGTGCGAGAGAGCGCTGAGCCTGCTGGAGCTGCCGCAGCTCGGCGGCCTGATGCTCGGTCAGGCGGTCCAGGCTGGCCGCCCGGTCGAGGTAGGTGTCCGGATCGGAGGAGAGCAGCAGAGCGAGCGAGGGATCGAGGCCGCCCGAGCGGTACTGCGCGCTCGCCACCGAACCGAGCGCCGTACGCATCCGGTTGAGGCGTTCCTGGTCGCGGGCCGCCCGGTCCTGGGTCCGCTTCAGCTCGCCGCGCAGCCGGTCGGCGTTCTCACCGGCCTTGTTGTACTGCTCGGTGGCCCGCTCCGCCTCGCTGTACAGCCGGTCGACCCGGGCCTTGGCGGTCCGGGGCGTGTCCTGCGGGTCGGCGTTCGCGGTGGCCGCCCCGAGGGTGGCGGCCGCGGTCGCCGCCGCGGCCGACAGAACGGTGGCCCGGACGCTCACGTTGAGGCCGGGCTGTGTGGAACGGCGATGGGACACCACAGGACGCCGCACTCCCTTCCGCTGTACGCAGATGTGCGCAGCCCCTGCCGCCCGGGGCGGGCGGACCGACGACCGGGAGCTGCACGGCAGGCAGACAGTAGTCGGACGGTTACGGAGCGACCAACGACCGCGCCGGGCGACAGGGCGGCAGAAACGGCGACGCCCCGCCGGTGACCTGTGGTCTCCGGCGGGGCGGACTGTCTGCGCGGGCGCGGGAATTCGCCCGTTCGGGCGTCGTCAGCCGACGCGCACGCCGAACTGGAAGCTGCCGATGGTGTTCATCGACTCGTAGCGCACGACCGTGCCCGGGTACGGGGCGTGCAGGACGGTGTTGTTGCCCGCGTAGAGGCCCACGTGCGCGGTGTTGTTGAAGAAGACCAGGTCGCCCGGCTTCAGCGCGCTGCGCCCGATGTGGACTCCGTCGTTGACCTGGGTGTAAGTGACCCGGGAGATCTGGACGTTGGCCTGGGCGTAGGCCCACTGGGTCAGCCCGGAGCAGTCGAAGGAGCCGGGGCCGGTGCCGCCGCGGCCGTACGGCTTGCCCACCTGGGTCTTGGCGGCGTTCAGAGCGGCGGCGCCCCAGGCGGAGGCGGGGAGCTCGTTGCCCAGTTCGACCCGGTCGCCCGCGGAGCGGCTGGCGCGCTGCTGGTCCTCGCGCATCTTCGCACGCTCGGCGGCGGTCATCGAGTTGAGCAGTTGCTGCGCCTTGGCCAGCTTGGTCTGGAGGTCCTTCTTCTTCTCGCCGAGCGTCTTGCGTACGTCCGCGAGGTCACCGAGCTTGTCCTGGGCCTCCTTGCGCTCCTGCGCGAGGACCCGCTGCTTCTCCTGGATCTTGCCCAGGGTCTCGGTCTGCTTGGCCGTCAACTGGTCGAGGGCCGAGGCCTCGTCGAGGAAGGTGTCCGGGTTGGACGAGAGGAAGAGCTGCACCGACGGGTCGATGCCGCCGGAGCGGTACTGCGCCGCCGCGAGCGAACCGAGGCCGTTGCGCAGGTTGTTGAGCTCCTGCTGACCGCGGGCCACCTTGTCCTGCAGCGCGCCGACTTCCTTCTCCAGCTTCTGCTGCTTCTCCTTGGCGCCGTAGTACTTCTCGTTGGCGTCGCCGGCATCGTGGCTGAGCTTCTCGACCTCTTCCCGGACTTCACCCTTGGAGGGCTTCGGGTCGGCGTGGGCCGCCTGGGAGGTCAGCGCGACGGCTGCGGCGGCGGTCGCGGTGAGCACGGTCACACGGGCGCGGCTCGGCTGCTTGGGACGGCGGTGGGACCCCACGAAGGCGAGCTCCTTCTTCCTTGAGCCGCCTACCGGGCTGTGGGGGGACTCGATCCCCGGCTCCGTGCATGTCACGGACTCGGCGGCGCCTTCGCTGCCACCCCGGATGGGTGATCAACCGTGCGAAGGTTCGAGGCCCGACCCTAGTGACCAACTTGTGATCAGTTCAAATCCTCACAAGAAAAATCTCGTCACAGACTGCACTTCTTTACCCACGACACACAGGGGGTAGCGGCGACTTGACGGTCCGTTCCCTGATTTCCGCCGAGACCCGGCAAGTGTCACTAGACGCGCGAAAGGCGCTTCAGGAGCAAGACGGACGCAACGGGCCTGGCGCCCGCCTTCGCCACTCCGTCGGCGACTTCGCGGTCGGTGGAGACCACCACGACGGGCCGGCCCGGCGGTTCGGCGCGCGCCAGCTGACGGATGAGTTCATCAGCGGTCACACCCGGCTTGCTGAACAGCACCCGCACCCCGCGCGGCGGTGCGAGCAGCACCGGGGCGGCCAGTTCGGCCCCGTCGAAGACACAGGTCATCTCGGCGCCGGTCTGTGCCGCGAGCACCGCGAGGCCGCCCAGCAGCCTCAATCGCTGCTTCTCCAGCGGCAGCTGCGGATAGCCGGTCTTGGTGACGTTGTAGCCGTCGACGATCAGATGCGCCTGCGGCAGCGCGAGCAGCTGGTCGAGCAGGGCCGGATCGGTCTCCGAAAGAGCCCTGGCGGCAATGTCCTTGGGCGACATCCTGCCGGGCTCCACCGCGTCGGCACTGTCCGCGGGGCGGATCGAGGAGGGCGGCAGGGCCAGTTCGCGACGGAGCCCGCGGGCCGCGTCGAGCACCGTGTCCAGCAGCAGTCGCAACCGCATGTCCTCGACCGAGCGGCCCTCCCTGGCGGCCCTGCGGCCCGCCTCGACGGACGCCTCCGCCTCACCGAGCCGCGCCTTGAGCCTACGGGACTCGCTCTCGGCCGCGGAGACCTGGGCAGCCGCCTCGGACCGTACGGCGTCGGTCTCGGCCCGGCTGCGGCGCAGCGCGGCCTCGCCGCGCTTGACCTCGTTGGTGACACTGCGCAGTTTGCGCTGAAGGGATTCGGCTTCCTTGCGGGCCGCGTCCAGCTCGCCGCGGAGCCGTTCGGTCTCGCTCTTCGTCTGGGAGCGGGCCTGGGCGAGTTCCTCGCGCAGCCGTTCCAGCTCGCGGCGGCTCTCCTCGTCGGCGCGCTCGGCACCGGCCCGCTGAGCCTCCTCGCCGGCGGAGGTGACCAGCTTCACCCAGCCGGCCGGGCGCAGCACATAGGCCGCGGCGGCCACATCGACGGGGTCGGCGGCTGCGGGCGGCGAACCGGCCTCCAGCGCGGCCGCCAGCTCCGGCTGCTCCTCCTTGAGCCGTTCGCCGATGCGCTGCCGGAACAGTGCGTCGCCCTCCAGCGCGGCCGCCATCGCGTTCCCGGCGAACTTGGCGCGCCGGGTCGGAGTGAAGCGGGCGTACTGTCTCAGCTGGGTCGGCAGTTCGGTGACCGTCAGGCCGCCGAACGCGTCCGAGACCAGCGCGACGACCCGTCGCCGTACACCTTCGGGCAGCGGGCGGTCGAGCGCCTCGACGGCGTCGTCGGCCGCCTCGGCCGACTCGGCGCCGCTAGCGGGCTGCTCCACCATCCGTCACCCCAAATTGTCTGTCCGCACGGCCCCGTCAGGAGTCGGCACCCGGCCTGTCCACCAGTTCGATCTGATCCACCGCATTGCACCACCGGCAGCGCACCGACTCGATGGTCTCACTGACCACCTCGCGCTCCTCGACGGTGGATTCCCCGGCCAGGTCGAGATGGACGTATTCGATGACCTTGGAGGAACGCGTCACGTCGAACCGTGTGAGATTTCCGCAGAGCGTGCAGCGCCAGCGGGTCCCGTCGGTCGGTTGGGGAACCGTCGTCATCGTGCGTCCTCTTTCGTCGAGCCTCGTGCCGCCTGCTTCAAGGATCTCGCGGTGCGCCGTCGAACTGCGGATGTCCTGCCGTAACCCTACGGCCTAGCCACGTCCCCCCGACACGGCGAGGCGGTCTGTCCCGTTCCCTCCACTTGCGTCATGCTCTGTTCATGATCGATCGGCGGGCTGCGGGCGCCAGATTAACCAGCGGACTCCTACGGACGGTCACCTCGGGCGGACCGCCGGTGACCTATGCCCTGATCGCCCTGTGCTGTCTGGTCTTCCTGATCAGTCCGCTCTCCGGCTTCAACCCGCCCTACGGCACCGCCGACACCCTGCTCGCCGCCCAGGCCGGGTATTTCGAACGCTGGGGCGTGATCCCGAGCGAGCTGTGGGACGGCTCCGCACGCGCCCTGCTCACCCCGCTGACCGCCCTCTTCGTGCACGGCAGCTGGCTGCATCTGCTCGGCAACATGCTCTTCCTGTACGTGTTCGGGGCGATGGCCGAGGAACGCATGGGCCATGTGGAGTTCACCTTCTTCTATCTGGGCTGCGGCTATCTCGCACTGGTCGGCTATGCGGCCGCGCACGCCTCGTCCGACCAGACGCTCGTCGGTGCGTCGGGGGCGATCTCGGCGGTGCTGGGGGCGTTCCTCTATCTGTTCCCCAGGGCCCGGGTCACCAGCCTGTTCCCGTTCCTCTTCTTCCTGCCGCTGCGCTTCCCTGCCTGGATCGTGCTGATCTTCTGGTTCGTCCTGCAGTGGCTGGCGGTCCAGGGCGCGGGCAGCGGGGCCCCGGCGTGGCTTATCTGGCCCATGTGGTCGGCTTCGCCCTCGGCTTCCTCTACGCCTGGGGGCGTTACCGGCGTACGGATAGAGTGAAGGCTCCAGCCACGGCCACCGAGGGAGAAAGTCAGCCGTGATCACCGCGATCGTGCTCATCAAAACCAGCGTGGACCGGATTCCCGAGATCGCCGAGGCCATCGCAGCGCTGGACAGCGTCAGCGAGGTCTTCTCCGTCACCGGTACGTACGACCTGATCGCCATGGTCCGGGTGGCCAAGCACGACGATCTGGCGGACGTCATCCCCGGCCGGATCAGCAAGATCCCCGGCGTCGAGGCCACCGATACGCATGTGGCCTTCCGTACGTACTCGCAGCACGACCTGGAGGCCGCCTTCGCCATCGGCCTCGACGCGTAGGTACGCCCCTTATTACGGCGTAGCACTGCGGCGGGGGACGGGCTCGACCGAGCCCGTCCCCCGCCGCAGTGCTGCGCGCCCGTCAGAGCTGCGCCGCGCCCCGGTCCGGGACACAGCGGCCGTCCTCGGTGCGGTACTTCCACTGCGCGCCCCTGCTCACCAGTTCCTTGACCGCGCGCACGAATCGCTCGATGTGCTCGTCCGGCGTACCGGCGCCGAAACTCACCCGGATCGCGTTGAGCGAGAGCTCGCCCGGCTCGGCCTCGGGCGCGCCGCACTCGCCGACCTCCTGCGGGTCGCTGCCCAGCAGGGTGCGGACCAGCGGGTGGGCGCAGAACAGTCCGTCGCGGACCCCGATGCCGTACTCGGCGGAGAGCGCGGCCGCGAAGTGCGAGCTGTTCCAGCCCTCCACCACGAAGGAGATGACGCCGACCCGCGGGGCGTCGTCGCCGAACAGCGAGAGCACCTTGACCTCGGGAACGGCGGCGAGCCCGGCCCGGACCGCGGTGACGAGGTGCTGCTCCCGGGCGACCAGGTTGTCGAAGCCCGCCTCGGTCAGCGCCTTGCAGGCGGAGGCGATCGAGTACACGCCGATGACGTTGGGGGAACCGGCCTCGTGGCGGGCGGCGGTGGAATGCCACTCGACGTCCACACCGCCATCCGTGCGGCGGGCGACCTTGCGCGAGGCTCCGCCGCCGGCCAGGTACGGCTCGGCGTCCTGCAGCCAGTCGGCCCGGCCAGCGAGCACACCCGAGCCGAACGGCGCGTACAGCTTGTGTCCGGAGAAGGCGACCCAGTCGACGTCCAGCTCTGCGATGTCGACGGGGTGGTGCGGGGCGAGCTGCGCGGCGTCCAGCACGATCCGGGCACCGTGCGCGTGCGCGGCGGCCGCCAGTTCCTTGACCGGCCACAGTTCGCCGGTGACGTTGGAGGCGCCGGTGACGCAGACCAGCGCGGGGCCGATGGGGCCTCCCCTGCCCGAACGGAGTTGAGAGCTTGGGGAAGGGTCACGGTCGGCGAGCGCGCGCTCCAACGTCTCGACGGCCTGCGCCGGGGTGCGCGGGGCGTTCAGATAGGTCACCCGGGCGTCGCGCCACGGCAGCAGCGAGGCGTGGTGCTCGGTCTCGTACACGAAGACCTGGCAGTCGGCGGGGACGACGGCGGCCAGCAGGTTGAGGGAGTCGGTCGTCGAGCGGGTGAAGATCACCTGGTCGTCGGCGCGGCAGCCGAGGAACTCCGCGACGGTCGCGCGGCTGTTCTCGAAGAGGTCCGTGGAGAGCTGCGAGAGGTACCCGGCGCCGCGGTGGACACTGCCGTAGTACGGGGCGTACGCGGCGACGTCGTCCCAGACGCGCTGCAGGGCCGGGGCGCTGGCGGCGTAGTCGAGAGCGGCGTACGTGACTTCACCACCTGTGACCAGTGGAACCGTTACATCCTTACCCAGAACCGGCAGAGGGGCACAAAGCGACTGGTCGGCGGCAGCGGTGAAGACAGACATGGCGAACTCCCGTAACAGGCAGGCGAATTGCATGCGCCGGCGGGTACGCGGCAGCGCAGCGGAAAGCGAAAATGGGTGTGCGGAGGAGGGCCGACAAGCCCTATCGCATTCGCTTGCTCACAAGAGACTCCCTAGGGACCAGGACCCCGGGGGCTGGCATTCACAGATGCCGAGGGGCCCGCGCTTGCCGCAGACCTCGCTGCCTACGGCCTGGTCTTCACCCGGGGCACCCCGCCACGGACGGAGGGTTGCCGGACAGCGGGCCGGGGCCGTAGTCGCTGTCACTCATGACCTGCCCAGCATCTTGCCATACGTGCGTCAACGCGCAAGGCGCGGTCCAAGATCTGGACCGCGCCCTGCGTCACATCCCGTCCGGTCAGGCGTTGCTGACCGTCACCCAGCGCTCCAGCGCCTGCCGGGCCGCCCCCGAGTCGATGGACTCGGCGGCCTTCGCGATCCCTGCGGCGAGCTGCTCGTTCAGCGTGCCGTCCGTCGGGTCCAGCGCGACCAGTGCCGCTGCCGAGTTGAGCAGCACGGCCTCCCGTACGGGGCCTCGCTCGCCGGCCAGCACCCGGCGGGCCACATCCGCGTTGTACGAGGCGTCGGCGCCGCGCAGCGCCTGTACCGGCACCAGCTCCAGACCGACGTCACGCGGGTCGAACGCCTCCTCGCGCACCGATCCGTCCCGGACCACCCAGACCCGCGAGGTCGCAGTGGTCGTCAGCTCGTCCAGGCCGTCGTCGCCGCGGAAGACCAGCGCCGAATTGCCGCGCTCGGCGAGTACACCGGCGACGATGGGCGCCATCCGCAGGTCGGCGACGCCGATGGCCTGGGAGCGCACCTTGGCCGGGTTGGTGAGCGGCCCGAGGATGTTGAACGTGGTCGGGGCGCCGAGTTCCCTGCGGGCCCTGGCCACGTACCGCAGGGCGGGGTGGAACTTCACCGCGAAACAGAAGGTGATGCCCGCCTCCTCGGCGACCTCGACGACCCGCTGCGCGCTGAGCTCCAGATTGACGCCGAGCTTCTCCAGCACATCGGAGGAACCGCTCGCCGACGAGGAGGCGCGGTTGCCGTGCTTGACGACCTTGGCGCCGGTACCCGCGATGACGATCGCCGACATCGTGGAAATGTTGACCGTCTTGGCGAGATCGCCACCGGTGCCGACGATGTCGACCGTGCGACCGGGTACGTGGATCGTGTTGGCGTGCTCGTACATCGCGCGCACCAGGCCGGACACCTCGTCGACCGTCTCGCCCTTGGCGCGCAGGGCCACCGCGAAACCGGCGATCTGCACATCGGTCGCCTCACCTCTCATGATGCGGTCCATCGCCCATGCGGTGTCGTCCGAGGTCAGGCTCTCGCCGCGCAGCAGCGGGTTCAGCACGCCGGGCCAGGAACGGTCCGCCACGCTGTCGCCGCCGACCGGGGTCACAACGTTCATGGTCCGCTCCTGAGGGTCCATAGCCGATAAAAGGGGTTGACCCCACCCTATCGAGCGCCACGGACAGCGAAGAGCCCCGTCCATCGGATGGACGGGGCTCCTGCTGTGGCGATCAGTTCAGGCGATCAGTGGTGACCGTGGCCGCTGGTGATCTCCTTGTACTCCTCGACGGTGGGCTTGGCGATCTGGTTGTCCTCGCCGTAGTAGCCCTTGCTGAGCCTGGCCCGCAGCTTCTGCAGTGCGGGTACCTTGCGCTCGACACCGTTCTCGTCGACCGTCGGGCCGATCTCGACCGGCTCGTACTGCTCGTGCGCGGTGAGCGTGTGCAGCTGCTCGGGGCCGAGCGGCTCGTGGATCTCGACGAACTCACCGTGCGGCAGGCGCTTGATGATGCCGGACTCGCGCCCGTGCAGCACCTTCTCCTTGTCGCGGCGCTGGAGGCCGAGGCAGATCCGCCTGGTGGCGATGAACGCGATGACCGGGCCCACGAAGATGAAGATCCGGACGAACCAGGAGATGGCGTTCAGCGACAGGTGGAAGTGCGTGGCCCACAGGTCGTTGCCACCGCCGATGAAGACGATGACGTACTCGGTGATCCAGGCGACACCGAAGGCCGTCCGGGTCGGGGCGTTGCGCGGGCGGTCCAGGATGTGGTGCTCGCGCTTGTCCCCGGTGACCCAGGACTCGACGAACGGGTAGACCGCGATGATCGCGAGTACCAGTCCGAAGGCCATCAGCGGGATGAACACACCCAGGACCAGCGTGTGACCCCAGAGGTTGATCTCCCAGCCCGGCATCACTCGGATCAGACCCTCGGCGAAGCCCATGTACCAGTCGGGCTGGGCGCCGGTGGACACCTGGTCCGGGCGGTACGGGCCGATGGCCCAGATCGGGTTGATCGAGGCGATGGCCGCGATGACGGCGATGATGCCGAAGACCAGGAAGAAGAAACCGCCGGCCTTCGCCATGTACACCGGCAGCAGCGGCATGCCGACGACGTTCTTGTTGGTGCGGCCGGGACCCGCGAACTGCGTGTGCTTGTGGTAGAAGACCAGGATCAGGTGCGCCACCAGCAGGCCGAGCATGATGCCCGGCAGCAGCAGGATGTGGATCGAGTAGAACCGGGCGACGAAGTCGTGACCGGGGAACTCTCCGCCGAACAGGAACATCGAGATGTACGTGCCGACGATCGGCATCGACAGGATCGCGCCCTGGGTGAAGCGGACACCCGTACCGGAGAGCAGGTCGTCCGGCAGCGAGTAGCCGGTGAAGCCGGTGAACATACCCAGCACGAACAGCAGGAAGCCGAACAGCCAGTTGATCTCACGCGGCTTGCGGAACGCACCCGTGAAGAAGACACGCATCATGTGCACGAACATGCCGGCCAGGAAGATCAGCGCGGCCCAGTGGTGGATCTGCCGGACCAGCAGACCACCGCGGACGTCGAAGCTGATGTCCAGCGTCGAGGCGTAGGCCTCGGACATCCGGATGCCCTGCATCGGCTCGTACGAGCCGTGGTACACGACTTCGTTCATGCTCGGGTGGAAGAACAGCGTCAGATACACACCCGTGAGGATGATGATGATGAAGCTGTAGAGGGCGATCTCACCGAGCATGAAGGACCAGTGGTCCGGGAAGATCTTGCGCATGTTGGCCTTGGCCAGGGAGTAGATCCCGAGCCGGCCGTCCGCCCAGTCGGCCACCCGCTCACCGGCGGGCGCCTTGCGCTTTGTGTCGGTCGCAGTACTCATCCGCGCTCCCAGAATGCAGGACCGACGGGCTCTTCGAAGTCACCGAGCGCCTCGAGGTTGCCCTCGCTGTTCACACCGATCCGCAGCTGCGGAAGGGCGTGACCGGCCGGACCGAAGATGACGCGGGCGCCGTCGGAGAGGTCGAAGGTGGACTGGTGGCACGGGCAGAGCACGTGGTGCGTCTGCTGCTCGTACAGGCTGATCGGGCAGCCGACGTGGGTGCAGATCTTGGAGAAGGCCACGATGCCCTCGTGGGCCCACTCGCGCTCGCGCTTGTCCTTGATGTTCTTCGGCTCGATGCGGATGATCATCAGCGCGGCCTTGGCGATCTGGTTCTGGAAGTCCTCCGCGTCCTCCTTCAGGCCCTCGGGCATGGCGAAGGTCAGCGAACCGACGGCGACGTCCTCGGGACGCAGCGGCTCCATCGTGTTCATGTTGATGAGCTGCTTGCCCTTGGCCCACAGCGTGTTGCGGAGCTTCTTCTCCGGCAGCGGTCCGAGGTCGCGCAGCAGCACCACACCGGAGAGCGGCACCAGGGCCAGCGCGCCGAACAGGGTGTTGCGGATCAGCTTGCGCCGGCCGAACGCGGACTCCTCGGCACCCGCCGCGAAGTCCGCGAGGACCTTCGCCTTGACCTCGGGCTCGGCCTCGATGGCGTGCCGGTCGTCGGCGACCTCCACGTCGGACATCAGGGTGCGCGCCCAGTGGACGGCCCCGGCTCCGATCGCGAAGAGGGCCACGCCCAGGGTCAGACCCAGGGAGAAGTTGAGCGCGCTCACATGGCCGAAGGGCCAGATGTACACGATCTTGTCGACCGGGAAGATGACGTACGAGGCGATGAAGCCGATCGTCGCCAGCATGGACAGCGTGAACATGAACGCCACGGCGCGCTCGGAGCGCTTCGCGGCCCGTTCGTCGATGTCCTGGATGCGCGGCTTGTGGGCCGGCAGCCCCGGGTCGGCGAACGGGTCGTCCGCGACCTCTACCGCGCCGTGCGCGGTGCCCTGCTCAGCGGGCAGGTTCTCGTCTGGAATCTCTTGGCTACTCATGACTTCTTGGCCTTAGCGGTGTGGGCCGCGACCCAAATGGCAACTGCGATCAGTGCGCCGAGCCCGAAGATCCAGGCGAACAAGCCCTCGCTGACCGGCCCCAGGCCGCCCAGCTTGAGACCACCCGGGTTCTCCGACTGGGCGCTGTTCACGGTCTTGATGTACGCGATGATGTCCCGCTTCTGCTGCTCGGGCATCGTCGTGTCCGGGAAGGACGGCATGCTCTGCGGGCCGGTCTGCATGGCCTCGTAGATGTGCTTCGGGTCCACGCCTTCGAGGCTGGGCGCGTACTTGCCGTTCGTCAGCGCACCACCCTCACCGGTGAAGTTGTGGCACTGTGCGCAGTTGGTACGGAACAGGTCGCCACCCTTGGCGATGTCCGCACCGTCAGGGCTGACCTGGTTCTTGGTCGGAACGATCGGGCCGGCGCCGAGCGACGCGACGTACGCCGCGAGCTGGTCGATCTCGGCCTGGCTGTAGATGACCTTCTTCTTCGGTACCTGGGCACCCGGCTGCTGCGCCGGCATACGGCCCGTACCGACCTGGAAGTCCACGGCGGCGGAGCCCACGCCGACCAGGCTCGGCCCGTCGGTGGTGCCCTGACCGCCGGTTCCGTGGCAGCTGGCGCAACCGACGGAGTACAGCTTCTTGCCCTCATCGATGGCGAGGGACTGGGCGGTGTCGTCGGCCTGCGCCTTACTCGCGGGCGCAAACGCGGCGTACAGCCCCCCAGTAGCCGCCAGCGCGAGGAGTAGTACGACGACCGCCGCCAACGGATGGCGTCGTCGTGCGGAGAGCTTTTTCACGGATTACCCCGGTGTCAGGATCTTCTGCGTCGATGCTGGATGTGGTTCGGGTTCGAGCCCGGTTACTTGATCATGTAGATCGTGGCGAAGAGGCCGATCCACACGACATCGACGAAGTGCCAGTAATAGGACACGACGATGGCAGCGGTCGCCTGTTCGTGGGTGAACCTCTTGGCTGCGTATGTCCTGCCCAGAACGAGCAGGAAGGCGATGAGACCGCCTGTCACGTGCAGCCCGTGGAAGCCGGTCGTCAGGTAGAACACCGAGCCGTACGGGTCGGAGGACAGCGAGAGGCCGTCCTTCTTCACCAGCTCGGTGTACTCGAAGACCTGGCCTCCGATGAAGATCGCACCCATCACGAAAGTGATCACGAACCAGGTGCGGAGCTTCTTCACGTCGCCCCGCTCCGCGGCGAAGACGCCGAGCTGGCAGGTGAGTGAGGAGAGCACCAGGATCGTGGTGTTCGTCGCCGAGAACGGGAAGTTCAGGGCCGAAGCCATTTCCTTCCAGTGGTCCGGTCCCATCACCGATCGCAGGGTGAAGTACATCGCGAAGAGGGCCGCGAAGAACATCAGCTCGGAACTCAACCAGATGATGGTTCCGACGCTGGTGAGGTTCGGTCGATTGACCGACGGGTGCGCGTGCCCGGTTTCTACTGTCGTTGCTGTCGCCACGACCGACATTATGTCGGTCCCTTATCCCGCCCTCACTCCGGGGGGTGCCGTTCGGTGTGTCAACAGGGTGTGCCCTCCCCGAACGGCCCATGAATCCGCTGTCCCGGGCGGTGCTGACAGCCCATCGGGCGGAGTACGATCCGCGCATCGGTTCATGCCCGGAAAGCCCCGAAGACACAGATGTCACGGAGGAACAATGCAGCCGACCGCCACGGTCCTGGTCTACAGCGACGACGCCAACACCCGTGAGCAGGTGAGGCTGGCAGCCGGGCGCAGGCCCGCGGCCGATGTGCCACCGGTGGAGTTCCTCGAGTGCGCCACCCTGCCCGCCGTCCTGGACGCACTGGACAACGGCGGCATCGATGTCTGTGTGCTGGACGGCGAGACGGCACCCGCGGGCGGCATGGGCGTCTGCCGGCAGATCAAGGACGAGATCTTCCACTGCCCGCCCGTACTGCTGCTGATCGGGCGCCCGCAGGACGCCTGGCTGGCCACCTGGAGCCGTGCGGACGCCGCGGTGACGCTTCCGGTCGAACCGGTCGAGTTCGCGGACGCCCTGGCCGCTCTGCTGCGCAGCAGGGACTGCGTGGGCGCCTGAGCCCTGCCGGGGTTCTGTCCGCAGTCCCGCTGAGGGGCGGCGCACTCCCCGGGCCGGTCAGACCTCGGGCCGCAGTCGCGCCGCCTGGTACGTGTCCGTGCGGTCCGGGGTGCCGTTCTTCCGCAGAGCGCTGCCCTCCTGCCATTTGGCCCAGGAAAGGTTCCAGTCGCCGTAGCCGTTGTCGAACGGCGTCATCATCTCGCCCTGACTGCCGACGACCTGGACGATGTCGCCCGTACGCACGGTGTTGAAGAACCACTCGGCCAGGCTGGTGCTCATGCCCGTACAGCCGTGGCTGACGTTCGCGTACCCCTGCGAACCGGTGGACCAGGGGGCCGCGTGCACGTACTCGCCGCTCCAGGTGACACGGGTCGCGTAGTAGACCAGCAGGTCGTACCCGTCGTCGGAATTCTCCGAGATGCCGATGGTCTCCCCGCGCATGCGTACGGAGTACTCCTTGCTCAGCACGACCTTGACGCCATTTCGGGTGGAGAAGCCGGGCTTGCCGGTGGTCACCGGAATGGTGTTGATCACTTTCCCGTTGCGCTTGACGGTCATCGTGTGCGCCGCGGCGTCGGTGATGGCCTCGACACGGTCGCCCGTGGTGAGCTTCAGCGCCTTCGCGGGGGCCCCGTACAGCGTGTCGGTGACCTTGATGCCCGTCAGGCCGCTGGTGACCTCGATGGTGGCCTTCGCGGGCCAGTACTCCTTGGGGCGGTAGTGCAGGATCTTGTCGTCGACCCAGTACCAGGAGCCGGTCACGGCGGGCGAGGAGCGGACCCGCAGGGCACGCTCCACGATGGCCCTGGACGCCTTGTCCCTGACCGGAGCGCTGAGTTCCGCGGTAATGGGCTGTCCGACGCCGTAGGTGCCCGCCTGAGGGCCGAAGGTGACCTTCAGGAGCTTCTTGGCCTTGACGGAGGCGGTCTCGAAGGAGAGCGTGCGGCTGCCCGGGTCGCCGTCGCCGTCCTCCATGCTGACCCGGACCGTGTAACGGGCGCCGGCGGCGAGCGGGGAGGTGGAGTGCCAGCGCTTCCCGTCGGCGTCGAGCTCGCCCGCCAGATGGCGTCCGATCGCGTCCACGGCCGACACGTCCGTGATCCGGTCGTCGTCGTCGTTGACCGTTACTTCGAGCGGCTTGTCGGAGTCGGCCTTCTCGTCGCCCTCGGGGACGTTGGAGGAGATCTCGTCCGCCGCGTCGTACGGTTTCGCCGCGAGCGGATGGCCGTTTGACCCACCGCAGGCGGTCACACCTGCGACCAGGGTCACGACCAGCAGAGTGCAGCTCACTACGGGGCGGAAGCGCGGCGCATGGTTCATGAACACACGCTATGAAGATTCATCCCTATAAGCGCGCAATGTGACTGCAAACGGGGGATTTGCACTTCTTTCGGCGAAAAGTACATGTCGAACGGGGGGCCTGTACTTCCCTTGGTGGAGAAGTACAGGCCCCCCGTCAGGTGGAGCGGTGACTCGCTGTCACTGGGTGCGGTTCTCACCGCGGTAGTACTCGAAGACCCAGCCGAACAGGCCGATCAGGATCACCGGGAGCGAGAAGTAGAGCAGCCACCAGCCGAAGACGATGCCCAGGAAGGCGAGGGCGCCACCGACGGCCAGCGAGAGCGGCTGCCAGCTGTGCGGGGAGAAGAACCCCACCTCGCCGGCCTCGTCCGCGACATCGGCTTCCTTGTTGTCCTGAGCCATGGCGTCGACCCGCTGCGCCGTGAAGGCCAGGTAGAAGCCGATCATGACGCTCAGGCCGAAGGCCAGGACGAGCGCGGTGGTACCGGCCGGCTCCTTCGACCACACGCCATACGTGATGGCCATGGCGAGGATGAAGACGCTCAGCCAGAGGAACATCTTGCCCTGGATCTTCACTTACCGGCCTCCTTGCCACCAGCGAGGGCCTTGTCATCCGCGGAGTGGTGCTCCAGCTGCTCGAGCGCCGCGATCTCCGGGTGATGCAGGTCGAACGCCGGGGATTCGGAACGGATCCGCGGCAGCGTGAGGAAGTTGTGCCGCGGCGGCGGGCAGGAGGTCGCCCACTCCAGCGAACGGCCGTAGCCCCACGGGTCGTCGACCTCGATCTTCTTGCCGTACTTCGCGGTCTTCCACACGTTGTAGAAGAACGGCAGCATCGACAGGCCGAGCAAGAACGAGGAGATCGTCGAGATCGTGTTCAGCGCGGTGAAGCCGTCTGCGGCGAGGTAGTCCGCGTAACGACGCGGCATGCCCTCGGCACCCAGCCAGTGCTGCACCAGGAACGTGCCGTGGAAGCCCACGAACAGCGTCCAGAACGTGATCTTGCCGAGCCGCTCGTCCAGCATCTTGCCGGTGAACTTCGGCCACCAGAAGTGGAATCCGGAGAACATCGCGAAGACCACGGTGCCGAAGATGACGTAGTGGAAGTGCGCGACGACGAAGTACGAGTCCGAGACGTGGAAGTCCATCGGGGGCGACGCCAGGATCACACCGGTCAGACCACCGAAGGTGAAGGTGATCAGGAAGCCGACGGCCCAGAGCATCGGTGTCTCGAAGGACAGCGATCCCTTCCACATCGTGCCGATCCAGTTGAAGAACTTCACACCGGTCGGTACCGCGATGAGGAATGTCATGAACGAGAAGAACGGCAACAGCACACCGCCGGTGACGTACATGTGGTGCGCCCACACGGTCACGGAGAGGCCTGCGATGGCGATCGTCGCGCTGATCAGACCGATGTAGCCGAACATCGGCTTTCGGCTGAACACCGGGATCACTTCGGAAATGATTCCGAAGAATGGCAAGGCAATGATGTACACCTCTGGATGGCCGAAGAACCAGAAGAGGTGTTGCCAGAGCAATGCGCCGCCATTGGCCGCGTCGAATACATGCGCACCGAACTTGCGGTCCGCCTCCAGCGCGAAGAGCGCGGCGGCGAGGACCGGGAAGGCCAGCAGGACCAGCACACCGGTCAGCAGGACGTTCCAGACGAAGATCGGCATGCGGAACATCGTCATGCCGGGGGCACGCATGCAGATGATCGTGGTGATGAAGTTGACCGAACCGAGGATCGTGCCGAAGCCGGAGAAGGCCAGACCCATGATCCACATGTCGGCACCGACACCCGGCGAACGGACGGCGTCCGAGAGCGGGGAGTAGGCGAACCAGCCGAAGTCCGCCGCACCCTGCGGGGTGAGGAAGCCGGCCACCGCGATGATCGAGCCGAAGAGGTACAGCCAGTACGCGAACATGTTCAGCCGCGGGAACGCCACATCGGGCGCGCCGATCTGCAGCGGCATGATCCAGTTCGCGAATCCGGCGAACAGCGGCGTCGCGAACATCAGCAGCATGATCGTGCCGTGCATCGTGAACGCCTGGTTGAACTGCTCGTTCGACATGATCTGCGTGCCGGGACGGGCCAGTTCGGCGCGCATGAAGAGCGCCATCAGACCGCCGATGCAGAAGAACGCGAACGATGTGACCAGGTACATCGTGCCGATCGTCTTGTGGTCAGTGGTGGTCAGCCACTTGATGACGACGTTTCCCGGCTGCTTCCGCCGGACCGGCAGCTCGTCCTCGTACGAGTCGTCTGCTGCCGCGGCACCCTGAGGTTCGTTGAGGATGCTCACAGTTTGTTCGTCTCCGCATTCCTGGCCGGGTCAGTCTGCGCGATACCGGCCGGCACGTAGCCCGTCTGGCCCTTCTTCGCCAGCTCCTTGAGGTGCGCCTGGTAGCGCTCCGGGGAGACGACCTTGACGTTGAAGAGCATCCGGGAGTGGTCGACGCCACAGAGCTCGGCGCACTTGCCCATGAAGGTGCCCTCCTGGTTGGGAGTCACCTCGAAGGCGTTGGTGTGGCCCGGAATGACGTCCTGCTTCATGAGGAACGGCACCACCCAGAAGGAGTGGATGACGTCACGTGAAGTCAGAACGAAGCGGACCTTCTCGCCCTTCGGCAGCCACAGGGTCGGACCCGGGTTGCCGTTCTGCGGGTTCCGCGTTCCCGGGATGCCGAAGTCGTAGACGCCTTCCGCTCCCTTGGGGAAGTCCTTCCGGAACCTGTCCGGGATGGCGTCGAGTTCCTTGGGGATCTTGTTGCCTGTGGCGAGCGAGCCGTCCACATTCTCGATGTAGTTGAATCCCCAGCTCCACTGGTAGCCGACCACGTTGATGGTGTGGGCGGGCTTCGGGGAGAGCGAGAGGAGCTTCGATTCATCGCGCGCGGTGAAGTAGAACAACACCGAGACGATGATCAGAGGGACCACGGTGTACAACGCCTCGATGGGCATGTTGTACCTGGTCTGCGTAGGAACCTCGACCTTGGTGCGGCTGCGCCGGTGGAAGATGACGCTCCACAGGATCAGACCCCAGACCAGCACGCCCGTGGCGAGCGCTGCCGCCCACGAGCCCTGCCAGAGGGAAAGGATCCGTGGTGCCTCTTCTGTTACCGGCGTGGGCATACCAAGGCGGGGGAAGTCCTTGTATGTGCAACCGGTTGCGGTCGCCAGGATCAGGCCCGCAGTCAGCACCTGCGGCAGCTTCCGCCGCATCGGGCGCCGCGACGAGCGGTCGGAGCCGTTGGGACTCACGTAGCGCCTTCCCGAGAGTCTCGCCCGCGCGGTCGGCGCGGCCGTCTCTCTGGTCGGTCGCCGCCCTGACGCGGGCAGGGGTTTGGATGTTTATGCGGACCAAACCCTACTGGACGCTATTTGGGGTCGCGCGGGGAGGGTGCCCAACGCGCCGCCCGACTCCCCGAAGGGGTGGAATACGGGCCTCCAGCCACCATCTGACGCCCTCTCTCCTGGCTGGGCGGGCGGGCCCGTCCCCGGGTGCGGGACCGGCGCGGGCTAGCGTGGCCGCGTGCCCTACTTCGACGCCGCATCCTCCGCCCCTCTGCACCCCGTCGCTCGCCAGGCGCTGCTCGCCGCGCTGGACGAGGGGTGGGCCGACCCGGCCAGGCTCTACCGCGAGGGGCGGCGGGCCCGGCTGTTGCTGGACGCGGCCCGGGAGGCCGCCGCGGAGGCCGTCGGGTGCCGTCCGGACGAGCTCACATTCACTCCTTCGGGTACGCGGGCGGTGCACTCCGGAATCTCCGGGGCTCTCGCGGGGCGTCGGCGTGTCGGCCGGCATCTGGTCTTCTCCGCAGTGGAGCACTCGTCGGTCCTCCATTCGGCCGCCGCCCACGAGGCGCAGGGCGGATCGGTCTCGAAGGTCGCGGTGGACCGGTCGGGGGCGGTGAGCGCTGAGGCGTACGCGGAGGTGCTGCGCGAGGACACCGCGCTGGCCTGTCTGCAGTCCGCCAATCACGAGGTCGGCACCGAGCAGCCGGTGGCCGAGGTCGCTGAGGTGTGCCGGGCGGCGGGGGTCCCACTGCTGGTGGACGCCGCGCAGTCGCTGGGCTGGGGGCCGGTGCCCGACGGCTGGTCGCTGCTGGCGGCCAGCGCGCACAAGTGGGGCGGGCCCTCGGGTGTGGGGCTGCTGGCGGTACGCAAGGGGGTGCGGTTCGCGGTTCAAGGACCGGCCGACGAGCGGGAGTCGGGGCGGGCCGCGGGGTTCGAGAACCTTCCCGCGATCGTGGCCGCGGCGGCATCACTGCGGGCGGTGCGGGCGGAGGCGGCGGCGGAGTCCGTGCGGCTGCGGGCCCTGGTGGACCGCATCAGGGCCCGTGTGCCGCAGCTGGTGCCCGATGTGGAGGTGGTCGGCGATCCGGTGCGGAGGCTGCCGCATCTGGTGACCTTCTCCTGTCTCTATGTCGATGGAGAGACACTGCTCCATGAACTGGACCGGGCCGAATTCTCCGTATCATCCGGTTCGTCCTGCACCAGCAGCACGCTGGCGCCGAGCCATGTGCTCAGGGCGATGGGGGTGCTGTCGGAGGGGAACGTACGGGTGTCGCTGCCGACCGGCACCGCGGACGAGGAGGTCGAGCGCTTCCTGGACGTGCTGCCGCGGGTGGTGGCGGAGGTACGGGAGAGGCTGGGTGCTCCCGTTTCCGCGCCGCCCTCTCCTGCCGTGACCGCGTCCCTGGTGGTCGACGCCCTCGGGAAGCGCTGCCCGATCCCTGTGATCGAGCTGGCAAAGGTGATCGGGGAGGTACCGCTGGGCGGGACGGTGACCGTGCTCTCCGACGACGAGGCGGCGCGCCTGGACATCCCGGCCTGGTGCGCGATGCGCGAGCAGGAGTACGTGGGTGAGGAGCCGGCGGACCGTGGCTCGGCCTATGTGGTCCGCCGGCTGATCTGAGGTTCTTCTTCGGCTCAGCCCAGGTGCGCGCGGACCTCGGCGGCGGCGTCGTGGCCGTACGCCTTGGTGAAGCGGTCCATGAAGTGGGTGCGGCGCAGGGTGTACTCCTGGGTGCCGACCGTCTCGATCACGAGGGTGGCGAGCATGCAGCCGACCTGGGCGGCGCGCTCCAGGCCGACGCCCCAGGCGAGACCGGAGAGGAAACCGGCCCGGAAGGCGTCGCCGACACCGGTCGGGTCGGCCTTGATCTCCTCCTCCGGGCAGCCGACCTCGATCGCCTCCTGGCCGGCCCGCTCGATCCGGACACCGCGGGCGCCCAGCGTGGTGACCCGGTGGCCGACCCTGGCCAGGATCTCCTCGTCGCTCCAGCCGGTCTTGGACTCGATGAGCCCCTTCTCGTACTCGTTGGAGAAGAGGTACGTGGCGCCGTCGAGGAGGATCCGGATCTCGTCGCCGTCCATCCGGGCGATCTGCTGCGAGAAGTCCGCGGCGAACGGGATTCCGCGGGAGCGGCACTCCTCGGTGTGGCGGAGCATCCCTTCGGGGTCGTCGGCGCCGATCGAGACGAGGTCGAGGCCGCCGACGCGGTCGGCGACGGCCTTCAGCTCGATGAGCCGGGCCTCGCTCATCGCGCCCGTGTAGAAGGAGCCGATCTGGTTGTGGTCGGCGTCCGTCGTGCAGACGAACCGGGCGGTGTGCAGGACCTCGGAGATCCGGACGGAACCGGTGTCGACGCCGTGGCGGTCGAGCCAGGCACGGTACTCGTCGAAGTCGGAGCCCGCGGCACCGACCAGGATCGGGTTCGTGCCGAGCAGACCCATGCCGAAGCAGATATTGGCGGCGACACCGCCCCGGCGCACGTCGAGGTTGTCGACCAGGAAGGAGAGCGAGACCGTGTGCAGCTGATCCGCGACCAGCTGGTCGGCAAAACGGCCGGGGAAGGTCATGAGGTGATCGGTGGCGATGGAGCCGGTGACTGCGATTCGCACGGGGAGACTGCTCCTGCGGAGATCGGGGGGAACGGGTGACTGCGTTCCCGGGGCGGCGTGACAGTTCACGCTACCCGTTCCCCGCACTCCCCCTGAAGGGGGGAAAACTACCCGATAGTAGGGCTTTCTTCCTGAGGCGTGCGGTGCCTACGGTGCGGATATGTCGAACCACAGCGCCACACGCGAGTCCGAGATCAGCCTGGCCGAGCTGCGCGGTGACTGCGCGCGGATGGCTCCGCACTGGGTGGTCCCCGCGAAGTCTGCACCCGTTCGAGTGGCGCCGTCCCTGATTCACGGGGTCACCGTGCCCGCGGCCTCCGCCCGGCTGATCGACGCCATGTCCGAATACGGCGACTGAGACCGGCACCGATCGCGTCCGACACCCCCCGAGGGAACCGTGCGCCCCTGCGCCCCGTCCCACCGCTGTCCCCACCCGCGGGACGGACGACAGGCCGGGTGACGGCCTGTGACGGCGATGCAGGCGAAGGAGCGATCCGGTGAGCACCGAGCGACCCGACAACGATGTGACCGGCCCCCGGCGGCGTTCACCGCTCGCCGTGGCCTCGGTGGCGGCAGCCGTACTGCTGGCCGGGGGCGGCGGTGCGTACTGGGCCGCGACCGCTGCGGACGGGGACGGCGGGAGCAGCGCCAGCGCGGCAGGCAGCGGGGAGCGCACCCCTCCTCTGCTTGCCCTGGACGAACGCGCGGGCGACCCGACGGCCCCCGACGGGTCCTCGCCGGGCACCCCGCCCGGCATCGCGCCCGGCGAGCCCGATCCGCACGGCGGTCAGGTGGTCTACCGCGCGTCCGGCAAGCTGCCCGAGGGGCCGCATACGGCCGCGGTGCAGCGCGCGGAGGGGACCGTCTCCGCGACGGAGGTGGCCCGGCTGGCGAAGGCCCTGGGGGTGCAGGGCACGCCGCAGGCGGAAGGCACGTCCTGGAAGGTGGGGTCCGACGGGGACGGTTCGGGCCCGGTCCTCCGGGTGGACAAGCAGGCCCCTGGCACCTGGAGCTTCGCGCGGTACGGCTCCGGCGGTACGGACAACTGCGAGAGCATCACGGTCTGTTCGAGCAAGGAGCAGGCCCCGGGCGGCAGCGGCTCCCCGGTGAGCGAGAGTGCCGCCAGGGCTGCCGCGGCACCGGCCCTGAAGGCGGTGGGACAGGACGACGCCGCCCTCGACGCCCGCCAACTCATGGGTTCGGTAAGGGTGGTGAACGCCGACCCGGTGGTGGACGGACTTCCCACCTACGGCTGGTCGACCGGGATCCAGGTGGGCTCGGGCGGTGAAGTGGTCGGCGGCAGTGGGCAGTTGAAGGGCCTGAAGAAGGGCAACAGCTATCCGGTGATCAGTGCGGGCGAGGCGCTGAAGCAGCTCAACGGGGCGGCGTCCCGGACGGACGGGCGCGCGGACGTCGGCGGATGCGCCACTCCCGTACCGCTGGAAAATGGCCTGAAGTCGCCGAAGGTCCACTGTGGGGCGCGGACCGGGGCGGAGCGGCCGACGACGACCGTGACGGTCGACAAGGCGGTGTTCGGACTGTCCAAGCAGTACGTGGCGGGCAAGCAGACGCTCGTACCGTCCTGGCTCTTCTCGGTGCGGCCGGCCGTGGGCGGCACGGGTGACACCGTGTCGCAGATCGCCGTGGACCCCGCGTATCTGGCGAAGGACGCACCGTCGGCAACGACCCCGCCACCGGGGGACACGGAGAAGTCACGGCGGCAGATCCTCTCGTACAGCGCCGACGGGCGAACCCTGTCGGTGACGTTCTGGGGCGGGGTGTGCAGCAAGTACGCGGCGAGCGCCACCGAGGACGGGAAGACGGTGCGGGTGACGGTGACGGAGTCGCAGCCGGCCGAGGGGAAGGTCTGCATCATGATCGCCAAGGAGCTGACCCGGACGGTGACGCTGGACGCCCCGCTCGCTGACCGGACGGTGGTCGACGCGGCGTCGGGCGGCGATGTGCCCCGCGCCTGACGTCGAGCCCCCGCGTACGACAACGGCGGCGGCCCCGGATTCCGGGGCCGCCGTCGTTTTGCTGTTCTGCCGCTGCCTTCAGGGCCTAGCTGAAGGAGTCGCCGCAGGCGCAGGAGCCCGTGGCGTTCGGGTTGTCGATCGTGAAGCCCTGCTTCTCGATGGTGTCGACGAAGTCGATGGAAGCGCCACCCAGGTACGGAGCACTCATCCGGTCGGTGACGACCTTGACGCCGTCGAAGTCCTTCACGACATCGCCGTCGAGCGAACGCTCGTCGAAGAAGAGCTGGTAGCGCAGGCCCGAGCAGCCGCCGGGCTGAACGGCGACGCGCAGCGCCAGGTCGTCACGGCCTTCCTGCTCCAGCAGGCCCTTGACCTTGGCTGCGGCGGCGTCGGACAGGAGGATGCCGTCGCTCACGGTGGTGGTCTCGTCCGATACGGACATCTGCTTCTCTCCCGGGTTGTACGGAGACTGCTTGCCGACGTTGCAACCGTCGGGACCGCGGATTCATTCCGGGCCGAGCGCTTGCCTGTTCCATTCATGCTCGCACACCGGCCCTCCGGGGGGATGCGTCACATCGACACTATGGCCGTCGTCAAAGTGACGTGAACCGGATATGATAGATAACGTCAATTAGACGAAAAGGCTTTCTGCAAAGAAGAAAGGGTGCGTGACGTGACCACGGCCCACCCCGTCCAGGATCTCGACGTCCAGCCGACGCCCCTCGCCCTGCTCCTGCTCGGCCGTGAGGCCGACCCGAAGAGCGAGCGCGGCGTCGAGTGCCCCGGCGACCTGCCCTCCCCGTCCGACCCGGACCTGGTGGAGCGTGCCCGCGCGGCCAAGGAGAAGCTCGGGGACAAGGTGTTCGTCCTCGGCCACCACTACCAGCGCGACGAGGTCATCCAGTTCGCGGACGTCACCGGCGACTCGTTCAAGCTCGCCCGGGACGCGGCTGCGCGCCCGGAGGCCGAGTACATCGTCTTCTGCGGTGTGCACTTCATGGCCGAGTCGGCGGACATCCTGACCACCGGCGACCAGAAGGTCGTGCTGCCGGACCTGGCCGCGGGCTGCTCCATGGCCGACATGGCCACCGCCGAGCAGGTCGCCGAGTGCTGGGACGTACTGACCGAGGCCGGGGTCGCCGAGCAGGTCGTACCCGTCTCGTACATGAACTCCTCCGCCGACATCAAGGCCTTCACCGGCAGGCACGGCGGCACGATCTGCACCTCGTCCAATGCGAAGCGGGCGCTGGAGTGGGCCTTCGAGCAGGGTGAGCGCTCGGCAGTCAAGGTGCTCTTCCTGCCCGACCAGCACCTGGGGCGGAACACCGCGGTCCGGGACATGGGGATGTCGCCGGCGGACTGCGTCGTCTACAACCCGCACAAGCCGAACGGCGGCCTGACCGCCGAGGAGCTGCGCAACGCCAAGATGATCCTGTGGCGCGGGCACTGCTCGGTGCACGGGCGCTTCTCCGTCGAGTCCGTCAACGATGTCCGCGAGCGGATCCCTGGCGTCAACGTGCTGGTGCACCCCGAGTGCAAGCACGAGGTCGTGGCGGCGGCGGACTACGTCGGATCGACGGAGTACATCATCAAGGCCCTGGAGGCGGCTCCGGCCGGCTCGAAGTGGGCGATCGGCACCGAGCTGAACCTGGTGCGGCGCCTGGCGAACCGGTTCGCGGCCGAGGACAAGGAGATCGTCTTCCTCGACAAGACGGTGTGCTTCTGCTCGACGATGAACCGGATCGACCTGCCGCACCTGGTGTGGGCCCTGGAGTCGCTGGCCGAGGGCAACCTGGTCAACCGGATCGAGGTCGACCCGGAGACGGAGAAGTACGCGAAGCTGGCGCTGGAGCGGATGCTGGCGCTGCCGTAGGGGTGGCGCCGCCGTAGCGGGTGGCGCGTCCGCGGCGGGCGTTGCCCCCTGTCCGTCCCCTCCCGCGGTACCCGATGCGCCGCTCCACCACGTGGCGGAGCTCCGGTCCTCAAACACCGGACGGGCTGGAATTCGCACGAGGGCCCCGGCACCGTTTCGACGGTGCCGGGGCCTTTGCGTGCCCTGCGTGTTACGCCTTCGCGGGCTCCGGCTCCTCGGAGATGGTCTCCTCCGGCTGGGCCGGGGCGGACAGACCCGCCTTCTTCGCCCGCTTGATCGCCTTCTTCTTCGCCCGGCGCTCCTTGCGGAGCTCCACCATCGCGTAGAGCGTCGGCACCAGGACCAGCGTCAGCAGCGTCGAGGTGACCAGGCCGCCGATCACCACGACGGCGAGCGGCTGCGAGATGAAGCCGCCCTCGCCGGTGACGCCGAGCGCCATCGGGAGCAGGGCGAAGATCGTCGCCAGGGCGGTCATCAGGATCGGACGGAGCCGGTGGCGGCCGCCCTCGATGACTGCTTCGACGACGCCCATGCCCTGCGTCCGGTACTGGTTGATCAGGTCGATCAGCACGATCGCGTTGGTGACCACGATGCCGATCAGCATCAGCATGCCGATCATCGCCGGTACGCCCATCGGGGTGCCGGTGACCACCAGCAGGCCGATCGCGCCGGTTGCCGCGAACGGGATGGAGACCAGCAGGATCAGCGGCTGGATCAGGGACCGGAAGGTCGCCACCAGCAGCATGAAGACGATCGCGATCGCGGCCAGCATGGCCAGGCCGAGGTTCAGGAACGCGTCGTTCTGGTCCTCGGAGACACCACCGATGGTGGCGGTGGCGCCGTCCGGGAGCTTCAGCGCGTTGATCTTCGTCTGGAGCGAGGCGCCGACCGCGCCTGTGTTGTCACCGGTGGGCCTGGCGGTGATGGTCGCGGCGCGCTGGCCGTCGATCCTCGTCATCGAGACCGGTCCGGGGACCAGCTCGACGTCGGCGATCCGACCGAGTTCGACCGGGCCGAGGGAGAGGTTCTTCAGCTCGGCCATCGTGGTGGCCGGGTGGGTGGACTTGATGACGACATCACGCTCGGTGTCGTCCATGATCGCCTTGCCGGACGGGGTGCCGCGCACCGCTCCGGCGACGGCCGCGCCGAGCGTGGCCTGGTTGAAACCGGCGTCGGCGGCCTTGGCGTTGGCCTTGACCGAGATCCGCGGCACGCTCTGCGCCAGGTCGCTCTGGACGTCGGTGACGTCCTTCAGCTTGGCCACCTCGGCCCGTACCTCTTCGGACGCCTTCTTCAGGACGTCCGCGTCGGCGGCCTTGACCACGACGCTGAGGTCCTGGCTGCCGAAGCTGCCGCCCGCGGAGATGGTGGTGTCACCGATGCCGTCGAGCTTGCCGAGCTCCGTGTCGAGGCGCTTCTGCACGGCCTCGGAGTCGCCCGCGTCCTTCAGGGTGATCTGGTACGAGGCCTGGTTGGATCCCGTACCGCCGCCGAAGGCCGCCATGAAGCCGGAGGAGCCGACGGTGACCTGGTAGTCCTTGACGCCCTTGTCGGCGGCGAGGACCTTCTCGACCTTCTTGGCCGCCGCGTCGGCGGCCGCCAGGCTGGTGCCGGGGGTCAGCTCCTGCTTGACGGAGAGGACTTCCTGCTCGCCCTGGTCGAAGAAGTTGGTCTTCAGCAGCGGCGCCATGCCGAAGGTGCCGAACAGCACCACGATGGCGATGACGATGCTGGTGATACGGCGCCGGGTCGCGAAGCGCAGCACCGGGACGTACAGCCGCTGGAGCCGGCTGCGGGCTTCCTTCTCCTCGGCCTTGCGACGGGCCTCGTCCGGGTTCTCCGTGCTGCCCTTGGGGGCGCGCAGGAACCAGTAGGACAGGACGGGGACGACGGTCAGCGAGACCAGCAGGGAGGCCAGCAGGGCCGCAGTGACGGTCAGCGAGAACGAGCCGAAGAGCTCGCCGACCATGCCGCCGACAAGACCGATCGGCAGGAAGACGGCGACCGTGGTGAGGGTCGAGGAGGTGACCGCGCCGGCCACTTCCTTCACCGCGGTGATGATTGCGGACTGCCGCTCCTCGCCGTAGCCGAGGTGACGCTTGATGTTCTCCAGGACCACGATCGAGTCGTCGACGACACGGCCGATCGCGATGGTCAGCGCGCCGAGCGTGAGCATGTTGAGCGACAGGTCGCGGGTCCAGAGCACGATCAGCGCGAGGACCACGGAGAGCGGGATGGAGACCGCGGTGACCAGGGTCGAGCGCAGCGACGCGAGGAAGACCAGGATCACGATGACGGCGAACAGCAGACCGAGCGCGCCCTCGGTGGTCAGACCGGAGATCGCCTTGGAGACGGCGGGGCCCTGGTCGGAGACGACGGTCAGCTCGGCGCCGGCGCCGAGGTCCTTGCGCAGGTCCGGGAGCTTGTCCTTGACGGCGTCCGAGATGGCGACGGCGCTGCCGTCCTTGTCCATCGTGGCCACCACGGCGAGGCTCGGCTTGCCGTTGGTACGGGTGATGGAGACCGCGGTGGACGGCTCCTGCTTCACCGTGGCGATGTCACCGACGCGGACCGGCTTTCCGGGCTTGCCCGTCGCCGGGTCCTGGCCGGTGACGCGCAGGTCCTCGATCTGCTTCAGGGAGGTGAAGGCACCGCCGACCTGGACGGTACGGCTCTTGCCCGACTCCGAGAAGGCACCGGCGGGAACGGTCGCACCGCCCGCCTGGAGTGCCTGGGAGAGCGTCGCGGTGTTCAGGCCGGCGGAGCTGAGCTTCTTGTCGTCGGGGGTGATCGAGACCTGGAGGTCCCGCACACCGTCGACGGAGACCTGGCCGACGCCGCTGATGTCCTCCAGCGCGGGGACGACGGTGCGGTCCAGCTGGTCGGCGAGCGCCTGCTGGTCCTTGTCGGAGGTGACGGCGAGGACGACGGTCGGGATGTCGTCCGTCGAGCCGGCGACGACCTGCGGGTCCACGTCGTCGGGAAGCTGGACGCGGGCGCGGTTCACCGCCTGCTGGATGTCGGCGACGAGCTGCTTGGTGCCCTCGCTGCCGAAGTCGAAGGTCGCCATGATGACGGCGTTGCCCTCGCTGGCGGTCGAGGTGGTGCCGGTGACGCCGTCGACGGCCTTGATGGAATTCTCGAGGGGTTCGACCACCTGCTTCTCGACCACATCGGGGGACGCACCCTGATAGGGGGCGAGCACCGACACCATCGGGAGTTCGATGGTGGGCAGCAGCTGCTGCTTGAGCTGCGGGATCGCGATCGCTCCGAATACGAGGGCGACGATCGAGATCAGCCCGATCAGGGCCCGTTGCGCGAGGCTGAATCTGGACAGCCAGGACATGGGTTGGGTCTCTCTTCTGTGGCTTACGCGGCAGATGGGCGGGTGGCTGGGGGACAGACCCGGCCCAGCTATACGATCACCCATCCGCACGACCGAAAGCGTCGGCCCCAGGTCGCTTCCTTATGCCGCGCATACCGCAGGTGGAGTACGTCGTTTCTCCACCCGTCACTCCACCCTGGGGCGCACCAGGCCCGATTCATACGCGATTACCACCAATTGGGCCCGGTCCCGGGCACCCAGCTTCGCCATCGCCCTGTTCACATGGGTCTTGACGGTGAGCGGGCTGACGACGAGCCGCTCGGCGATCTCGTCGTTGGAGTGCCCGCCCGCGACCAGGACCAGCACCTCGCGTTCGCGGCCGGTGAGCGCGGCGAGCCGCTCGGAGTACTCCGCGGCGCTCGGTCCGTCACCACCCGAACTGCCGCCCTGCGCAAGGAAGGTGGCGATCAGGCCCTTGGTCGCGGCCGGCGAGAGCAGCGCCTCGCCGCCCGCGGCGATACGGATGGCATTGAGCAGTTCCTCCGGTTCCGCCCCTTTGCCGAGGAAGCCGGACGCCCCGGCCCGCAGCGACTGCACCACGTACTCGTCCACCTCGAAGGTGGTGAGCATGACGACCCGTACGTCCGCCAGTTCCGGATCGGCGCTGATCATCCGGGTCGCGGCGAGTCCGTCCGTACCGGGCATCCGGATGTCCATCAGCACCACGTCGGCACGCGTCGAGCGGGCCAGTTCCACGGCCTGTGCGCCGTCCGCCGCCTCGCCGACCACCTCCATGTCGGCCTCCGAGTCGACCAGCACCCGGAACGCGCTGCGCAGCAGCGCCTGGTCGTCGACGAGCAGCACCTTGATGGGCGGTGTCATGTGTTCTCCCCCGTCCGGCCCGCCGCGCCCGGCTCCTTGGGCTCTGCCGTGCGGGCCTTGACGGGCAGGATCGCATGAACCCGGAATCCGCCGCCGTAGCGGGGCCCCGCGGTGAGAGAGCCGCCGAGTGCGGTGACGCGTTCGCGCATGCCGAGGAGGCCGTGACCGCCGCCGTCCCCGTTGCGGTCGCCTCCGCCCGAGCCGTTGTCGATCACGGTGACCTCGGCCGTGGCGCCGACCCGTACGACGCTCACCTCGGCCTTCGCCCCGGGGCCCGCGTGTTTGCGCACATTGGTCAGCGCCTCCTGGATCACCCGGTACGCGGCCAGGTCGACGGCCGCGGGCAGCGGGGGCCGCCGGTCGGTGCAGGCCACCTCGACCGGGAGCCCGGCCCGCCGGACGGTGTCCACCAGTTCGTCCAGGACCGCGAGCCCCGGGGCCGGTTCGGTCGGCGCCTCCGGGTCGCCGGACTGACGCAGCAGCCCGACGGTGGCCCGCAGTTCGTTGAGCGCGGAGCGGCTGGCCTCCCGGACGTGGGCCAGCGCCTCCTTGGCCTGGTCGGGGCGCTTGTCCATGACGTGGGCGGCCACCCCGGCCTGGACATTGACCAGGGCGATGTGGTGGGCGACGACGTCGTGCAGATCGCGGGCGATCCGCAGCCGCTCCTCGGCGACCCGGCGCCGGGCCTCCTCGTCACGGGTGCGCTCGGCCCGTTCGGCGCGCTCCCTGATCGCGTCGACGAAGGCGCGCCTGGAGCGTACGGCGTCCCCCACGGCGCCGGCCATGCCGGTCCAGGCGAAGACGCCGAAGTTCTCCTGGCTGTACCAGGGCGCCGCACCGAAGAGCATCGCGGCGGCCGTCAGCGCGGCCATGGTCAGCAGACCGACCCGCCAGGTGGTGGGCCGGTCGGTGCGGGCGGCGACGGTGTACAGCGCGATGACGGTGCTCATCACCACGGGGGCGGGCGGGTCGGACCTCACCAGCTCGACGACCGTCAGCCCGGCGGTGGCCGCGAGCACCGCCATGGGACGGCGCCGCCGCCAGATGAGTGCCACGGCACCGAGCACCATCAGGACCACACCGCTCGCCTCGGGCCTGCGAGTGCCGAAGGTGGGACCGTTCGGTGCGCCCGGGTGGACGAACGACCCGATGATCATGGCCACCAGTACGGCCAGGGCGAGCGCGGTGTCCAGCGCGAGGGGGTGGTCGCGCAGCCAGTGCCGGATGCACAGAACCCCGGTTCCGAGGGTGGTCACGTCAAGCTACGTTACGGCGTGTCGCGTGCGAATCGGTCCGGGTCGTACACAGACCCGGCACGGAGCGCGCCGAACCACCACAGCGGCGTGCCGCGGACACAGCAGTGCCCCGTGTCCGGCGG
>NZ_FMDF01000023.1 GCF_900091955.1 Streptomyces sp. Ncost-T10-10d
CAATTCGTCCGGGCCACCCTCCAGAGCGGCTTCAAGGGCCGATACGAGCCCCTCAGCAGCCGTGGGCACCAGCCCCGCCACCGTTTCCGGGTCAATCGCCCCGACCGCGTCCACCGCGAGCTCGGTGCGCTCGCCGTTGTCGTCGGCCAGCAACACCAGGGGGTAGTTGGTCCGTTCCCGGGCGAACACGAGCCGGGTGCCGGCCATGCCCTCGTCGAAGCGCTCATCGAGGTTCTGGCCGGTGTTGCGGCGGTAGTTGAGGATCGCGGTGAACAGCGGGCTGTCGGCCTCCGCACCGCTGGCCTGCTGCGCGACGACGAGCGGCGCATGCTCGTGCTCCAACAGCTCCGCCAGCTGGCTGCGCATCGCCGACACGGCTTCACGGGCGCCGAGTTCGCCCGTACGTACCCGAATGGGGAGCGTGTTGATGAACGGGCCGGGCACCCGGTCGGCGCCCGCGCCAGCGTTCATCCGGCCGAACAGTACGGTCCCGAAGACCACGTCGTCACGGCCACTGACCGCGCCCAGGACCCGCGACCACACCACGTGCAGCACCGTCGCCGCACTCACACCCAGTCGGCGGGCGACCTCTCGCAGTCTGGCGTCCAGGTCCGGTGCGAAGCCGAAGCGAGCGCGCCGCACGTCCGCGCCGTCGCCGCGCACGTCGACCACGCCGAACGCCGCGGTCGGTTCGGTCACGTCGCCCAGCAGCTCGGCGAAGTAGCGCTCGTGCTCGGACCGCGACACCCCGCCACGCGCCTGCGCCACGAAGTCGCGGAACGGCAGCGGCTCCGGCAGCTCCCCACCACGCCCGGTGAGGAAGGCGTCGACCTCGGAGAGCAATACTTCCAACGCCGTACCGTCCCGGACCATGTGGTGCACCCGGATCAGCGCCAGCCAGTGGGCGTCGGTCGGGTGCTTCGCGATGTGGAGGCTGATCAGCGGCGGCGCGGCCAGATCCATCCGCGCGCCACCGATCTCCACCAGTTCCGCGATCGGATCGGCGGACCGCGCGTCCAACGTCACTTCGTGGACTTGGAGTTCGGCGTCGCGCCAGACCACCTGCACCGGCTCACGCAGCCCCTCCCACACGATCGAGGTGCGGTAGATGTCGTGCCGGGCGACCACTCGTCGGAGCGCGGACACGAAGCCGTCCAGCCTGTCACGCGAGTCGAAATCCAGTACCGCCGGCAGGACATACGCGTCATCGCCACCGTCGGCCAACATGTGGTGGAAGAGCAGGCCTTCCTGGAGCGGCGCCAGCGGGTAGATGTCCGCGATGTTGACCACGCCGCCCTCGACAGTGGCAGCGATCCGCGCGATCTCGTCGGCGGTGAGATCGATCAGCGGCAGCATCTCCGGGGTGATCTCGGTCGCTCCGGCCGGGATCAGGTTTTCGGGCACCACCACCTGCGCTGCACCCACCGAGGTTGCCAGATCGGCGACCGTCGGTGTGTCGAACAGCGCACGTACGGACACCTGGACGCCGCGCGTCCGTAGGATCTCGACCAGCCGGACCGCCACCAGCGAGTGGCCGCCGAGCTCGAAGAAGTCGTCGTCCACACCCACGCTCTCCAGGCCCAGTACCTCAGCGAACGCGGCGCACAGGACCTCCTCGCGCACATTGGCCGGCGCCCGTCCGGCACCCGCGGTGGTTGCGTATTCGGGTGCGGGCAGGGCCTTGCGGTCCAGTTTCCCGTTACCCGTCAGCGGCAGCCCGTCCAGGACCACCACCGCTGAGGGCACCATGTGCTCCGGCAGACGCCGGGCAGCGAACTCACGCACCACCCCCGGAAGACCGTCGGTGTCACCGTCCTCGTCCACCGCCACCACATACGCCACCAGGCGGACATCACCGGGCACGTCCTCACGACCCACCACCGCAGCCTGCGCAACCAACGGATGCGCGGCAACCACCGCCTGCACCTCACCCGGCTCGATCCGGAAACCACGCACCTTCACCTGATCATCCGCACGACCCAGGAACACCACCTCACCATCCGCCGTCCAACGCACCCGGTCACCCGTGCGATACATCCGCACACCCGACTCGAACGGACACGCCACAAAACGCTCCGCCGTCAACCCCGCACGCCTCACATACCCACGCGCCAACTGCACCCCCGCCACATACAACTCACCCGCAACACCCACCGGCACCGGCCGCAACGCGCCATCAAGAACATAGAACCGGGTATTCGCCACCGGACCACCCACCGGAACAACACCACCACCAACACCACCAACACCAAGACGAGCCGTCGCAACACCGATCGTCGTCTCCGTCGGCCCATAATGGTTGAACACCCCCCGCCCACCCGCACACTCCACCAGCTCACCCACCAGAACCGGCGAAACGGCCTCACCACCAAGAACCAACGACCGCCCCGGAAGAACGCCCTCAATGCCCGCCACCGAGGACAACGCGGCAAGGTGAGAAGGCACCACCTTCAGGAAATCGATCCCGTGCTCCACCAAATAGTCCGCCACCACCACCGGATCGGTGACCGCACCCTCCTCCAGGACATGCAACTCACCACCCGTGGTCAGACTCGCGAACACCACCGTGTTACCCAGATCGGTCGCCTGCCCCTGAAGAAGCGCATACCGGCCACCAGACCGGC
This sequence comes from Streptomyces sp. Ncost-T10-10d, assembly GCF_900091955.1. GTDB lineage: Bacteria > Actinomycetota > Actinomycetes > Streptomycetales > Streptomycetaceae > Streptomyces. The sequence goes on from NZ_FMDF01000023.1 coordinate 2,625, forward strand.
CGAACCT
>NZ_FMDF01000044.1 GCF_900091955.1 Streptomyces sp. Ncost-T10-10d
CCCGCGGACTCGCCCCAGGTGCTCAGTGTCGGTGCCGGCCCCGACGGCGGCCCGGCGGCGGACCGGGGCGAACAGTGCGGCCGCACCACCGATGGTCAGGTAACGGGTACTGCCGTCACCACCCGTCTCGGCGAGGCTCTCGCCCGCCGGGGCGGGGGTGGTGGCGCTGTCCGGCTCGGGCGCGGTCACCTCGGTCGGAGCGGCCTCGGATCCGGCCGCCGGAGCGGCCTCGGTGACCTTCGCGCCCGTACTGGTTCACGTCCGGGCGGAGGCGAAGCCGGCCGTTCCCGCCTCCGAAATGGCTGCTGAGCGCGGTGACGGCGATCGTCATGACCGCCTTGAGGACCCGCTCAGCAACGATGGAGAACAGCCGGCCGTATGGTGCGTACATGACCGCTGAAGCTTCCGAGGAGATCCGCCTCGCCACCCCGGCCGACGTCCCCGCCGTGCGGGCCGTCACCGACGCCGCCTACCGGCACTACATCGAACGCATCGGTCTCGTACCCGCACCGATGGAGGCGGACCACGCGGCGGATGTCGCCGCGGGCCGGGTGCACGTGACAGGGGTCCCGGACGTCATCGGTGTGCTGGTCCTCGTACCGCACGACGACCACCTCTTCCTGGAGTCCGTCGCCGTCCACCCGGACGCGGCCGGCCGGGGAGTCGGCCGGCGGCTGCTCGCCCACGTGGACGCGCACGCCCGCAGCCTCGGCCTCCCCGAGATCCGGCTCTACACCAACGCCCTGATGTGGGAGAACCAGAAGCTCTACCCGCGCTACGGGTACGAGCTGGTGGAGCGCCGTGTGGACGGCGTGTACGACCGCTTCCACTACCGCAAGCGGCCGGCCGACTGATCGACTCCGTCGATGGGGGATGGCACGATCGGCTCATGACGACGATCGACTGGGATTCCGCAGCCGACTCCTTCGACGAGGAGCCCGATCACGGTCTGCTCGACCCGGCGGTCCGGCACGCCTGGGCGCAGCGGCTGGAGAGCTGGCTGCCCGGTGAGCGCTCGGAGGTGCTCGACCTGGGATGCGGCACCGGAAGCCTTGCGCTGCTCGTCGCCGGGCAGGGGCACCGGGTCACCGCCGTCGACCGGTCGCCGCGCATGGTGGAGCAGGCGCGGGCCAAGCTCGCCGGGACGGGTACCGGGGTGTTTCTCGGAGACGCGGCCCAACCACCGGTCGGAAAGCAGCAGTTCGACGTGATCCTGGCCAGGCATGTCGTGTTTCTGCTGCCTGATCCGGCGGCAGTCCTGCGCCACTGGTTCACCCTGCTGCGGCCCGGCGGCCGGCTGATCCTGATCGAAGGTGTCTGGGGCGGCGTCGGCCTCTCCGCCGAGCGGCTGACCGGACTTCTCTCCGGGCTCACCGAACGCATCCACCACGAGCGGCTCTCCGACGATCCGACCCTGTGGGGCAAGCAGGTCGACGACGAGCGCTACGCCCTGGTGGCCCGCGCCGAACCGCCGCACCGGCACACCGAGGTCGTCGATGTGCATCTGATCCTCCGCCGCGGCCCGGACGTCCTGCTCGCCCGCCGGGCCAATACCGGTTACGCGGACGGGCTGTTCAACGGACCGTCCGGACATGTCGAGGACGGCGAGGACGTCCGCGAGGCGATGATCCGCGAGGCCGCCGAGGAGATCGGTGTCGAACTCGGCCCGGACGAACTGCGGGTCGCCCTGGTCATGCAGCACCGGGGCCCCGGCGGCAGTCCCAGGACCGGCTGGTTCTTCGAGGCGGAGTACGACCCCGCCCGCCCGCCGTACAACCGCGAACCGGACAAGTGCTCCGAGCTGACATGGTTCCCGCTGGACGCCCTCCCGGACGACATCGTCGCCTACTGCCGCGCGGGACTCGACGGCTACCGCGCGGGGGAGCACTTCCTGATCCACTGGCACGAGGACGGCGACACCGTGGCATACCAGCCGCACGCGATCCCCCGCGCCGTCCCGCTGCCGGCCGGCGGGGCCCGCACTGGCGGGGTGCACCACATCGAACTGTGGGTGCCCGATCTGCCGGCGGCCGAGCAGGGGTGGGGCTGGCTGCTCGGCGAGCTGGGCCATGTCCCGTACCAGCGCTGGGAACACGGGCGGAGCTGGCGGCGCGGCGACAGCTATGTGGTGGTCGAGCGGTCACCCGACCTGACCGGGGGGACGCACGACCGCTGCCACCCCGGACTCAATCACCTGGCGTTCCATGTCCGGGACCGCGCCACCCTCGACGCACTGGTGGCCAGGGCCCCGGAACACGGCTGGCGGCCGCTCTTCCCGGACCGGTACCCGCACGCGGGCGGCGACGGGCACATCGCCGCCTACCTGGAGGACGCGGCGGGGTACGAGGTGGAGCTGGTCGCCGGAGTCCCGCAGATCCGCCCCGCGCCCCAGGCCCCGGCGCCGAACACCGACGTATGGGCTTGGCGCCGGGACTGAAAGGGCGTTCAGGTCAGGTCCGGTCCGGAACGATTTCGCGTAGCCCCCGTCGAGCGGGACGGCGGCAGCCTCGGGGGACCGGTGTTCCGCACCGGTGGCGGGTCGGCCTCGATGCGAGGGTGGCGACCTGCCGGGTGTGTCTGGCCTTCCGCGACAGAACAACCAGTCCGTGGTTCCAGTGCCCTGACGCTACGTCAGAGAACTGGAACACTGCTCCAGGGCCGGACGGACTCGATCGCCGCCGCGACGCGGAACACCGTGGCGTCGTCGTAGGTGCGTCCGACGACCTGCACCCCCGTCGGTACTCCGGTCGAGGCGAAACCGGACGGCACGCTCAGCACCGGGCAGCGGCTGGCTATGTTGAACGCTGTGGTCATCGCGGATTCCAGATAGAAGTCCAGTTCGACGCCGTTGATCACGACCTTGGTCGAGAGGTGGTCGTCGTCCGCCCTGAGCGCCGGGACGGCGGTCGTCGGGCACAGCAGGACGTCGTAGCGGTCCAGCAGCGTGCCGAGCGTAGTCTGCACCGCGGCCTCGATCTCAAGACCTTGCAGGAAGCTGCCGGGCTCGCGGACGGCCTCGGCGGCCCGCCGGGCGAAGTCGAGTGCGTACGTGGTGAGCTGGTCGCCGTGCTCGGCGGCGACCGAGGCGATGTAGGGGCCGAAGATCGAGCCGAAGTGGATCATCGCTGCCCGCATCACGTCCGCGCGCATGATGGGGACTTCCACCTCCTCGACGATGGCACCGGCCGCGCGCAGCGCCTCCGCGACCGCGCGGGTGTTGGCCTCGACCTCGGGGTCGACCGGCCAGTCCCCGAGGGTGACCGAGAGCGCCACCCGCAGGCCTTCGGCGCTCTCGAACCGCTCGGGCAGGACGAGTTCGGACCGCAGCGAGACGGCGTCCAACGGGTGCGGCCCCGCGATGACGTTCTCCAGCAGGGCGCAGTCGGCGACGGTGCGCGCCATCGGGCCGTCGTGGCAGTACGTGTCGAGGTTGAACGGCGTCATCGCCGGCACGCGCCCGTACGGCGGCTTGAAGCCGACCGTGCCCGTGTACGAAGCGGGGATGCGGATCGAGCCGCCGATGTCGGAGCCGGTCGCGAGCGTCGTCTCGCCCGCCGCGAGTGCGGCGCCCGCGCCGCCCGAGGAGCCACCCGGGGTGAACTCCGGGTTCCACGGGTTGCGGGTGACGCCCCACAGCCGTGATTGCGTGTATCCCGCGCAACTGAACTCCGGGGTCGTGGTCCGGGCGTGCACGATGCCGCCGGCGGCCTGGACCCGCTCGATCACCGGGTGCGTCTGTTCGGCGATCTCCCCCTGGAACGCCAGGGAGCCGTCCGTGCTGAGGCGCCCCGCGATGGGCTGCTCCTCCTTCGTCGCGACGGCGAGGCCCTCCAGCGCACGGGGTGCTTCGCCCTTGCCCCCGTACCGGGCTTCGGCCTCGCGGGCGGCGGCGAGTGCCTCCTCGAAGGTCTGCTCCGCAAGGGCGTTGACCTTCGGCTCGACGGCTTCGGCACGCGCGATGATCGCGGTCATCAGCTCGACCGGCGAGAGGGAACGGTCACGGAAGCGGCGCAGGGCCTCGGTCGCCGGCAGATGGGCGAGGTCGGTGAGGTCGGTCATGTGAGGGTCCTTTGCGATGAATCGGAGGAGTCGGGTGGGCGCGCGGCGTCATCCGCCGAATACGGGCCGGACCTCGTCCGGGGCCGCGGCCCCGGGGCCGGGTGGCGCGTGCGGGGACGCCGGGGCTGCTCAGGACGGTGTCGTGGGACCGGATTCGCTGATCCTTCCGCCCCGGCGAGGCCGTCTCGTCGGTGATGTGCCGGACGACCGCGAGGCCGTGGCGGACAGGAGGAGGCCGATGCCCTCGTCGCGCCGGGCGCGGGCGAGCGCGGGGGAGTGTCCCCGGGGGCGGCCGGGGACCGTTGGCGCGGCCGTCAGGAGGCGGAGTGCACCAGCGCTCCCCCCACGTAGGTCTGCAGAACCCGGGCCGTGTGGATCTCCTCGGCCGGGTTGGTGAAGATGTCCCGGTCGAGGACCACCAGGTCGGCGAGGTGGCCCGGCCGCAGGGTACCGGCGTCGTCCGTGCCGTTGACGTGGGCCGACCCCGCCGTGTAGGAGGCGACGGCGGTGGCGAGGTCGAGCCGCTGTTCGGGCAGGAAGACCCGGCCGTCGGTTGCCCCGGGCTGCATCCGGTTGACGGCGACATGGATTCCGGCGAGCGGGTCGGGGCTGCTCACGGACCAGTCGCTGCCTGCCGCGAGCGTCGCGCCGGCCCGCAGCAGGGAACCGAAGGGGTACTGCCAGGCGGCGCGCTCGGGGCCCAGGTAGGGGATGGTCAGCTCGTCCATCTGCGGCTCGTGCGAGGCCCAGAGCGGCTGGATGTTGGCTATCGCCCCGAGCCTGGCGAAACGCGGGATGTCGTCGGGGTGGACCACCTGCAGGTGAGCGAGGTGGTGTCGGGTGGCACGGCGGCCGTTGGCGGTGCGGGCCGCCTCGATCGCATCCAGTGCCTCGCGCACCGCGCGGTCGCCGAGGGCGTGGAAGTGCACCTGGAAGTCGAGCGCGTCGAGCTCGGTGACGTACGCGCGCAGCGCGACCGGGTCGACGAAGCTCAGGCCGCTGTTGGCGGTGGCACAGCCGCAGCCGTCCAGGTAGGGGGTGGTCATCGCGGCGGTGAAGTTCTCCGCGATGCCGTCCTGCATGATCTTCACCGAGCCGGCCCGGAACCTGCCGTGGGCCAGTTCCTCGCGGCGGGAGACCAGCTCCGGGATCTGGTCGGAGCCCCGGCCGCGGTCCCACCAGAGCGCGCCGTTGACCCGGGCGGTGAGAGTTCCCCCGCGGGCGGCGGTGAGATATGCGTCGGAGGGGTCGGGCTGGCCGTTGAACACGCCGAGCAGGGCGTCCTGCCAGCCGGTGATCCCGAGCGAGTGGAGCAGCCGCTGCGCGCGCAGCAGGCCGTCGAGGCGGTCGGCGGCGGTCTTCTCGGGCACCAGCCGGGCCACCAGGCCGGTGGCGCCTTCCTGGAGGACGCCGCTCGGTGTGCCGTCGCCCTCCCGTTCGATCCGGCCGTCGGCGGGGTCCGGGGTGTCCCGGGTGATGCCCGCGAGTTCGAGCGCGCGGGTGTTGGCCCAGGCACCGTGGTGGTCGCGGTTGACCAGGTACACCGGCCGGTCCGGTACCACCGAGTCGAGCAGCTGCCGGGTCGGGAGGCCGCCCTCGAAGCTCTCCAGGGACCAGCCGCCACCGGTGATCCAGGTGCTGTCGGGGTGGGCATGGGCGAACTCGCGGAGGCGGTGCAGGTATTCGTCGACTCCCACGGTGCCGCTGAGGTCGCACTCGGCGAGCTCCAGGCCGCCGTAGACGGCGTGAATGTGGGAATCCTGGAAGCCGGGAAGCAGCAGCTTGCCCCTGAGGTCGACCACTTCGGTCTTCGGGCCGATCAGCTCCCGTACCTCGTCATGGCCGACGGCCGAGATCCGCTCCCCTGTGACGGCGAGGCTGCTCGCCCGGGTGCGGGCGGAGTCCCCGGTGTGCACGGGGCCTTGGGTGAAGACCAGATCGGCCTTGGTCATGGAAGGTGCTCCTGGTGGGTCGGCGGCCGCGAACGGACCGCTGGAGGGAACGAGGTGCCGCGGTCCGCGCCGCGCGTCAGCGGGGCGCCGGTCAGACGGCGGTGTCATGGGTACCGATGAAGTAGGGCGACCGGCGGTGCCAGCGGGCCCACGCGGCGGCCAGCAGTCCGGAACCGATCATCAGGACCGGGACGAGCAGTGCGAACCAGCCGTTGTCGGCGGAGACTTCGAAGTGATCGGTGGAGCGGTAGAAGGTCCAGGTGAGGTAGCCGCCGGTGGCGAGCAGCGCGAGCGCGCCCAGCACCGGTCCGACGACGGCGCGCAGGGCCTCCAGCGGTGACGTGCGCAACAGGTGGCGGAAGCGCACCGCGGCGGCCGCGGCGGTGAGGGCGTAGTAGAGGGCGACGACGATGCCGATCGCGTTGACGGCGGCGAAGATCAAGTCGTTGACGGTGGGGATGACCAGCGCCGCCGTGGCGAGGACCAGGGCGATCGCGGTGATCAGCAGGGTGCCGACGGCGGGGGTCCCGTGCTTGGGATGCAGCCGCGTCCAGACGGGACCGAGAACGCCGTCGCGGCCCATCGCGTACATCCCGCGCGCGGTGGGGATGACCGAGGCCTGGAGGGACGCCACCGCGGAGAACGTGAGGGCGATGAGCGGCAGTGCGGCCAGCGGCTGTTCGGCAAGCTTCATACCGAAGTAGGCAAGTCCCTGCGCGCCGTTGTCGGCCAGTTCGTCCAGCGGCAGGACCCGTTGGAAGGCGGTGCCGGCGAGCAGGAAGAGGAGCAGCATGACGGTCAGGGCGATGAATCCGCCGCGGGAGGCGTCCCGCGGGTCACTGACCTCTTCACCGACGCTGAAGACCGACTCGAAGCCCCAGTAGCAGAAGACCGCGAGCACCATGCCCTGGGCGAGGGCCGCGGCTGAGGGGATGTCGAAGGGGTTGAACCACTGGAGCGAGAAGGGCTGGTCCCCGGCGAACAGACCGTAGCCGCAGAAGGCGAGCAGCACGCCGTACTCGAAGATCAACAGGTACTTCTGCAGACGCGCCGCGAGGTCGAGTCCGCGGACGGCGACCAGTGCGGCGGCGACCAGGACGGCCATGCCGAGCAGGGTGGACTGGAGGGTGGAGTCCGGATCGAGGGAGAGACCGGCGACGCTGTGGACGGAGGCCTGGCCGAGGAGCTGGATGGTCGCCGAGCCCGTCACGGTGGTGGTGTAGGCCATGAACACGATGGTGCCGACGACGTTGACCCATCCGATCAGGAATCCCAGCCAGGGGCTGAAGATGTCGCCGACCCACTTGTAGCTGCTGCCGGCGTTGGGTTCGACGCGGTTGAGCCGCCCATAGCCGCCGGCTATGCCGAGCACGGGCAGGAAGGCCAGCAGCATGATCGCCGGTAGATGCAGGCCGACGATGCTCGCCATCAGACCGAGTCCGATGCCGATGCTGCTGGTCGCCGCGGTGCTCGACGCGGCGAGGACGATGCCGTCGACGACGCCTATGGATTTCCGCATCGTGGCCTCGGGGGCCTGGGCGTTTCTTATCGGCGTGGTGCTTGCACTTGTCACTGGTACCACCAACGGATCGTCGCCTTGCGCAGGGGAAGGTGGGCGGAGGGCCCGGATGGCAGGCCATGAAACCGCTGCCCCCTTCACACGTCAATGGCGTTGTCATAAGCTCCGCGCCATGAATGAGCGTGTGGTTCCGGAGCCGCAGCGGCGGCGCAGAAGGCCGACGAAGCAGGGCATGGTGCTCTCCGAGCAGGTCATCGTGGAGACGGCCCTGCGGCTGGTCGGTCAGCACGGTGCGGACGCGTTGACGGTCCGGCGGCTGGGAGCGGCGCTGGGCGCCGACCCCAGTGCGCTCTACCGGTACTTCCGCAACACCGACGACCTGCTGCTGGCGGTCGCCGACGAGCTCATCGGCCGTGCCCAGCTCGGCTGGCGGTCCACCGGCCAGTGGCGTACCGACCTGTGCGAGCTGGGTCTGCGTGTCCACGCCTCGTACCAGGCGCATCCGCAGGCCGCCCTGCTGGCGGCGCACCGGACGACCGGGCGGGACAACGAGATGCGGGCCGTGGAGAGGGTCCTCGGCGTGCTGCGGTCGGCGGGCTTCGGCGACCGGGAAGCGGTGCGGATCTATCACGCCTTCGTGGACCAGGCGCTCGCCTTCGCGGCCCTGGACGCGGCGGCGCTCGCCCTGCCGGCTCCCGCGCAGGCGGCCGATCTCCAGGTGTGGCAGGACCGCTACGGGCGCCTGGATGCGAGCGCCTATCCCCACATCGCCGCCACCGCGCAACTGCTGGCGGTCGACATGATGCTCAGTGGCTATCCGTTCGCGCTGGAGTTGCTGCTCGACGCCGTCGAGGCCAGGCTGCCCCGGGCGGGCGGGGAGGCCGGCTGAGTCCGGATCGGGCGCTCCCGCCCTGTTCAACCCCGCACGTCTCGCGTGGGGCCTCAAGCAGGTCTGTCTGGACCTCGGCGTACGCATCCACGAGCACACCCGGGCAACGGCCATCGAGGAGAGCGGCCCGGGGATCATGGTGCGGACCCCCTACGGACGCGTCCTGGCCAACCGGGTCGCCCTCGCGACCAACGCCTTCCCCTCCCTGGTCAAGCGGCACCGCCTCTACACCGTCCCCGTGTACGACTACGCGCTGATGACGGAACCGTTGACGGACGAACAGCTTGCTTCCATCGGCTGGCGCAACCGGCAGGGATTCTCCGACGCGGCCAACCAGTTCCACTACGTGCGGCTCTCGACCGACAACCGCATCCTGTGGGGCGGCTACGACACCCTCTACCACTATCGGGGCCGGGTGCGTGCCGAGCATGACCAGCGGCCGGAGACCTTCGCCACCCTGGCCCGGCACTTCTTCCGGACCTTCCCGCAACTGGAAGGGTTGCGCTTCACCCACGCCTGGGGCGGCGCGATCGACACCTGCACCCGCTTCTCCGCGTTCTTCGACACCACTCACCGGGGCCGGGTCGCTTTCGCGGCCGGATTCACCGGTCTCGGCGTGGGCGCGACCCGCTTCGGTGCCGAGGTGATGCTCGACCTGCTGGCGGGCGAGCGCACCGAGCGGACCCAACTGGAGATGGTGCGGCGCAAGCCCCTTCCGTTTCCGCCGGAACCGGTCCGATGGGCGGGAATCCAGGCCACCAGGTGGTCTCTCGCCCGCGCGGACGAGAACTCCGGGCGACGCAACCTCTGGCTCAAGACCCTCGACCGGCTCGGCCTCGGCTTCGGAAGCTGATGTCCCGTCGTCCGATCGAGGCCGTTCCTCGGACCTTCGTGAACCGGCCGGTGCGGTAGGTGCCGGCGACCGCTCCGCAGCGCGAGCGGCAGGTCCACCGGAACGGATGATCAGGTCCGGGTCGGCCGACGGGGCACGATTCCGGTGACTGGTGCCACCGGCAGGACCGGCCGCCGCGTGGTGCAGCAGATGAAGGACCGGGGAGTTCCGGCGCGGGCTGCATCCCCAACTACGGGACAGCCCTCAGGGCCTGTCCGGCCCTGATCCCCCGGACAGCCCGCGGGGGCTGTCCGGGGTGTCGTTGCCTCGGCTCACAGGGTGCGCTCAAGGCGGTCGGCCATCAGTCTGACGAAGCGCGACGGGTCGCCCAGTTCGCCGCCCTCGGCCAGCAGCGCCAGGTCGTGGAGGAGTTCGGCCGTCTCCTCCAGGCCGGTGGCGGCATCCTCGCCGCGTTCGGCATGTGCCCGGTTGAGACCGCTGACCAGCGGGTGCTCCGGGTTGAGTTCGAGGATGCGCTTCACGTGGGGGACGGGCTGGCCCATGGCGCGGTACATGTTCTCCAGCGCCGGCGTCACATCGTGCGTGTCCGAGACGATGCAGGCGGGCGAGACGGTGAGGCGCGAGGAGAGTCGTACCTCCTTGACGGTCTCGCCCAGCCGGTCCGTCATCCAGGCGAGCAGATCCGCGTACTCCTGCTGACGGTTCTCGCGCTCGGTCGCGGCCTCCTTCTTCTCCTCCTCGGTGCCGAGGTCGACCTCGCCCTTGGCGACGGACCGCAGCTTCTTGCCGTCGAACTCGGGTTCGGCCTCGACCCACACCTCGTCGACGGGATCGGTCAGCAGCAGCACCTCGACGCCCTTGGCCCGGAACGCCTCCATGTGCGGGGAGTTCTCGATGGCCTGCCGGGACTCGCCCGTGAGGTAGTAGATGTGCTCCTGGCCGTCCTTCATCCGCTCCACGTACTGCCGCAGCGTGGTCGGCTCGTCCTTGTCGTGGGTCGTGGCGAAGGAGGCGACACCGAGGATGGCATCGCGGTTCTCGAAGTCGCTCAGCAGCCCCTCCTTGAGGACACGGCCGAACTCCCGCCAGAACGTGGCGTAGCGCTCCGGGTCGGCGGACATCATGTCCTTGACCGTCGACAGCACCTTCTTCGCCAGACGCCGGTGCATCAACTGGATCTGGCGGTCCTGCTGGAGGATCTCGCGCGACACGTTGAGCGACAGGTCCTGAGCGTCGACGACGCCCTTGACGAAGCGCAGGTACGGCGGCATCAGCGCTTCGCAGTCGTCCATGATGAAGACGCGCTTCACATAGAGCTGGATACCGCGCTTGTACCCCTGCATGAACAGGTCCTGGGGCGCGTGCGACGGGATGAAGAGCAGTGCCTGGTACTCGAAGGTGCCCTCCGCCTGCAGCCGGATGGTTTCGAGCGGGGCGATCCAGTCGTGGCTGATGTGCTTGTACAGCTCGTGGTACTCGTCGTCCGTGACCTCGTCGCGCGAGCGCGCCCAGAGGGCCTTCATCGAGTTGAGGGTCTCGGGTTCGCGCGGGGCGTCGTCGGCCGCTGCCCCGGAGTCCGCGGTCGCTGCGGCGTCTGCGGCCGCGGTCTCCGGAGCCATCCTGACGGGCCAGGTGATGAAGTCCGAATACCGCTTGACGATCTCCCTGATCTTCCAGGCAGAGGTGTAGTCGTAGAGCCGGTCATCGGCGTCCTCCGGCTTGAGCCGGAGGACGACCGAGGTGCCCTGGGGAGCGCTGTCGACGGTCTCGATCGTGTACGTGCCCTCGCCGGTCGACGTCCAGCGGGTGCCCTGGCTCTCGCCCGCGCGCCGGGTGAGCAGCGTGACTTCGTCGGCCACCATGAAGCTGGAGTAGAACCCGACACCGAACTGGCCGATCAGCCCTTCGGCCGCGGCGCTGTCCTCGGCCTCCTTGAGCTCGCGCAGGAACTTCGCCGTGCCCGAGTTCGCGATGGTCCCGATGAGCTGGACCACTTCGTCGTGCGACATTCCGATGCCGTTGTCCCGCACGGTCAGCGTACGGGCCTGCTTGTCGGTCTCGATGCCGATGTGGAGGTCGGACACGTCCGCGCCGAGCGAGTCGTCGCGGAGTGCTTCGAGGCGCAACTTGTCGAGCGCGTCGGAGGCGTTGGAGACGAGTTCGCGCAGGAACACGTCCTTGTTCGAGTAGATCGAGTGGATCATCATCTGCAGAAGCTGGCGCGCTTCCACCTGAAACTCGAACGTCTCACTGGGCATAATCCGTGATTCCTTCTCAGGTCACCGGGTGGGGAACTGACCTGAGAACTGTAGATCAACTGGTCATCACGGGAGCTGCGTTCCGACAGTCAGGGGTGTCCGTCGTGCCGTTCCGGCGGTAGGGCCGGGCCGGACTCGCGGCAATTCGGCACAGACCGGGCGCGCTCTCCCTGGATGCGCCGACGGACACGGCCTCCGTGTCCTGTGGTCCTCGCCGTGCCAAACCTCTGTTCCGTTGCGGCCATCGAGCTGACGGCCGACGGCTGACGGCTGACGCAAGCGGTGGACGGGGCCCGGGCGGACCGTACAGCGGTCCGCCCGGAATCCGGAAGCCGGTCAGACCAGCAACGTCGCGAGGCCCTCCGCGCGGGCCAGGTGTTCCAGTTCGTCCAGCGCCCGGCGGGCCGCGTCGGCCGCCGCCGGATCGCGTTCGGCGAGACCGCTCTCCTCGAACTCGTCCTCGTCCAGCCGGAGTACGGACGAGCCGTCCGCCGACACCCACAGATCGAGATCCAGGTCCTCGACCAGAAGCTCCGCGTCCCGCAGCACGGCGGGACGGGTGATGTCGCAGTACCAGCCCTTGAGTTCGCCCGTGCCGGTACGGACCTCCTTCACGGCGAACCAGCGGTCGCGCCAGTAGTGCTCGGTGAACACATCGCCCGGCTCGAACCGTACGAAGCCGAAGTCACGGACCCCCGGCGCCGCCCAGGGCGCACGCACCGTCACCCGGGTGCCGTCGTCGCGGACCACATCCGCCGGGTAGCGGATCTTGGTCCGCCCGGCCTTCACCAGGGCGACCACCAGTGCGGTCTCAGCCGAACTTGCGGACATACCGCACCTCCGTTGCACAGATCTCGTAGCCGAACCATCGATTGACCGCCAGCATCGGACCGTTGTCCGCGTCATTGCCGGTGTACGCGTCCGTGTACCCGGCGGCGCGCGCCCGGTGCAGCGAGTCGTTCTTCGCGAGCCTGGCCAGGCCCCGGTTGCGGTACGCCCGGCGGGTTCCGGTCATCCCCGACATGTAGCGGGTCAGACCGTCGGTCTGCGCCGCGCTGAACGCCACCACCTTCCCGTCGGCCACCACGACCGAGGTCAACTCGTGGTCGAGCCCGGGGTGGCGCCAGATCTGATTCAGCCAGTCCTCGTAGTCGGACAGTTCGGCCCGGGTGTCGCTCGGCTCGTCGGCCGTGGTCTCGGCGTCCGCCTCGAAGAGCGGGCGCGGATCGTCCGCGAAGTCCGCGGCGGTACACAGCTCGACGTCCGCCGGGGTCTCCTGACGGGGCGGCAGTGAGCCGTTGGTCAGATCGAGGTGGAGGAAATGAGCCGAGCGGCTCGGCGCGTAACCGCGCTTCTCGGCGAACGCGCGGTTCGACGGGGTGTCGAGCACCCAGGTGTACAGCGCGAGCGCGCCCTCCCGGGCGAGGTACTCCTCGGCCGTGCTCAGCAGCAACCCACCTGCCCCGTGCCCGGTGCGGTCCGGATGCGTGTACGGATTGCAGAACGCCTGGCCGGGCTCGGGGCTGTCGTGGACGAGACCGACCTGCGCGGTCCCGATGAGCTCGCCGTCCTCCTCGGCGACCAGCAGCCGGTAGCGCTTGTCGGGATGGGCGGCGGCCAGATCGAAGGCGACCTGCTCGGGAGTCGTCACCATGTAGGGCAGTGCGGCGCGGCGGACCCGCACCCAGGCCTCTGCGTCGGCGGGCAGGAAGTCGCGAACGAGGACAGTCATGGGCCGGACGTTACGCGTGGTCCCGCACGGGCGCCGCTGATTTTCCCGGTGGTGGGGGACAATCGGCGCGTGACCCTGAAGATCGCCCTTGATCCGGATTCCGGTACCGCTCCGTACGAGCAACTGCGCACACGGATCTCCGAACTGGCCCGCTCCGGCGCGTTGCCCGTCGGTTTCAGACTTCCGACCGTACGCGGCTTCGCCGAGGAGCTCGGCCTCGCCGCGAACACCGTCGCCAAGGCGTACCGGGCGCTGGAGGCCGACGGGGTGATCGAGACCCGTGGCCGCAATGGCACGTTCATCGCCGCTGCCGGTGATGCGGCGGACCGGCACGCGGCGGCAGCGGCGCAGGAATACGCGGAGCAGGCCCGGCGACTGGGCCTGTCCCGGGCCGCGGCGCTGTCCCTGGCCGAGGACGCGGTGCGGGCGGCGTACGCGGCGCGATGAGTGGGGACCGAGGCGGGGCAGGGTCCGGCGCCGGCCGCCGGACCCTGCCCTCAAGCGCCGGACAGGCTTGATTTTTCCGGGCTCAGAGGTACAGGCCCGCGTCCGCACCGGAATCCTGCTTCGGCACCGACGCGGGACCGCTGCCCCGCCGTAGCGCGTACAGCTCGGCGAGCGTGGCGCCCTCGCGGCCCAGCCCTTCCTCCGTACCCAGCCAGGCCGCCGCCTCCTTGCGGGTCAGCGAGCCCACTTCGATCCTGGCGAGGCAGCGGCCGGGCCTGACCACGGCCGGGTGGAGCCGCTCCAGGTCCTCGTTGGTGGTGACGCCCACCAGCACATTGCGGCCCTGGCCCAGCAGCCCGTCGGTGAGGTTCAGCAGCCGGGACAGCGCCTGGCCCGCCGTGTGCTTCGCCTCGCCGCGGATCAACTCGTCGCAGTCCTCCAGAAGCAGCAGCCGCCAACGGCCTTTCGCCGTGCCGTCGTCCTCACCGATCGCGATGTCCATCAGATAGCCGACATCGTTGAAGAGCCGCTCCGGATCGAGTACGCAGTCGACCTGGCACCAGTCCCGCCACGAGCGCGCGAGCGTGCGCAGTGCGGACGTCTTGCCGGTGCCGGGCGGGCCGTGCAGCAGGAGCAGCCGGCCGGCGATGTCGTCGGGCGTGACCTTCATCAGCCGGTCCATGGCATCGGCCACCGGTGCCGTGTAGTTGTTGCGGACCTCGTCCCACGTACCGGCGGCGATCTGCCGGGTGGTGCGGTACGGGCCGCGGCGCGGGGACACGTACCAGAAGCCCATCGTCACATTCTCGGGCTGCGGTTCCGGTTCGTCCTGGGCGCCGTCCGTCGCCTGGCCGAGAATCCTCTGCGCCAGCTCCGGGCTGGTCGCGGTGACCGTGACATCGGCGCCGCGGTTCCACCGCGAGATGAGCAGCGTCCAGCCGTCGCCCTCGGCGAGCGTGGCGCTGCGGTCGTCGTCGCGGGCGGCGCGCAGCACTCTGGCGGCCGGGGGCAGCAGGGTGGCCCCGGCCTTGACACGGTCGAGGGAGGAGCTGTGCGAGTACGGCTGCTCGCCCGTCGCGAAGCGGCCGAGAAACAGCGCGTCGACGACGTCGGACGGGGAATCGCTGTCGTCGACGGTGAGCCGGATCGGCAGAGCGGACTCAGGGTTGGCAGACATGGCGCCCATGATCCGGCAAGGGGGCACCCGGCGCACCCAGGTTTCGCCACCTTTCTCCCTGCTTCCGGCGGGCGGACCACGGACATGACGCGACCTCAGGGGGACGCGCGGGAGAACTCATTGGACCAACTTGGCATGGACACTTCCGGTAGGGGTGTGGGTACTGCTACCACGGACACGGCAGACCAGGCGGAGATCCTGCCGGTCGGTCCAAGGGAGGTTCCATGAAGATGTCCAGACTCGTGGCGTTCTCGTCCTCGCTCCTGCTCGGTGCCGTACTCGCTCTGACCGGAGCGGCCACCGCCAACGCCGCACAGTCTGTTCAGGCCGTCGACTACGTCGCCCTCGGCGACTCGTACTCCTCGGGTGTCGGATCCGGCAGTTACGACAGTGCCAGCGGTGACTGCAAGCGCAGCACCAAGGCCTACCCCGCACTCTGGGCCGCCGCCAACTCGCCGTCGTCCTTCGGCTTCACCGCCTGCTCCGGTGCCCGTACGGGTGATGTCAAGGCCAACCAGCTCGGCCCCCTCAGCGCCTCGACCGACCTCGTCTCGATCTCCATCGGCGGCAATGACGCGGGTTTCTCCGACGTCATGACCACCTGTGTCCTCCAGTCGGAGGCCACCTGTCTCAGCCGGATCGCCACGGCCCGCAGCTATGTCGACACCACCCTGCCCGGCAATCTCGACTCGGTGTACTCGGCGATCCGGACCAAGGCGCCGTCCGCTCATGTCGTCGTTCTCGGCTACCCGCGCTTCTACAAGATCGGTGGCAGCTGTGTCGTCGGCCTGAGCGACAAGGTGCGCACCGCGATCAACGGTGCCGCCGACTACCTCAACACGACGACCGCCAAGCGCGCCGCCGACCACGGCTTCACCTTCGTCGATGTCACGGGGAACTTCACCGGCCACGAGATCTGCTCCGGAAGTGCATGGCTGCACAGTCTCAACTGGCTCAACATCGGTGAGTCGTACCACCCCACCGCAGCCGGACAGTCGGGCGGCTACCTGCCCGGCTTCAACTCGGCCGCCTGACCCCCACCCAGTGCATGTGCCGGGCCCGTTCAGTCGCCTGACGGGTAGGGGACCCCGTCCGCAGGGGTCTCCGTCCGGCGCCCCGTCGATCCATTGCGGCCGAACCACTTCCGTTCTGTCCAACTCGCCCTGGAATCGGGCGGATTCGGGAGCCGGTCGTCAGCCTCCGTATGTGTGTGCTCAATCCTGCGACCGGGATACACGGGTGTAGTCGCGGGGGGATAGGGTTAACCTGCCCGGGCCGGGTGCCCTCGTACGGGTGGGGAGTGACATGGAACAGATAACGATGCGCAGCAGGCCACGTGTGCCTGCCATCACATGCGGGAGCAGTGCGACGAGTTCGCGCCTCGACCGCCATCTCGCGGTGCTCGGCGGCCCTGCCGTCCCACAGCGGGAGGCCGCGGAGGCGACGCTGCTGATGCGTGAGCTCACCTCGCGCGATGCCGCCCACAGCCGCCGGAGCAAGAGTGAGCGGGTCTCGCTCTTCGCGCCGCTGCGGCGACTGCGACGCTCGCTCTTCGGCAGCCGCCACTGACTCGACGGCCCGTCACGACCGCACTTCGGTACACCGCCCGGGCTCCCCGGCCAGGGTCCGTCGCCCAGGCCCCCCGCTCGGGGCCGCGCAGGCGATCACACCGTCCCGGCGCTGCGCTGCTGTCTGCTCTCCCGTCATCCCCGGGGCTTGCAGTAGCGCTTCGGTGTGTTCGCCGGGCGTCGGTACGGCGACCGCCGACGGTTACGTCCGTCCACTCGTACCTATCGCGTACGTAACGTCTTTGTTTCCGCTCGGCACTACTCCGGACCGGCTCGCCGCGCTGCCCCGGTGAGCGCGGCGCGCGGTCACTCGCCGCCGCGCGCGTGACGCCGTACGGCCAGCGGCACGAACACCGCGAGGAGCACCGCCGACCAGGCGAGCGTTCCGGCCACCGGGTGGGCGACCGGCCAGGCCGCGTCGGCGGCCGGGGACGCATTGCCGAACAGTTCGCGGGTGGCCGAGGCCATGGTGCTGATCGGGTTCCACTCCGCGATCGTCCGCAGCCAGCCCGGCAGATTGTCGGTCGGGATGTACGCACTCGACAGCAGCGGCAGGATGAAGGTGGCGCTGCCCAGCTGGCCGGCGATCTCCTCGTTGCGGATCAGCAGGCCCAGCCAGCAGCCCAGCCACGACGTGGCGAACCGCAGGAGCAGCAGCAGCCCGAAGGCGCCCAGGGCGGCGAGCGGACCGCCCTCGATCCGCCAGCCGACCGCGAGTCCGACCAGGATCAGCGGAATCATGCCGATGGCCGTGGTCAGCAGATCGGCGGCGGTCTGGCCGAACGGTACGGCGGCCCGGCTCATCGGCAGCGTGCGGAGCCGGTCCATCACCCCGCGATGGCAGTCCTGCGAGGCCTGGAACATCCCGACCATGATGCCGTTGGCCGCCGTCGCCGCCAGCAGGCCCGGCACCAGGAACGCGCGGTACTCCTGGCCGGGCATGGCCAGGGCGCTGCCGAACACGTACCCGAAGAACAGCAGCATCGTGATCGGCATGGTCTGGGTCAGGATCATTACGCCCGGCGCCGCTTTGATCCGCTGCAGATGGCGGCCCAGCATGGCCAGGGCATCGGCGATCGGGGTGCTTGTGGCGGGCGCGACAGACTGCTCGTGGGCCAGTGCGGTGCTGCTCATGCTGCCGTCTCCTTCAGGGGCGGGGAGGTGCGGCCGTCGCCGCGGTCGGTCAGGCGGAGGAAGACCTCGTCGAGCGTCGGCGGGCGCAGGCTCGCGTCGATCACCGGTACTCCCGCTGCGTCGAGTTCGCGGACGATACGGGGGAGGGTGAGCGTGGTGTCGGTCGCGACGGCGCCCACGGTGCGGCGCTCGTGGTCGAGTACCGGTTCGGTGCCGGTGAGCTGGTCGAGTACGCCTGCCGCCGGGACCAGCGCCGATGCATGGGGGACGACCACTTCGGCGTAGCTGCCGATGCGGGCCTTCAGCTCGGTGGGGGTGCCGCGATGGGCGGCCCGGCCCTGATCGATCAGCACGATGTCGTCGGCCAGCTGATCGGCCTCCTCCAGATACTGCGTGGTGAGCAGGACGGTCGTGCCCCGGCCGGCCAGTTCCCGTACCGCCGCCCAGATCCGGTTGCGGCTGTGCGGGTCGAGTCCGGTGGTCGGCTCGTCCAGGAAGAGCACCCGCGGGCGGGTCAGCAGACTGGCGGCGAGGTCGAGGCGGCGGCGCATGCCGCCCGAGTAGGTGCGGGCCGGGCGGTCGGCGGCCTCCGTCAGCTCGAAGCGCTCCAGGAGTTCGTCGGCGCGGGTGCGCGCGGCCTCGCCGCGGAACCGGAGCAGCTTGGCGAAGAGCCGCAGGTTCTGCCGGCCGGACAGTTCGCCGTCGACCGAGGCGCTCTGCCCGGTGACGCCGATCGCCGCGCGCACCGCGCCCGCCTCGCGCACCACGTCGTGGCCCGCCACCCGGGCGCTTCCGCCGTCCGGGACCGTCAGCGTGGTGAGGACCCGGACAGCGGTGGTCTTGCCCGCGCCGTTCGGCCCCAGTACTCCGCAGACGGTGCCTTCGGCGACCGCGAGATCGAGCCCCCGCAGCGCATGGACGTTTCCGTAGTGCTTCTCCAGACCTTCACTAAGTACAGCGTACGTAGTTGTCATGCGGCTTACCATACCGCACTACGTACGGTGTACGTAACTACGATGGTGGGAGAGGTGGTGATCAATGGTGGGGCGACCCGCTGTACCCGAAGTGATCTGGGCGCGCCCCGAGCGTGCGGGCCGCGGCCCCAGGCCCGCTTTCAGTCGCGCCGACATCGCGGCAGCCGCCGTCCGCATCGCCGATGCGGAGGGTTTCGACGCGGTGTCCATGCGGAAGGTCGCGGCGGAGCTCGGCTGCGGCACGATGTCGCTCTACAACTACGTGCCGCGCAAGGAGGACCTGTACGAGCTGATGCTCGACGCGGTCAGCGGCGGGTACGAGTTCCCGGAGCCGTCCGGCGACTGGCGCGCCGATCTCATCGCACTGGCCCATCAGGCCCGCGGGATGATGCACCGCCACACCTGGGTGCCCCGGCTGATGTCACCCGTGTACGGCTTCAGCCCGAACTCCCTGCGGTATCTGGAGTACTCGCTCAGCTGCCTGGACGGGGTGGACGCACGGTTCGGCGAGAAGATGGAACTCATCGCCATGGTCAACGGTGTGGTCACCACCTATGTGGCCAACGAGATCGCCACGGCGGAGCGCAGCCGGTCGCTGCCCTGGTCCGAGGAGCAGGAGCACGCCGTGCGCACCGGCTATCTGATCAGCCAGATCGCCACCGGGAAGTATCCGCGGATGGCGGCGGGATTCGCCGAGGACCCCGGGCCGATCGATCTGGACGGGGTCTTCGACCGGGCGCTGCGCCGGGTGCTGGACTCCTTCGACCGGTAGCGAGTGGGGCCGGGGCGCGCCGTCACAGCAGCGCGAACTGCCCGTCCGGGCCCTCCTCCTGATGGTCGAGCACCGATGCGGGCCGGCGGGCCGTGACCGGGACCGGCAGGACGCCCGCCGCGCGGAGGTCGTCGGCCGTGATCTGCGGGCCGTCGGCCAGGCCCTCCCGCCGTGGCCGGAGTCCGTCGAGCAGGGCGAGCACGGTGATCAGTTCCAGCAACTCCGAGGTCCACTCCTGGAGCCAGGCCCGGGGCCTGACCGCTTCCAGGCCGTCCATGTCCTGCGCTCCGGCCGCCGCCGTACGGCGCTCGAACCACAGCTCCAGCATCCGGACCCCGCCCACCCGGAACTCCCACGCCCCGGCCGGCACGGGCGAGATACGGCCCGTGTCCAGCGTCAGCGTCTCGTCGTCGGGGTCGTACTCCAAGGCGGTCGGTACGGGCGGAACCGCGGCCCGCACATAGGGGCGCCGCCCACCGGGCAGCCGCGGGCGCTCACCGCCCCGGGCGCCGCGCAGCTGCAACCGCAGCAACTCCTGCCCCAGCTCCACCCCCGCCGACCATCGCTCCGTTTCGGCGGGCAGCGGCACTGCGCACCCGGCGGGGGAAGGGCGGGCCGCCGCGAGTGTCCACGCCAGCACGGACCGATCGGTGACCGCGTCCCCGTGGCGGGCCCGCAGCAGCGCGAGCAGTCCGGGGGCAAGATTGGGTTCGAGACCGCCGGGGCGCCGGTACAGCGGCCGGATGCGGCCCGGCCGGCCGGCGGGGGAGTGACCGTCCGGCAACAGCGCCGTCACGGAGAGGGCGGGACCGGTGTCCTGCGGTACGTAACCGTGCTCGACGACGAAGAGCTGGTGCCCGTCGGCGACCCGCCACAGCTCGGGGCGGGCGGCATCGATCAGCCGGTGATCGGGGAGCAGCCACTGTTCGTCGAACGGGCCGTGCAGGATCCGTACCGGCTCGGGGCACGGTCCGGTCTCGCGGGCGAACCGGCCGGTGGAGGTGGCCTGCCCGGGAAGTGCCGCCACCGCGGTCTGCGGGGTACGGGAACGGGTGGGCCGGAACAGCCGTTCGCGTTCGGCGGCCTCCGCCCGGGCCAGCCGCTCCCAACGGGCCTTGAGCGAACCGGCATCCGGGGCGGTCACCCAGGGGCGCCCGGTCCGCAGAGGCCGTACGGACCATGGCATGAGGTCGTCGAGCAGCGGGGTGTCGTCGTCCCCGCCGGTTCCGGCCGCCGCCCGTGCTGCCACCGTGTCGTCCTCCCCGTCGCCACGCCGCCTCCGGCATCGTAACGGCGCCGGAGGGCGGGCCGTCAGTGCGCCTCCACCGTCACCGAGAAGGAGAACCGGTCGCCCCGGTAGCGGATCTGCGCCACATCCACCACCCGGCCGCTCTCGTCGTACGTCACGCCCGTGTAGAACAGGACCGGGCTCAGCAGCGGCACCTGGAGGAGTCCGGCGGTGGCCGGGTCGGCGAGACGCGCCTCGACCGTGTCGGTGATGCGCGCGATCCGGACACCGACCCGGTCGCGCAGCACCTTGGTCATCGGCCAGCGTTCGAGATCGGCCACATCGAGCCGGGCCGCGACGTCGGGATGCACCGCGTTCTCCGCCCAGTTGGTGGGCTCGTCGCTCTCCCCGTCACGGCGCAGCCGACGGTAGCTGACGACCTCCGCACAGTCGGGGAAGTACTCGGTGAGGTCTCCCGGCACGGCGACCGGACCATGGCCGAGGACCACGGTCCGCTCGCCCGACTGCTGGGCCACGATCGCATCGATCGAGCCCAGCAGCCGTACCGGTGACACCCGGCGGGCGCGCGGCTCGATGAAGGTGCCGCGCCGCCGGTGCCTGCTGATCAGCCCTTCCGCCTCCAGTTCCTTGAGCGCCTGGCGCATGGTCAGGACGCTGACGCCGTAGTGCGCGGCGAGCTGTTCCTCGGTCGGCAGCCGCGCCGATGCGTCCTTGGTGCGGCCCAGTATCGAGGCGCGCAACGACTGCGAGACCTGGTACCACAGCGGCAGTTTGCGGTTCAGGACCAGTGAATCGGGGGCGAAGGCATGCCCCTGGGGCATCTTGGGCATCTGAGGCACCTGGGTCACCTGGTTTCTCCGTACTGCGACACAGCGGACGCGACGACGCGGGGCCGAGAAGTGGCGTCGTTGCCTACGGCCTGAAGTTGCGGCTCAGACCCTGCCACACGTCGTCGTAGCCACGCTGCAGATGGTCGGCCGTCGCCGCCTGCCCGGTCGCCGTCACCGGCCAGCGGGTCTCGAACATGAAGGCGAGACCGTCGTCGATCTTCTGCGGCTTCAGCTCCGCCTCGCTCGCCCGGTCGAAGGTCTCCCGGTCCGGGCCGTGCGCCGACATCATGTTGTGCAGCGAGCCGCCGCCCGGGACGAAGCCGCCCTTGCCGGCCGTCTTCGCGTCGTACGCGCCCTCGATCAGGCCCATGTACTCGCTCATCACATTGCGGTGGAAGTACGGCGGCCGGAAGGTGTCCTCGCCGACCAGCCAGCGCGGCGCGAAGACGACGAAGTCGACGCCGGCCAGACCGGGGGTGTCGGACGGAGAGGTCAGCACCGTGAAGATCGACGGGTCGGGGTGGTCGTAGCTGATCGAGCCGATGACATTGAAACGGTGCAGGTCGTAGACGTACGGAGTGTGGTTGCCGTGCCAGGCGACCACATCGAGCGGCGAGTGGTCATAGGTCGCGGACCAGAGGTTCCCGCAGAACTTGTTGATCACCTCCACCGGGCGGTCGTCGTCCTCGTATGCGGCGACGGGGGCGAGGAAGTCCCGGGCGTTCGCCAGGCCGTTGGCGCCGATCGGGCCGAGGTCGGGAAGGGCGAACGGCTGGCCGTAGTTCTCGCAGACATAGCCGCGGGCGGTGTCATCCAGCAGCTCCACGCGGAAACGGATGCCGCGCGGGATCAGTGCGATGTGCCCCGGTTCGGCGCGCAGCAGGCCCAGTTCGGTACGGAGCAGCAGGCCGCCCCGTTCCGGGACGATCAGCAGCTCGCCGTCCGAGTCGCTGAACACCCGTTCGGTCATGGACGAGTTGGCGTGGTAGAGGTGCACGGCCATACCGGTGCGCTGCGTCGCGTCGCCGTTGCCGCCGAGGGTCCACAGACCGGCCAGGAAGTCCGTCCCGGCCGCGGGCTCGGGGAGCGGATCCCAGCGCAGCCGGTTGGGGTCGGGCACGGACTCGGTGAACGGGGCGGTGCGCACCGCCCCGTTGCCGATACGGGCGAACGGGGGATGGGCGGCCGACGGGCGGATGCGGTAGAGCCAGGAACGGCGGTTGTGCCCCCGCGGTTCGGTGAAGGCCGAGCCGCTCAGCTGCTCCGCGTAGAGCCCGAGGGGCGCGCGCTGAGGCGAGTTGCGGCCGTGCGGCAGCGCTCCCGGCACTGCCTCCGAGCTGTGTTGATTGCCGAAACCGGCGGAATGCTCAAGCCCTTCCGCGGTCTTCCTCGCCTGCTCGATGCCGCTCATGTGCGCTCCCGGTGCCGAAGGAATCCTATGGACAACCGTAGGAATCGGATCGGGGTGAGTCAACGGCATTCATGGTGCACAGGGGGGTTCCAAAAGTTGAACAATGCTCTACTCTCCCGCACATGTCGTGGACACGAAGACTTCTGGTGGTCCTGGCGACGCTTGCCGTCGCCCTCCTCGCGGCTCCGGCCGCCCAGGCGCACGAGGAACGTCCGGTCACCCTGCCCGACGGAACCGGCAGCGTCCCCGTGTACCGCACCGGCGAACCGGATCTGTTGGTCTGCAAGAGCGACCGGGCGGACTTCGAGCGCCGCGTATCCGGCTTCCCCGAGGGGTTGCGGGCCCGGAACCTGCAGCTGTTCGACCGGTGCCTGAAGTCCGGCTACCGCCATCTGCAGCAGGCCGTCGACGCGGTCGGCAGGCCCGGCATGAACATCGCGATCCTGCCCGGTCTGTACGAGGAGGAGCCGTCACTGCCCAAACCGGCGGGGGAGTGCACTCGCCTGAAGGCGCCCAACTCCAAGCTGGGCTATCAGATCCTGTCCTACGCGCAGCAGACGCAGTGCCCGCACAACCAGAACCTGGTGGCGATCCTCGGCAAGAAGAACCTCCAGATCGAGGGGACGGGCGCCGAACGCACGGACGTCGTCATCGACGCCAAGTACCAGAAGCTCAACGCGATCCGCGCGGACGGCTCCGACGGCATCTACTTCAAGAACTTCACCGCCCAGCGCACCACGTTCAACTCCCTGTACGTCCTGGCGCAGGACGGATTCGTCATCGACTCCGTCCTCACCCGGTGGAACGACGAGTACGGCTTTCTGACCTTCGCGAGCGACCACGGGCTGTACAAGAACTGCGAGTCGTACGGGAACGGCGACTCCGGCATCTACCCCGGCAGCGCGTCCGACATCAACGACGGGTACGGCTATGAGGTCCCGCGCTACTCGATCGAGATCACCGGCTGCCGCAGCCACCACAACATGGTCGGCTACTCCGGCACCGCGGGCGACTCCGTCTACGTCCACGACAACGAGTTCGACCACAACATGGGCGGCGCCTCGATGGACAGCGCCTTCCCCGGCCACCCGGGACTGCCGCAGAACCACGCCCGCTTCGAACGCAATCTCATCCACGACAACAACGCCGACTACTACCCGTATGTCGCCGACGGGACCTGCGCCAAACCGCCCGTGGACCGCGGCTACGAGGACGGGGTCGTCTGCCCGCAGATCTCCATGCCACCGGGCTCCGGCATCATCACCGCGGGCGGCAACTGGAACCTGTACGAGAACAACTGGATCTACGGGCAGCAGCGCACCGCCTTCTTCCTGACCGCGGTCCCCGCCTTCATCCGCGGCGAGAGCGCACTGTCCAAGCAGGCCGACACCTCCCACCACAACCGGTACGCGGGCAACCACCTCGGCACGGACAAGGCGGGCAACTCCCGGCCCAACCGCACCGACGTGTTCTGGGACGGCCAGGGCGACGGCAACTGCTGGCAGTCGGACACCGGGCCGTCCTCCCCGCGCACCCTGCCCACCTGCGGCTCCGAGCGCGGTGCCGTGTCCGGACGCACCGACCGTCTCATCGGTGAACCGGTCAAACTCGCCCAACTGCTGGTCTGCGCCGACTACAACGTGCAGGCACGACGGCTGCCGGCCGGCTGCGACTGGTACGGAGCACGTGGCATCGAGCGCATCGAGGTACAGGTGACGCTGGCGATCGCGGTGGTGCTCGCGCTGGTCGGCGGGGTGCTGTGGTGGCGCAGGCTGCGCGGCAGCGGACTCGCCACCGCGGTCACGGTGCTCGGCGCGATCGGCCTCGGGCTGGATGTGGCCGGATCGACGACGGGGCCGGCCTCCACCTATGTGCCCGCGCTGGCGCTGCTGCTGACCGGGGTGTGGTGGACCGGGATCGGGCTGGTGCTGCGGGGCGAACGGCCGTGGCTGGGCTGGACCACGGTGGTCCTGGGCGCGCTCACGCTGCTCGACGCCGTCGACAAGGCCGTGTTCATGATCCCGTGGATTCCGCTCAGCCCGGCCTGGGTCCGTGGACTGCTCGGTGTGATCTGGGTGGTGTGGGCCGTCGTGGCCGCCGCCCGGCACAGCGAACGGGGAGTTCCGGGCGGGCGGGGAGCGTCGGAGGAGGGCTCTGCTCCGGACGCGGGCGTGCACGAGCCCGCCGCACCGGCTCCCGCCCCGGCCGCCGCTCCGGCCCCCGCTCCGGCCCCCGCCCCGGAAGGAGACGCATCGTGAAGGATTCCCGCAGGCGACCGAGGCCCGCCCGGCCCGGCGTCACAGCCGTCACCGTGCTCACCGCAGGCGCCCTCGTGTTCGGTGCCGGCGCCTGCGGCGGGCGGGCCACCACCCACCACAAACCCGGCACCAGTCATGAGCAGGCCGGCGGCAGCGTCGGCCGGCTCCTCGCCGCCGACGACGGCTCGGGCCACCGGCTGCGCCAGGTCGACGCCAAGGGTGCTCCCCGGGTGACGGTCGCCGTCCGGCGGGACTCCGAGGACGGCTGGAACGTCCGGCTCTCCGTACGGAACTTCCGGTTCACCCCGGACAGCGTGGGCGGCGCCGCCCTCCTCGGGCGCGGCCACGCCCGCCTCTTCCTCGACGGCCACCCCCTCGCCCGGGTCTACGGCTCCTGGTACCACCTGCCCGACTCCCTCGTCCGCAGCTCAGGCGGCGGCACCGGCCTCACCGCCCGCCTCTACGCCGACGACCACACCGCCTGGGCCGTGAACTCCACCCCGATCCAGGCCACCACCTCCCTCACCACTGCCTCCGCACAACCCACCACCCCCGTGCCGCACTCGCCAAGAACGCCCCGGCCCGACACGGCACTTGAGATCGTCGTCTCCCACGGCAAGGTCAGCCCCGCCCCCGGCCGCACCGAGATCAAGAAGGGCCGGATCATCGAACTCCGGGTCCGCAGCGACCACGCCGACACCCTCCACGTCCACGGCTACGACAAGGAGGCCCGGCTGCCCGCAGGAAGGACCGTCACCCTTACGTTCACCGCCGACCGCACCGGGCTCTTCGAAGTCGAGACACATGAGTCCGACCTGCTCCTGACCCAGCTCGTCGTACGGTGAGCGTCCTCGCCCATGGCATCGGCGCCCAGCACGACCTTCCGCTGTCCCCCTTCTATGCCTTCGCCGGGGCCTTCGCCGCGCTCTTCGTCTCCTTTCTCGCGCTCGGCCTGCTCTGGTCCGCCTCCCGATTCCGCGGCGACCGGGCGGGCCGCCCGGTCCCGGCCGCCGTCCAGCGCCTCGCCGACGCACGCCCCACCCGTATCGCCGTGCGCGTACTCGGGCTGGCCGCCGCCCTGTTCGTCACGCTCCACCTCCTTCTCGGTCCGGACGACCCGGACCGCAACCCGGCCCCCGGCGCCGTCTACGTGCTCCTCTGGGTCGGGCTCGTCCCCGCCTCACTCCTGCTCGGCCCCGTCTGGCGACTGCTGAACCCGCTCCGTACCGTCCACCTCCTCGGCTGCCGCGTGCTCGGCCGAGATCCCGCCGCAGGCCGCCCCCTTCCCGTACGCCTCGGTCTTCGGCCCGCCGCGGCCGGACTCCTGGCCTTCACCTGGCTCGAACTCGTCGCCCCCGACCCCGCATCGACCACTGCCCTCCTCCTCTTCCTCTCCCTCTACGCCGCCGTCCACCTCGCAGGCGCCGCCCGCCACGGCGCCGGATGGTTCGACCACGCGGACGCCTTCGAGGCCTACTCGGGACTGCTCGCGCGGCTCTCCCCGCTCGGCCGTCGCCCCGCCGACCGCCGCCTCGTACTCCGCTCCCCTTTCAACGGCCTCGATGCCACCCCGCAGACCCCCGGACTCGTCGCCACCGTCTGCGTCATGCTCGGCTCCACCGCCTACGACGGCTTCTCCGACGCCCCCTCCTGGATCAACACCGTCCAGACCTCACCCCTGGGCCGCACCACCGCGGCCACGCTCGGACTCCTGGGCGCCGTCGCCCTCGTCGCCACCCTCTATGCCCTCTGCGCCGGCGTCACCCGGCTGATCTCCGGTCAACTCCGCCACCCCCTCACCGTCTTCGCGCACTCACTCGTCCCGATCGCCCTCGGCTATCTCATCGCCCACTACTTCACGCTCTTCGTCACCGAAGGACCACGCACCGTCATGGTGGCATCCGGCACTGACAATCCCGTCCCGCCCGAGCCGCCCCTCGGTCCGGGCGGCGTCGCCACGCTCCAGGTCGCCGCGATCGTCCTCGGTCACGTACTCGGCGTCATCGCCGCCCATGACAGGTCCGTGCGCCTCTTCCCGCCCGGCCGCGCCGTCGCGGGGCAACTCCCGCTGCTGGTCCTGATGATCACGTACACCATCGGCGGGCTGTCCCTGCTCATCGCATGACGCCCGCACCGGCACCGATCTGCCACCCGCAGAGGAGACCCACGGCATCATGGATTGCGTGCCCCATGCGAACACGAACCTCCGCCGCGCCCCCGTGCAGCAGCGCAGCGCCGAACGCCTCGCCCGGATACTCGACGCCTGTGCCGAACTCCTCGACGAGACCGGATACGAACAGCTGTCCACCCGTGCCGTCGCCGTCCGCGCCGAGGTCCCCATCGGCTCCGTCTACCGGTTCTTCTCCAACAAGCGCGCACTGACCGATGCGCTCGCCCGGCGCAACCTGGACAGCTACGCCGAACGCATCACCGCCCGCCTCGCCGCCATCCCGGCCGCCGACTGGCGCAGCGCCATCGATGTCGTCCTGGACGAATATCTGGCCATGAAGCGCTCCGTGGCGGGCTTCGCCCTCGTCGACTTCGGCGCTCCGGCCCCCGACGACGACCCGGCCGGCGACGCCAACCACCGGGTCGCCGGGCGGCTCACCGAACTGCTCTCCGGGCACCTCGGCCGCGCCCCCGACGAGGAGCTGCTCCGGACGATCCTGGTCTGTGTCGAGGCCGCCGACGCACTCCTCCAACTCGCCTTCCGCACCGACCCGTCGGGCGACCGGGCCATCGTCGGCGAGACCCGCGTCCTGCTCCGGGCCTACCTCGCACAAGTCCTGGACTGACCGCGAGGGTCTCGTCCCGCGGCTGGGGGCACGACCGCCCCGGTACCCGGCTGTCCGTTGCCGCGGCCCACCCCGGCGTCAACGTCAACCAGCTTCTCGACGGCAGCCGGCTCGACCCGCTCTCCGGCACCGCCGTGCTCAACGGCATCCCGGTGGCGGTGACGCCCGCCGCGACACCCGGCGCCGTGACGCAGGGGGTGCCGCCGGTTGTGCCCATCACGTGATCCCCGCGTTGACCTGGTGTTTTGCTCGTATTGCTCGCATGTCAACATCTTGTTAACGCTGCGAGGCGCGCCCTAACGTCATCCGCACCGCCGACTCCGGTGGGAGTTCAAGGGTGAGCGATAGGTATCCCATATGCTGACAATCCTCGGCTTTGCCATGATTGCGACCTTCCTGGTCCTGATCATGATGAAGAAGATGTCGCCGATCGCGGCGCTGGTCCTGATCCCCGCACTGTTCTGCGTCGCCGTCGGGAAGGGCGCGAAGCTGGGCGACTACGTCATCGAGGGCGTCGGCAATCTGGCCCCGACCGCCGCGATGCTGATGTTCGCCATCGTCTACTTCGGTGTGATGATCGACGTCGGCCTCTTCGACCCGATCGTGCGGGGCATCCTGCGCTTCTGCAAGGCCGACCCGATGCGGATCGTGGTCGGTACGGCGGTGCTCGCGGCGATCGTCTCGCTCGACGGCGACGGCTCCACCACCTTCATGATCACCGTCTCGGCGATGTACCCGCTCTACAAGCGCCTCAAGATGAGCCTGGTCGTGATGACCGGTGTCGCCGCCACGGCGAACGGCGTCATGAACACCCTTCCCTGGGGCGGACCCACCGCCCGCGCCGCCACCGCGCTCAAGCTGGACGCGGGCGACATCTTCGTCCCGATGATCCCCGCACTCGGCGTCGGACTGGCCGCCGTCCTGCTCCTGGCCGTCGTTCTGGGCCGGCGCGAGCGCAAGCGACTCGGCACGCTCACCCTCGACGAGGCGCTGGCCGCCGAGACGGTCACGGAGTCGGAGACGGTTCTCGTCGGGACGGGCGGCGGCAGCGACCGTACCCGCAAGAGCTCCGGCGGAAGCGGAAGCGGCACGGGCGCGGACGGCGACGAAGCCGCAGACGCCGAAGCGCATGCGGACGAGGGCTTCAAGGGCCTGGACCCGGGCCGGGCCACCCTGCGCCCCAAGCTCTACTGGTTCAACGCGGGCCTCACCGTCGCGCTGCTCACCGCGATGATCATGGAACTGATGCCGATCCCGGTGCTCTTCCTCCTCGGCGCGGCCCTCGCCCTCACCGTCAACTTCCCCCACATGCCCGACCAGCGGGCTCGGATCGCCGCCCACGCCGACAACGTCCTCAATGTCTCCGGCATGGTCTTCGCAGCCGCCGTCTTCACCGGTGTCCTCTCCGGCACCGGCATGGTCGACCACATGGCCGACTGGCTCGTCGGCGCGATCCCCGACGGCATGGGCCCGCACATGGCGATCGTCACCGGCATCCTGAGCATCCCGCTGACGTACTTCATGTCCAACGACGGCTTCTACTTCGGCGTCGTTCCCGTGCTCGCCGAGGCCGGTGCCGCCCACGGTGTCTCCCCGCTGGAGATCGCCCGCGCCTCCCTGGTCGGACAGCCCCTGCACATGTCGTCCCCGCTGGTCCCGGCCGTCTATGTCCTCGTCGGCATGGCGAAGGTCGAGTTCGGCGACCACACCAGGTTCACCGTCAAGTGGGCCGCGCTCACCTCACTCGTGGTGCTCGGCGCCGGACTCCTCTTCGGAATCATCTGACCGTGCCCCGTACACAAGAGCCCGGCAGGAGCTGGCTGCTGCGCCTCGTCATCGCCTTCGCCTTCGCGCAGGGGGCGGTGTCGATGGCGCGGCCCGCCGTCTCCTACCGGGCTCTCTCGCTGGGCGGATGGGGTCTCTCCTGCTCGAACGCAGTTGAGAGCTTGGGGAAGAGCGCGCCATCGGTGTGATCACGGCGGTGTACGCGCTCCTGCCCCTCTTCGCCGCCGTCCCGCTCGGGCGCAGGACCGACCACGGCCGGTGCGCGCCCCTGCTGCCGATCGGCGTCGTCCTGATCGCAGGCGGCTGCGCCCTCAGCGGCAGGGCGGGCTCATTGACGGCGATGGCGGCCTGGAGCGGTGTGATGGGGCTCGGTCATCTCTGCTTCGTCATCGGCGCCCAGTCGATCGTCGCCCGGCAGTCCGCGCCGGCCGAACAGGACCGCAACTTCGGCCACTTCACCATCGGCGCCTCCCTCGGCCAGCTCATCGGTCCGATCGCCGCCGGGTATGTGATCTCCGAGCGGGACGGCGCCATGGCCCGTACGAGCGCACTCGCCCTGCTCGTCTCGGCGGCCGTCGCCGCCGTCTCCTTCGTCTCGCTCTGGCGCATCGAGCACCGCTCCACGCCCACGGCCCGCCGCGCGGATCCGGTCGCCAAGGTCCGCGTCGGCCGCATCCTGCGCGCCCGCGGGGTTCCGGCCGGGATCTTCATCAGCCTCGCCGTGCTCTCCGCCACCGATATCCTCACCGCGTATCTGCCCGTCGTCGGCGAACACCGGGGCATCGCCCCCGCCACCATCGGACTGCTGCTCAGCCTGCGCGCCGCCGCCACCATCGCCTGCCGCCTGGTGATGACCCCGATGCTTCGCGTCCTCGGCCGCACAGCGCTGCTCACCACGACCTGTCTGCTGGCCGGAATGCTCTGCGCGGGCATCGCCCTGCCCGTACCCGTAGCAGCGTCGGCCGTGATGCTCGCCGTGCTCGGCTTCTGTCTCGGGGTCGGTCAGCCGCTGTCGATGACCACCGTCGTCCAGGCCGCCCCGGCGGAGGCCCGCTCCACCGCACTCGCCCTCCGGCTGACCGGAAACCGCCTGGGCCAGGTCGCCGCCCCGGCGTCCGCCGGTCTCATTGCCGGAGTGGCGGGTACCGCGGCGCCGTTCGTCATGCTCGGTGCGCTTCTGTTCGCGGCGGCGGGGCTGGGGGTACGCGGCAGGCGTGCCGGAAACGCCGAAGCGACCGCGGCCGTGCCGGCGCCCCGGCCCCGACGGCGCCCCGCGGACCGTAACCGCACCTGACAATTCCGCCTCGCCCGCCCCGGTGCGACGCAACCGTCTCAAGGGGCGCGCTACCCGACACATCAGCGGACCCGTCGTCGCGCTCGACGAGCCCGGCCAGGACGGCGACCCGAACGCCGTGCACAGCCCGGACCGCCCCGGTCGCGACGTCCAGGGGCCGGTCCGGCGGATCAGGTCCCGGAGACCCCAGGAGCACCGGATGAATCCGGGCGGTTGACCTCAAGTCCACTGGAGGTCGTACGTTCCTTCCATGAGCATGGAAGCCACCGCGTGGACGCAGCTCCACAACGTCATGAATGCGCAAGCGGACCGACGTCCCTTCGACCGAGCCACCTTGCGGCGCATCGCCGCGTTCGCCCGCCCGCACCGGCGCAGGGTCGCCCTGTTCCTGGTACTGAGCGTGGCGACGGCGCTGCTCGCCGTCGCCACCCCCGTCCTCGCCGGCCGTGTCGTGAACGCGATCGTGACCGGCGAGGACGGGGGCACCGTCACTCGGCTGTCCCTGCTCATCGCCGTGATCGCCGTCGCGGAGGCGGCACTCGGCCTGGTCGGCCGCTGGCTCTCGGCGAACCTCGGCGAAGGGCTGATCCTCGACCTGCGCACCGCCGTCTTCGACCATGTGCAGCGCATGCCGATCGCGTTCTTCACCCGCACCCGCACCGGCGCGCTCGTCAGCCGCCTCAACAACGACGTCATCGGCGCCCAGCGCGCCTTCAGCAACACACTCTCCGGCGTCGTCAGCAATGTCGTGACCCTGCTCCTCACCCTGGGCGTCATGCTCTCCATCTCCTGGCAGATCACCGTGCTCGCACTGGTGCTGCTGCCGGTGTTCGTGCTGCCCGCGCGCCGCATGGGTACACGGATGGCGCGGCTCCAGCGGGAAGCCGCGGCCCACAACGCGGCGATGGGGACCCGGATGACCGAGCGCTTCTCCGCACCCGGCGCCACACTGATCAAGCTCTTCGGCCGGCCCGCCGACGAGTCCGCCGAATTCGCCGCCAGAGCGGGCAGGGTGCGCGACATCGGGGTGCGCACGGCCATGGCCCAGTCCGCGTTCATCACCGCCCTCACCCTCGTGTCCGCGCTGGCGCTCGCCCTGGTCTACGGGCTCGGCGGGTTCTACGCCCTGCGCGGGCAGCTGGACGCGGGCGCGGTCGTCTCCCTGGCCCTGCTGCTGACCCGGCTGTACGCGCCGCTCACCGCCCTTGCCGGGGCGCGCGTCGAGGTGATGAGCGCCCTCGTCAGCTTCGAGCGGGTCTTCGAGGTCCTCGACCTCAAGCCGCTCATCGAGGAGAAGCCGGACGCACGGACGGTCCCGGAAGGGCCGGTGTCCGTGGAGTTCGACGACGTACGCTTCGGCTACCCGTCCGCCGACAAGGTCTCCCTCGCCTCCCTCGAGGACGTCGCGGCCCTCGACACCCGCGGCGGCGGCGAAGTGCTGCGCGGGGTCTCCTTCCGCGCCGAACCCGGCCGGACCGTGGCACTCGTCGGCTCGTCCGGCGCGGGCAAGTCGACCATCGCGCAACTGCTGCCACGCCTGTACGACACGGACGAGGGTTCGGTACGCATCGGCGGCATCGACGTACGCGACCTGTCCGCCGACACCCTGCGTGACACCCTCGGCATGGTCACCCAGGACGGCCACCTCTTCCACGAGTCGGTCCGCGCCAACCTCCTGCTCGCCCGGCCGGAAGCCACCGAGGAGGACCTCTGGGACGCGCTGCGCCGCTCACGCCTGGACGGTCTGGTCGCCTCGCTGCCCGACGGGCTCGACACAGTGGTCGGCGAACGCGGCTACCGCCTCTCCGGCGGCGAACGCCAGCGGCTGACCATCGCCCGGCTGCTCCTGGCCCGCCAGCGCGTCGTCATCCTCGACGAGGCCACCGCCCACCTGGACAACACTTCCGAGGCGGCCGTCCAGGAGGCGCTCACCGAAGCGCTCGCCGGACGCACGGCAGTCGTGATCGCCCACCGGCTCTCCACCGTACGGGCGGCCGACCTCATCCTGGTCGTGGAGGACGGGCAGATCGTGGAGCGGGGCACCCACGAAGAACTCCTCGCGGCCGGCGGCCGGTACGAGGAGCTGTACCGCACCCAGTTCGAGAGCCCCGGTACGCAGGCCGCGGAGCTCGCCTGACAACGGCCGCCCGGACCACCGGTCAGCCGGGGTATCCGGTACGGGCGGCGGTCCAGTCCGTCCTGCCGGCCTCATCCACCGTGAACGCCCCTGCGGGATAGGGGAGTTCCCCGGCCAGGGCCGCAGCCCGCCCGAACTCCTCGTGTGCCGCCGCCTCCCGGCCCAGCGCCGTGAGCGCGGCCGCATGCACCGTTCGGGCATCGGTCTCCGACAGCCGTTCGCCGACCCGCTGCGCACGCACCGTCCCGGCCGCCGCCCTCCGCGCCGCCTGTTCCCGGTGACCCGACAGCAGTTCCGCCCAGGCCAGCAGCGGGGCGGCCGACGGGTCGCTGTCGTCGGCCAGCAGAGTGAGGGCCTCCTGCGGGCGCCCCTCGCGCATCAGTCGTTCGGCCTCCGCAGTGCGCACCTCGTGCACGGCCTGCCGGTCGCGCTGAGCCTCGGCGGTCCGCCCGGCCCGCGCCAGCAGTTCGGCCGCGCCGGGCTCACCGGTTCTGATCCGGACCCGGGCCAGAGCGGCCAGGGCGTACGGGGTGCACCAGGCGGGGCTCGGTTCTCCGTCCCGGACGGCCGCCTCGGCGTGTTCCCGTGCCTCGGCGAACTCGCGCAGCATCAGATGCAGTTCGGCCAGATTGGCGCGCTCGAAGGCCACCGCCGTCGGATCGCCCGTGTGCTCGGCCAGGCGCAGTGCCTGCCGGCCGATGGAGACCGCTTTGCCGAGCAGGCCGGACCGGCGCGCATGCTCCCGCAGCACGGAGAGGATGGTGACCAGCAGTTCCTGATCCCCGTACGCCTCGGCATGCGGCAGCGCCAGATCGGCTGCGGTCCGGGCCTGCGCGAACCGGCCCGCGAGGCCGAGCGAGGCCGCCTGGGTCCCCAGGGACCTGGCCAGCAGCCCCCGGCGTTCGCTGCCCCGCACGTCCTCAGCGGCCTCCTGCGCCCTGCGGGCCGAGGCGTGCGCGGACTCGTACCGGCCGCCCACGAACCGCAGGACCGCCGCCGCCAGATGGTGCGTCGCGGTGGTGGGCGGCGGGGTGTGCGGGCCCGGGGGATACGTACGCAGCAGCTTCTCGCCCTCGTCGGTGCCGCGATGCTTCGCCAGCACCTCGGTCAGCCGGGCCGCGGCCAGCACCTGGCCGTCCTCGTCACCGCGCCGGACCATGTCCGCCAGCGCCTCGCGCAGTACGGTGGCCGCCTCCTGGTACCGGGCCATCCGGCGCAGTACGGCTCCCCGGTCGATCCGGGCCTGTGCCGCATCGGCGGCCAGCGCGTCGAGCCGGGCCGTCAGTTCGGCGTAGTAGCGGTCTGCGGTGTCATTGGCGCAGAGGGCCGCGGCGCGTTCGGCGGCCTGCCGCAGGTACTGGGTGGCCCGCGGGTCGTCGGCCCGGGTCAGATGCGAGGCCAGTGTGTCGACGGCGTCGGGGCGCCGCCTCAGCACGGCCTCCGCGTATGCCGAGTGCAGCTGCCGACGGCGCGCGGCGGACAGCCCGTCGTAACAGGTCAGTCTCACCAGCGGGTGGCGGAAGGCGAGACCGGGCAGGGGCCGGCCACCGACCACCACCGGCCGTTCCGCCACCACCGAGGCGGCGACCGCCGCGTCCACGGCGTCGGTCGCCTCGGCGCACGAGAGCGGCGGATGCAGACCGTGCTCCGCCACATCCAGGATCTCGCTCAGCGCGGCCCCGCCACCGGCCACGGAGATCGCCTCGACGACCCGGCGTGCCGCGGGTCCGAGCCGCGCCAGACGAGCGGTCACCAGCTGACGGACACCCTCCGGAGCGCTCAGCCCCGTGGTGTCCCCGCCGCCGTCCCTGGTGCTGCGGGCGAGCTCCAGGGCGAACAGCGGATTACCGAGCGAGAGCTCCCAGACCCGGTCGAGACCGGTCCTGGCACCTGCGTCCTTTGCGACGGCCAGACACTCCTCGCGCCCCAGCCGCCCCAACTCCAGCGAGCGGGCGATCCCCTGGCGGGACAGCGCCTCCAGTGCGGTGCGCCGCGGGTCCGTCCCGTCGAGCTCCTCCGCGCGGTAGGTGACGACGAAACGCCACGCGGCTCCCGCGGCCGAAGCCCGGCGGGCCAGATGGCTCAGCAGCTGGTACGAACCTGTGTCGGCGGCATGCAGATCGTCCAGCACCAGCAGGACGGGCCCGGCCGCCGCCAGATCGCCGAGCAGCCCGGCCGTGGCCCGGAACAACCGGTCACGCTGCTCTTCGGGGCTGCGCTCCGCACCTGCGCCGATCTGTCCCAGCGTGGGGAGAAGCGAGGCGAGTTCGGGGTACTCCCCGCCGATCCTGGCCCGTTCGGCGGACGGCCGGTCGGCGAGCCAGGCATCCAGCGCCTCGACGAAGACGCCGTACGGGGTGTGCCCCTCGGCGTCGTGGCCCGCACCCCACAGCACGGTCGTCCCGGCCTCCGCCGCCCGTCGGGCCGCCTCCGCCGTCAGCCGTGTCTTGCCCACCCCGGCCTCGCCGCCGACGAGCCGCACCGCAGGCCCGTCGGCGGCCAGCAGCACGCCGAGTTCGTCGGCCCGGCCCCGCAGCGGCGGACCGGGCGGGGTGCGTATCGCGGCCGGGAGAACGGGAACGGAGACGGCGGGAAGTACGGCCGTGGACGCGTCCAGCGCCAGCAGGTGCAGCTGCTCGGTCGCCGGGCCGGGCCGTACGCCGAGTTCCGCGTCGAGCGCCTCCCGGCACAGGTGGTACTGGCGCACGGCCTGCCGGCGAAGGCCCTGGCGCAGATAGGCGTCGATCAGCACCCGGTGGGCGCGCTCCTCGGCCGGGGCGGCGGCCACGGCCCGCAGCGCCACCTCGGTGGCCGATTCGGTCTCGCCGTCCGCGAGACGGGCCTCGGCGAGCCCGAGCCGCACCCGGTCGCACAGCGCGGAGAGCTGCTCGCGCCGGGCCTCGGCCCAGGGCGCGTACCGGTCCTCGGGCAGCAGCTCGCCGGTGAACGCGACGAGTGCGGTGGCCAGCTCCTCGGCCGTACCCGCGGCCAGGGCCCGCTCGGCGAGGCTCTCGGCGTGATCGGCGTCGATCACCACGGTCTGCGGATCGAGCCGCAGCAGGGTGCCCTCACCGGTCAGATAGGACGAGGAGGCGCGGGGGGCCAGTTCCGGTTCCAGGGCGCGGCGGGCGGCGTGCAGGGCGACGCGCAGGCTGCCGAGCGCGGCCCGCTCGTCGGAGTCCGGCCAGCAGATCTCCATGGCCTGCTCGCGGTGGAGGCTGTGGCCGGGGGAGACGGCGAGGAGTTTCACGAGGGCGCGGGCGCTGGGGCGGGGCCATTTGTCGGCGAGCGGGGGCCCGCCGTCACGAGTCACCCGGAACCCGCCGAAAAGGT
This sequence comes from Streptomyces sp. Ncost-T10-10d, assembly GCF_900091955.1. Taxonomy (GTDB): domain Bacteria; phylum Actinomycetota; class Actinomycetes; order Streptomycetales; family Streptomycetaceae; genus Streptomyces. Next base: position 36,427 of record NZ_FMDF01000044.1, read on the forward strand.
GCAGACGCAGCAGCGGCGGACCGGCGTTTGTGCCGTGTCCCGTTTGCTCCGAGTCCATGAGGGCGCCACTTTAACGCCCTTGTCCGGGCAGACCGCAGGCCCCCCGGACCGGAGTCCGGAGGGCCTGCGGCAGGGCGGGGCTCGTCAGGAGAGCGTGGACACCGTCATCCGGGAGATGGCGGTGAACTGCAGCAGATACCTGCCTCCGAGCAGTTCCGTCGTGCGGTCGAAGCCCGTCTCGTCGAAGCCGAGGTTCACCAACTCGTCGACACCGTCACCGTCCAGCTCGCCGGAGAAGTAGTTCCTGGCGCCCAGGTAGGTGTTCTTGCCCACCTGGTCGGGGTAGTGGTGCCCCGCGGTCAGCACGGCCGGGTCCCAGAGGTACGCGCCCGCCTGGACGCCGCCGACGAGGAGGCGCCGTCCGCCGGGACCGGTGAGGAACCCGCCGGTCTCCGTCGTCGGGAGCGTGAAGATCGAGTGGTCCTGGCCGCCGGCCGCGTACGTGCGGAACGATGCCGTCCCCGCGAGGATCAGCCCCTCGGGCCCGGTGAAGAAGTTCCCGTTCGTCCAGGCGCCCCCGGCCAGGGCTTGGTGGAGGACCTCACCCGTGCGGCTGTCGCGGATCTCGACCACCGTACGCAGGCTGGAAGCGTCCGGCACGCCCTCCGCGGTCGTGGACGTCGCCGCGAACCAGGTGTAGACCACCGCGTGCCCATCGGCGTACGGGATCCCCGGTGAGGTGAAGACACCGTTGCCCAGGGCCGCTCCGTACAGCTTGCCGTCCACGCTCTCGGCCGGCGCCTTCGGTGCGGCGGTCCAGCGCACCGTGCCCTTCTCGGCGTCGAGCGCGACACCGTCGACCGCGGGCGACTCCTTGTCGAAGGAGCCGACGCTCGCGTACTGCGCGTACACCCGTCCCTCGCCCACTGCGAGGTCACCGAAGACGACGCGTCCCGCGCTGTCGGGCGCGCCGTATGTCCACAGCTTCGAGCCGTTGCCGCGGTAGGCCCGCACCTTGTCCGTCGGCACGACGATGTCGGCGCGCTTGTCGCCGTCGAGGTCGGCGACCGTCACGGAGCGGACGAACTGCCCTTCACCGTCGATGCGTTCGAGGACCTTGCCGGTGCGCCCGTCGAGGACCGCGACGGCCGTGTCCGCGGCCACCACGAAATCGTCGTGGCCGTCGCCGTTGACGTCACCCTTCTCGATCCGGTGCACCTGCCCGGGGACCGTGGCCTTCCACAGGAGCTCGGGCTTGCCCGCAGTCAGCGAAGGGCCCGAGTAGGCCCACACGCCGTTGGACTTGCCGCCGACGACGAGGTCCTTCTTCTTGTCGCCGTCGATGTCGGACGACTGCGCGGACGACAGGTCGCCCTGGAGCGGCAGGAGGTCCTGCTGCTTGCCGTTGCCGAACCCGTAGGTGCGGATGTTCTGGTTCTGGTCGACGGTGCGGATGTGCCGGCCGTCCGCGTCGCGGTAGACCTGGTTGAACATCGGCGAGGCGCCGATGCCCTTCTGCCGCCAGCGCATGTCGCCGCTGCCCGAGAACACGGTGAGTGAGGCGTACTGCCCGCCCCCGGGGTTCTCGGCGGTGTTCATGCCGGTGTCGTCCTGGGCCCCCGTCACGAGGCTGCCGTCGACGACGTCGAGGCTCCACACACTCGGCCCGTCGTGGGAGTTGTCGGCGTCACGCTTGACGGTGTCGGACCACAGCACGCTGCCGGGGTCCGTGCCGTCCACGACCCGCACGGTGTTGGCGTTGAGCCAAAGATCCGGGCTGAGCGTGGACTCGCTGACCACGTACTCGGGCTTCCGGTCGCCCCGCAGATCACCGATCGTCATGTCGGTGGGCACCGCGTTGATCCGGGTGTCGAGCGTGGTGCGCCTGCCGTCGGCCAGGGAATACGAGTCCAGCTCGTACTTCACGCCGTCGGTGGGGTCGGACTGCTCCAGGGCCACGAGTCGCCCGCGCGTGGTGTCCAGGTGCAGCTGACGTGAGTAGAGGGCGCTGTCCGTCTGCCACTTGACGGCGCCGTCCTCGGTGTCGAACACCAGGGTGCGGCCGCGCCCTGCGGCGGTCGGCGTCCTGCGCTGGTTGTACGACGCGGCGACCAGTCCGCCGCCGAGGTCCTCCAGAGCTCCCCACGCCGTACCGGCGCGCACGCCCGTGTCGTACGTCCAGGTGTCGGACGGGGTCAGGGCCCCGTCGGCGTACGAGAAGCGGATGCCCGACACGGTGGCGGTGGCGGCGGCCGGGGAGTTGAGGTTGTAGTGCGGCGCGTCCGTGACGACGAGCGTCCTGCCGACGAGCTTCACGTTGTAGGCGTACGCGTACAGCTTCGACCACAGCGTCGTGCCGGTCCTGCCGTCGAGGACCGTGACGAAGGTGCCGTTGGCCAGCGAGGAGCCGGGAGAGGTGAACGGGCGGTACGGGGACACACCCACGCTCGCCGAGAACACCACGTCGTCCACGCCGTCACCGGTCAGGTCGCCGGTCGCGTACCCCTGGTCCGACGCCGGCGTGAACGGACTCACCGCGTTGTAGCCCATCACGATGCGCGCCGGGTACGGCTCCGTCTGCCAGGGCCGGGAGTTCTTGACCCCCCAGTCCGCGTACAGCGAGGCGTTGTCGCGCCGCCACAGGGCGGTGCCGTCGGCCTTGCTGCGCTGAACGCTGCCGAGACTGTGCAGGGTGAAATAGTCGCCGCCCTTGCCGGCCGGGGCGGTCGCGGCCAGGCCGCGCACGCCTTCCAGCGTGGACTTGGGGGAGATGGTCACGGCGGCATCGGTACCGGCGTCCGTGCCGGTGCCTTCGTCGAGGTGGGCGCCCGAACCCTGGTCCGTGCCCCGCCCCGCACCGGAGGCATCGGATCCGGTGGTCGCGCCCTGCGGGTCGACGGTCTCGCGGTCGGCGTCCGCGTAGGCGTTCAGCCGGGCGTGGTCCGCCAGCTCCTCGGCCTGGCCGGTCGTGAGCGTGAGCAGGCTGTTGCCGCCGTCGTCGGAGGCGAGTGCGGGCGGCGCGGCGCTCAGCGCCAGACCGGCCGCGACCAGCGCGGATGCGAGCCGCAGCGCCCGCCGGGAGTTGGTTCTCATCACTTGGTCCCCTGCGCGATGCGAATGGCGGACCGGTCCTTGAGGACCGGCTCGTTGAAGGAGTACTGGAGGGCGTCGGTGCCGGCCTGGTTCTCGATGCCGACGGTCGCGCTCGCGCCGTTCTCGGGCGAAGCGGCGGACAGGCCCTGGTACTGGAGGGTGACGGAGCCGGTGGCCTCGTCGAAGACGGCCTCGAAGGAGACACGGGCTGAGGTGTTGCCGGCGAAGGCGGCGTTGTTCCAGACGACCGCGAACGTGCGGCTGCCGGCCGTACCCGTGGTGGCCGTCTGCACGCTGGACTTCTTGTCCAGGGTCAGGTCGTCCCAGAGGACGGCGACCGTGCCGTTGGGCTTGTCGGCCGACGGGAGCGCGACGTTGTCGTAGTCACCGAGCCGCGGTTCGAGGAAGTTGATCAGGCCGTTGGTGGTGATGCTCGCGCTGGAGTAGGAGACGCCGTACAGCTTCACCGGGAAGGGCAGTGCGATCGTCTTCGCGTCCTCGTCGCCGCTGAGCGCGACCTTGCTGGTGCCGCCGATCCACGCGTACGCGGCCGGGGTGCAGCTGTTGCCGGCGGCATCGGTGTGCGCGGGCAGGCGGGCGGTCAGCGTCTCGTCGCCGTCGACGGCGAGGGCGCCGCTGTAGACGCCGTTGCACAGCGCGGGCGCGGCGGGCGCGGCGGTCAGCGTGTACGAACCCTCGGCGACCTTCGGCAGGTCGAAGTGTCCGGTCGCGTCCGTGGTGACGGAGGCGACCGGAGTGCCCGCGACCCGGACGGTGGCCTTGGCGAGGGGCTTGCCGGTGACGTCGAGGACGGTGCCGGAGACCGTGTGGGAGGCGACCGCGTCGAGTGCGAAGTCCTTGGTGAACTGCTCACCGGCGGCGACCGTGAGGTCGGACGCGGAGCCGTCCGCGTAGCCGTAGCCGCTGAGGGCGAAGTCGTACGTGCCCGCCGGCAGCGTGAGCCGGTAGGAGCCGTCCGCGGAGGTCGTCACGGTGCGCGTCGAGGTGGACCCGGAGGCCTTCACCGTGATGCCGGTCAGGGCGGTGCCGGTCGCCTTGTCGGTGACCTTGCCGGTGAGGACGGCCGCCGTGTGCGGAGCCCTGTCGACGGAAGCGAAGATGTCGAGCCTGCCCTCGCCCCACACGTTGTTCGCGTCGGCGGTGCCGCCGCAGTGCGTGTCGTCGACGTCGACGGCGCCCTCGTTCAGCAGCGCGCGGGTCTCCTCGATGTTGCCGATGAGGGAGGGGGCCGACGACCACAACAGGGCGACGGCGCCGGCGACGTGAGGCGTCGCCATCGACGTACCGGAGATGGCCTTGTACGTGCTGCCCGGCCAGGTGGAGCGGACGTCGACGCCCGGGGCCGAGATGTTCGGCTTCATCGAGCCGTCGAGCCTGGACGGTCCGAAGCCGGAGAAGTCGGCAATCCTGCCGTTGACGTCGTATGCGCCGACACCGTACGCGGGTGCCTGTGAGCCCGGCGCGTGGCCGGTCGAACAGGTCGTGCCGTCGCCGTCGTTGCCGGAGGCGAACGCCTCGAAGATCCCGGCCGCGTTCCACGCCTCGACGATGTCCTGGTAGAAGGTCGTGTCACCGCCACCCCAGGAGTTGTTCACGATGTCGGGGGAGAGTTCGGGGCGCGGGTTCCGGCCGGTGTGGTCGGTCGGCGCGAGGATCCACTGGCCCGCCGCGAGGAGCGAGGAGTCCGAACAGGATCTGGACTCACAGCCCTTGGCCGCGATCCACTTCGCACCCGGCGCCACACCGACGCCGCCCGCGCCCGCCATGGTGCCCATGGTGTGCGTGCCGTGGCCGTTGTTGTCGCAGGGCGCCGAGGTCGGGCACTGGCCCGTCGGGTCGTACCAGTTGTAATCGTGTGTGAAGGAGCCGTCGCCGTTGTTGCCCCGGTAGTTGGCCTTCAGAGCGGGGTGGTCGTACTGGACGCCCGAGTCGACGTTGGCGATGACGATGCCTTCGCCGCGGTCGTCGTACTGGTCCCAGACCTGGTCGGCCCCGATGTCCTTGACGCCCCATTCGGGGGTGACCGGGTCCGCGTCGGTGGCGGCGTCCGAGACCGCGCTCTCGGTGGCGTCGAGCTCGTAGTGGTGCTCCTTGACGATGCTTGCCACGTCGGAGCGGTTCGCCAGGTCCTCGACGAGCTGCTCGTCGCCCGTGACCTTGACGGCGTTGGCTATCCAGAAGGACCGGTGGCCGACCTTCTTCTTGTCCAGGAAGGCCGTGAGCGGCTGCTGGCTGGTCCTCGCCTCGGCGCGCAGCGACGCGAACGCCGCCGTCGCCTTTGCGGCGTGGCCGCGCCTGCCCCTGGCCGCGGACAGGTCCGCCTGCTTCTTCAGGACGACGAAAAAGGTCGACTCCTCGCCCTTCCCGACAGTGTCGAGAACGGCGGGGTCGACCTTGGTGGTGTTCTTTGCTGCGCTGCTCCTCACGGCTGTACCGGTAACGGCGGTGTCGGACTGCGCGAAGGCGGGGGCCGGGCCGGTCAGCACGGCTGCCGCCGTGATCGCGACCGCCGCCCGTGCGGCGGATCTGCGCAGGGGGGATCGGGGCAGGTGCATGGAGTGCTCCTCCTGGACGGGTACGGGGGAGCCGGCCCCGTACCCGGACCTACGAGGGGAAGAACGGGGCGGGGCCGGCTGGTGCCGGACGCTAGGAGGAGGCCGTTACTGGCGTATTACTGGCCAGGGCGGGCGGGCCTCCGGCGCATGGCGTGACACCGTGACGGGAGCCATGGGAATGGCCTCTGGCGCCCAAAAACTAACAGCGCTAGTTTGGGGCGCGGACGACGACGCCGTAGCCACGGCACCCCGGGAGGAATGCGATGAAGGCCCACGACGGGATGTACATCGGCGGCGAGTGGCGGGCCGCCGTCGGCACGGACCTGATCGCGGTGGTCGATCCGGCGGACGAGCAGGTCATCGCGCATGTTCCGGCAGGCACCGCCGAGGACGTCGACGCCGCCGTGTCCGCAGCGCGTGAGGCCCTGCCCGAGTGGGCCGCGACCCCGCCCGCCGAGCGCGCTGCCAAGATCGCCGCCCTGCGCGACGTCCTCGTCGCCCGCAAGGACGAGATCGCGGAGACGGTCACCGCCGAACTCGGCGCACCGCTGCCGTTCTCGCAGTCGGTGCACGCGGGCGTACCGATCCTGGTGGCCGGCTCGTACGCCGAACTCGCCGCCTCGTACGCCTTCGAGGAGAAGGTCGGCAACTCCACCGTCTACGCCGAACCGGTCGGCGTCGTCGGCGCGATCACGCCATGGAACTACCCGCTGCACCAGATCGTCGCCAAGGTCGCCCCGGCGCTCGCGGCGGGCTGCACGGTCGTCCTCAAGCCCGCCGAGGACACCCCGCTGACCGCTCAGCTGTTCGCGGAGGCCATCCATGAAGCGGGCATCCCCGCGGGCGTGTTCAACCTGGTCACCGGCCTCGGTCCGGTCGCGGGACAGGCGCTGGCCGAGCACGGGGGCGTCGACCTGGTCTCCTTCACCGGCTCCACCGCCGTCGGCAAGCAGATCGGTGCCACGGCCGGCGCAGCCGTCAAGCGCGTCGCCCTCGAACTGGGCGGCAAGTCCGCCAATGTCATCCTGCCGAGCGCGGACCTCGCCAAGGCTGTCGGCGTCGGCATCGCGAACGTCATGGGCAACTCCGGCCAGACGTGCAGCGCCTGGACCCGCATGCTCGTGCACACCTCCCAGTACGACGAGGCGGTCGCGCTCGCCGCGGAGGCCGCCGCCAAGTACGGCGACCGCATCGGGCCCCTCGTCAACGCCAAGCAGCACGCACGGGTGCGCGGATACATCGAGAAGGGTGTGGCGGAGGGTGCGCGCCTCGTCGCGGGCGGCCCCGATGCCCCACGGGAGCAGGGCTACTTCGTCAGCCCCACCGTGTTCGCGGACGTCACCCCGGAGATGACCATCGCCCAGGAGGAGATCTTCGGCCCGGTCGTCTCGATCATCCGTTACGAGGACGAGGACGACGCCCTGCGCATCGCCAACGGCACCGTGTACGGGCTCGCGGGAGCGGTCTGGGCGGGCGATGACGCCGAGGCGGTGGCCTTCGCCCGCCGGATGGACACCGGCCAGGTCGACATCAACGGAGGCCGGTTCAACCCGCTTGCCCCGTTCGGCGGTTACAAGCAGTCCGGCGTCGGCCGCGAGCTCGGTTCGCACGGGCTCGCCGAGTACCTCCAGACGAAGTCGCTGCAGTTCTGACCTTTCCGCCCCTGCCTCGACCCCCGCTGCCGACCGTCAAGGAGCCTGTTCGTGGTCCGCGCCGCCGTACTGCCCGCTGTCGGAGCTCCGCTGGAGATCAACGACATCGAACTCCCGGAGCCCGGACCCGGCCGGGTCCGGGTCCGCCTCGCCGCCGCAGGCGTCTGCCACTCCGACCTCTCCCTGTCCAACGGCACCATGCGGGTGCCCGTCCCCGCCGTCCTCGGTCATGAGGGTGCGGGCACCGTCGTCGCGGTCGGTGAGGGCGTCACGCATGTCGCACCCGGGGACGGCGTCGTGCTCAACTGGGCGCCTTCCTGCGGCAGTTGTCACCACTGCGGGATCGGCGAGGTCTGGCTCTGCGTCAATGCCCTGTCCGGTGCGGCCGGCATCCATGCCCGTACCGCCGACGGCATGGAACTCCACCCCGGCCTGAATGTGGCGGCGTTCGCGCAGGAGACCGTCGTCGCCGCGAACTGCGTCCTGCCCGCCCCCGACGGCATCCCGCTCACCGATGCCGCCCTGCTCGGCTGCGCGGTCCTCACCGGATACGGCGCGGTCCACCACAGCGCCCGGGTGCGCCCGGGCGAGTCCGTCGTCGTGTTCGGCATCGGCGGGGTCGGCCTCGCCGTGCTCCAGTCCGCCCGGATCGCGGGCGCCTCGAAAATCATCGCCGTCGATGTCTCCCCCGAGAAGGAGGAACTGGCCCGGCAGGCGGGCGCCACCGACTACGTGATCGCCTCGGACACCACCCCGCGCACGATCCGGGGGCTCACGGGCGGCCAGGGCGCCGACGTCGCGATCGAGTGCGTCGGACGGCCCGCCACCATCCGGGGCGCCTGGGACTCCACCCGCCGCGGCGGCCGCACCACGGTCGTCGGCATCGGTGGCAAGGACCAGCTGGTGTCCTTCAACGCCCTGGAGATCTTCCACTGGGGCCGCTCGCTGACGGGCTGTGTGTACGGGAACAGCGACCCGGCCCGCGACCTGCCGGTCCTCGCCGAGCACACCCTGGCGGGCAGGTTCGACCTCTCCATGATGGTGACCGAACGGATCGCGCTGGACGGCATCCCGGCGGCCTTCGACAACATGATCGCGGGCAAGGGCGGACGGGCCCTGGTGGTCTTCTGACCGATGCCCGGAAGGAACCCCGGCCGCCCTCGACGACGGCCGGGCTCGCCGTGTGGACGGTGCCGATGTTCCTGCTCATCGACACCGAGTCACCCAGCAGGGCTTCCCGGGCCCCGGCCACTTCTTCTGCGTCTTCCTACGGCCGCTCGGTTCCCTGGCGCTCCGCGTCATGCCGGCGCCCCTCCACCGGCTGTGCCGGGTTCTTCCGCGTCAGACCGGTCCGCGGACGCATCCGGGAGACCGCCACCCCGGCCAGACAGAGCAGACCCCCGCCGACGGTGAGCAGCGCGGGCACCTCGTCCAGCAGCAGCCAGGACATCAGCACCACCAGCGCGGGCACCGCATAGGTGGTGGCACCCATCCGCCCCGCGGTGGTCCTGGCGAGTGCGTAGGCCCAGGTGGTGAAGGCCAGCGCGGTCGGAAAGAGGCCCAGATAAACCACGTTCAGGGTGGCGGACAGGGGCGCGTCCGCGACGTCGGAGATCAGCGCGCCCGAGAACGGCAGACAGGCGACGGTGCCGACCAGGCAGCCGAACGTGGTGATCTGCAATGCGGAGCCGTGCCGCAGCGCCGGTTTCTGGCCGACCACCCCTGCCGCGTACGCCACCGCGGCCAGCAGACAGAGCGCCACGCCGAGCACCGACGCGTCCCCGTCCCCCGACATCGAGAGTCCGACCACGGCGGCGCCCGCGAACGACACGGCCATGCCCGCGACCAGTCTGCCGGGCAGCCCCTCGCCGAGCATCCGGGCACCGAGCAGCGCGATCAGGAGGGGACCGATGTTCACCACCATCGCGGCCGTGCCCGCGTCGACCTGCTGCTCACCCCAGTTGAGTACCACCATGTAGAGGCCGAACCACAGCAGGCCCGACCATATGATCCCCGGCCAGGCGGCCCGCGGCGGCAGCCCCTCGCGCCGCAGTACCAGCAACGTGCCCAGTGCCAGGGAGCCCGCGAGCAGCCGGCCGAGAGCGAGCGCACCGGGCGAGTAGGCATCCCCGGCGCTGCGGATGGAGACAAAGGCGGAGGCCCACAGCAGCACAGTGGTACAGGCCGCGGCAGGGGCCCGCCAGTCACGATGTGCCGCGGGTGTCGCCGCTGGGGCGGGTGTCGTCGTCATGGACCCGACCATAGGGCCGTGACCGTTCGGCACCTACCGAATGGTGGACGGCTCGATGCCCAGATGCTCGTACAGCGCCCGTTCCCCGTCCGGGGTCGCTCTCACCGCACGCCCGGACCCGATCCGTACGCACCACCCGGCATCCAGCGCATGGCGGCACAGCGCTGCTCCCGCGACCCCTGCCAGATGCGGCCTGCGCTCGGTCCAGTCCAGACAGCTCCGTACGAGCGGACGCCGTGACCTCGGCTCCAGACCGATACCCAGTCCGCCGAACCAGCCGAGGCCGTCGTCGGTCAGCGCGAAGCCGGTGTCCTGCTTCAGCAGCCCCCGTACGGTCATGGCATCGGCGATCGCGATGCCGATCCGGCCCGCGAGATGGTCGTAACAGGTGCGACCGCGAGCGAGTGCGCTGCCGGCGCTCGCCGCGCTCAGGGTGCGCGGCCGCTCGGGCGCGGTGTCGGGGACGACCTGGGCCGCCAGGTCCTCGACGAGGTGCGCGGTCCGTTCGTCGGCGAGCCGCAGATAGCGGTGGCGGCCCTGCCGCTCCTCGGTCAGCAGCCCGCCCGCGACGAGCTTGCCGAGGTGTTCGCTGGCGGTGGACGGGGCCACCGAGGCGTACCTGGCCAGTTCGCCCGCGGTCCAGGCGCGGCCGTCGAGCAGGGCCAGGCAGAAGGCCGCGCGGGTCTCGTCGGCGAGGAGCGTGGCCAGGGCGGCGAGGCGGGGTGCGGCCGGGTCGGGGTGTGCCATGCGTGCCATGTGTTCCAGGATGCGTCAGGAACGCTTCGGTGCCGGCCGAACAGTCCCGGCGGACGACAGCTGCTCGTACTGGAGGGAGAGGCCGTCGACCAGCGCCCGCAGCCCGGTCTCGAACGCGCCCTCGTCGACCTTCTGGCGGCGCTCGGCCAGCAGATGGGCCTGGCCGAGGTGCGGATAGTCCGCGGGGTCGTACGCCGTCTCGTCGCCGACGAAGCCGCGGGCGAACGAACCGAGGGCCGAGCCGGTGATGAAGTAGCGCATCAGGGCCCCGATGTACGTCGCCTGGGCGGGCGGCCAGCCGGCCCCGACCATCGCACCGAAGACCGCGTCGGCCACCCGCAGACCGGCGGGGCGGCGTCCAGGGCCCTGGGCGAGCACCGGGACGATGTGCGGGTGCTCGGTGAGCGCCGCACGATACGAGACGGCCCAGTCGTACAGGGCGGCGCGCCAGTCGCGGGTGTCCGACTCGTCGAACATCGACAGATCGACCTGGGCCGACACGGCGTCCGCGACCGCGTCCAGGATCTCGTCCTTGTTGCGGAAGTGGTTGTAGAGCGAGGGTCCACTGACCCCGAGTTCGGCGGCGAGCCGGCGGGTGGAGACGGCGTCGAGCCCCTCGGAGTCCACGAGTGCGCCCGCCGTCTCGACGATGCGGTCTCTGCTGAGGAGGGGCTTGCGCGGTCGGGCCATGCGGCACATAGTAGGGCCTGCCAGCGCAAAACTAGCAGTGCTAATTAAATGTGGGAAGTCGAAGGATGAACCGGGAGCTCAGCGAGGAGCAGGAAGCCGTCCGGCAGCTCGCCAAGGACTTCGTCGCCCGCGAGATCGCACCCCGTGCCGTGGAGTGGGACCGGGCCGAGAACGTCGACAAGTCGATTGTGAAGAAACTGGGCTCCGTCGGCTTCCTCGGCCTCGCCGTCCCCGAGGAGTGCGGCGGCTCGGGCGGCGACCAACGCCGCCAACAACGCCCTCCAGGTCTTCGGCGGCTACGGCTGCATCGACGAGTACCCGGTCGGCAAGCTGCTGCGCGACGCCCGTGTGATGACGCTGTACGAGGGCACCAGCCGGATCCAGAAGCTCATCATCGGCCGCGCGCTGACGGGGGTCTCCGCCTCTGACCCCTTCGCGACCGCTCGAACGGGAGTCTGAGTACCGGGCTGAGTACGGGGACGGATGTGGCACACACCACGTCGGCCGATGCTGGGCGGCATGAGTGACACAGCATCGGTCAAGCAGCAGAGCACCGCGGCCTTCTACGGCCAGGCCGTCGCGTCCTTCGGGGTGGCGATGACCGCGATGACCCTCGGTATCTACTTCCTGGACGCGGACGCCTGGGTCCGCGGATTCCTCGCGATCGGCGTCCTCTATCTCGTCACCTCCTGCTTCACCCTGGCCAAGGTCATCCGTGACCGTCAGGAAGCGGGACAGATCGTCAGCCGGGTCGACCAGGCCCGCCTGGAGAAGATCCTCGCCGAGCACGACCCCTTCCAGAAGCCCTGACGATCCCGCCAGGACGGACCCTAAGCGCTTGCTCAGGTTCGGGGTATGGTGTTCGTCCTGCTGACGAGAGGGGCGAGTGACGATGAGCACGGCGGAGGAGACCGACGGCGACAGTGCGCCGTGGGCCGAAGTGACGCCCGAGGCGGCCAGGCGGCTCCTCGTCGCCGCCGTCGAAGCCTTCGCCGAGCGCGGGTACCACGCCACCACCACCCGCGACATCGCCGGCCGGGCGGGGATGAGCCCCGCCGCCCTCTACATCCATTACAAGACGAAGGAAGAGCTGCTCCACCGGATCAGCAGAATCGGTCACGACCGCGCCCTGTTCGTCCTGGAGGCCGCAGCCGACGGCGGGGGCACGGCAGCCGAGCGGCTGGCCGAGGCCGTACGGTCCTTCGTCCGCTGGCACGCGGAACGGCACACCACGGCCCGCGTCGTCCAGTACGAACTCGACGCCCTCGGTGAGGAGCACCGCACCGAGATCGTCGAGCTGCGCCGCAAGAGCGACGCGGTGGTGCGCCGGATCATCAGTGACGGCGTGCGGGCCGGGGAATTCGATGTCCCCGACATCCCGGGCACCACGCTCGCGGTGCTCTCGCTCTGCATCGATGTGGCGCGCTGGTTCAACGCGCAGGGCAGCCGGACGCCGGACGAGGTCGGCGAGCTGTACGCCGACCTCGTGCTGCGCATGGTCGCTGTCAAGCGGTAGCGGTGGCGGGCCGCGTCGTCAGAAGTAGTAGCGCGACACCGACTCGGCCACGCACACCGGCTTGTCGCCGCCCTCGCGCTCGACCGTGACGAGGGCGGTGACCTGTACGCCGCCCCCGGCCTCCTCGACGCTCTTCAGGACGGCCGTCGCGCGCAGGCGAGAGCCCACGGGCACGGTGGACGGGAAGCGGACCTTGTTCGTCCCGTAGTTGATGCCCATCTTCATGCCCTCGACCCGCATGATCTGGGGCACGAGGGCCGGCAGCAGCGAGAGCGTGAGGTAGCCGTGCGCGATCGTCGTACCGAACGGCCCGGCCGCGGCCCGCTCCGGGTCCACATGGATCCACTGGTGGTCACCGGTGGCCTCGGCGAAGAGGTCGATCCTCTTCTGCTCGATCTCCAGCCACTCGCTGTGACCCAGCTGCTCGCCCACCCCGTCGCGCAGCTCCTGCGCGGACGTGAAGATCTTCGGCTCTGCCATGTCCCCGGTCCCTGCCCTTCCAGCTCTCGGCCATCCGGCGTCACACGCCTGTCTAAGCGCTTGCTCAGCATGGTTGGCGGGTGCGTTCCTGTCAACGACGGGCCGGCCGGGGGTGGACAAGTAGGGTTGGAGGGGTGCCCCAGATCCCACAGACGCTCCACGAACTCACGGTCGGCCAGCTCTCCGCACGCAGCGGCGCCGCTGTTTCTGCCCTGCACTTCTACGAGGCCAAGGGCCTGATCAGCAGCCGCCGCACCAGCGGTAATCAGCGTCGCTACACCAGGGACGCGCTGCGCCGGGTCGCGTTCGTCCGCGCGGCGCAGCGGGTCGGAATCCCGCTCGCCACCATCCGGGAAGCTCTCGCCGAACTCCCGGAGGAGCGCACCCCGAACCGTGACGACTGGGCGCGGCTCTCCGCGGCGTGGCGCTCCGAACTGGATGAGCGCATCGCGCAGTTGGGCCGGCTGCGGGACCATCTCACCGACTGCATCGGCTGCGGCTGTCTGTCGCTGGAGAACTGTGTGCTCTCCAATCCGGACGACATCTCCGGTCAGCGGATCAGCGGCTCGCGCCTGATGCCGGAGCGCCGGTCGGCCGACTGTCCGTAGAAGTGGGGCCCGGCGGCCCAGGTGCCTGGCGGGCGCGCCGGGCGCTCTCGCTGTCCGTCACGCCGCCGACGCCAGATCCCGGCGCCGTGCGCTCCGGGCCTTCGCCAGTGTTCTCGGTGTGAGCACCGGCTGCGGCACCACGATCCCGCACCCCGTGCACACCGGCCCCGACCACGGCTCGCACTCCAGATCCGGCCGCCAGACGATCTCGGCGCCCGCGCACACCGGGCAGGACGTGCCCGGTTCCGACTCCAGCGCGGCGATCAGTCGGCCGAGAACCTCGGCGAGCGGCGCCGAGGGGTGAACCGTCGGGTCCTCGCAGCGGGCGACGCCGTGGCCGCCCCAGGTGCGCCGGTGCCAGTCGTCGAACGCGCCGGGCCTGCGCAGTCCGTCATGCTTCTCCCGCCTGCGGCGCTCGGCGAACCCCGCCTCGTATCCGAGCCAGACGGCCCTCGCCGCCTCCAGTTCGTCCAGTGCGCGCATCAGTCGCACCGGATCGGGGGATCGGTCCTCGGGCTCGATCCCGTGCCGGGCGCACAGATGATCCCAGGTCGCCCGATGCCCGTAAGGGGCGAACCTCTCCAGGCACTTGCGCAGCGAATACCGCCGCAGCGCCAGGTCGCCCCGCGGATCGCGGACCTGTCTCGCAAGACTCCGGAATCCGGCCACTGCACTGCCACCTCCGTCGCTCGTACTTCGGCGTCAAGGAATGGACGTACGGCTGCCCGGATCGGATCCATCGAAAGAGGCTGACGTCCGGAATGTGAGATGACTCATCGTCATGAGGGCTGTGCACGGAGACATGTGACGATTCGGAAAAGGTGACTGTTGTTCACCTTACCGACGGGTCATACCGCCAGTAACCTCCGGCGCATCGGCCTCTCGGAGGAGCACGCATGCCCCCACGCACTGTCAAGTTCAGGGCCGCCACCGTCGTGGCGGTTCTCGCACTCGGCACCACCCTGCTGGCGGCCTCGCCGCAGTCCGGCGCCGCGGCAGCCGAACCCGCACCCGTCACCGACTACTGCCGGCGGCAGTGCGACGACATCCTGCCGCCCGGCGAGAACGGCAACGCCACACTCGTCGACATCCTCGGCAACAAGGCGTTCGGTACGCACCCCGCCCACAGCGACGACCAACTCGACCGCTACAACGGCCTGGTGGCCGGGCACACCGGTCTCACCGACCAGAAGCTGACCGACTTCTTCAACGACGCCTCGTTCGGTGTCCCCGAGGGCCAGGTCGAGTCCGTCACCTCGCCGCGCGACGACGTCACGATCACCCGTGACAAGGCGTCCGGCGTCCCGCACATCAAGGGCACCACCCGTTACGGCACCGAGTTCGGCGCCGGATTCGCGGCCGGGCAGGACCGGCTCTGGCTGATGGACCTCTTCCGGCACATCGGGCGCGGCGAACTGACCTCGTTCGCCGGTGGCGCGCCGGCCAACCAGGGCCTGGAGCAGCAGTTCTGGCCGCAGGCCCCGTACACCGAGGCCGATCTCGAAGCGCAGGTCGAGTACATCAGGACCCACGAGGGTGCCCGCGGCGAACAGGCCATGACGGACGCCCAGGCGTACGTCGACGGCATCAACGCGTATCGCGAGAAGTCCAAGAAGGGCCGCTACTTCCCCGGTGAGTACGTCCTCACCGGCAAGATCGACGCCATTACCAACATCGGGGAGATCCGCCCGTTCGAGCTGACCGACCTGATATCGATCGCCTCCGTGGTCGGCGGTCAGTTCGGTGGCGGTGGCGGCGGCGAGGTGCAGGCGGCGCTCTCGCTGCTGTCCGCCCAGCAGAAGTACGGCGTCGCCGAGGGCACCAGGGTCTGGGAGTCGTTCCGGCAGCGCGAGGACCCCGAGGCCGTGCTGACGATCCACGACGGTACGTCGTTCCCGTACGCCGGCAAGCCCGCCACGGCGCGCGGCACCGCGCTGCCCGACGCCGGTTCCGTCACCGCCGAACCTCTCATCCACGACCGCACCGGCTCCGCGGGCACCGACAAGAAGGCCCCGGTCAAGGCCCCGGCCCCCCTCAAGAAGGCCCAGGGCATCTACGACGACGGTGTGATCCCCGAGGGCTCGCTGCCCGGTTCCGGCGCCGGCGCCCAGAAGCGCGGCATGTCCAACGCCCTGCTGGTCTCCGGCAAGAACACCGCGAGCGGAAACCCGATCGCCGTCTTCGGACCCCAGACCGGCTACTTCGCCCCGCAGCTGATGATGCTCCAGGAGCTCCAGGGCCCCGGCATCAGCGCCCGAGGTGTCTCCTTCGCCGGTGTCGGCATGTACATCCAGATGGGCCGCGGACAGGACTACGCCTGGAGCGCCACCTCGGCCGGCCAGGACATCACCGACACCTACGCCATCGATCTGTGCGAGACCGACGGCTCCACGCCCACCAAGGACTCCACGCACTACCTCTACCGCGGCACGTGCACCGCCATGGAGACCCTGGAGCGCACCAACTCCTGGAAGCCGACCGTCGCCGACTCCACGGCGAAGGGCTCCTACCGGATGCAGGTCCGGCGCACCCAATACGGCATCGTCACCCACCGCGCCACCGTGGGCGGAAAGCCCGTCGCCTACACCTCGCTGCGTACCACCTACCGTCACGAAGCCGACTCGATCATCGGCTTCCAGATGCTCAACGACCCGGCGTACGTCAAGGACGCCGCCTCGTTCCAGCGGGCGGCGAGCCATATCGACTACGCGTTCAACTGGTTCTACGCCGACTCCCGCACCGCCGCGTACTACAACAGCGGCATGAACCCGGTGCGTGCCGCGGGCGTCGACCCGGCGCTGCCCGTGAAGGCGGTGCAGGCCTACGAATGGAAGGGGTACGACCCGGCCACCAACACCGCCGCGTACACCCCGTTCGCCGAGCACCCGCACTCCAGCGGCCAAGACTACTACGTCTCCTGGAACAACAAGCAGGCAGAGGGGTACGCCTCCGCGGGCTTCGGCCTCAGCGCCGTGCACCGGGCCGATCTGCTGGACGACCGGGTGGCGGAGCTGGTCGAGGAGGGCGGCGTGACCCGCGCGTCCCTCACCCGGGCGATGGCCGAGGCCGCCGTCACCGATCTGCGCGGCGAGCAGCTGCTGCCCGAACTGCTGAAGGTGATCCGCTCCCGGCCGGTCACCGATCCGGAACTTAACGGCGTCGTACAGCAGTTGGAGTCCTGGCGGGCGGCAGGTTCGCAGCGCAGGGAGAGCAGCCCCGGATCGCATGCGTACACCTACGCCGACGCGGTACGGATCATGGACGCATGGTGGCCGAAGCTGGTCGAGGCCGAGTTCAAGCCGGGTCTCGGCGAGGGCCTGTACGGGGCGCTGACCGCGAACCTCGCCACCGACGAGTCCCCGGCGGCCAGCCACGGGCCGAGCGGGGCGCACAGTGGTTCGGCGTTCCAGTACGGCTGGTGGGGCTTCGTGGACAAGGACCTGCGCCGGGTCCTGGGGCAGCCGGTCAAGGGTCCGCTGGCCAAGGCGTACTGCGGGAACGGTGATCTGGCCGGTTGCCGTGACGCGCTGCTGACGTCCCTGAAGGCGGCTGCGGCGGAGCCGGCCGCGGAGGTCTACCCGGGTGACGACAGCTGCAAGGCCGGCGAGCAGTGGTGCACGGACTCGATCGTCCACCGCCCGCTCGGCGGGATCGCCCAGAAGTCCATCCACTGGCAGAACCGCCCGACGTTCCAGCAGGTGGTGGAGTTCCCCGCCCATCGGTAGGGCGATTTTTGTTCCGTCCGGCGTTCGAGGACGGAACCGGTGCGCCGGGCGGGCCCGAATCCTCGGGCCCGCCCGGCCCGTCTCACCGGTACTGGAGATACCTCTTCCGCACGGCCCGGAACGCGGCGAGATCCTCCGCCCACGCCCCCACCACCTCATCGGTGTCCGCCCCCGCGTCGATCAGCGTGCGGACCCGCGTGTTGCCGGTGAGCTTGTCGATCCAGTTGTCGGAGCGCCACGCGAACCCGCTCCAGGTCCGCTTCGCCGTCACCAGCAGCGCGATCGCCGTGCGTACCGGGTCGAAGGCCTCGCGGTCCTGGACGTGCAGCTGCACCCCGCCGACCGTCTTCCCCTGGAACTTGGAGAACGTCGGCGCGAAGTACGCCTCGCGGAACGCGACTCCGGGCAGGTCGAGCGCGTTCGCGGCCGCCGCCCACCGGTGGTCGATGCCCTCCGCGCCGAGCAGTTCGAACGGCCGGGTGGTGCCGCGTCCCTCGGAGAGGTTCGTGCCCTCGAACAGGCAGGTCCCCGAGTACACCAGCGCCGTGTCCGGCGTCGGCATATTGGGGCTCGGCGGAACCCACGGCAGCCCGGTCGCGTCGAAGAAGTCCGAGCGCTTCCACCCCGACATCTTCACGATGCGCAGATCCACCGGCCGCCGGGCCAGGAACTCCGCGTTGAAGAGCAGCGCCAGCTCGGTGACCGTCATGCCGTGCGCCTGCGAGATCTCCCGGCGGCCCACGAACGTGGAGAACGCCGGGTCGAGCACCGGTCCGAGTGCCGCCCGCCCGGTCACCGGGTTCGGCCGGTCCAGGACGACGAACCGCTTGCCCGCGAGAGCCGCTGCCTCCATGCAGTCGTACAGCGTCCAGATGTACGTGTAGAAGCGGGCGCCCGCGTCCTGGATGTCGAACACGATCGTGTCCACGCCGGACGCGGTGAAGACATCGGCGAGCGGCTGCCCGCTCTTCAAGTACGTGTCGTAGACGGGGAGTCCGGTCGCCGGGTCGTCGTACCGCCCCTCGGAGCCGCCCGCCTGCGCGGTGCCGCGGAAGCCGTGCTCGGGTCCGAAGACCGCGACCAGGTTCACCCGCTCGTCCGGGTGCATCACATCGATGATGTGGCGCACATCGGAGGTGATCCCGGTCGGGTTGGTGACGACCCCGACCTTCTGCCCCTTCAACAGCGCGTAGCCGTCCGCGGCCAGCCGGTCGAAGCCGGTGCGGACCCGGCCGTGCCCCTTGCCGGGGGTGGGGCGGCGGTCGCGACCCCGGTACCGGCGGCCGTCGCCGCGAGGGCTCCCACCGCACCGCCGGCGGCCAGCAAACCACGTCTGGACAGGCTCATTCAGCTACCTCCATGATCGCGACGACTGTCATGGTCACGCACGCTAGCGCGCGTTCAGGCCATACGGAATGAGCCGGACGAGTCGACTGTGACAGGAGTGCCGCCCGAGCGGTGTCCAGCCCTTCCGCTGCGACATACCGACTGGTTAGTCTGCGGGATAGTCGGCTGAGAGAGGCGGGACCCGATGAGTACGGTGCAGGGCGCGGGCGTAGTGGTCACAGGGGCCGGAGGCGGCATCGGAGCCGCTCTGGCCCGCAGATTCGCCGCGGAAGGCGCCAGGGTCGTCGTCAACGACCTCGACGAGGCCCGGATCAAACCGCTCGCCGAGGAGATCGGCGGCACCGCCGTGACCGGTGACGCCTCGCAGATCGTGGGCGCGGCCCGCGACGCGCTGGACGGCACCGTCGACATCTACTGCGCCAACGCGGGCCTCGCCTCGCCCGGCGACGTCTTCGCCGACGAGGAGGTCTGGGCCGCCGCCTGGGACGTCAACGTGATGGCCCATGTCCGGGCGGCGAGGGCGCTGCTGCCGGACTGGCTGGAGCGCGGCACCGGCCGCTTCGTCTCGACCGCCTCCGCAGCCGGACTGCTGACGATGATCGGCGCCGCACCGTACAGCGTCACCAAGCACGGCGTCGTCGCCTTCGCCGAATGGCTCTCGCTGACCTACCGACACCGCGGCATCAAGGTCCACGCGATCTGCCCGCAGGGCGTGCGCACAGACATGCTCACCGCCGCCGGATCGGCCGGTGAGCTCGTCCTCGCCCCCGGCGCCATCGAGCCCGAGGCGGTCGCCGACGCACTCTTCGACGCCATGGCGGAGGACCGCTTCCTGGTCCTGCCGCACCCCGAGGTCGCCGGCTTCTACCGGGCCCGCACCAAGGACACCGACCACTGGCTCGGCAGTATGAACCACCTCCAGCAGAAGTGGGAGGGGATCGGCGCATGACCGAGTCCATCTACGCGGCAAAGCCCTGGATCTCCCTGCTCAGCGAGGCCCAGCGCGCCCCCGTCGACCCGGCCGAGACCCTGGTCCACGCCTTCCGCGCCTCCGTCGCCCGCAGTCCCGGGCACCCGGCGCTCGCCTACTTCGACGGACGCCTGAGCTACCGCGAGACCGACGCGCTCTCCGACTCCGTGGCCGGCCACCTCGCCGCCGAGGGTCTGGAGCGCGGCGACCGGGTCGCGATCATGCTGCAGAACACCCCGCAGTTCGTGCTCGCGCTTCTCGGCGCCTGGAAGGCCGGTGCCACCGTCGTCCCGCTCAACCCGATGTACAAGTCCGGCGAGGTCGGCCACGTACTGAAGGACGCCGAGGTCACCGCGCTGATCTGCGCGGACCGGGCCTGGGAGGCGTATCTGCGGGACACCGCGGCCGCCGCCCCGACCGTACGGATCGCGCTCACCACCAGTGAGCTCGACCTCCAGACGCAGAGCGACGAACGCGTACTGGGCTTCGAGCGGCTGCCCGTGCCCGAGGGCGCCGACGATCTGGTCGCCGTCGCCCGGCAGGGCCTGGGGGCTCCCCAAGGGCGCGAACTCGGCTCCGCCGACGTGGCGTTGATCAGCTACACCTCCGGGACCAGCGGCACCCCCAAGGGCGCCATGAACTCCCACGGCAACGTCATGATCAACGCCGAGCGGCAGCGGACCGGGCACCCCATCGCCGAGGGCTCCTCCTACTTCGCGCTCGCCCCGCTCTTCCACATCACCGGCATGGTGTGCCAGCTGGCCGCCTGCCTCGCCAACGCCGGCACCCTCGTACTCACGTACCGCTTCCACCCGGGCGTCGTCCTCGAAGCCTTCACCGAACACCGCCCCGCCTACACCGTGGGCCCGTCGACCGCCTTCATGGCACTGGCCGCCCACCCCGGTGTCACCCCCGAGCACTTCTCCTCCTTCCAGGTGATCTCCTCCGGCGGCGCACCGCTGCCGCCCGCGCTCGTGGAGAAGTTCCGGGCGGGCTTCGGCCCGTACATCCGCAACGGCTACGGCCTCACCGAGTGCACGGCCCCCTGCGCCTCCGTACCGCCGGAGCGCGAAGCCCCCGTCGACCCGGTCTCCGGAACCCTCTCCGTAGGCGTCCCCGGCCCCGACACGGTGGTCAGGATCCTCGACGAGAACGGCAGCGAGGTGCCCTTCGGCGAGCAGGGCGAGATCGCGGTCCGCGGACCGCAGGTCGTCTCCGGCTACTGGCGGCTGCCCGAGGCCACCGCCATCGCCTTCCCGGACGGTGAACTGCGCACCGGTGACATCGGCTTCATGGACAGCGAAGGCTGGCTCTACGTGGTCGACCGCAAGAAGGACATGATCAACGCCTCCGGCTTCAAGGTCTGGCCGCGCGAGGTGGAGGACGTCCTCTACACCCATCCGGCGGTCCGGGAGGCGGCCGTCGTCGGTGTCCCCGACGCCTACCGCGGCGAGACCGTCCGTGCCTACGTCAGCCTGCGGCCGGGCGCCACGGTCGAACCCGAGGAACTGGGTGTGTACTGCAAGGAACGGCTTGCCGCGTACAAGTACCCGCGCGAGGTCGAGATCCTGGCCGAACTCCCGAAGACGGCGAGTGGGAAGATCCTCAGGCGGGAACTGCGTTTCCCTCGGTAGACCGTTTCACGCACGGCACGGATTCACGCACGGTACGGAAGGAAGGTGGCGGCAATGGCCAAGGCGACGGACGAGGACACGGCCCCCGTCCCTCAGCGGCTGCTGGCCGCCGCCACCCGGCTCTTCGCCGAGCAGGGGTACGACCGCACCTCGGTCCAGGAGATCGTCGAGGCGGCAGGCGTCACCAAGGGCGCGCTCTACCACTACTTCGGCTCCAAGGAGGACCTTCTCCAGGAGATCTACGCCCGGGTGCTCCGGCTTCAGCAGGAGCGCCTCGACGCCTTCGCCGACGCCGACGCCCCGGTGGAACAGCGGCTGCGCGACGCCGCCGCGGACGTGGTCGTCACGACCATCGAGAATCTGGACGACGCCTCGATCTTCTTCCGGTCCATGCACCACCTCAGCCCGGAGAAGAACAAGCAGGTACGGGTGGAGCGACGCCGCTACCACGAGCGCTTCCGGGCCCTGGTGGAGGAAGGACAGCGGAGCGGGGTGTTCTCCACGGCCACCCCGGCGGACCTGATCGTCGACTACCACTTCGGCTCGGTCCACCATCTGTCCACCTGGTACCGGCCCGACGGCCCGCTCAGCCAGCAGGAGGTCGCCGACCACCTGGCCGACCTGCTGCTGCGTGCCCTGCGTCCCTAGCCACCCGGGGAGCGCCGCCGGTCAGCCGGCCGAGGAGCGCCTGCACCCCAGGGTTGCGGGGCGGGGCGCCCGCCCGCGCAAGGACCACCGTCCGGCCGGCGGATGCTCGCACAGGGCAGGCCCGCTTCCTCACCGATCCGCCGCGGCACGATCGCTACGCCGATCCCGGCCCGCACGAGATCGACGAGCAGCGAGCACCGACCGGGCCGACGGCAGCAGCGCCGGGCCCGCCTCGGTGAGGATCACGCGCCGGCCGGTCCGGTCGAACAGCTCGGCACCCGGCTCCCGTTCGAGGTTGCGCACGGAGAGGTGCCCGGCGCGGACCGCACGATCAGCTCGGCACGGGAGGCGGCGGTGAAACTGCCGTGCGTGACCACCGCCATGAAGTGGCGGAGTCGGCGTATCTCCGTCCATCCGCGGTATCGATCGCAGCCGGCTGAACCATCTGTTGGGCCGACCGTCGGTACGGGTCGAAGCTGGATGTATGACTCACATCCAGCCATCCGTACACGTTCCCGCACTCTGGGCCACGGCATACGGCCCGCGCCACACACCGGCCGTCCGCCTCGTCGCCCGGTGCCTGTTGCGTGTGAGGGCCTTCGCCCGCGACCTGGCGCTGGCCGATCATGTGCCGTTCGGCGGTTATTGACGGGGTCGAATCCCGTTGGTGGAGCCGGGAGCGCCCCGGTTAGCATCCGACGGTGAAGACGCCCGCCGATGAACAGTTCCACGATGCCGTACGCCGGGCCGACACCGAGCGGTTGTCCAGGCTCCTGGGCGCGCAGGACTGCCCACCGGCAGTCCTCGGACGTCTGATCCGGCACGAGGACCCCGCCCTGCGTCATATGGGACTGGTCCTGCTCGACGAGCGAGTGACAGCGGGCCGCCCGTCCGACGACGCGGAGACGGCCGAACTCGCCGGGCTGCTGCCCGTATCGCTGATGGGGCCGCCGGAGGCGGATCTCCTCCTGGCGGGGCTCTACGAGCGACTCGGTCACTGTCTCCGGGGCCGCCCCCGCCCGTCGTGGCGCACGGCCGGGCTGCCGGTACGGGTGAGGATCGCGTGGCTGCGCTCCGAACTCCTCGACGAGCCGGCGGTGATCCGTGACGAGGCCCCGGGTGAACTCCTCTACCAGGCCGTACGGGAGACGGACATCACCGCGGCCCATCGGCCGGCTCGACTTGTGGACGAGCTGGCGGACAGCGGCGACCCCGTGCTGCAGGCCGAGGCGCTGCGGCTCGCGCGGCAGGGGCTGCACGCCGGACTGCTGGCTCCCGTGCTGGTCCGCGAAGACCTGATCGGCCTGCTCGGCGCCGACAGCGACCGGGTCGTCGCCGGCGCGCTGGGCGAACTCACCGAGCCGTGGGCGGCGATGGATCCGCTGCCGCAGGGGTGCATCTCTCCGTTTCTCACCGCCGGTTCGGCGGGGGACAGGCCCGCGGTGGCCGATGCTGCCCTCGCGACTGCCGCCCGCCACGGCCACAAGGACCTGCTGCGGCAGATCATCGACGATCCGGATCGTCCGCCGGGCCTACGCCGACAGGGAATGGAACTGCTCGGCGATCTGGCGGACCGCGACGACATCGGCGAAGTCACGGCCGTCGCCGCACGCGATCCGCTGCTGTTCGGCGGGCCGACGGTGACGTGCCTGCGCGGTCTCCACCGGCGCGGGCACTTCGTGGACGGTCCGGAGGTTCCGGCTGTGATCGGCCTGGCCCTGGCCGATCACTCGATTCCGCCCCGTGAGATCGCGACGATCCTGTTCACCTCCCGGAAGGAGGCATTCCGGGTATTGACGGAGGTGGCCGCCGATGATCCGAGCAGCCCGCGACGGCTCGCTCTGCTGGTGGCCCTGGCCGGGCAGGGAACGGGCGGGCTTCCGATCGGGGACGCGATCGCACGCGTACTTCCTTCGGCGTCCGCCCCCGGTCCGTTCCTCGACGCGATCCGTGAGCTGCGCCATGCGGATGCCGAAGACGCCGTGATCGCTCTGCTGCCCTCGGCGCCCGCCGAGGCCCTGGACGCGCTGGAGGCCATCGGCGGGCAGCGGACGGTACTGGCCGTGCGAGAAGGGCTGGGCCTGGCCGGTGATGCGATCGCGCCCCACCTGTACGCCGTACGGGGCCGCGCCCTCGAACTGCTGTGGCAGCTGACCCGCGATCCGGCGGACCGCCGCGCCCTCCTCGTACGGCTGGATCCCGTCGACCTGCCGGCCCGCATCGCAGCTGGCCTGGGTGGCCCGGACGAGCGGGAACTGGCCCTGCTGCGTTCCCATCTGAACCCGGACGAGCCGGCGGCGGCGCTGTGCCGTCTCGCGGCCCACGGCAACGCCGGCACACTGCCGGCCATCGCGGACCTGCTGCTGCGCATCGTGGCCGAACAGGTGGCGCCGCGGGAGCGGGAACACGGGCAGCCCGGCGGTGAGCCCGTGGTGCCCCAAGAGATCCTGGACGCCGTGCACGCCCTGGGCCGCCGTCTTTACGAGCGGGGCGCGATCCGGCCGGTCTGCCTGCTCGACACGGCAGATGCGCAAGAGGCCGGCCACGCACTCGTCGCGACCATGGCACTGGATCTGCTGGATCGGCCCGGACTGTCCGACCGTGAGCGGGCGATCCTGCTCGAACTGCTGCTCAGGGCGCCCTGGGCGGGCACCCGCGCCCGGGTGCACCGGCTGCTGCGCCACCGCGACCGGCACGTACGCAAACACGTCATCGCCCTGCTCGCCCGCGACGCCACGGGCGAGGACGCACAGGCGCTGTCGGCGACCCTGATCGCGCTGACCACCGCCCAGGACATCCAGACCGTCCGTCAGGCCCTCCTCGCACTGGGGCACGCACAGGCGCACTGGGCGTCCACCGCGATCGCCGCATGTCTCGACCATCCGAACATGAACATCAAGAAGACCGCCGCCGAGGTGCTGGTCCGCGCGGGCACACCGGCGGCGCTGCCCAAGCTGCTCTTCTGGCTCGGGCACCATGACAACCCCGGGCTGCGCGGCACGCTCGTCGCGGCCCTGCGCGCCGTCCTCGGCGACGTCTGCACGGCGACACTTCTCGCCGCCGCCGAGCACAGCCGGGACGGCCGTACCCGCGAACTGCTGCTGGCGGGCCTCGACGGCGTCCTCGGCGCCCGCTCGGTCCTCGCACTGGACGACCAGGCGTCGCCGGTGGCGGCCACCCTGCTCTCCCTGGTGGCGGACGGCCGGGTCGGTCTTGCCTCCGGGGACGTGAAGGATCTGGCGATACCGCTGGCCAGGCATGGCATCACCGCACCGGCCGTCACACAGCGGTCATCGGTGGACAGTGCGGCGGACCGTGACATCAGGTCGCTGGTGGCCGGGGGCTGGAATCCCTCGGTCGCGCTGCGCGTCGCCGAGCGGGACACGCCGCCCCACCCCGACCGGCTGAACGAGCTGCGGCCGATGCTCACGGACTGGCTCCGGCTGGCCGGCTCCCGGCCCACGTCCCGGGACACGCTGGTGCGGTTCGCGCTGCGCATCTGCCCCGCGCCCCGGGCGGCCGGGGAGCTGACGGCATTCGCCCGGTCCGCACGGGTCCTGCTCGACGTGCTCGCCGACGCCCGGGACGAGGACCGGCACGACCTGATCGCGGTACTCGAAGAGGTCGCGCCGATGCTGACGGGGGCCGGCGGACCGGCCGTCGTCGCTGCGGTACGGGCACTGCGGCCCGCACCCACGACGCCGAACCGGTCCACGCTGACGCTGCTGCGCCGCCTCGGCGCGGTGCTGGTCCGCGCCGACCTCGATCAGGCACTCGCGTCGGCCCGGCTCGGGGCCGACCCCTGGCAGGCCCGGACCGCCGTGCTGAGGGAGGCGTTCGCAGCCCCGGAGACCACCGCTGCACCCGTGCCCGCCGAGACCCGGGCATGGCGAGCGGCGCTGGACGAGGCGGTGCGCGCGCCGGACACCCTGGAGGAGTTCCGCGGACAGGACGACGGCAGGGTCGGTTCGCGGGACCGGCTGACCGCACTCATCGAGGTCCACCACAGTGCGGACCCCGGAGTCCGGGCCGCCCTGCTCGACTGGATGACGCTTCTTCAGCCCCTCGACGCACCGCCCTGGACCCTCACCGAGACCACCCGGGCCACGACGCCGCCGCCCCGGCAGGTACACATCGACGACCTCGACCAGCCCCGTTCGGCGGCCCTGAGGGAGCGCCTGCTCGACATGCTGGGGTCGACCCATGCAGGCCGCAGGGAGACCGCCGCCCTGGCGCTGGTGAAATGGCCCGAGCCCGAGGCCCGGCTGCCGGTTCTTCGCGCCTACCTCCGCGGGCACATCGACCTACCCATCGGTGCGGACCTGGCCCGTGCACTGCACACCCTCGACGAGACGGAGCTCCGGGGCGAGGACGTCCTGCGCGACAGGGTGGCTCTCGCGGCCTCGAAGCTTTCCCCGTGGACACTGGAACCACTGGTGCCGCTGTTGCTGGAGTGGTGGGAGCACGCCCCGCCCGCCGTCGGACCGGCAGTCGGCGACGCACTGCGCAACTACCCCGCCGACGCGCTCGCCAGGACCCTCGGCGACCGCCTCGACGCCGGGGCCTGGGGCTTCCTCGACCTGCTCCTCGGCCGCCGACTCCTGCGTACCCCTGCGCTGACGCGCACGTGTCGGCGGCTGCGCGCCGAAGGGCGCGACGACATGGCGGACCGGCTTCTTCTCGTCGAGGGTCCGCTGCGCGGCCCGGACGCCGCACAGCAGGACGCGGCAGCGCTGGCAGCGCTCCGTGACCGCCCCCCGGCCGCACCCGACGGAGCCTCGCACCGCCCGTCCAGGCAGGAACTGCTGGACCTGGCCCGAACCGGCGCCCCGGATCAGATCTGCGGGGCACTCACAGAACTGGCCGAGGCCCACTCGGGCCCGGACCCGGACCGGGACCCCGGACTGCGCGACCTGATCGGTGAGTTGCTGAACCATCCCCGGACCAAGGTACGCCTGCGTGCCCACCGGACCTCGCGGACGATGCTGGACCGGGGCACCTATCTGAGCCACACCATGCTCCTGCTGGACGACCCCCGGCCGGAACTGGCGCGTACGGCGGTCCGCACGCTCTGCCACGCCGGCTGGGAGCCCGCGATCCCCGCCATGACCGGACTGCTCGCACACCCGCATCCCGTCGTGCACAGGGCGGCGGCCGAGGGGCTCGTCGGGATGAGCGAGGCGGCGATCCCCGCCCTGCGCCGAGCCGCCGCCCACGCCCGTCCCGACAAACGCTCCCTCTACACGGATGTCCTCGACCGGCTCGGGAATTCGAGCCCGTCCGGCAGCATTGCGAGCCCGTCCGGCGATTGAGGACGAAACGGCAACCGGGCGGGCCCTCGCCCCCACCGGCCCCGCCCGGGTCACCGCCTACACGTACCGCTTGATCTCCCGCCGGGCCAACGACCGCTGATGGACCTCGTCCGGCCCGTCCGCCAGCCGCAACGTCCGCGCCGCCGCCCACAGTTCCGCCAGCGGGAAGTCCTGGCTGACGCCGCCCGCGCCGTGCAGCTGCACCGCCCGGTCGAGGATGTCGACCACCGCGCGCGGGGTGGCGATCTTGATGGCCTGGATCTCCGTGTGCGCACCCCGGTTGCCCACCGTGTCCATCAGCCACGCCGTCTTCAGCACCAGCAGCCGCAGCTGCTCCACCGTGACGCGCGCGTCGGCGATCCAGTTCTGCACGACGCCCTGCTGGGCGAGTGGCTTACCGAAGGCCGTACGGGACACCGCCCGCCTGCACATCAGCTCGATGGCCCGCTCGGCCATCCCGATCAGCCGCATGCAGTGGTGGATGCGCCCCGGCCCCAGACGAGCCTGGGCGATGGCGAAGCCGCCGCCCTCCTCACCGATCAGGTTCGAGGCGGGCACCCGTACGTCCGTGAAGACGACCTCGGCGTGACCGCCGTGATAGTGGTCCTCGTACCCGTACACCTGCATCGCGCGCCGCACGTCGAGGCCGGGCGTGTCGCGCGGGACCAGGATCATCGACTGCTGGCGGCGGATGTCGGCGCCGTCAGGGCCATCGGCAGTCGCTGTCTTGCCCATCACGATGAAGATCCGGCAGTCCGGGTTCATCGCCCCGGAGATGTACCACTTGCGGCCGTTGATGACGTAGTCCTCGCCGTCCCGCACGATCCGGGTCTCGATGTTCGTCGCGTCCGAAGAGGCCACCTCGGGCTCCGTCATCGCGAACGCCGAGCGGATCTCCCCGGCGAGCAGCGGCTCCAGCCACTGCTTCTTCTGCTCTTCTGTGCCGAACTGGAAGAGCACCTCCATGTTCCCGGTGTCCGGCGCCGCGCAGTTCAGCGCGGTCGGCGCCAACTGCGGTGACCGGCCGGTGATTTCGGCGAGCGGAGCGTACTGGAGGTTGGTCAGCCCGGCGCCGTACTCCGCGTCGGGCAGGAAGAGGTTCCACAGGCCCTGCTTGCGCGCCTCCGCCTTCAGGTCCTCGACGACCTGCGGGGTGTCCCACGGGGAGGCGAGCAGTGCGCGCTGCTCGTCCGCGATCTTCTCGGCCGGGTGGACATGCTCGTCCATGAAGGCGAGCAGCTTGGTGCGCAGCTCTTCCGTGCGGGCGTCGAATGCGAAGTCCATGGGCTGATCAGCCTTCCTGGAGGGTGGTGAGGCCGTGCTCGATGAAGACGGGGACGAGATCGCCGATCCGGTCGAAGCCGGCGCCGACCGTCTGGCCCAGGGTGTAGCGGTAGTGGATGCCCTCCAGGATCACGGCGAGCTTGAACCAGGCGAACGCCGTGTACCAGGAGATGGCGGAGGTGTCCCGGCCGGAGCGTGCGGCGTAGCGCTCGATCAGCTCGGCGGGGGTGGGATGGCCGGCCGCGCCGCTGGTGGTGGAGACCGGGGACTTCGGCAGACCGAGGTCGGAGCTGTACATCACCAGCAGGCCCAGGTCGGTCAGCGGGTCGCCGAGCGTCGACATCTCCCAGTCGAGAACGGCCTTGATCCGGTCGTCGGAGCCGATCAGGACGTTGTCCAGGCGGTAGTCGCCGTGCACGACGGTGGGCGCGGGGGAGACGGGCAGCTCTCGGCCGAGCGCGGCGTGCAGTTCGTCGATGCCCGGAAGTTCGCGGTTGCGGGAGGCGTCCAGCTGCTTGCCCCAGCGGCGCAGCTGCCGGTCGAGGAAGCCCTCGGGGCGCCCGAAGTCGCCGAGCCCGACGGACTCCGGGTCCACGGCGTGCAGTTCGACGAGGGTGTCGACGAGACCGAGGACGGCCTCCCGGGTGCGCTCGGCGCCCAGGGGGGCGAGCTGCTCGGCCGTGCGGTACGGGGTGCCCTCGACGTACTCCATGACGTAGAAGGGCGACCCGATCACCGAGTCGTCCTCGCAGAGCAGCACCGGTTCGGGCACCGGAACGGCCGTGGGGTGCAGGGCGCTGATCACCCGGTGCTCGCGCTTCATGTCGTGTGCGGTGGCCAGCACATGGCCCAGCGGGGGCCTGCGCACGACCCAGCGGCCGGTGCCGTCCGTGACGATGTACGTCAGATTGGAGCGGCCGCCCTCGATGAGCCGCGCTTCGAGCGGTCCGTTCACCAGACCCGGCCGCTCGCGGTCGAGATGTCCGCGCAGCCGGTCGAGGTCGAGACCTGGCGGATGGACTGGGCTCATCGTGCGCACCTCCGGGGTGAGAGACGGTCGGTGTTCATGATGCCGACCAGTCGGTATGCCGTCCAGTGAACCCCCGGAATCCGGCGTGTGGACTCCGCTCCGACTCGGGCCGGAGTCTGGTGTTCGGCTGTATCCCTGAATATGGTTCACGTATGAATACTGAGCTGCTGATCGACGAAGTCCGGCTGACCCCGATCCTGATAGCGGACCCGCCCCTGCTCAACACCCAGGGCGTTCACCAGCCGTACACCCCGCGGCTCATCGTGGAAGTCGTCACACGCGGCGGTGCGACCGGTATCGGGGAGACGTACGGGGACGGCAAGTACCTCGAACTCGCCCAGCCGCTCGCCACCGCTCTCGTCGGACGCCCGGTCAGCGATCTGAACGGCCTGTTCGCACTGGCCGACGAGGTGTGCGGTGATTCACGGGCGGCCGACGAGCGTGTCGACGCCGGTGGGCTGCGCGGCGTCCAGACCGCCGACAAGCTCCGGCTCTCCGTCGTCTCCGGCTTCGAGGTCGCCTGCCTGGACGCGCTCGGCACGTCCCTCGGCCTCCCCGTGCACGCTCTGCTCGGCGGCAAGGTCCGCGACAGCGTCGAGTACAGCGCGTACCTCTTCTACCGCTGGGCCGCCCACCCCGAGGGCGGCGGACAGGACGACTGGGGCGCCGCCGTCGACCCGGCCGGAGTCGTCGCCCAGGCCCGGCGCTTCGCCCGCGAGCACGGCTTCGCCTCCTTCAAGCTCAAGGGCGGCGTCTTCGAACCCGACCGGGAGATCGCCGCGATCCGTGCTCTGGCCGAGGAGTTCCCCGGGCAGCCGCTGCGCCTCGACCCCAACGGCGCCTGGTCCGTTGAGACCTCGCTGTACGTCGCCGAGCAGCTGAAGGACGTACTCGAATATCTGGAGGACCCGGCAAGCGGCACGGACCTGATGGCCGCCGTCGCCGCAGGCACCGACGTACCGCTCGCCACCAACATGTGCGTCACGACCCTCGCCGAAGTCCCGGAGGCCTTCGCCCGCGGCGCCGTCCAGGTCGTGCTCTCCGACCACCACTACTGGGGCGGCCTGCACCGCACCCGTGAACTGGCCGGGATCTGCCGTACCTTCGGCGTCGGACTCTCCATGCACTCCAACACCCACCTCGGCATCAGCCTCGCCGCGATGACCCACGTCGCGGCCACCGTCCCCAACCTCGACTACGCCTGCGACAGCCACTACCCCTGGCAGACCGAGGACGTCATCACCACCCGCCATGTCTTCCGAGGCGGCCGGCTCACCGTCTCCGACGCACCCGGGCTCGGCGTCGAACTCGACCGCGAACGCCTGGCCGTGCTGCACCGGCGCTGGCTCGACGACGACGGCACGATGCGCGAGCGCGACGACGCGGCCGCGATGCGCAAGGCCGAGCCCGGATGGCAGACCCCCTCGATCCCGCGCTGGTGACGGAACGTTCCCCGCAGCGGCCACGGCCTGAGTTGCGGGCGCCCCGGCCCGCACCGAGGGTCGGTATATGAAGGCGATCAGCTACAGCAGCTACGGCGGGGCCGACGTCCTGGAGTACGGGGAACGGCCCGACCCCAAGGTCGGCCCCGACACCGTCCTGGTGAAGGTGCGGGCCGCGGCGGTCAACCCGGTCGACTGGAAGGCCCGCGAGGGTTACCTGGACGCCGGTCTGCAGGCCGTGTTCCCGGTGATCCCCGGCTGGGACGTGTCCGGCGTCGTGGTGCAGCCCGGTGTCGCCGTCGACGAATTCGCGGTGGGCGACGAGGTCATCGGCTATGTCCGGGAGGACTTTCTCTGCCGCGGTACGTTCGCCGAGTACGTTGCCGCACCCGTGCGCACCCTCGCCCGCAAGCCGCTGAGCCTGAGCTTCGAGGAGGCCGCGGGCCTGCCGCTGGCCGGCCTCACCGCGTACCAGGTGCTCCACCGCACACTGAGGATCCAGGACGGCGAGACGGTCCTCGTCCACGCGGCGGCGGGCGGCGTGGGCTCGCTCGCCGTCCAGATCGCCCGCCACGCGGGCGCCCGCGTCATCGGCACCGCGAGCGAACCCAACCACGAACACGTGCGGCAGCTCGGCGGGGAGCCGGTGGCCTACGGGGACGGCCTCGTCGACCGGCTGCGGGCGCTGGCCCCGGACGGGGTCGACGCCGCGTTCGACACCGTCGGAGGCGAGGCGCTCCGGGCGTCCGCCGAAGTGCTGAAGCCCGAGGGCCGGCTGGCCTCCATCGCGGACGGCGAGGTCTTCTCGTACGGCGGCCGCTACGCCTTCGTGCGCCCGGACGCCAAGGACCTCGCCCACCTGGCAGAACTGGCCGAGCAGGGCATCGTCACCGTCCATGTGGACCGGGTCTTCCCGCTGGAACGGGCGGCGGACGCCTACCGGCTGAACGAGCAGGGGCGCACCCGCGGAAAGATCGTCGTCACCGTCCCCTGGGACGCCCCGGACGTCTGACAACGCCCGGTGCCGGACCTCAGAACAGCATGGCCGCGGCGAACACCGCGAGCGCGACCGTGCACGCCCCCGCGGTCAGCGCACCGCGCGCCGACAGCGGCTGCGGCCGCGCGGTCCCCATCCCCAGCACCCGCCGCTGCGCCACGAGCAGGAAGCCCAGCCAGGCCAGCGCGCTCAGCGCCACGGCGACGATCCCGGCCGGGCTCGCCCCCCTGTGCAGCGCCTGCTTGACCGCCAGCAGCGCCACCACCGTGCAGGACAGGGTCGTACGCCGCCATGCCAGTCTGGTCCGCTCGGGCTGAAGTCCGGGGTCGCGCCCGTCGGCCGTCACCGGCCCTCCCAGCCGAAGAGGACCACCACCACCATCGCCACGGCGACGACGGCGACCGCGAGCCCGAGCAGCGTCGGGAACCGAGAGACCGGCAGGTCCTCCCCGCGCCGCATCGCCCGCTCGCACCGCACCCAGTGATTGACCGCCCGCAGCGCACACAGCACACCGGCCGCGAGCAGCGCGAGCGCCAGCCCCGCGCGGATGCCCCACGCCAGCTCCGGGAGGAACTGGTCGACCGCGAAACCACCGCCGATCAGCGCGAGAGCCGTCCGGATCCAGGCGAGGAAGGTGCGCTCATTGGCGAGCGAGAACCGGTAGTCGGGGGTGTCGCCTTCTTCGCGGATTCGCTGCGGCGCGAACCACAGCCGCAGGCTCTGTACGAATTCGATCACGCGTGAACCTTAGACCGGCAATCGAACCCCGGCTCAGGAGGCCGTCCCGCCCGCCCGGAAGGCGCGCAGCCGGTGGTACGTCTCCAGGCCGTCCGGCACCCACTCCCAGTCGTCGAGCCGCTGCTCCAGCTCCGCATCGGTGAGGAACGTGTGCCAGGCGACCTCCTCCACCTGGGGGTGCACCGGCAGCTCGCACCGTACCTGGTAGACGTGGCTCCACCAGGAGTGCTCCGCGCTCTCGTAGAGGAACTTGAACAGCGGCTCGGGGCGGGGGAGGCCGGAGACCCCCAGCTCCTCCTCGGCCTCCCGCAGCGCCGCCTCGTCGTACGACTCGCCCGCCCCGACCACCCCGCCGACGAACATGTCGTAGCGGGACGGGAAGACCAGTTTGGTCGGGGTCCTGCGGTGCACGAAGAGCCGGCCCCCGGCATCCCTGGCCTCGATGAACACACAGCGATGGCGCAGGCCCCGCGCGGTCGCCTCGCCGCGCGGGGCCTGCCCCACGACCACGTCGTTCTCGTCGACGATGTCCAGGATCTCGTCAGAAGGAGTCATGCCCCTCATCCAACATCAGGCCGCTGACAGTGATCACTGGCCCATGACGTACTTGACGGTCGGACCCGTGGTCCAGCCGCCGTCCACGGCCAGTTCGGCGCCGGTGACGTACGAGGCGGCGTCCGAGAGCAGGAAGGTGACCGCCTCCGCGATCTCCGAGGCCTCGCCGACCCGGCCCATCGGGGTGTTCGGGTAGTTGCCGTCCCCCTGCTGAATGCCGACGGACGCGGTCATCGGCGTGTAGACCATGCCCGGGTGCACGGAGTTCACCCGTATCTTCGCCGTGCCGAGCTCCACCGCGCCGACCTTCGTCAGACCGCGGACCCCCCACTTGGAGGCGCCGTAGCTGGAGGTCAGGGCGAGGCCCATCAGACCGGCGGCCGAGGAGATGTTGACGATCGAACCGCCGCCGTTCTCCTTCATCACCGGGATCACCGTCCTCATGCCGATGAAGACGGCCGTCAGGTTGATGTCGATGACCTTGCGGAAGTGCTCGACCGTCTCGGTCTCCAGCGGCTGACCGGTCGATACGCCGGCGTTGTTGACCAGGCCGTCGATCCGCCCGAATTCGGCGACGGCGAATTCGGCGACGCGCTGCCAGTCCTTCTCGGAGGTCACGTCGTGGTGCATGAAGCGGGCCTGCGCCCCGAGGGCGGCGGCGGTTTCGGCTCCCTCGTCGTCGAGCACATCGGTGATCACCACATGGGCGCCGCCCGCAACGGCGAGGCGGGCGGCCTCGGCGCCGAGGCCCCGGGCGCCGCCGGTGATGATGACGGTCTTGTCGCTGAGCTTGTTCTTGTCGGTCATGACACTGCCCCTCATGTGGTGCGGATGGTTCACGCGCCGCCCGGCACGGGCGCGTGCAGGAACGCGGTGGTGGTCTCGACGAGATCGGCGAGGAAGAACTCCTCGCCGGTCAGCGGCCGGGTGCCGTCGAGACCCTGGCGGGCACGGTCGGCCAGCGCCGCGCCGATCAGGGTGAGCGCCAGGTCCAGGCGTTCCAGGCGCACGGGTCCGGGCAGTGCGCCCAGGCAGTCCCCGATGCGGCCGATCAGCCGCCCGTAGGCGGTGCCGTCCAGGGCGGGGTGCAACCGGCCGGTGCGCAGCCCGGTCTCATGGCTGAGCTGGGCCGAGATCCGCAGACAGCGGCGGCCCCGGTCGTCGGCGAGCAGGCTCGCCTCGGCCGTCACCAGCGCGGTGAGCAGTTCCCGTACGCCACAGTCCCCGGCCAGCTCGTCGAGCAGCGGCGCGATCACCTGTTCGGTACGGGTCTGGCGGCCTTCCATCACCGCGTCGAGCAGCCCGGCCCGGGAGCCGAAGTGGTACTGGACCGCGGAGGGGTTGCTCTGCCCGGCGAGCCGGACGATGTCCCGCAGCTGGGCGCCGTCCGTGCCCTGCGCGGCGAAGATCTCCTCGGCCGCGCGGATCAGCTTGTCCCTGGTCTCCTGCCCTGACATTCTCGCCATGAGGCCACTGTAATGCTGGCCATTATTAATAACCAGGCGGGCGCCCCCCTGTGACCGGACAGACTCCGGTCAGTTCGGCTGGAGGCTCTTTTCCCGGCGCCCGCTCATGGGCCCTTCCGGCATCGCCGGATGCAGGCCCAGCAGCACGATCCCGACGACGATCGCCACGAGGCCCACCGCCTGCCAGGTCAGTGCGCCGGTGTCGGTACGCAACCGGTCGCCGAGGAAGCCGACCCCGCAGGCGATCCCGGCCAGCGGCTGGGATGCGGTCAGCGGAGGCAGTGAGACGCGCAGCGGGCCCGTCTCGAACGCGCTCTGCACCAGGAGCAGACCCGTCACCCCCAGCGCCGCCACCCCGTACGGCTGCCACGACGTCACCAGTTCTGTCCAGCCCCCTTCGGACAGGCGCTGGCCGCTGAGCCGGGTGAGGGCGTCCTGGAGTCCGTACAGCAGTCCGGCCGCCACCGCGAGGAGCGCCGGGGCGGCCCCGGACTGCGAGCGCTTGGCGAAGGTGGTGAGCAGCAGGGCCGCGCCCACGACCACGCCGATCACCAGCCAGTGCCGCAGCGGACTGGTCACCGCCTCGCCGCCCTGCGGCTGGCCCGCCACCAGAAAGGCGGCCACGCCGCCCGCCAGCAGCCAGAGCCCGGCCCAGCCCTGCCGGCCGAGCCGCTGCCCCGTGCGATGGCGCGACAGGGCCATCGCGAAGAGCAGATTGGTCGCCAGCAGGGGTTCGACGACGGACACCTCGCCCTTGCCCAGGGCCAGGGCGCCCAGCACCATGCCGCAGACCATCAGCCCGATCCCGGCCAGCCAGCTCGGCACCCGCATCAGGTCCAGCAGCAGCCGGAAGGAGAGATAGTCGCTCCTCGGGGCGTGCGAAGCGGCGGCCTGCTGCAGGACGAAACCGAATCCCAGACAGCAGGCGGCACTCACGGCGAGCACGAGGACCAGCACCGACACGCTTCTACCTCAAGTCAGGCCAGAAGTGGGTGATTTGTTTCGACGATAGCGCCTGCGCCCCGCGGGTGCGGCCGGAGCGCCGCCGACCGGGCGGTTGACGCCGCGGCGGCCGATGCAGAGGATCTGACGCACGAGTAACTTCCAGCTCCCTGGCCGGACGGTCACCGTGACCGTGACCGGATCGCCCCGACAAGGATGGAACCCATGGCGTACGACGCTGATGTGATCGTTATCGGGGCGGGGCTCGCGGGTCTGGTGGCCACCGCCGAGCTGGTCGATGCGGGCCGCTCGGTGATCCTGCTCGACCAGGAGCCCGAACAGTCGATCGGCGGCCAGGCACACTGGTCCTTCGGCGGTCTCTTCCTCGTCGACTCGCCCGAGCAGCGCCGGATGCGGATCAAGGACAGCCATGAGCTGGCCCTCCAGGACTGGCTCGGCACGGCGGGCTTCGACCGCAAGGAGGACCACTGGCCACGGAAGTGGGCCGAGGCGTACGTGGACTTCGCGGCCGGTGAGAAGCGCTCCTGGCTGCACGCGCAGGGGTTGCGGCTCTTCCCCGTCGTCGGCTGGGCGGAGCGCGGCGGCTACGACGCGACCGGCCACGGCAACTCCGTACCCCGCTTCCACATCACCTGGGGCACCGGTCCCGGCGTCGTCGCCCCCTTCGAGCGCAGGGTCCGCGCGGGCGTCGCCAAGGGCCTCGTACAGTTCGGATTCCGCCACCGGGTCACCGGTCTCGGCCGCACCGCGGGCGCCGTCGACACGGTGAGCGGCGAGATCCTGGAGCCGAGCGCCGCCGCCCGGGGCACCGCGAGCAGCCGGGTGACGACCGGCACGTTCGAGCTGAAGGCCCAGGCGGTGATCGTCACCTCCGGCGGCATCGGCGGCAACCACGACCTCGTACGCAAGCAGTGGCCCGAACGGCTCGGCACCCCGCCCGCGAAGATGCTCTCCGGGGTCCCCGCCCATGTCGACGGGCTGATGCTCGGCATCACCGAGGAAGCGGGCGCCCACCACATCAACCGCGACCGGATGTGGCACTACACCGAGGGCATCGAGAACTGGAACCCGATCTGGGCCGAGCACGGCATCCGGATCCTGCCGGGTCCGTCCTCGCTCTGGCTGGACGCCCGGGGCAAGCGGCTGCCGGTCCCGCTCTTCCCGGGCTTCGACACCCTCGGCACCCTCGAACACATCATGAAGTCCGGCCACGACTACACCTGGTTCGTCCTCGACCAGAAGATCATCGGCAAGGAGTTCGCGCTCTCCGGCTCCGAGCAGAACCCCGACCTGACCGGTAAGTCGATCCGTGACGTGATCGGCCGGGCCCGCGCGGACGTACCGGCCCCGGTGAAGGCTTTCATGGACCACGGGGTGGACTTCGTGGTCGAGAAGGACCTCGGCGCACTGGTCCGCGGGATGAACGCGCTCACCGACGAGTCGCTGATCGACGAGGCCGAACTGCGCCGCGAGATCACCGCACGCGACCGTGAGATCGCCAACCCCTTCACCAAGGACCTCCAGATCACCGCGATCCGCGGGGCCCGCACCTATCTCGGCGACAAGCTGATCCGTACGGCGCCGCCGCACCGCATCCTCGACCCCAAGGCCGGCCCGCTGATCGCGGTACGGCTCAACATCCTGACCCGCAAGTCGCTCGGCGGACTGGAGACGGACCTGTCCTCCCGGGTGCTGACCGAGGACGGCACGCCCCTGCCCGGTGTGTACGCGGCGGGGGAGGCGGCGGGCTTCGGCGGCGGCGGGGTGCACGGGTACCGCTCCCTCGAAGGAACCTTCCTCGGCGGCTGCATCTTCTCCGGCCGGGCGGCGGGGCGGGCGGCCGCCCAGGCCACGTCCTAGGAGGGCGCGAAGTCCCGCCCGGCCCGCGGCGTCCGATACGCCCGCCCGTCGGGCGGCGAGATCCGTCCGCAACTGCCGTCCGGGCTCGACGCGATGACGGGATCGCGGCTCGACCGGCGCCCGCAGGGCGAGGACTGCCTGGACCTCGACCCCGGAACCATCGTCCGGCCCGACGGACCTGCGTACGGCATGGGCATTCTGCCGCGAGATCCCCGCCCCGAAGGCGTAGAGAACCGGCGGACCCCGCCTATCGCCGCACCGCGGCCACGACGGGATCCAGCAGCTCGACGACCCGGAACCGTTCGGCGACGACCATGGTGTCGTCGTCGACCGTGAACTCCGGGTCGCCGAGCGCCCCTCGCATCTCCTGGCTGTGCCAGAACTTCTCGTGACCCGCACGCCACTCGGCCACCGAGGCGTAGCCCTCGCCCTCGTCGATCGCATGCTGAAGATCGACGTCGCCGAGGCGCAGCACCCGAACCTCCGTCACCTCCAGCACCGCGGTCTCCCGGCCGTCCGAGTCGATCAGCGCGGACCGCTCGCCCACCGGAGGCAGTTCCTCCTTCTCCGCCACGTACTCCGCGAGCAGCCCGGTCGTCGACACCTTCTCACCGGCGAGCACCGCCCCCACCAGCCGGTCGCGCAGCGGCCCGGGAAAGGCGAGCAGAAAGGGCTTGAGAGGTTCACGGTTCGACATGGCGCCAAGTCTGACATGTCCGGCCGGGCGCGGCGCCGGAACGCGCACCCGATCGGGGGTCGTCAACTGTGCCGGAAACGAGAAGAGTTGACATCGGGTACGGGCAGGTGCCCGCCACCCCTGGTGACCTGCGGCCGCAGATGCTCGAATGGCCGGGTGAACAGTCGCCCTCCCGACGCCGATGGCACACCCCTGGGACGCCGTGTCGTCCTGGCCATGCTCGGTCTCGGCGCCGCCGGAGTCGTCGCTGCGCCCGTGCTGCAACGCACGCTGGAATCCGCGCTGGGAGCGGTCGCCGACAAGGACCCCACCGGCCTGACCGGCCTGCTCCCCAACGGCGGCGGCTTCCGCTACTACTCCGTCGCCTCGTCCGTACCGGAGAAAGGTGCGGACGACTACCGGCTGACCGTCGACGGGCTGGTCGACCACCCGGCCGCATACACCCTGGACGCCCTGAAGGCGCTGCCGCAGACCCGCATGGTCCGCGATGTCCAGTGCGTCACCGGCTGGCGGGTGCCCGAGACCCCCTTCGAGGGGGTACGCCTCTCGGCACTGCTGGACGCGGCGGGCGTACGGCCCGGGGCGAAGGCCGTCCGCTTCACCTGCTTCGACGGCGCCTACAGCGAGAGCCTCACCCTTGCGCAGGCCCGCCGCGCCGACGTGCTGGTCGCGCTGCGCATGCAGGACCGGCCGCTGGCCCACTCCCACGGCGGTCCGGTCCGGCTCTACGTGGCCCCGATGTACTTCTACAAGTCGGCGAAATGGCTCTCCGGGATCACCGTCACCGACTCCGTGCGGCCCGGCTACTGGGAGGAGCTCGGCTATGACGTCGACGCCTGGGTCGGCCGGTCCAACGGCCGCGACGACGCCCCCACTGCCTGACCCCGTGGAGCGTGTGCGGCGCTTCAGCGGTGCGGAACGCTGGGTGCACCGCGGTACGGCCACGCTGATGCTGCTGTGCGTGGCGAGTGCGGCGTGTCTGTACGTACCCCAGCTCGCCGAGGTCGTCGGCCGTCGCCGTTCGGTGGTCACCGTGCACGAGTGGTCCGGGGTGCTGACCCCCCTGCCGTTCCTGGCCGGTCTGCTGTCACGGGCGTTCCGGGCCGATCTGTCCCGGCTCAACCGTTTCGGGCCGCACGACCGTCAGTGGCTGCGGGCGGTGTGGCGCCGCGACCACCGGCCCGAGGCGCGTCCGGCCGGAAAGTTCAACGCCGGGCAGAAGCTGTACGCGGCCTGGATCGCGGGAGCGGTACTGGTGATGACCGGCACCGGCGCGCTGATGTGGTTCACCGGCCTCGCACCGCTGATGTGGCGCACGAGCGCGACGTTCGTCCACGACTGGCTGGCGCTTGCGATCGGGATCGTGCTGGCCGGGCACATGGCGATGGCGCTCGCCGACCCGGAGGCACGCCGTGGCATGCGCAC
The DNA here is from genome assembly GCF_900091955.1 of Streptomyces sp. Ncost-T10-10d. GTDB lineage: Bacteria > Actinomycetota > Actinomycetes > Streptomycetales > Streptomycetaceae > Streptomyces. The sequence continues at coordinate 76,142 of NZ_FMDF01000044.1, forward strand.
CGGGTCGGTCGAGCGCCATTGGGCACGGTCACAGCATGCGCTGTGGGGGGAGGACCGTGCGGGCAGCCGCTCGCTAGAGGACTAGCGACAGCAGCAGGATGAAGGCCAGCGAGACCACGGAGATGATGGTCTCCATCACCGACCAGGTCTTCACCGTCTGGCCGACGTTCATGCCGAAGTACTCCTTCACCAGCCAGAAACCGGCGTCGTTGACATGGCTGAAGAAGAGCGAGCCCGCGCCGACGGCGAGGACCAGCAGAGCGGCGTGGGACGTCGACATGTCGGCGGCCAGCGGGGCGACCAGACCGGCTGCGGAGATGGTGGCCACGGTCGCCGAACCGGTCGCCAGCCGGATCGCGACGGCGATCAGCCAGCCCAGCAGCAGTGCCGGGATCGACCAGTCCTTGGAGAAGTCCAGGATCATCTGGCCCACACCGGCGTCGATGAGGGTCTGCTTGAAACCGCCGCCCGCACCCACGATCAGCAGCACACCCGCGATCGGGGCGAGGGACTTCTCGACGGTGGTGGAGAGCCGGCCCTTGGTGAAACCGGCCGCCCGGCCCAGCGTGAACATGCCGACTATGACGGCCGCGAGCAGCGCGATCAACGGCGAGCCGATCACATCGGTGACCCGCTGGACGCTCTGCTCCGGGTCGTCCACGACGATGTCGACCAGGGCCTTGACCAGCATCAGCACGACCGGCAGCAGAATCGTCGCCAGGGTGGCGCCGAAGCTGGGCCGACGGTCCAGCTCCTCCGAAGGACGCTGCGGAATCATCTTCTCCGGAGCCTTGATGTCCACCCAGCGCGCGGCGTAACGGGAGAAGACCGGCCCAGCGATGATCACGGTCGGGATGGCGACCAGCACACCCAGCGCCAGCGTGACACCGAGATTGGCGCCGAGGGCGTCGATCGCCACCAGCGGGCCGGGGTGCGGCGGAATCAGCCCGTGCATCACGGAGAGTCCGGCCAGCGCCGGGATACCGATCCGCATCAGGGAGTAGTTGCCGCGCTTGGCGACGAGCAGCACCACCGGGATCATCAGCACGATCCCGACCTCGAAGAACAGCGGCAGACCGATGATCGAGGCGATCAGGACCATCGCCCACGGCATGGCCCGCCCGCTCGCCTTCGCGAGGATCGTGTCGACGATCTGGTCCGCGCCGCCGGAGTCGGCGAGCAGCTTGCCCAGAATGGCGCCGAGCGCGATGAGGACACCGACACCCGCGACGGTCGAGCCGAGGCCGGCGGTGAAGCTGGCGATCGTCTTGACCGGTGCGGCGCCGGCGAACGAGCCGAGCGCCAGCGAGCCGATGGTCAGCGCGAGAAACGCGTGCATCTTGAACTTGGTGATGAGCAGAACGATGACGGCGATGCCCGCCAGAACTGCGATGCCCAACTGCGCGTTGCCTGCCGAAGTGATCGGTTCGACGGCATCCGCTGCCAGCATCTCGACGCTGAGACTGGTCACGGTGGTGATCCTTAGTTTTCGAGCCGGCGCAACGCGGCGACGGCTCGCTGGGTGATTTCTTCAGGGGTGCCGGACACGTCGACCGAGACTCCGGCCTCGTCCTCCTGCAGCGGCTGCAGGGTGGCGAACTGCGAGTCGAGCAGTGCGGTGGGCATGAAGTGGCCCTTGCGCTCCGCCATGCGCTCCTCGATCAGAGCCCGGTCGCCGGTCAGATGGAGGAAGACGGCACCGGGGGCCTCGGCGCGCAGCCGGTCCCGGTAGACGCGCTTGAGCGCCGAGCTGCTCACCACCCCGCCGAGCCCCGCCCGGCCGTGCGCCCACTGACCGATCGCATCGAGCCAGGGCCACCGGTCGGAGTCGTCCAATGGGGTACCGGCCGACATCTTGGCGATGTTCGCCGCGGGATGGAAGTCATCGCCCTCGGCGTACGGAACGCCGAGTTCGGTGGCGAGCAGGGGGCCGATCGTGGTCTTGCCGGTCCCTGCGACGCCCATCACCACGACGACGTGGGGGGTGCTCATTGGTGGTGCCTCGCTGTCTTCTTCGACGTCTTCCTCGACATCGGTCCGTCGCGCTACTGAAACCCATACGTACGACTTATTCAAGATGCTGTGACATAAACGTCGTACTTTTTGTTCCCGAAGGGTGCCCCGTAGGCTGTGCTCATGACCACACAGGGCCCTGGGCTGCATACACATGTGCTGGACACCCTGGGTCTGGAGATCGCCGCGGGGGAGCACCGGCCGGGGCAGGTACTGCGTACCGACGAGCTGGCCCGGCGCTTCGACGTCTCGCGCACGGTCGTCCGCGAAGTCGTCCGCGTCCTCGAATCCATGCACCTGGTCGAGTCCCGGCGCCGGGTCGGCGTGACCGTGCAGCCGACCGAGGCGTGGAATGTCTACGATCCGCAGGTCATCCGGTGGCGGCTGGCCGGTGCCGACCGTCCGCGCCAGCTGCGCTCCCTGACCGTGCTCCGCTCGGCGATCGAACCGGTCGCGGCCGGCCTCGCCGCCCGTAACGCCACCCCGGAGCAGTGCGCGGCCCTCACCGAGTGCGCGCTCGGCATGGTCGCCACCTCGCGCGGCCAGCAGCTGGAGGGCTATCTGGAGCACGACATCGCGTTCCACCGGATCGTGCTCAACGCCTCCGGCAACGAGATGTTCGCGCGCCTCGGCGATGTCGTCGCCGAGGTCCTGGCGGGCCGCACCCACCACCAGGTGATGTTCGAGGACCCCGACCCGGCCGCGGTCACCCTCCACGTCCGGCTCGCCGAAGCGGTGCGCGAGGGCGACACGGTGGCGGCGGAGCGGCTGACGAAGGAGATCGCGGTGGGCGCCCTGCACGAGCTGGACGTGCTCGCACCCTGAGCCACGGCTGCCCGGACGCACGACGGCCCCCGCGGAATCGCTCCGCGGGGGCCGTCGGTTCAGCCGGTACGCATGGTCAGCCGCTGTGCCCGTGATGGCCGCCGTGCCCGGCGCCGTGGTCGAACTTCACCGCCTCGGGCGGCATCACGACGAACGGCCGCATCATGCCCATGTCCTCGTGCTCCAGGAGATGGCAGTGGTACATGAACCGCCCGTACGCCCCGTCGAACTTCCCGAGCACCTTCACCAACTGCCCGGCAGGCACCCGGAAGACGTCCTTCCAGCCCTGCTCGTTCGGTGCCGTGGGGATCGTGGTGCCATGGTCGAACGCCACGGGGGAGCGGGTTCCACCGAGTGCCGGGTCGAAGCCGTCGAGCTCGTACGCCTCCCGGCCCATCACCTGGAAGTCCGCCAGATGGATGTGCATCGGATGCGTCGGACCGCCCAGGTTGAGGAACGACCACTGCTCGAAGGCGCCTTCGCCCACCGTGAAGCCGAGCCCGTCGTTGAAGGTCCGCGCGATCCTGTGGTACGTACGCACCGTGCCGTCCTCGCCCCGGACCTGGATGACACCGTCCGAGGGCACCTGCACATCGGCGGCGTCCTCGACCTCCGTCATCTCCCAGATCTCCGGGTGGCCGCCGCCGCCGACCGTGCCGGGCACCGTCAGCACCACGAGCCGGTGCCCGTGCTCCACCCGGCCGTGCTCGTACCGCCGGAAGGAACCGGACAGCACCTCGGGCAGCTCGAAACCGTCCCGCTGCCCCGTCTCCCGTACCCGGAACTCCATCACCTGCGGGAACGGCACGTTCGTGGCCGGGTCCGGCACCCCCGGCGCGAGCTTGCCGCGGTTGACCAGCCGTACTCGGCGGCCGGCCAGCGCCGAGAAGTCGATCAGCAGATCCATCCGCTCGGCCGGGGCGATCGTCAGCTGCGGCAGCAACTCGTCGAAGTCGACCGGCACCGGGCGAGGCAACAGCCCGCCGTCACTGCCGATCTGCCGGATCACGCCCGGGACCGGGTTGTTGTCCTCGTCGACCAGCACCAGGTCGTAGATCCGCGCGTTGGACGCGTTGACCAGCCGGAAGCGGTACCACGCGTCGTCCACGTCCAGATGGGGCCAGATACGGCCGTTGACCGTCGTGTACGGGCCGAAGAACGGCAACGACACCGGCTTCCCGGTCTCCGGGTCGGCCTCGGAGATCACCGTCGTCTTGTGCAGCAGCCGCCCGTTGAGCCGGCCGTCCTCGTCGGTGTCCAGATTGCGGTCGGCCAGGATCAGCGGCAACTCCCGGTCGCCGGACGGCAGACCGAGCGCGTCCTCCTCGTCGTCCCTGATCAGATAGGTGCCGACGAGCCCGGCGTACACGTTCCACCGGGTGATGTTCATGGCATGGTCGTGGTACCACCACTGGGTGGCCTGGTGGTCGTTCGGGTACTCCGAGAGCTGCGCGTCGCCGAAGCCGACCGCGTTGTCCGCCCAGCCGTCGTTGCCGCCACCGGTCTGCGCGCCGTGCAGATGCGTCACCGTCCAGGCGGGCAGCGCGGCGACATCCGGGTTCGGCTCGACGCCGTCGCGTCCGGGACGGTTGTGCGGCGCCGGTTCGCCCTGCTTGACCGGGCCGACCTCCACCGCCGTGACCGGGTACTCGCTGCCCCTGGGGATGAGGTTGGTCCAGGCGATCCTGACCCGCTCCCCGCGCCGCACCTCGATGGTCGGTCCCGGCACCGTGCCGTTGTATCCCCACATCAGCGTCGGCGGCAGCTGCGCGTGCAGCCGCACCCAGGTGGGCGACAGTGCGATCTCCGTCTCGCGGAGCACGTCACCGGTCTGCGGGCGCAGCACCGGCGGGACGGGCAACGCGTCGGTGTACGGCACGAGTCCGCCGACCGGCGCCACGGACGCCGCCGCCCCGGAACCCGGCTCCGGTCCGTCGGTGCGCCGCCCTGTCCGCCCCGTCTTCTCAGTGATTTCGGCGGGTTCGGTGAATTCGGTGATCTCCGTCAAGGTACTTCCCCCATGATCAGTGATTCCACTGCTGGTGGACCACACGCCCCCTGCCCCCGCAGGTACTGATTCGGCGGCCCCTGTGTATCGAAGGACCACCCGGAAAGCACGGCAGTTCACTGATATGCGTAATCTGACCGAAACCGGTACGGCCCGCCAGGCGGTCGGCAGTCGTTTCCCGCCAACGCGGCGCGCCGCCGTGACACCCTCGCGGGGCGTACGGTTGTTCGCGATCGATCTTCGCAAAGAGACGGAAACAGGGAGACCACGGTATGTCGCAGCAGGTGCAAGGAGTCATCGCACCGGGGAAGAACGAGCCGGTACGGGTCGAGACGATCGTGATCCCGGACCCGGGCCCCGGCGAGGCCGTGGTGAAGATCCAGGCGTGCGGCGTCTGTCACACCGATCTCCACTACAAGCAGGGCGGCATCAACGACGACTTCCCCTTCCTGCTCGGCCACGAGGCCTCGGGCGTGGTGGAGTCCGTCGGCGAGGGGGTCACGGACGTCGAGCCCGGCGACTTCGTCATCCTCAACTGGCGTGCCGTGTGCGGGCAGTGTCGTGCGTGCCTGCGCGGCCGCCCCTGGTACTGCTTCAACACCCACAACGCCAAGCAGAGGATGACGCTGCTCGACGGCACGGAGCTGTCGCCGGCACTCGGTATCGGCGCATTCGCCGAGAAGACCCTGGTCGCCGCCGGTCAGTGCACCAAGGTCGACCCGGAGGTCTCCCCGGCCGTCGCCGGGCTGCTCGGCTGTGGAGTGATGGCAGGCATCGGCGCCGCCATCAACACCGGGCAGGTCGGCCGCGGCGACTCGGTCGCCGTGTTCGGCTGCGGCGGTGTCGGCGACGCGGCGGTCGCGGGCGCGCGGCTGGCCGGCGCAGCGAAGATCATCGCCGTGGACATCGACGACCGCAAGCTGGAGACGGCGAAGACGATGGGCGCCACGCACACCGTCAACTCCCGCTCCACCGACCCGGTCGAGGCGATCCGCTCCCTGACCGACGGCAACGGCGCGGACGTCGTCATCGAGGCGGTCGGCCGCCCGGAGACGTACAAGCAGGCCTTCTACGCCCGCGACCTCGCAGGCACCGTCGTCCTGGTCGGCGTCCCGACCCCGGAGATGCAGCTGGAACTGCCGCTCATCGACGTCTTCGGCCGCGGCGGTTCGCTCAAGTCCTCCTGGTACGGCGACTGCCTGCCCTCGCGCGACTTCCCGATGCTCATCGACCTGCACCAGCAGGGCCGGATCGATCTCGGCGCGTTCGTCACCGAGACCATCGGACTCGGCGACATCGAGCAGGCATTCACCCGGATGCACGAAGGCGACGTGCTGCGCTCGGTGGTGGTCTTCTGATGACCGCCCGCATCGACCACCTCGTCACCTCCGGCACCTTCGCCCTCGACGGCGGGGAGTGGGACGTCGACAACAACGTCTGGATCGTCGGCGACGACACCGAGGCGATCGTCATCGACGCCGCCCATGACGCCGCCGCCATCGAGGCCGCACTGAACGGCCGTACGCTGCGCGCCATCGTCTGCACGCACGCGCACAACGACCACATCGACGCGGCCCCGGCCCTCGCCGACGCCACCGGCGCACCGGTCCTGCTGCACCCCGACGACCTGCCGCTGTGGAAGCAGACCCACCCGGACCGCGCCCCGGACGGCGAACTGGCCGACGGCCAGGAGCTGGAGATCGCCGGAACGACGCTCCAGGTCCTGAGCACCCCCGGTCATGCCCCGGGCGCCGTGTGCCTCTACGTCCCCGAGCTGTCCACCGTCTTCACGGGTGACACGCTCTTCCAGGGCGGCCCCGGTGCCACCGGTCGGTCCTTCTCCCACTTCCCGACGATCGTCGCGTCGATCAGGGACCGGCTGCTCGCCCTGCCGCCGGAGACCACCGTCCGTACCGGGCACGGCGATTCCACGACCATCGGCGCGGAGGCTCCGCATCTGGACGAGTGGATCGCCCGCGGTCACTGAGAACCGCGGCTCACCGGTCCGGGCCATGCGCAGAGCCGCAGCCCGCTCTCGAAGCGGCGCGGCCCGCCCGTGACCGGATCGGTGAACTCCAGCACCCGGGCCAGGAGTTGGAGAGGGTGCGACCAGTCGTCGGTCGCACCCTCCGGCCGGACCACCGGGTAGACCGGGTCGTGGACGAGCGGCAGCCCCAGACTGTTCATATGGACCCGTAGCTGATGGGTGCGTCCGGTGGCGGGCAGCAGCCGGTACCGGCCGAGACCTTCCCGGTGCTCCAGCAGCTCGATCCGGCTCTCGCTGTTCGGCTCGCCCGGCTCCTCGCGGGCGGCGATGACCCCGCGTTCCTTCACGATGCGGCTGCGTACGGTCCGCGGGAAGGCCAGTTCGGGGTCGTACGGTGCCACCGCCTCGTACTCCTTGAGCACCGAGCGGTCCCGGAACATCGTCTGGTACGCGCCCCGCTCCTCGGGCCGCACGACGAAGAGGACGAGGCCCGCGGTCAGCCGGTCCAGCCGGTGCGCGGGCTGCAGCTCGGGCAGGTCCAGCTCGCGGCGCAACCGGGCCACCGCGGTCTCCGTGATGTGCCGGCCGCGCGGTGTCGTCGCCAGGAAGTGCGGCTTGTCGGCGATCACGACGTGCTCGTCGCGGTGGACGACGCCGACCGGGAACGGCACCGGCTCCTCCGGTGCGAAATCCCGGTGGAACCAGATGTACCGGCCGGCGATGTACGGCTCGTCGGCGGACACCGGGCCCTGTACGGAGACGAACCGGCCCTCGGCGAGCATGGCGTCCACCCGCGCCGCCCCGATCGCACCCGCGAACCGCGCCAGCAGATGATCGCGTACCGTCGCCCACCGGCCGCCCGGATCCTCGGGGAGCCGCAGCCGGACCGGATCGATCCCGTCCCGCTGCGGCAACGGCGCCGACGGCGGCTTCGCGCGCCCCCTCATCCGGGTGCGCCGACCGGTGCGGCGGTGAGCATGATGCGGGCTCCTCGTATCTTCGGCCGGGGTGTCCGCACAGTATCGCCCGTTCCGCCCGCCCACCGGGGCCCGGCCCCCGCCCGCACCCAGGCGTTCGGCAGCGTCACCTTCTCCGGGCCGCACCCGATGCGCTCGGCCTCGACGGCGACATAGCCGGGCAGCAGCTCGCGCGTGAGGTCGACGCCCTCGTCCGTCGGCTTGTCCAACTGATCCACCATGAAGATCACGGGCCCGGTCCGGCAGTTCGCCCGGTAGACGCCCCGCGATCCGTCGAGCCGACCGAACCCCTGGGAGCCCTTGAGAGGCAGACCGGCCTCGTGCGTGTCCCCGAAGAAGATCTCGGTCAGTGCCGGGTCCGTCACCGTGGTCATCCGCACGACGTGCACGCAGGAGCCCTACCGGCACGAACGAGTCGTCCTGCGTGGCGGCGCCCGGCGAGAGCCACAAGCGCCACTCCCCGTGCAACGGCATCCGCCCGGAATCCGACGCCGGATACCGGGCTTGCGGCTCCAGCCCGCCCGATCCGGGATCCATGTCCTCGTACCGGGGCAGGGCGGGCGTGTGTGTGCGGTTCATGGGACTCCTCGCTCTGCGGGGGCCTCCGTGCTGCTGGACGCCGGCGGGGGATGAACCGTTTCAACACGAGTTGTACCCTGCTCCGGCCCATGTGCGACCGTGCGGGCACAACGCAGAATGCCGACCAGGATCGCTCCTGATCGGCATTCTTTCTGTGTCCGAGGGGGGACTTGAACCCCCACGCCCGATAAAGGGCACTAGCACCTCAAGCTAGCGCGTCTGCCATTCCGCCACCCGGACAAGGTGTCTGTCTCGCGGGCCCGGCCCGTTCCGACGTGGAAAACAATAGCAAACATTCGGGGGTGCTCGATCACGCCAGGGGGAGTGTGAAGGGCGCATGACGAGGGGTGGGGGGCCTTGGGTGTGCGGGCCGGGCGCGGGAGGATGAGGGGGAGCACCACGGCGACAGTGGAAGGAAGCAGTGTGAGCGAGACCAACACGGCCCGGACCGTCTCGGGCGAGGACGAGGTCGTGGACCTCTGTCGTGAGCTGATCCGGATCGACACCAGTAACTACGGGGACCACTCGGGTCCGGGAGAGCGGGTCGCCGCCGAGTACGTCGCGGAGAAGCTCGCCGAGGTCGGGCTGGAGCCGCAGATCTTCGAGTCCCACAAGGGCCGGGCCTCGACCGTGGCGCGGATCGAGGGCGAGGACCCGTCCAAGCCCGCGCTGCTGATCCACGGGCACACCGATGTGGTTCCGGCCAATGCTCACGACTGGACGCACCACCCGTTCTCGGGCGAGGTCGCGGACGGCTGCGTGTGGGGCCGCGGCGCGGTCGACATGAAGGACATGGACGCGATGACCCTCGCGGTCGTCCGCGACCGGATGCGCAGCGGCCGCAAGCCCCCGCGGGACATCGTGCTGGCCTTCCTCGCGGACGAGGAGGCGGGCGGTACGTACGGTGCGCGGTATCTCGTGGACAAGCACCCCGACCTCTTCGAGGGTGTCACCGAGGCGATCGGCGAGGTCGGCGGCTTCTCCTTCACGGTGAACGAGAACCTGCGGCTCTACCTCGTCGAGACGGCCGAGAAGGGCATGCACTGGATGAGGCTCACCGTGGACGGCACCGCCGGCCACGGCTCGATGACCAACAACGACAACGCGATCACCGAGCTCTGCGAGGCGGTCGGACGGCTGGGGCGGCACAAGTGGCCGGTCCGGGTGACCAAGACCGTACGGTCCTTCCTCGACGAGCTGTCCGATGCGCTCGGCACCCCGCTCGACCCGGAGGACATGGAGGCCACGCTGGCCAAGCTGGGCGGCATCGCCAAGATGATCGGCGCCACGCTCCGCAACTCCGCCGCTCCCACCATGCTCGGCGCCGGCTACAAGGTGAACGTGATTCCCGGCCAGGCCACCGCCCATGTCGACGGCCGTTTCCTGCCCGGTTTCGAGGATGAGTTCCTGGCCGACCTGGACCGGATCCTCGGCCCGCGGGTGAAGCGCGAGGACGTGCACGGGGACAAGGCGCTGGAGACCAGTTTCGACGGTTCGCTCGTGGACGCGATGCAGGTCGCCCTGAAGGCGGAGGACCCGATCGCGCGTGCCGTCCCCTACATGCTTTCCGGCGGTACCGACGCCAAGTCCTTCGACGATCTCGGTATCCGCTGCTTCGGGTTCGCACCGCTGAAGCTGCCGCCGGAGCTCGACTTCGCAGGCATGTTCCACGGCGTGGACGAGCGTGTACCGGTGGACGGTCTGCAGTTCGGGGTGCGGGTGCTCGACCGGTTCATCGACAACTGCTGATTTTCTGCCGCTTTTCCGTCGATTCTCCGCGTCAACAATCGCCAGCGTGTGCGTATTTGACCGGAACGAGTGAAAGGAACCATACGCTCGTAGCCCAATTACCTCTTCCTCGTTACAAGTGATGCGGTCCGCGGCTGGGACCGCATTGCCAACTAGGAGGAATAATGATCAAGAAGGTCGTCGCTGCTGCGGCTGTCACCGGTGGTCTGGTGCTCGCGGGTGCGGGCATGGCCGTTGCGGACTCCGGTGCCCAGGGCGCCGCTGTCGGCAGCCCCGGTGTGGTCTCGGGCAACGTCATCCAGGCGCCCGTGCACGTGCCGGTGAACGTGTGTGGCAACACGATCTCCGTGGTCGGGCTGCTGAACCCCACCTTCGGCAACACCTGCGCCAATGCCTGACGTTGTGCGTCAACCCGTAAGGGTTTGAATCCGGTCGGCCCCGGAGTGCACGCCATGCACTCCGGGGCCGCTGGGTAATCCGCCCCCGCACGGTCAGGTCCGGGGGTATTCCGGAAGGTAGAAGGCAGGAAACAACCTATGCGACAGGTCACGCGTAAAGGCCTGATCACCATGGCGGCTGCGGGCGGCGTGCTCGCGCTGAGTGGCGGTTATGCCCACGCCGACGCGGGAGCGGCCGGCGGCGCATCGAATTCCCCGGGGGTGCTTTCAGGGAATTCGGTCCAGATCCCGGTCGACGTACCGGTCAACGTATGCGGCAACTCCGTGAGTGTCGTGGGACTGCTCAACCCGGCCGCGGGAAACACCTGCGGAAACGGTTCGCAGAGCGCTGCCTCGGACCGCCACGCCTCGCGCAGTCAGGAGTCCGACGACCGGGCCCAGGCGCACCGGGCGGGGACCGGCAGGCACCGGGCCGTCACAAGCGACACCAGGAGCGGGGCAACGGCCGAGGGGGTTACGAGCGGCTCCCCCGGTGTGCTTTCGGGCAACAACATCGCGGTGCCCATCGACATCCCCGTGAACGCCTGCGGGAACAGTGTCACCATCGGCGGACTGCTCAATCCCGCCTCCGGCAACGACTGCGGAAATGTTCCCGACGTCGTCACGCCGCCGGTCGGCACTCCGGTCACCCCGGTCACTCCGGTCACCGAGAACCAGCCCCCGGCGCCCGGACCGCGAAACGTGTCGAACGCGCACGAGACACAGAACGTCGCGCAGCTCGCACACACCGGAGCGGGCGGGCTCGACCTGCTGGTCCCGGCGAGCGTGGGCCTGCTGCTGGCGGGTGCGGGCACAGTGCTGTACCGCCGCGCCCGGATGTCCGCATAGCGGTCCTGAGCGGCGACGCAAGCACGGTGAAGGGAGCGGGCCCCGCGACTGCGGGGCCCGCTTCGTCTCACCAGGTGGCCCGGAGCTGGCGGATGATCCGTCGGCGCAGCCGCACCCTGCGGCTGCCGTCACGGCGCAGCGTCAGTCGGTCCAACTCCCAGTGCCCGTACTCGGCATGGTCGGTCAGCAGGCGGGCCGTCTCCTTCCGGGACACCCCGCGTGGTACGTACACATCGACAAATTCGTATTCCGGCATCGCATCTATTGTGCGGGCAGAGGCCGTGTACGGATAGCGTCTGCACTATGTCTGATGCTGCGCAGCCCACCGCTGCCGAGGTACGCGCCGCCGCCGAAGCGATCAAAGCCGCGCTCGACCATCACCTCGAGGCGGTCGAACGCCGGACCGGGGACGATGATCCCGCTGTCTATGACGCGTTCAATGCACTGGCCGCTGCCGCCGAGTTCTACGACGAGCTGCTCTACGACCGCTACGACGAGGTCACTCCTTTCGAGATCCCGGGCGCGGAGGACTCCCTGCCGCCGTACGCCGGCCCCGAGGAGCCGAACGCGCTGAGTGTGCTGATCCGGCGCGACTACGCGGTGGTGGAGCCGCCGCGGCTGCTCGCACAGGCCCAGCGCATCGCCGACCTCGATCCGGACGACCGCGCCGGCGGGAGCGCCGCGGTGGTGGGCTCCAGCGTCCATGCCGCGCTCGGAGTGCTCTTCGGTGAGTACGAACCGGACGAGATCGCTTCCCGGCATACGGAGTTCGGTCTGGAGGAGGGCGACTCCACGCTCTGGGTCACGGCCGCGGAGGGATTGCCCGAGGCGGGGGAGTGGCTCGGCGCACCGTTCGACGAAGCGGACCCGCAACTGGTGGTCTGCCGCTTCGACGTCAGCGCCGTCTTCGACGAGGACGAATCGGACGAGGAGCCGGTCGGCCTGGTGGTGGACAACTCCTGATCCGTCCGCCGGACGGGCCCGAAACCGGGCCCGTCCGGCGGTGGGGGACAGGGCGCGACCCGGTCATCCGGCCGGAGCCGCCAGCAGGGTGCGCAGTCGCGTCGTGCGGTCCTGGGCCGGGGACTGCGCGACCGCGTGCTGGAGTGCCTGATCCACCCCGTGCACGACGGACAGATGCCGCTCCCCGCGACTGAAGGCGGTGTACACCCAGGGGCGACTCAGCCCCTGGGCGGCGTCACCCGGCAGCACGACGACCACTGCGGGCCACCGCATCCCGGCCGCCTGGTGGGCGCTGAGGGCCCACCCGTGGCGAACGGACGACTCCACCCGCTCCTGCGGTACGACGACCTTCGTGCCCGCGCAGTCCAGGTGCAGGCCTTCGGCGTCGGCCGAGACGACCACCCCGGGCACGGTCCTGCCGGGCGTCGGGACATGGACGACACGGTCGCCCGGGTCGAAGCCGCCGAACCGCCCCGGACCGGGGTTGAGCCGCTGCTTCAGTGCCGCGTTCAACGCCCGGGTGCCCGCGGAGCCGCCGTGGCCGACGGTGATCACCTGTGTGTCGGCCGACGGTACGCCGATGGCGCGCGGCACCGAGTCGGCGACCAGTTGCACGGTGCGGTGCACCGCCTCGCCCGCATCGCGCACGGGGACGATCACCACCTCCTTGCCGGGCGCCGCGACCTGGTTCAGCTCGCCGATGCCGATGCCGGAGACCAGTTCGCCGATCGGCCCCGGATCCGGCGTACGGGACACGATCTGCGGGCAGGCACGGGCCGCCAGCACATCGGCGAACACCCGCCCCGCACCGGCCGAGCCCAGCACGCCCGGGTCGCCGCTGAGCACCAGCCGGGCGCCGTCGGCCAGCGACTCCACGAGGATCGCGGCGGTCTCGACGTCCAGCTGCGGGGCGTCCAGCACGACGAGCAGGTCGACGGCGATCGCCCCCTCCTCGTCCCGCCCCGGACCCTCCGCGTCGGAGAGCAGTCCGGCGAGTGTGACGGCCGCCGACGGATCGCCGGTCGCCTCGGCCAGCCGACGCCTGCCGTCGACGCTGTGCACGGCACCCAGCGCGCGCAGTCCGAGGCCGCGGGCCGCGCTGACCAGCGCGGCGGGTTCGGCCCTGGCCGCCTCGCCGCCGGTGTGCGCCACGAGACCATGGGCCGCGACCGCACGGATCAGCTCAGCGGCCGACGGGGAGCCCGCGGCCGCGGCCGGCCCCGTCCAGTCGGCGTCCTTCTCACAGGCGTTGATCAGGCGGGCCAGCCCGTCGGCGAGGCTCTCCTCGGCGAGTGCGTACCGGTCGAGGCCGAGCAGCACCTGCACCGGTTCCTGCCCGGCCCGGTCCTCCGCGCTTCCTGCGGCGTCCTCGCCGGGTTCCGCGAGTGCCTCGGACTCCTGGTCGTCCTGCCCGTCCTGGAAGACCAGGACGACGCCCTCGGCGACGGCATGCTGTACGGCCGAGTCGGGGTCGGTCACCGAGCGCTCGGCGAGCGCGGCACGTACCGCCGTCGCGTCCAGTGCCGTATGGCCCTGGAGCGCGGCCCGCTCCAGCAGCCAGCCGACCAGGGCCGCAGTGCGCCGCTCGTCGTCCGGGCCGCATTCCGTGCCCAGCACGGCCCGTGCGAAACCGTCGGCCTGCTCGGGCCTGACTCCCGGCACGGCCAGCAACTGCCACGGGTCCTCGCGCAGGGCATCGGCGGCCTGCGCGCCGAGTGCCTCCGCCGCCGGGCGCGCCAGCGTTCCGGGCGCACCGCCCTCGGCCAGTACGGCGGCCACCGCGGCGACGACCTCCGGTGAGGCGCCCTGCGGAGCCGGGGCCTGCTCCGGCGCTCGGGGGCGTACCGGAGCAGGCGCGGGAGCGGCCCGGCGAGGGGCGGCGGGTGCGGGCGAGTCGAAGAACGCGGCGGCGGGCTTCTCGCCGCTCTCCACGGCACGCACGGCCGCCAGCAGATCGGCCGCCGGGCCGCTCAGCTTCGCACCGGCGGCGATGGGCCCTTCCTTCTCGGCCTTGCGCTTCTCGATCCGCTCCCTCAGCTCACGCTGGGCGGCGAGCTCGGCCTCGGCCTCGGAGAGCGGCGCGGGGGCGACGGCCGAACCGTCCACGGCGCCGTCGGTCGCGACTGTCCCGTCGGTGTCGGTCGTGCCGCCGGTCCCGTCGGCCGTTTCATCGGTGTGCGTCATGCCGTCGGCCCCGGCGGCGGCCCCGGCTGCCGCGTCGGTCCCGGAGTCGTCGCCGTCCGTCTCCGCGGCGTCGGCGGCGTCATCGGCCGTCGTCGATCCCTCGCCCCCGTCGTGACCCTCGTCCTCCGAGGACGGAGCGGGCACGGCGGCGGAGGGGTCCGCGACAACGCTGTCGTCGTCGGCGGCCGGGGAGCCGGGGGTTTCCCCCCGGGGAAGCGCAGTCACAGCGTGCTCCAGTCCTGGTCGGGATAGCGGTGCACGGGCGCCGACACATCGTCGAGCGCCTGGCAGATCTCGTCAGGAAGACTAAGCGCCTCCACTGACAATGCCGCCGTGAGCTGCTGCGCGTTGCGTGCACCGACGATCGGGGCCACCACTCCCGGCCGGTCCCGCACCCAGGCGAGAGCTACCTGGAGCGCCGTCGTGGCCAGGCCGTCGGCCGCTGTCGCCACCGCGTCCACGATACGGCCGGCCGGGTCGTCGAGATATGGCTCGACGAACGGGGCGAGCAGCTCCGAGGCGCCGCGTGAGTCCGCCGGAGTGCCCGTCCGGTACTTGCCGGTCAGGACACCCCGGCCCAGCGGGGAGGAAGGCAGCAGCCCCATGCCCAGATCGAGCGCGGCCGGCAGCACCTCGCGTTCCACACCCCGCTGCAACAGGGAGTACTCCATCTGGGTGCTCGCCAGCCGCGTGCGTACGCCGGGCGACGCGAGCTGCCAGGTCGCCGCCTTGGCCAGCTGCCAGCCGCAGAAGTTCGACACTCCCGCGTACCGGGCGCGGCCGGTGGACACGGCCAGGTCGACCGCCTGAAGGGTCTCCTCCAGCGGAGTCACCGGGTCGAAGGCGTGGATCTGCCACAGATCGACGTAATCCGTACCGAGCCGTTCCAAGGAGGCGTCCAGCGCCGCCAGCAGATGGCCGCGGGATCCGTTGAACCGGCGGTACGGGTCGGCCACACTGCCCGCCTTCGTCGCGATGACCAGATCGCGCCGTGGCACCAGGCCCTCGGTGAGCCGCCCGAGCAGATATTCGGCCTCCCCACCGCCGTACACATCGGCAGTGTCGACCAGCGTGCCGCCCGCCTCCCAGAAGGTTTTCAGCTGTTCGGCAGCGTCGTGCTCGTCGGTGTCCCGGCCCCAGGTCAGGGTGCCGAGCCCGATTCGGGACACTCGAAGGCCGGTGCGGCCGAGATGCCTCTGCTCCATGTGCGCTGAGATTACTGGCCAGAGCCCCACCGGACGGAAGCCTGTGGACAACCCGGCATCAAGTCGCCCCTGCCGGAACCCGTTGCCGCGCGCTAGAGTCCGAATCTCAGGGACGTTACTGATCAGTAAGGGGAGCGGCTATGCGGCTCGGCATCAATCTCGGTTACTGGGGCGCGGGAATGGACGGCGACAACCTCGCCGTCGCCCAGGAGGCCGACCGGCTCGGTTACGACGTCTGCTGGGCGGCCGAGGCGTACGGCTCCGACGCGCCGACCGTACTCTCCTGGGTCGCCGCCCAGACCGAATCGATCGACGTCGGCTCCGCGATCATGCAGATCCCGGCCCGCCAGCCCGCGATGACGGCGATGACCGCCGCCACCCTCGACTCGCTCTCCGGCGGCCGTTTCCGGCTCGGCCTCGGCGTGTCGGGACCGCAGGTGTCCGAGGGCTGGTACGGCGTCGAGTTCGACAAGCCGCTGGCCCGCACCCGGGAGTACGTCGAGATCGTCCGCAAGGCGATGTCCCGTGAGCGGCTGTCGTACGAGGGGCAGCACTGGACGCTCCCGCTGCCGGACGGTCCGGGCAAGCCGATCAAGCTCACCGTCCACCCGCAGCGCGAGCACATCCCGCTCTACATCGCCGCGATCGGCCCGAAGAACCTGGAGCAGACCGGCGAGATCGCCGACGGCGCGCTGCTGATCCTCCCGTCCGCGGAGCACCTTGAGGACACCGCGGTGAAGTACCTGCGGGCGGGCCGTGAGAAGACCGGCAAGACCATGGAGGGCTTCGACGTCTGCCCGACGCTGCCGCTGGCCGTCGGTGACGACATCCATGGCCTCGCGGACATGTTCCGTCCGTACACCGCGCTGTACGTGGGCGGCATGGGCAGCCGCAAGCAGAACTTCTACAACCGGCTCGCGCAGCGCATGGGGTACGAGGAGGAAGCCGCCGAGATTCAGGACAAGTACCTGTCCGGCGACAAGAACGGCGCCGCTGCCGCTGTGCCGCACCGGCTGATCGACCAGACCACGCTGCTCGGTCCGGTCGAGCGGATCGCCGAGCGGATGCGGGCGTATGCCGCGGCGGGCGTCACGACGCTGACTCTGGCTCCGGCCGGGTTCACGCTCGATGAGCGGATCACGGCTTTGCGGGCCGGGACGGACGCGCTGGAGCGGTCCGGGCTCGCGTAACGCGGGCGCGGGACTTCCGGGGGCTCCCGGCGCCCCGGGACAGCGCTACGGCCGTGGTGGGGGCTCGGGGGGGCCTCCCCGCCACGGCCGTTGCGTGGAACAACGCGTTCGGGGGGCGTGTGGTTACGCCGAACGGCGTGCGTTTCGGTGCGGGGTCACCGGGCTGACGGTTCCGTCCTCGCTCGCCGGACGGGCCGGAGCGCTGCAGCCCGTCCGGCGTAGCCGTGGTGCGTTCCTGTTGCCCGGGTGGGTGCGTCGCATTTGACTGGCGATGGGCGGATGCCGGTACGGAGGTGGCAGTGGTGCTCTCGGCAAGGAGCCTGTTCCAGGAGATTCTCGACGAGGACGAGTCGTTCCGGCTGTTCTGTTCCATCGCGGCGAGCGGAGAGTCCCAGGGAGGCTGGGAGAACGGGCGTATCGCGGCCCTCGTGCCCGAGAGCCAGCGGGCCCTGGCGCCCAAGATCGCGCGGCACGGCGCCGACGAGGACAAGCACGGCCGGATCTTCGACGCGCTGCTGAGGAAGCGCGGGCTGCAGCCGGTCGAGGTTCCGCACGAGACCGACTACACGATGCTGCTGGAGAAGCACGGCATCGGCCTCGCCCACGAGCAGCTGGGGCGCCAGGAGCTGCTCTCCGAGCGGGACATCATCACCTACCTCGCCCACAGCCGGGTCACCGAACAGCGAGCCTCCGAGCAGATGGCGCTGCTGCACAAGTACTTCGCCGAGCACCCCGACCTCGGCCGCGCCGTGAAGATGATCTCGAACGACGAGGACAACCACCTGGCTTACTGCCATGAGGAATTGCTCCGCTTCGCCCGCTTCGGACACGGCCGCACGATCCAGCGCATTCTGCGCGAGAGCGCGCTCACCGAGATCCGCGTGTACCGCGATGTCAGCCTCGCCGTGATGCATCACATGGGGCGCATCCTGCACTGGCCCCGGGCCAAGGCGGCGGTGCTGGCCGCGGGGATCCACGGGGTCTACGCGTACGAACGGCTCGTGGGGTGGCGGCGCATGGTGAGCCTGGCGCCGCCCGAGCGGCGCGACGCACTGGGCGGTCCCGCGACGCAGGCGCCCGAGTCCGCCTGATCCGGGCGCCGCGCCGGGCCGCCCGTCAGAGCCAGCCGCGTCTCTTGAACTGCCGGTAGAGGCCGAAGACCACGGAGCCCATCAGCACGATCACCGCCGGATAGGCCCACACCCAGCGGAGCTCCGGCATGTGCTCGAAGTTCATGCCGTAGATCCCCGCCACCATGGTCGGTACGGCGGCCATCGCCGCCCAGGCCGAGATCTTGCGCATGTCGTCGTTCTGCCGCACGCCCACCTGGGCCAGCTGCGCCGAGAGGATGTCGGAGAGCAGCCGGTCCAGCCCCTCCACGTACTCGTTGGCGCGCGTCAGATGGTCGCTCACGTCGCGGAAGAAGGGCTGCGAGTGTTCGTGGACGAACGGCACCTCCGCGCTCGCCAGCCGGGCCATGGGGGCGCTCAGCGGACCAGTGGCCCGGCGGAACTCCATGATCTGCCGCTTGAAGGTGTAGATGCGCGACGCGGTGTTCTTGGTGTCCACGGCGCCGGTCGGCGCGAACACCTCGGTCTCCAGCTCCTCCAGGTCGATCTGGAGCTCGCCCGCCACCTCGATGTAGTGGTCGACGACGGCGTCGCTGATCGCGTACAGCACCGCGGTCGGTCCGTGCTTGAGGACCTCCGGCTCGGACTCCAGACGACGGCGTACCGCGGCGAGCGGGGCGCCCTCCCCGTGCCGGACCGTCACGACGAACGAATCGCCGATGAAGGCCATCAGCTCGTCGGTGGTGACCGTGTCGCTCAGATGCTCGTACACCACCGGCTTGATGACCGCGAAGAGCGAGTCGTCGTACACCTCCAGCTTGGGCCGTTGGTGCGCACTCAGAGCGTCCTCCACGGCCAGCGGATGGAGTCCGAACTCGCTGCTGACGAGCTCGAATTCCTTCTCCGTCGGCTCGTGCAGACCGATCCAGAGAAACGCGTCCCCGGTGGCCCGTGCCTCCGCGAGGGCATCGGAGAGATCGGCGGGGCCTTCGGTACGCCGCCCGCCCCGGTAGATCGCACTGTCCACAATCACGGCGCGCATTCTTCCCTGCTCCGGTCCCCGGCGCACCTCACCGGCGGCAGCGGCCTACGCTGGCCCGTATGCCCACCCTGATCCTCGTACGCCATGGACGCTCCACCGCCAACACGGCCGGGGTGCTCGCGGGCCGCACTCCCGGTGTCGCGCTCGACGAGCGCGGTGCCGCCGAGGCCGCGGCGCTGCCCGGACGGCTGGCCGCACTGCCCCTCGCCGCCGCCGTCAGCAGCCCCCTGCAGCGCTGCCGGGAGACCCTGCAGCCGCTGCTCCGGGCGCGGCCGGGACTGGTGCTGTACACCGAGGAGCGGATCAGCGAGTGCGACTACGGCGACTGGTCGGGGCGCAAGCTGGCGGAACTCACCGACGAACCGCTGATGAGGGTCGTGCAGCAGCATCCGTCGGCCGCGGCGTTCCCCGGCGGCGAGTCCATGCGCGCCATGCAGGCACGAGCCGTCGACGCAGTACGGGACTGGAACGCGCGGATCGAGACCGAGCACGGTGACGACGCCGCCTATGTGATGTGCTCGCACGGCGACATCATCAAGGCACTCGTCGCCGACGCGCTCGGCATGCATCTCGACCTCTTCCAGCGGATCCACGCCGACCCCTGTTCGGTCACCGCGATCCGCTACACCAGGCTGCGGCCCTTCCTGCTGCGCCTCGGCGACACGGGGGACCTCGCCCCGCTGGCGCCCCGTGAGCACACAGCCGGAACGGACGAGGGCCGGCGCCCGGCTGCGGACGCCGATGCGGACGCGGCGGTCGGGGGCGGCGCTGGGGCGCCGTGATCGCTTCGCGCAGTAGGGTGGACGCGCCGTAGGTGCCCTTTCCGGGGGAATCCCCCGGAGCCCGGCCGCCCCTCATCTGCCGTCAATTTTCAAGGGAGACAGGACGTGTCCCGTCAGGTGTTCCTCTACGACCCCCCGGACCGCTTCGTGGCCGGTACGGTCGGGTTGCCTGGACGTCGTACGTTCTTCCTGCAGGCATCCTCAGGCGGACGCGTCACCAGCGTGGCCCTGGAGAAGACTCAGGTCGCCGCGCTCGCCGAGCGCATCGACGAACTGCTCGACGAGGTGGTGCGGCGGACCGGCGGGAACTCTCCGGTGCCTGCCGTGGCTCCGATGGATGTCACCGACACCGCGCCGCTCGACGTGCCTGTCGAGGAGGAGTTCCGGGTCGGCACGATGGCGCTCGCCTGGGACGGCGAGGAGCAGCGCATGATCGTCGAGGCACAGGCGCTGGTCGAGCTCGACGTGGACTCCGACGAGGATCTCGCGGAGGCCGAGGAGCGGTTGCTCCAGGACGAGGAGAACGGTCCGCCGATGCTCCGGGTCCGCCTCAGCGGCGCGCAGGCCCGCGCCTTCGCCAAGCGCGCCCTGGATGTCGTGAACGCCGGGCGCCCGCCGTGCCCGCTGTGCAGCCTGCCGCTCGACCCGGAAGGACACGTATGCCCGCGCCAGAACGGGTACCGTCGCGGAGTCTGACCGACACCGAGCTGGTCACCCTCCTCGCCGAGGGCCGGCTCACCGTCCGCGGCCGGATCCGTGGGGCGTCCAACGCGGTGCTCTACTGCACTGTCGCCCACGAGGGCGACGAGGTGACGTGCGTATACAAGCCGGTGGCCGGGGAACAGCCCCTGTGGGACTTCCCGGACGGCACGCTCGCCCGGCGTGAGGTGGCCGCGTACGAGATCTCCGAGGCGACCGGATGGGGGCTCATACCGCCCACCGTGCTGCGGGACGGGCCGTACGGCGAGGGCATGTGCCAGCTGTGGATCGAAGCGGCGCCGGGGAGCGACGAGTCCTCCGCGGACGGTCAGCCCGCGCTCCTGGCGCTCGTCGAGGACGAGGAGCCGGGGGAGGGCTGGAGGGCCGTCGTCCTCGCCGAGGTCGGGGAGGGGAAGACGGCCCTGCTGGTCCACGCGGACGATCCGCGGCTGCGGCGGCTGGCGGTCCTCGATGCCGTGATCAACAACGGTGACCGAAAGGGCGGCCATCTGCTGCCCGCACCCGACGGCCGGCTGTACGGCATCGACCACGGAGTGACCTTCAACACCGACGACAAGCTGCGCACCCTGCTCTGGGGGTGGGCGGGCGAGCCGTTGACGGCCGAGGCCGCCGAGGTCGTCGACCGGCTCGGTGCGGAGCTGGCGCCCGGGAGCTCGCTCGTCACCCGGCTGGCCGAGCTGATCACCGAGGTCGAGATCGAGGCCTTGCGGGGACGCGTGGAGGGGCTGAGGGCGTCGGGGAAGCACCCGGAGCCGAGCGGTGAGTGGCCGTCGATCCCCTGGCCGCCGGTGTGACGAGATCAAGCCACACCGGCGGTGGGGAAGCGGGGGCAGTCGGGCCGGGCCCGTACCGGAGCAGATGAACCCACGCCGCGCAAGACCGCCTCTTCGGTCAAGATCCGGCATCCGGTTCGTATCCGGAACATGCATCCGGTTACGCTCGTGGCATGCATGCCTGGCCCGCTTCTGAGGTCCCCGCCCTGCCTGGCAAGGGCCGCGACCTTCGGATCCACGACACCGCGACCGGCGGACGGATCACTCTTGACCCCGGTCCCGTCGCCCGTATCTACGTCTGCGGCATCACGCCGTACGACGCGACCCACATGGGTCATGCGGCGACCTACAACGCGTTCGACCTCGTTCAGCGCGTGTGGCTCGACACCAAGCGGCAGGTTCACTATGTCCAGAACGTGACCGACGTGGACGACCCGCTGCTGGAGCGGGCCGTGCGCGACGGTCAGGACTGGACCGAGCTCGCCGAGCGCGAGACGGCCCTGTTCCGCGAGGACATGACTGCCCTGCGCATGCTCCCGCCGAAGCACTACATCGGTGCCGTGGAGGCGATACCGGGCATCGTCCCGCTCGTCGAGCGGCTCCGGGACGCCGGCGCCGCTTACGAACTCGACGGGGATGTGTACTTCTCCGTCGAGACCGACCCGCACTTCGGCGGGGTCTCGAACCTCGATGCCGAGGCGATGCGGCTGCTCTCCGCCGAGCGTGGCGGCGACCCGGAGCGCCCCGGCAAGAAGAACCCGCTCGACCCGATGCTCTGGATGGCCGCCCGTGAGGGCGAGCCGAGCTGGGACGGTGCCTCGCTCGGCCCCGGCCGGCCCGGCTGGCACATCGAGTGCGTCGCCATCGCCCTGGACCACCTCGGCATGGGCTTCGACGTCCAGGGAGGCGGGTCCGACCTCGCCTTCCCGCACCACGAGATGGGTGCCTCGCACGCCCAGGTGCTGACCGGCGAGTACCCGTTCGCCCAGGCGTATGTGCACGCCGGAATGGTTGCCCTGGACGGCGAGAAGATGTCCAAGTCCAAGGGCAACCTGGTCTTCGTCTCGAAGCTTCGCCGTGACGGCGTGGACCCGGCGGCGATCCGGCTCGCCCTGCTGTCGCACCACTACCGGTCCGACTGGGAGTGGACCGACCAGGTGCTCGCCGATGCCGTCGAGCGGCTCGGGCGGTGGCGTGCCGCCGTCTCCCGGCCTGACGGACTGCCCGCCGAGGCCCTGGTCGAGGAGGTCCGCGAGGCCCTTGCCGACGACCTGGACGCACCGGCCGCCCTGGCGGCCGTGGACCGCTGGGCCGAGCGCCAGAACGCCGAGGGCGGTACGGACGAGGGCGCACCGGGCCTCGTCTCGCGCGCCGTCGACGCGCTGCTGGGCGTCGCACTGTAGTGCCGCGCACGGTGACAACCCGCTGATCGCCATCCGATGAGCCGGCCTTGGACTTCTCGACGAAGTTCAGGGCCGGTTCCGTTTTGTCCATGGTCAAGTGCTCGATGTTGCGCTAAAAGCGCTCTATGCAATCATCAACGCGCATCAGAACGGCGGCACTTGCAGCCTTGCTGGGGCTGATGGCCGTCTTCGCGGGGCCCGGCGCAGCCCAGGCCGGCGCCGCCGAACCGGACACCACCACGGTCGGCGACCTCACCGGATTCTCCGCCGACGGATCCGTCTACCACTTGAGGGCCGGCGCCGCCGAGGCCCGTGTCAGCTTCGTCTCCGACGAGACCTTCCGTATCGAACTCGCCCCGGACGGTACGTTCTCCGACCCGACCGGCGACGACATAGTCATGCCGCAGGGCACCCCGCCGCACACCCGGTGGAAGGAGCGGAGCGACCGCTACGAACTCTCCACCGGCAGCGTCACCCTGCGCGCCTACAAGACGCCCCTGCGCTTCGCGCTGTACCGGGCGGACGGCACCCAGGTCTGGTCCGAGGCCAAGGGGCTGAGCTGGGACGGGAAGCAGACCACCCAGACCCTGGCCCGCGGCGCGGACGAGCAGTTCTACGGCGCCGGAATGCAGAACGGCCGCGGCAACACCTCGCACCGCGACAAGACCGTCGAGGTCGGCGTCGACTACAACTGGAACGACGGGGGCCACCCCAACTCCGTGCCGTTCTACCTCTCCTCGGCCGGCTACGGCGTCTACCGCAACACCTACGCGCCCAACACCTACGCGTTCACCGACCCGGTGACCACCAGCGCGAAGGAAAAGCGCTTCGACGCCTACTACTTCGCGGGCGACAGCGCCAAGGACGTCATCGGCCAGTACACGAAGCTCACCGGCAAGCCCTTCCTGCCACCCGTGTACGGCATGGAGATCGGCGACGCCGACTGCTACCTCCACAACGCCAACCGCGGCGAGCGCCGCACCCTGGACTCCCTGAAGATCGCCGACGGCTACGTCGAGCACGACATGCCGAACGGCTGGATGCTCGTCAACGACGGATACGGCTGCGGCTACGAGGACCTCGCCGAGACCGCCAAGGGCCTCCAGGACCGCGACATGCAGCTCGGCCTGTGGACCGAGGACGGCATCGACAAGATCGCCGACCAGGTCAAGGCGGGCCAGCGGGTCGCCAAGCTGGATGTCGCCTGGGTCGGCTCGGGCTACAAGTTCGCCCTGGACGGCTGCAAGGACGCGTACAAGGGCATCGAGGACAACAGCGACGCCCGCGGCTTCACCTACGCCCCCGAGAGCTGGTCGGGCGCGCAGCGCTGCGGCGTCCAGTGGTCCGGCGACCAGTACGGCACCTGGGACTACATCCGCTGGCAGATCCCGACCTACGCCGGCGCCACGATGTCCGGTCTCGCCTACACCACCGGCGACGTCGACGGAATCTTCGGCGGCAGCGCCAAGACATACACCCGTGACCTCCAGTGGAAGATGTTCCTCGGCACCACGATGACCATGGACGGCTGGGCGGCCAGCGACAAGCAGCCCTACCGGTACGGGGAGCCGTACACCTCCATCAACCGCGACTACCTCAAGCTCAAGGAGTCGCTGCTGCCCTACCAGTACTCCTACGCGCACGAGGCGACGAAGACCGGCGTCGGCATGGTCCGCCCGCTGGTCCTCGAATACCCGGACGACCCGAAGGCGGCGACGGACGCGGCGAAGTACGAGTTCATGTCGGGCGAGGACTTTCTCGTCGCGCCCGTCTACCAGGACAGCACCGAGCGCAACGGAATCTATCTGCCGAAGGGCACCTGGACCGACTACTGGAGCGGCCGCACGTACGAGGGGCCGACCACCGTCGACCACTACAGCGCCCCGCTCGACACCCTGCCGCTGTTCGTCAAGGGCGGTGCCAGTGTGCCGATGTGGCCCGGCATCCGCTCGTACAAGGACCGCACCGCCGACTCCCCGCTCGCCTGGGACATCTACCCGCAGGGCAAGTCGTCCTTCACGCTCTACGAGGACGACGGCGTCACCCGGCAGCACCGCGACGGCAAGTACGCCACACAGACCGCCGACGTCGACGCCCCGGTGCGGGGTGCGGGCGACGTCACCGTGCGGATCGGCGAGAGCAAGGGGGAGTTCACCGGCAAGCAGAACACCCGCCCGTACGAGTTCAGCGTGCACACCGGCTCCGCGCCGGGCGCGGTCAAGCTCAACGGCAAGCTGCCCCGGCTGGGTTCCGCGGCCGCGTACAAGGCCGCGAAGCAGGGCTGGTGGTACGACCAGGACGACCGCGGCGGTGTCGTGAAGATCAAGACAGCGCCGCTCTCCACCGGAAAGAAGTTCTCCGTGAAGCTGGAGAACACGAGCGCGGTCGGCGGGAGGAACGCGGCCGCGACGGCCGTCCTCTCCGCGCCGGCCGGGCAGGAGATCGGCGCCGGGGTCGAAGGCACCGTCGCCGTCGATGTCACCGCGGGCAATGCCGACGTGACGGACGCCGCGGTCACCCTCGACGTTCCCGAGGGCTGGCAGGTCACCCAGGCCCCGGCCGTGGACCGGATTCCGGCGGGCACCACCCGGCGGGTCGAGGTGTCGCTCACGCCGGCCAAGGACGCCACGGCGGGGGAGGCGAGGATCACCGCACTCGCCCGCTACCGGGCGGCCGGCGAAGCCCGGACCTCCGTCCAGCGGTTCGCTGCCGGTGTGATGCCACCGCCGCCCACCGGTGAGGCCTGGGCGAGCGATCTGGTGTGGCTGAAGTCGGTCAATGGCTACGGGCCCGCCGAACGCGACCGCAGCAACGGCGAGTCGGGCGCGGCCGACGGACACCGGCTCACCCTCGCGGGGAAGACGTACGACAAGGGGATCGGCACCCATGCCGACTCCGACATCGAGGTCTATCTCGGCGGGCGCTGCACCGCCTTCACCGCCGACGTGGGGATCGACGACGAGATCAACGGCTACGGCGAAGTGGCGTTCTCCGTCGAGGCGGACGGCAAGGTGCTGTGGACCTCGCCGAAGGTGACGGGGTCGTCGGCGACCGTACCGGTCGATGTGAAGCTCGACGGTGCGCGCCATGTGCACCTGAAGGTCACGGACACCAATGGATCCAAGACCGGTGACCACGGGGACTGGGCCGCTGCGCGGTTCATCTGTTCCTGAATGACCCGGACAGCACAGGAGCGCCGGGCGGGGACGTACCCGCCCGGCGCTCCGCCGGTCTCATCAGTCCTCCGAGGATTCCTCCGACGAATCCTGTGGGCCGTCGTCGCCGTCGCTGTCCTCGTTCTCCTGGTCGGCCGGTGGCTTCCGGCCGGGCCCGCTCGTGGGCGGCGAGCCGGGTCCCGTCTCGCCCCCGCTGTCCGGCCGGACCGGCTTCGGCGGACGGGTGCGGCCGCTGGAGGTGTCGCGCAGATACGAGGCATCGCCGCTCTCCGTCGCATGCCCGCCGGGCGTCTGGCCCGGACCGACGTCCCGGCGGCGCAGATAGCGCTCGAACTCCCGGGCGATGGCCTCGCCGCTCGCCTCGGGAAGCTCCGCGGTGTCCCGGGCCTCCTCCAGCGTCTGCACGTACTCCGCCACTTCGCTGTCCTCGGCGGCCAGTTGGTCGACTCCGAGCTGCCAGGCACGCGCGTCCTCGGGCAGCTCGCCCAGCGGGATGCGCAGACCGAGGAGATCCTCCAGGCGGTTCAGCAGCGCGAGCGTGGCCTTCGGGTTGGGCGGCTGCGACACGTAGTGCGGCACCGCCGCCCACAGGCTCACCGCGGGCACGCCCGCGTGCGTACAGGCCTCCTGGAGGATGCCGACGATGCCCGTCGGACCCTCGTACCTGGTCTCCTCCAGGTCCATGGTCCGTGCCAGATCCGGGTCGGAGGTGACTCCGCTGACCGGTACCGGGCGGGTGTGCGGGGTGTCGCCGAGCAGCGCGCCCAGGACCACCACCATCTCCACGCCCAGCTCATGGGCGAAGGCGAGGATCTCGTTGCAGAACGAGCGCCAGCGCATGGACGGCTCGATACCGCGGACCAGGACGAGATCGCGGGGCTTGTCCCCGCCGATGCGGACCACGGAGAGCCGGGTGGTCGGCCAGGTGATCTTGCGCACCCCGCCGTCCAGCCAGACCGTCGGCCGGTTGACCTGGAAGTCGTAGTAGTCCTCGGCGTCCAGCGCCGCGAACACCTCGCCCTTCCACTCCCGGTCCAGATGCGCGACCGCCGTGGATGCGGCGTCACCTGCGTCGTTCCATCCCTCGAACGCGGCCACCATGACCGGGTCGATCAGCTCGGGAACCCCCTCGAGCTCGATCACCCAGGCCTCCTTCCGAAGTTCCCTTGCGTACCCACCAACCTTACGGCTTCCGGCCACTCTCGCCGCAGCCCCTGTGCACAGCTGGGTGAACCCGACCCGCGAAGGTGCATCACCGGTCGAATCAGGGCATCAGTCTCTGAATACATCCGAGCTGTGTCCAGTCAATTTCGTCTCAACCCTGGACGTTGGGGCCTTCGTGACGCTATACATCGGATGACCAAAGCAAAGGTCCGATGTTATTCCCCTGGGGGCGCACATGAGTCAGACCGTCACGGATTTCGAGGTCCACGACATCCGTTTCCCGACCTCGGAACAACTGGACGGCTCGGACGCCATGAACCCCGACCCGGACTACTCGGCCGCCTATGTCGTACTGAGCACTGCTCCCGCCCACGGCACCGACGGCACTGACATCGAGGGGCATGGCTTCTGTTTCACCATCGGGCGCGGCAACGAGGTGATGGCCGCAGCCATCGAAGCGTTGCGCCCGTACGTGGTGGGGCGCCCGGTGCCCCGCACCGCGGCCGACCTCGCCGCACTGCACCGTGAGCTCACCCATGACTCCCAACTGCGCTGGCTCGGCCCTGAGAAGGGTGTGATGCACATGGCGGCCGGCGCGGTCGTCAACGCCGCCTGGGACCTCGCGGCGAAGCAGGCAGGCAGGCCCGTCTGGCAGTTCCTCGCCGAGATGACACCCGAGGAGATCGTCTCCCTCGTCGACTTCCGCTATCTCACCGATGCCCTCACCCCCGATGAGGCCCTCGCGATCCTGCGGGCCGCCGAACCGGGCCGGGCCGAGCGCACCGAGCGACTGCGCGCCGAGGGCTACCCGGCGTACACCACCTCGCCCGGCTGGCTGGGATACACCGACGACAAGCTGGTCGGGCTGGCGAAGGAAGCCGTTGCCGACGGCTTCACCCAGATCAAGCTGAAGGTCGGCGGCAATCTCGGCGACGACGTCCGCAGACTCGCCCTGGCCCGCGAGGCCGTCGGGCCGGACGTCCGGATCGCCGTCGACGCCAACCAGCGCTGGGACGTCGCCGACGCGGTGAAGTGGATGAACGCGCTCGCGCCGTACGACCCGCACTGGATCGAGGAGCCGACCAGCCCCGACGACATCCTCGGCCACGCCGCGGTCCGCGCCGGGCAGCCGGTCAAGGTCGCCACCGGCGAACATGTCGCCAACCGGGTCGTGTTCAAACAGTTGCTGCAGGCCGGAGCCGTCGACTTCGTCCAGATCGACGCGGCCCGTGTCGCGGGCGTCAACGAGAACCTCGCGATCCTGCTGCTCGCCGCCAAGTACGGCGTACCGGTCTGCCCGCACGCGGGCGGTGTCGGACTGTGCGAGCTGGTGCAGCACCTCTCGATGTTCGACTATGTGGCGGTCTCAGGCAGTTGGGAGAACCGTGTGATCGAGTACGTCGACCATCTCCACGAACACTTCGCCGACCCCACCGTGATCGAGTCCGGCCGTTACGCCGCCCCGAGTTCCCCGGGCTTCTCCGCCCGGATGCTCCCCGAATCGATCGCCGCACACCGCTATCCGGAGGGCCCCGTGTGGCAGGCCCGCCGCACCACCGAGGAGGATGACCGATGACCGGCACAAGCGACTTCGAGGGCATGAACGCCCTGGTGACGGGAGGCGCCTCCGGTATCGGGGCCGCCGTGGCGACGATGCTGCTGGCGCGCGGTGCGCGCGTGGCCGTACTCGACCGTGAGACTGCAGGCGCCCCCGACGGCACGCTCGCGCTGAAGGCGGACGTCACCGACGACGCCGCCGTGCGCGAGGCGGTCGACCTGGCCGCCGGTGAACTGGGCGGTCTGCACTCCGTCGTGTCCAACGCGGGCATCGGTTCCATCGGCACGGTCGAGGACAACGCCGACGACGAGTGGACCCGGGTCCTGGACATCAACGTTCTCGGCATGGTCCGCACCGCCCGGCACGCCCTGCCCCATCTGCGGCGCGCGGCGGCCGACCGCCCCGGTGCCGTCTCGATCACCCAGACCTGCTCGATCGCCGCGACCGCCGGACTGCCGCAGCGTGCCCTGTACAGCGCGAGCAAGGGCGCGGTCCTCTCGCTGACTCTTGCGATGGCCGCCGACCACGTCCGTGAGGGCATCCGGGTCAACTGCGTCAATCCGGGCACCGCGGACACTCCGTGGATCGGGCGGCTCCTGGGCCAGGCCGACGACCCGGCCGCCGAGCGAGCGGCGCTGGACGCCCGCCAGCCGCTGGGACGGCTGGTCTCGGCCGACGAGGTGGCCGCCGCGATCGTCTACCTGGCCAGCCCTGCCGCCGCCTCGGTCACCGGCACGGCACTGGCCGTCGACGGCGGCATGCAGGGCCTGCGCCTGCGCCCCGCCGAGAACTGATCAAGGGTGCGCGGCCCGCGGGCCTGTCCGGCGGACCAGGGCCGGACAGGCCCGAGCCGCACAGACGGGCCGCACCCCTGTGAACCATGCACCGCCGCATTGCCAACAGAGCTCCGAGCCGGTACTCCACAAAGGACGGGACACCAATGAGAGTGCGTACGACGAGTGCGGCAGCCTGCGCCGTACTGCTGGCCGTCACTGCCCTCGCGGGCTGCAACCGCGAGTCCACCGCTGACGGCGCGGGCAGCGGGAAGGTCGGCATCGACCTGCCGCGCAGCGACAGCGACTTCTGGAACTCGTACCAGAACTATGTGGAGAAGGGGGTCAAGGCGGGCGAGGTCAAGGCGCTGCCGCTGACCAACTCGCAGAACGACATCGGCAAGTTGGTCGCCAACGTCCAGACCTTCACGGACCAGGGCGCCAAGGCCGTCGTGATGGCACCCCAGGACACCGGTGCGATAGCCGAGTCGCTCAACACACTGAACGAGAAGAAGATCCCGGTCGTCAGCGTCGACACCCGCCCCGACAAGGGCGACATCTACATGGTGGTGCGGGCCGACAACAAGGCGTACGGGGCCAATGCCTGCAAGTACCTCGGCGAGCAGCTGAAGGGCAAGGGCAAGGTCGTGGAGTTCCAGGGCGACCTCGCCTCGATCAACGGCCGCGACCGGTCCGAGGCGTTCAAGTCCTGCATGGACAAGGAATTCCCCGGCATCAAGGTCTTCGAGCTGGCCACCGACTGGAAGGGCGATGTCGCCTCCGCCAAGCTCCAGGCCACCCTGGCCGCCAACCCCGACATCAACGGCATCTACATGCAGGCCGGCGGTGTCTTCCTGCAGCCCACCCTCGCGCTCCTGGAGCAGAAGAAGCTGCTGAAGCCGGCCGGCACGCCGGGCCACATCACGATCATCTCCAACGACGGCATCCCGGAGGAGTTCGACGCCATCAAGGCCGGGAAGATCGACGCGACGATCTCCCAGCCCGCCGACCTGTACGCGAAGTACGCGCTGTACTACGCCAAGGCGGCCCTGGACGGTAAGACCTTCAAGGAAGGCCCGACCGACCACGACTCGAACATCATCAAGATTCCCAATGGTTTCGAGGACCAGCTTCCCGCGCCCCTGGTGACCAAGGACAACGTGGACGACCCGAAACTGTGGGCCAATCAGCTAGACAAGAAGAGCTAGCCGTGACTCCTCCCTCTCGTTGCCGAGAGGGCTTCCCTCTCGGCAACGAAGAGCCGAGACGCGGCCAAGCCCTGACCGCCGCCCGAAGGCAGGGCACCGACATTGCTACAGCGCTTCGCTGAGAAGGGGTCTGATGGAAACGGCACCACCCGCCGTACAGGCACAAGGCGTTGTCAAACGCTTCGGGCCCACCGTGGCGCTCGACGGGGTCCGGCTCACCGTGCAGCCCGGCGAGTCCCATGCCCTCGTCGGTCGCAACGGTGCGGGCAAGTCGACGCTGGTCAGCGTCCTGACCGGACTCCACAAGGCGGACGCGGGCACGGTCACGTTCGGCGGGGAGCCCGCGCCCGACTTCGGGGACACCACGGCCTGGCAGTCGAAGGTCGCCTGCGTCTACCAGAAGTCCATGGTCGTCCCCGACCTGACCGTCGCCGAGAACCTCTTCCTCAACCGTTTCGACGACAACTCCCGCTGGATCAGCTGGGGGAAGCTCCGCAGGCGCGCCGAGCGGCTCCTCGCCGACTACGGGGTCCAGGTCGACCCCGGCACCCGGGCGCGCGATCTCGCCGTCGAGCAGCGGCAGTTCGTCGAAATAGCCCGGGCGCTGTCCTTCGGCGCCCGGCTGATCATCCTGGACGAGCCGACCGCCCAGCTCGATGCCCGTGGCATCGGGCGGCTCTTCGACAAGCTCAGGGAACTGCAGAGCCAGGGAGTGGCGTTCCTCTTCATCTCCCACCATCTGCAGGAGGTGTACGAACTGTGCACGGCGGTCACCGTCTACCGTGACGCCCGCCATGTGCTGAGCGCCCCGGTCGCCGACATCGCCAAGGCGGAACTGGTGGCGGCGATGACCGGAGAGCAGTCCGCCGGCGCCACCGCCTGGCACGCGGGCGGTGACGGTGCGGCGGTACGGAATCAGTCGGCTGCCCCCGTCCTGCGTACCGAAGGGCTCACTCTGGAGGGCCAGTTCGAACCGCTGGACCTGGAGGTCCGCCCCGGCGAGGTGGTCGGCCTCGCCGGCTCCGCGGCCAGCGGCAACACGGCTCTGGGTGAGGCCCTGGCCGGTATGCGAAAGGCGGGCGGCGGCACGGTCTCCGTACACGGAAGGGCCGTGCGCACCGGCAGTGTGCCGCATGCGCTGGACGCCGGGATCGGCTACATCCCCGAGGACCGGCACGACCAGGGCCTCGTTCTGGAACGCAGCGTCGCCGAGAACGCCACCCTCACGGTCACCGACCAGCTCGGCCCGTGGGGGACCGTACTGCCCTCCCGCACCAGGGAGTTCGCACGGTCGATGATTGCCTCGCTGGACATCAAGACGCAGGGGCCCGAGCAGCCCGTCTCCGGGCTCTCCGGCGGCAACCAGCAGAAGGTGGTCGTCGCCCGTGCGCTGGCCCGCAAGCCGAGCGTGCTGGTGGCCGTGCGGCCCACCGCGGGTGTGGACATCAAGTCCAAGGACTCACTGCTCGGAGTCGTGCGGCGGGTCGCCGACGAGGGGAACGCCGCAGTGATCATCTCGGACGAGCTGGACGATCTGCGGGTCTGCGACCGAGTGCTCGCCCTGTTCCACGGGCGCGTGGTCGCAACATTCGCAAGCGGGTGGACCGACGGGGAACTCGTCGCCGCCATGGAAGGTGTGGGGGAAAGGGAATGACCGGAACGGTACGGCCTGTGGCGGCCGACGGCATCGACGGCGGGCCGAAGGGCTCCCTGACGGGCGAGAGCCCGCTGGACCGGCTGAAGCTGATCCGGTGGAGCGACTTCTCCCTGGTACCGGTGATTCTGGTGCTGATGGTGATCGGGTTCATCGTCTCGCCGGTGTTCCTGACCTCCGAGAACCTGATCAGCGTCGTCCAGCAGTCCTCCGAGCTGAGCCTGCTGGTCCTGGGCCAGGCACTGATCCTGATCTGCGGACGGATGGACCTTTCACTGGAGTCGACGATCGGTATCGCGCCGGTCGTCGCGATGTGGCTGGTCCTGCCCGCGGAGGGCGGCCGCTTCGCGGGCCTCGGCCTGCTGCCCACATGGTCGGCGATCCCGCTCTGTCTGCTGGTGGGCCTCGCGATCGGTGCGATCAACGGCTTCCTGATGCTGAAGCTGAGGGTCAACGGCTTCATCGCCACGCTCGGCATGCTCACCATGCTGCGCGGCCTCCACATCGGCATCACCGAGGGCAAGTCCATCACCGACGTCCCGGAGTCCTTCCGCTACCTCGGCAAGAGCGAATGGCTCGGCGCACCGGCCGCTGTCTGGATCTGCCTGGCGCTGTTCGCCGTCGGTGGCGCCGCACTGGCCTGGCTGCGCCACGGACGCTCGCTGTACGCCATCGGCGGCAACCCGGAAGCGGCGCGAGCCGCGGGCATCCGGGTGGACCGGGTCACCTGGATCGTGCTCGCCATCGGCGGTCTGCTGGCGGCCTTCGCGGGCATCCTCTACACCGGCCACTACGGATCGGTCGCGGCGACCCAGGGCAACGGCTGGATCTTCCAGGTGTTTGCGGCCGCGGTCATCGGCGGTATCAGCCTCAAGGGCGGCCGGGGCACCCTGTTCGGCGCGCTGACCGGCGTACTGACGCTCCAGCTGGTGGTCAATGTGATGACCCTCGGCGGTGTCCCGGCGCTCTGGAACCAGTTCCTCAACGGCGCCATCATCATCGTCGCCCTGGTCATCTCCCGCTTCGCGAGCGGCGAGAAGCAGGACTGAACCCGTTCTCGCGGACGCCGGTGGGGCTGATTCCTCAGCCCCACCGGCGTCCGACGCGCGGGGCCCCGGCCACCCATCCGCCGTGCGTTACAGCGTCGAGCGCAGCCACTGCTCGACGCTCGCCACGTGCACCGTCGCCCAGGCCCGCGCAGCCTCCGTATCCCGGTCCCGCAGCGCCGACACGATCGCCCGGTGCTCATGGAGCGTGCGGCTGACCGCGTCCTCCTGCGTCAGGCCGCGCCAGACCCGCGCCCGGGTCGTCGGCCCCGACAGCCCGTCGAGCAGCGAGCAGAGCACCGAGTTCCCGGAAGACTGCACGATGCCGCGGTGGAACTCCAGATCGCAGGCGACCAGCTCCTCCACCGAGGGCTGCGCACCCAGGGCGTCCAACTGTGAGCTCAGTACGTCCAGTTGGGCCTCGCTGATCCGGGTCGCGGCCATCGCCGTCGCGGCCGGTTCCAGAATGCGGCGGACCGCGAGGAATTCGAGCACCGTGTCGTCGCGGTGGAAGTCCACCACGAAGCTCAGCGCCTCCAGCAGCAACTGCGGATCGAGGCTGGTCACGTACGTGCCGTCGCCCTGCCGCACATCGAGAATGCGGATCAGTGACAGGGCGCGCACCGCCTCCCTCAGAGAATTGCGGGAGAGCCCCAGCTCCGCCGCGAGTTCGCTCTCCTTGGGGAGCCGGTCGCCGGGCCGTAGCGCACCCGAGACGATCATTCCCTTGATCTTCTCGATCGCCTCGTCGGTGACAGCCATGACGGTCCTCCTGGATCCGGACTGGAATCAGACATCCGATGTCTCTCTTCATTATGCGGGTCGGAAGAGGTGGATGAACCAGGACTGCCGCAGATCGTCCCAGGTACGCGGCTACCGCACGGCTATCGGGGCCGGGCGGGGCAGGTCCCGGAGCGCGGACGGTGTCTCACGCCGCACCACCGGAGCGATGTCCTCGGCGAACCACCGCAGCGTCTCGATCTGCTCGGGGTGGCCGAGTCCGAAGCCGTCCACGGTGGAGGAACGGCCCGGCGTGCCGCTCGCCGATCGAGTACGCGTCGAAGCCGAGCCGCTCCGCGACGACTCCGGTCTCGATCACCTCCTCGAACCGCTCGGCGGGGGAGGGGCGTCGACCGTTCAGCGGGTGCGGGGCGTGGCCGATGAGGGACAGTACGGAGAGCTTCATGGTTCAACTGTCCCTGCGTCATATTGCGCCCGCATGGCAACCGTGTGGCGCATTCACCGGGCTGCGGTCCTCCCGGCATACGGACGGGGAGGCTCCCCCCGTGGCAGCCGCCCCGTCCGATCCGTTCGGCCCCGTCAGCCCCGGTCGCCGAGCATGGACTCGACGCCGGCCCGGATCTCGTCCGTCGCCAGACCCCGGATCGTCAGTGTCGTGCGGCGGCGCAGCACATCGTCCGCCGTCTCGGCCCACTCGTGATCACGTGCGTAGGCGACCTGCGCCCAGATCTCCGGCGCGTCGGGGTGGATGCGCTCGGCCAGCGCCGGGTTCTCGTTCGCCAGCCGTGCGATGTCGAAGGAGAGCGAGCCGTAGTGCGTGGCGAGGTGGCGGGCCGTGTCGGCCGCCATCCGCGGACCGGGCGTACCGCCGTCGACCAGCAGCCGGTGCGCCACCGCGTTCGGGTTGGCGATGCCGGGCAGCGGGAGCTTCTTCGGCAGGTGCGAGATCGGCTCCATGTCCTCCGCGAGGGGGTGCCCGGGGAGCGCGGCCAGCTTGTTCATCACCGTACGGCCGATGTGGCGGAACGTCGTCCACTTGCCGCCCGCGACCGACAGCATGCCGCCCCGGCCCTCCGTCACGACCGTCTCGCGCTTGGCCTTGGACGTGTCGCCCGGGCCACCCGGCAGCACCCGCAGGCCCGCGAAGGAGTAGGTGATCAGATCGCGTGACAGCTGCTGGTCCTTGATGGAGAACGCCGCCTCGTCGAGGATCTGCGCGGTGTCCTTCTCGTTGACCGCGACGTCCGCCGGATCGCCCTCGTACTCCTCGTCCGTCGTCCCGAGCAGCAGCATGTCCTCCCACGGCAGGGCGAACGTGATGCGGTACTTGTCGATCGGGGTGGCCAGCGCGGCCTTCCAGGGACGCGTGCGCTTGAGCACCAGGTGAGCGCCCTTGGACAGACGTATCGAGGGCGCCGCGTTCGGGTCCTCCATCTTGCGCAGGTGATCGACCCACGGGCCGGTGGCGTTCAGCACGAGGCGCGCATCGACGCCGAACTCCGTGCCGTCCGTGCGGTCCTCCAGATCGGCGCCCGTCACCCGGCCCTTGGTGAACCGCAGCCCGGTCACCGCCGCGTGGTTCAGGACGACCGCACCCGCGTCGACGGCCGCGCGGACCGTCATCAGAGCCATCCGGGCATCGTTCATCTGGTCGTCGCCGTAGACCGCGACGGCCTTCAGATTGTCCGTACGCAGCTCCGGCACATCGCGCTGAGCCTTCGCCGGGCTGATCACATGCCCGACCCCGTCACCGAACGCGGAGAGCGCCGAGTACGCGAACACACCCGCACCGAGCTTGGCCGCGCCGTGCGGGCCGCCCTTGTAGACCGGCAGGTAGAAGGTGAGCGGATTCGCCAGGTGCGGGGCGACCTGACGGGACACCGCGCGCCGCTCGAAGTGGTTCTCCGCGACCAGCTTCACCGCGCCGGTCTGCAGGTAGCGCAGACCGCCGTGGAGCAGCTTGGAAGAGGCGGAGGAGGTGGCGCCGGCGAAGTCGCCGGCGTCCACCAGGGCCACCCGCAGCCCGGACTGAGCGGCGTGCCAGGCGGTGGAGATGCCCAGGATGCCGCCACCGATCACCAGGAGGTCGTACGTCGCCTTGGAGAGCTGCTCCCGAGTCTCGGCGCGGCTCGGAAGAGAGCCGGAGGCCGGGTGCGTCCCGAGTGACGGGACGCTCTGCAGGGTGGTCATTGTGATTACTCCTCGACTGTGCTGTCTTCGAGCCAGCCCATGGTCCGTTCCACGGCCTTGAGCCAGCTCTTGTACTCGCGGTCGCGGGTGTCCGCGGCCATGCGGGGTGTCCACTCGGCGGCCCGGCGCCAGTTGGCGCGCAGCGCGTCGGTGTCCGGCCAGAAGCCGACGGCGAGACCGGCGGCGTAGGCGGCGCCGAGGCAGGTGGTCTCGGCGACCATGGGCCGCACCACGGGTGCGTCCAGGAAGTCGGCGAGTGTCTGCATCAGCAAGTTGTTGGAGGTCATGCCGCCGTCGACCTTCAGGGCGGCGAGCTCGACACCGGAGTCCTTCGTCATGGCGTCGGTGATCTCGCGGGTCTGCCAGGCGGTGGCCTCCAGGACGGCACGGGCGATGTGCGCCTTGGTGACGTACCTGGTCAGACCGGCGATGACGCCGCGGGCGTCGGAGCGCCAGTACGGGGCGAACAGACCCGAGAAGGCGGGCACGAAGTACGCACCGCCGTTGTCCTCGACCGAGGAGGCCAGGGTCTCGATCTCGGCCGCGGACTTGATCAGGCCCATCTGGTCGCGCATCCACTGCACCAGCGAGCCCGTGACGGCGATGGAGCCCTCCAGGGCGTACACCGGCTTCTGGTCGCCGATCCGGTAACCGACCGTCGTCAGCAGTCCGTTGTACGAGTTGACGGGCGTCTCACCGGTGTTCATGAGCATGAAGGTGCCGGTGCCGTACGTGGATTTGGCCTCGCCCTCGGAGAAGCAGGTCTGGCCGAACAGGGCCGCCTGCTGGTCGCCGAGCGCGGAGGCGACCGGGACACCGTCCAGGACGCCGCCCTTGGCGGTGCCGTACACCTCGGCGGAGGAGCGGATCTCGGGCAGCACGGCCGCCGGGATCTCCATGGACGAGAGGATCTTGTCGTCCCACGCCAGGGTGTGCAGGTTCATCAGAAGGGTGCGCGAGGCGTTGGTGACGTCGGTGACATGGACGCCGCCGTCCGTGCCGCCGGTCAGATTCCAGATGACCCAGGAGTCCATGGTGCCGAAGAGGATGTCGCCGCGCTCGGCGCGCTCGCGCAGCCCCTCGACGTTGTCGAGCAGCCAGCGGACCTTGGGGCCCGCGAAGTACGAGGCCAGCGGCAGACCGGTCTCGCGGCGGAAGCGGTCCTGGCCCACGTTCCGGCCGAGCTCCTTGCAGAGCGCGTCGGTGCGGGTGTCCTGCCAGACCAGGGCGTTGTGGACGGGCTCACCGGTGTTCCTGTCCCAGAGCAGAGTGGTCTCGCGCTGGTTGGTGATGCCGATCGCCTTCACATCGGCGGCGGTGATGCCCGCCTTGACGATGGCGCCGGCGACGACCTCCTGGACGTTCTCCCAGATCTCGGTCGCGTTGTGCTCGACCCAGCCCGGCTTCGGGAAGATCTGTTCGTGCTCCTTCTGGTCGACGGAGACGATCCGGCCGTCCTTGTCGAAGACGATGCAGCGGCTGGAGGTGGTGCCCTGGTCGATGGCCGCGATGAAAGGGCCGGTGGTGTGTGCGTCGGTCACGGTGTGCTCCCGGAAGTCTGTGTGGTCTTGAGGGTTACGGCTCTGTGCGCCACGGTTCAGGCGAAGGCGACGTTGTAGAGCCCGCCCGCGATCGCGCCGCCGACGAGCGGTCCGACGACCGGGACCCATGCGTAGCCCCAGTCGGAGCCGCCCTTGTTCGGCAGCGGCAGCAGCGCGTGCACGATACGCGGACCGAGGTCGCGAACCGGGTTGATCGCGTAACCCGTCGGTCCGCCGAGGGAGAGACCGATACCGACGACGACCAGAGCGGTGACCAGAGCGCCGAGCGTGCCCAGGCCATTGCCCTCGTTGTTGAGGCCCTGGGTGAGAATCGCCAGCACGAGCACGACGGTGGCGATGATTTCGGTGACGAGGTTCTGCACCGCGTGCCGGATCTCGGGGCCGGTGGAGAAGATGCCCAGCACCGGGCCCGCCTTCGGGGCGGTGGCCTTGTCGACCATGCCCTCTTCACCCGACTGGGCGCCCAGGATCTCCGGATCGGTGAGATGCGCCCGGAACTGTCCGTAGTACGTCAGCCAGACCAGCACTGCGCCGATCATCGCGCCGAGCAGTTGGGAGCCGAGGTACAGCGGTACGTCGCTCCACTTGGTGCCGCCCTCGATCGCGAGACCGATCGTGACCGCCGGATTGAGATGCGCGCCGGAAACGCCACCGGCCAGATACGCGCCGGTCAGCACGGCGAAACCCCACCCGAAGGTGATGGCGAGCCAGCCGGCGTTCTGCGCCTTGGAGCGCTTGAGAGTGACAGCGGCACAGACACCGCCGCCGAGCAGGATGAGTACGGCGGTACCTATGGTCTCGCCGATGAAGATGTCGGAGCTGGACACCCGCGACTCCTTTGTCCTTCGTCCAGGGAAGCCGAACCCCGGGTCCCTCCGGTGGTCCGCGCCCTCACGTGAGGGCGTTTTCCGGCCCTTGGCGCTGTCACACCTTAACGCGAAATTCCGTTAGCTGTTCGACAATGCCGACCGGTGAACGGCAATGCTTCCCCCAGGTGAATCAGGCGTCAAGGGTTGTGTGGCCTATAACTCGATCGTTACCGACGACTCGTCGGTAACGATCACCGGCGCGGCGGTCAGAAGGGCCGGGCGCCCAGATCCCTGGAGACCGCGCGGGCGCAGTCCCGCACTGCGGCGATCAGCTCGGGGCGCAGCTCCCCGTCCGCGCAGACCCGCTCCACCGCGCCGGTCACGGCCACCGCGCCGACCGGCATCCGCCGCCGGTCGTGGATCGGGGCGGCCACTGCGGCGACGCCCTCCCAGGTCTCCTCCACATCGGCCGCCCAGCCGCGGGCCCGGATCAGGTCGAGCATCGTCTCGAACTCCTCCGGATCGGTGACGGTGTGCGGGGTGAAAGGCCTGCGTTCGGCCTCCAGGGCCTCGGTGTGCGCCACCGGGTCGTACGCCGCGAGCACCTTGCCCAGGGCCGTGGAGTGCAGTGGCTGCATGGCCCCCACCTCCAGGACCTGCCGGCTGTCGTCGGGCCGGAAGACATGGTGGACGATGAGGACGCCCTGCTGGTGCAGAACCCCCAGATGGGCGCTCTCGCCGCTGGAGCGGGCCAGGTCGTCCGTCCAGACGAGCGCGCGGGCCCGCAGCTCGTGGACGTCCAGATAGCTGTTGCCCAGACGCAGCAGCTCGGCGCCCAGCTGATAGCGGCCGGACACCGCGTCCTGCTCTACGAAGCCCTCGTGCTGGAGCGTGCGCAGGATGCCGTGCGCGGTGCCCTTGGCCAGGCCCAGTGAGGAGGCGATGTCGGACAGCCCCAGCCGACGCTCGCCGCCTGCCAGCAGGCGCAGCATCGCCGCCGCCCGTTCCAGCGACTGGATGTTCTTGGCCATCGCGCCGTACTCCTCCACCTCGGTTCGACAATGCTGAACACTATCGGTCGATGCCGACCTGTGCTCGACCCCACAGGAAAACTGCGGCACCACTCCGATCCGGACATCTCCCCGCACAGCATGCCGTCCGTTCCGTGGGACGGAGTGACGGCCCCGGGCGCTGCCCGGCTACGCTGGCCTGGTGCGCCTTCCGCCGAAGACGCAAAGCCGACAGCCGTCGCATCCCAGGGAGTACATCCATGGCCTCGTCGCCGACCCCTTCCGCCGACAGCCGGAACCGAGCCGAAGCCCTCCGCGAGGCACTCGCCACCCGGGTGGTGGTGGCCGACGGTGCCATGGGCACCATGCTCCAGGCACAGGACCCCACCCTCGAGGACTTCCAGAACCTCGAAGGCTGCAACGAGATCCTGAACGTCACGCGCCCCGACATCGTGCGCTCCGTGCACCAGGAGTACTTCGCCGTCGGCGTGGACTGCGTCGAGACGAACACCTTCGGTGCCAACCTGGCGGCCCTGGGCGAGTACGACATCGCCGAGCGGGTCTTCGAGCTCTCCGAGTCGGGCGCGCGCATCGCCCGCGAGGTCGCCGACGAGTTCACCGCCTCCACCGGACAGCAGCGCTGGGTGCTCGGCTCCATGGGCCCGGGCACGAAGCTGCCGACACTGGGTCACGCTCCGTACACCAAGCTCCGCGACGCCTACCAGCAGAACGCCGAGGGCATGATCGCCGGCGGCGCCGACGCCCTCCTGGTCGAGACGACCCAGGACCTCCTGCAGACCAAGGCCTCCATCATCGGCGCCCGCCGCGCCCTGGAGGCCACCGGTACCAGTCTTCCGGTGATCTGCTCCGTCACCGTGGAGACGACCGGCACGATGCTGCTCGGCTCCGAGATCGGCGCGGCGCTCACCGCTCTGGAACCGCTCGGCATCGACCTCATCGGCCTGAACTGCGCCACCGGCCCCGCCGAGATGAGCGAGCACCTGCGCTATCTCGCCCGCCACTCGAGCATCCCGCTCTCCTGCATGCCCAACGCCGGCCTCCCCGTGCTCGGCAAGGACGGCGCGCACTACCCGCTGTCCCCGGCCGAGCTGGCCGACGCCCAGGAGACCTTCGTACGCGAGTACGGCCTCTCGCTGGTCGGCGGCTGCTGCGGTACGACCCCGGAGCACCTGCGCCAGGTCGTCGAGCGGGTCCGCGGCGTCGCCGTCACCCCCCGCACCCCGCACCCCGAGCCGGGCGCCGCGTCCCTGTACCAGACCGTCCCGTTCCGCCAGGACACCTCGTACCTCGCGATCGGCGAGCGTACGAACGCCAACGGGTCGAAGAAGTTCCGCGAGGCCATGCTGGAGGCCCGCTGGGACGACTGCGTGGAGATGGCCCGCGACCAGATCCGCGAGGGCGCCCACATGCTCGACCTCTGTGTCGACTACGTGGGCCGCGACGGTGTGGCGGACATGGAGGAGCTGGCCGGCCGCTTCGCCACCGCCTCCACCCTCCCGATCGTGCTCGACTCCACCGAACTGCCCGTCCTGCGGGCCGGTCTGGAGAAGCTCGGCGGCCGTGCCGTCCTCAACTCCGTCAACTACGAGGACGGTGACGGACCCGAGTCCCGCTTCGCCAAGGTCACCGCGCTGGCCGTCGAGCACGGCGCCGCGCTGATCGCCCTGACCATCGACGAGGAGGGCCAGGCCCGTACCGTCGAGCACAAGGTCGCCGTCGCCGAGCGGCTCATCGAGGACCTGACCGGCAACTGGGGCATCAAGGAGTCGGACATCCTCATCGACACCCTGACCTTCACCATCTGCACCGGTCAGGAGGAGTCCCGGGGCGACGGCATCGCCACCATCGGGGCCATCCGCGAACTGAAGAAGCGCCACCCCGACGTCCAGACCACGCTGGGCCTGTCCAACATCTCCTTCGGGCTCAACCCGGCCGCCCGCGTCGTGCTGAACTCCGTCTTCCTCGACGAGTGCGTCAAGGCCGGACTCGACTCGGCGATCGTGCACGCCTCCAAGATCCTGCCGATCGCACGCCTGGAGAAGGAGCAGGTCGAGGTCGCGCTCGACCTCATCCACGACCGCCGCGCAGAGGGCTACGACCCACTCCAGAAGCTCATGGAGCTCTTCGAGGGTGTCAGCACGAAGTCCATGAAGGCGGGCAAGGCCGAGGAACTCCTCGCCCTGCCGCTGGACGAGCGCCTTCAGCGCCGCATCATCGACGGTGAGAAGAACGGCCTGGAGACCGATCTCGACGAGGCCCTGCAGACCCGCCCGGCCCTCGACATCGTCAACGACACGCTGCTCGAAGGCATGAAGGTCGTCGGTGAGCTCTTCGGCTCCGGCCAGATGCAGCTGCCGTTCGTGCTCCAGTCCGCCGAGGTCATGAAGACCGCGGTCGCCTATCTGGAACCGCACATGGAGAAGTCCGACGCCGAGGGCAAGGGCACCATCGTCCTGGCCACGGTCCGCGGCGACGTCCATGACATCGGCAAGAACCTCGTCGACATCATCCTGTCCAACAACGGCTACAACGTCGTGAACCTGGGTATCAAGCAGCCCGTCTCCGCGATCCTGGAGGCCGCCGAGGAGCACCGCGCCGACGTCATCGGCATGTCCGGCCTCCTGGTGAAGTC
Organism: Streptomyces sp. Ncost-T10-10d; assembly: GCF_900091955.1. Lineage (GTDB taxonomy): Bacteria > Actinomycetota > Actinomycetes > Streptomycetales > Streptomycetaceae > Streptomyces. Next base: position 118,442 of record NZ_FMDF01000044.1, read on the forward strand.
CACCGTGATCATGAAGGAGAACCTGGAGGAGCTGAACCAGCGCAAGCTGGCCGCCGACTTCCCGGTGATCCTCGGCGGCGCGGCCCTCACCCGGGCCTATGTCGAGCAGGACCTCCACGAGATCTACGAGGGCGAGGTCCGCTACGCCCGTGACGCGTTCGAGGGGCTGCGCCTGATGGACGCCCTCATCGCGGTCAAGCGCGGCGTCCCCGGCGCGACCCTCCCCGAACTCAAGCAGCGCCGTGTCCCCAAGCGGGACACGGTGGTCCTGGAGGCCGACGAGCCCGAGGAGGGCGTCCGTTCCGACGTCGCCGTCGACAACCCGGTCCCCGCGCCGCCGTTCTGGGGCACCCGGGTCGTCAAGGGCATCCAGCTCAAGGAGTACGCGTCCTGGCTGGACGAGGGCGCGCTCTTCAAGGGCCAGTGGGGCCTCAAGCAGGCCCGCGCCGGTGACGGACCGACGTACGAGGAGCTGGTCGAGACCGAGGGCCGCCCGCACCTGCGCGGCTGGCTCGACAAGCTCCACACGGAGAACCTGCTGGAGGCCGCCGTCGTCTACGGCTACTTCCCCTGCGTCTCCAAGGGCGACGACCTGATCCTGCTCCACGAGGACGGCTCCGAGCGCACCCGCTTCACCTTCCCGCGCCAGCGCCGCGGCCGCCGCCTCTGTCTCGCGGACTTCTTCCGCCCCGAGGAGTCCGGCGAGACGGATGTGATCGGCCTCCAGGTCGTCACCGTCGGCTCGAAGATCGGCGGCGAGACCGCGAAGCTCTTCGAGGCCAACTCCTACCGCGACTACCTGGAGCTGCACGGCCTGTCCGTACAGCTGGCCGAGGCCCTCGCCGAGTACTGGCACGCCAGGGTCCGCTCCGAGCTCGGCTTCGGCGGCGAGGACCCCGCCGATGTCGAGGACATGTTCGCGCTCAAGTACCGCGGCGCGCGCTTCTCGCTCGGCTACGGCGCCTGCCCCGATCTGGAGGACCGGGCGAAGATCGCCGAGCTGCTCCAGCCCGAGCGGATCGGTGTGCATCTCTCGGAGGAGTTCCAGCTGCACCCGGAGCAGTCCACCGACGCGATCGTCATCCACCACCCGGAGGCGAAGTACTTCAACGCGCGTTAAGACGCCGTTCAGCGCGCGGCAGCCGGACAAGTCGTACACTGGTCGGTCCAGTGCAGGCCGGTCGCCCTTCCCACGGGAAATGGCGGCCGGCCTTCTCGTCCCTTACGGAAGGTGTGCCGGATGACCAGCACGGTTCCCGCGTCCATGACCCGCACGGCCGAAGGTGCCGCTCTGCAGGCCGTCCTGCTCGACATGGACGGCACGCTCGTCGACACCGAGGGCTTCTGGTGGGACGCCGAGGTGGAGGTCTTCGCCGAGCTCGGGCACCAGCTCGACGAGGCCTGGCGGGACGTGGTGGTCGGCGGGCCGATGACCCGCAGCGCCGGCTACCTCATGGATGTCACCGGCGCGGACATCACCCTCGCCGAACTCACCGTGCTGCTCAACGACCGCTTCGAGAGGCGCATCGGCCGCGGGGTGCCGCTGATGCCGGGCGCGGCGCGGCTGCTGGCCGAACTGGCCAGGCACGAGATTCCCACCGCCCTGGTCTCCGCCTCGCACCGGCGGATCATCGACCGGGTGCTGGACTCGGTGGGCGCCCACCACTTCGCCCTCACCGTCGCGGGCGACGAGGTCTCCCGTACCAAACCGCACCCGGAGCCCTATCTCACCGCCGCGTCCGGCTTCGGGGCGGCCCCCGAGCTCTGTGCGGTCATCGAGGACACCGCGACCGGCGTCGCGGCGGCGGAGGCCGCGGGCTGCCGGGTGGTCGCCGTACCGTCCGTCGCGCCGATCGCCCCTGCCTCCGGCCGAGTGGTCGTACGTTCGCTCGAAGAAGTCGATCTCGCATTTCTCCGGGGCCTGGTCACAGGATTGCAGTGATCCGCACACCGAGAGTGTTTCTGTGAATAAATCGAAAAACTCTCGGCGTCGGATGGTGCATTTTCTGTCGTACGTAAGTGTGTGCAAGCCGGGCGTACGGCAAGGGGGAGATTGGACCCCGGGCGTGAGCTTTATCACCTGAATGACCGCGGCAAGCTTTTTAGGATCCACCGAAGTGTCCGTTTTGGTGTGTCGAAACGTCACGATTAGTGAGGTCCTGTACGGAACCTTCCGGGACGAGGAAAACGGCTCGCCGCTAATTCCCATCACCGTCTGATTACGCATGGGGGCATCTCCGGTCCGGCATTGCCGACGGCGCCCACTAATGTCGCTTTCTCAATGCACGGATGAGGGAGAGCGTCCAAGATGAACCGTAAGACTCTGGTGCTGCCGGCCGTCGTCGGCCTGCTCGCGCCCGCACTCGCCGCCTGCGGCGCGTCGGGCGACGGGGGCGATGGCAAGGCCGCCATCGTTGTCGGCACCACGGACCAGTTCGTCGCCTCCAAGGACAATCCCGCGCCGCTCGACCCCGCCATCGGCTATGAAGCCGGCGTATGGAATGTGCTCCGGCAGACCGTGCAGACCCTGGTGCATGTGCCGCGCGGCGGCGGCGAACCGGTGCCCGAAGCCGCGGAGAGCTGCACCTTCACGGACACGCAGAACGAGAGCTACCGCTGCAAGCTGCGCAGTGGGCTGAAGTTCTCCAGTGGCAAGGCCATCACCGCCGATGATGTGAAGTACTCCATCGACCGCGTCATCCGCATCGACGCCGCGAACGGGCCCGTCGCCCTGCTCGACAACATCGACACGATCGAGACACGGGGCGACCGGGAGGTCATCTTCCATCTGCGCGCGCCGGACGCCACGTTCCCGTACAAGCTCGCCACCCCGGTCGCCGGGATCGTGCCGCGGAGCAAGTACGCAGCGAAGTCCGCGCGTACCGGATTCCAGGTGGACGGCTCCGGCCCGTACACCATGAAGCCGGAAGTCGAGCACAACCAGGTCGTCAAGGTGCTCTTCACCAGGAACCCCCACTACAAGGGGGATCTGAAGGTACGGAACGAGAAGGTCGAGCTGGACGTCTTCCCCGACCCGACGGCCATGGGCAAGGCCCTCGACAACGAGAAGATCGACATGATGACCCGCACCATGTCGCCCGAGCAGTCCCAGCAGATGCTCGAAAAGCCCAGGGACGACATCAAACTCACCGAGATGCCCGGCCTCGCCATCCATTTCCTGGGCTTCAACACCAACGACCCGGCCGTGAAGAACAAGGCCGTCCGCCAGGCCATGGCCCAGGTCATCGACCGCGGTGAAATCGCGAGCAAGGTGTACGGCACCACGGCCGAGCCGCTGTACTCGCTGATCCCGTCCGGCATCACCGCGCACGCCAACTCGTTCTACAACAAGTACAGCGAACCCAGCACCACGAAGGCTGCGGCGATCCTGAACGCCGCGGGCGTCGACACCCCGGTGAAGCTCACGCTCCACTACCCGACCGACCGTGCCGGCGCCGGCAACGCCGCCGAGTTCGGAACCCTGAAGAAGCAGTTCAACGACACCGGACTGTTCGACGTCACCGTTCAGGGAACCCCCTGGGTGAAGTACCGCCCGGCACAGCTGCGCGGCGACTACGCCGTCTACGGCATGGGCTGGTTCCCCGACTTCCCGGACCCCGACAACTTCATGGCGCCGTTCCTCTACAAGAACAACTTCCTCAACTCGCCCTACAAGTCGACCCTGGCCCAGAAGACGCTCATTCCGCAGTCCCGTCGCGAGACCGACCGCAGCGCCTCGGCCAAGACCTTCCAGCAGCTCCAGGACATCGTCGCCGACGACGTCCCGGTACTGCCGATCTGGCAGGGCAAGCAGTACGTCGCCTCCCGTGAGGACCTCACCGGTGTCGAGTGGGCGGTCAACTCCTCCGCGGATCTCCAGCTCTGGGAGCTGGGCGACGGGAGCGTCTGAGCGCGGACGGCGCCTCCGGCCGCACCTGGCCGGAAGGCGCCGCTCCGCCCACTCCGCTCACTGGGCGCCGGGGCGCACCAGGCCGCTCTCGTACGCGTATACGGCCGCCTGCACCCGGTCGCGCAGACCGAGCTTGGTCAGCACATGGCCGACATGCGTCTTGACCGTGGTCTCACTGACGAACAGATCCGCGGCGATTTCCGCATTCGAGAGACCGCGCGCCACCAGCTTCAGCACCTCGAGCTCACGGTCCGTCAGCGTGTGCAGGGTGTCGGGCACCGGCTCCTCGCCGGACGGCAGATGGTCCGCATACTTGTCGAGCAGCCTGCGGGTGATGCTCGGAGCGAGCATCGCCTCGCCCGCGGCGACCACGCGGATGGCCTGCACCAGTTCATTGGCCGGAGCGTCCTTCAACAGGAAGCCGCTGGCACCGGCGCGCAGCGCCTCCACCACGTACTCGTCGAGATCGAACGTGGTCAGCACCAGCACCTTCGCCGGACCGTCCCGGCCGGGACCGGTGATCTGGCGCGTCGCCTCGACGCCGTCCATCCGCGGCATGCGGATGTCCATCAGCACCACATCGGGCTGCAGCGCCCGCACCTGGTCGAGAGCCTGGAGACCGTCACCGGCCTCGCCCACCACCGCGAGATCCCCCTCCGCCTCCAGAATCATCCGGAAGCCGGTGCGCAGCAGCGGTTGGTCATCGACCAGTAGGACGCGGATAGCCACAGGGTCTCCTTAAGGTCCTTCGAGGGCCACAGGCCGGCCGGCCTCAGCATGGACCGGATCCATTCTGCCCTGGACATCCTGCTCCGACTCCGCCGGGCGTGCTGACAAAGGATAAACCGGGGGAGTGCCACCGAATTCGGGGCAGACCGACTGGTGGTCGCACCAGCCGCAGAGCTTCGTCGGCCGGGGCCGCCACTCGCCCGTCTCCGTCGCCTGCCGGATCGCGTCCCAGAGCGCCAGCAGCTTCCGCTCGACGCGCTCCAGATCCGCCACCACCGGGTCGTACGTCATGATGTCGCCGCTGCCGAGATAGACGAGCTGGAGCCGACGGGGCACCACGCCCTTCAGCCGCCAGATCACCAGGGCGTAGAACTTCATCTGGAAGAGCGCGCCTTCCGCGTACTCCGGGCGCGGCGCCTTCCCTGTCTTGTAGTCCACGATCCGGACCTCGCCCGTCGGCGCCACATCGATACGGTCGATCACCCCGCGCAGCCGAAGTCCCGACTCCAGCTCCGTCTCGACGAACAGCTCCCGCTCGGCGGGCTCCAGGCGCGTCGGATCCTCCAGTGAGAACCACCGCTCCACCAGGCTCTCCGCCTCCGAGAGCCAACGCGCCAGCCGCTCGCCCCCGGCATCCTCCGCGAAGAGCTCCGACAGCTCCGGCTTCGACTCGAGCAGCCGGTCCCACTGGCCGGGGATCAGCGCCGTGGCCCGGTCGGCCGTGCGCTCCACCGCCGGGTTGTCGAAGAGCCGCTCGAGCACCGCATGCACCAGCGTGCCCCGGGTCGCCGCCTCGCTGGGCTTCTCCGGCAGTTTGTCGATGACCCGGAAGCGGTACAGCAGAGGACACTGCATGAAATCGCTCGCCCGCGACGGCGACAGGGACGAAGGCGGCTGAGGCTGCCGCGGCAGGGAGGTCATGTCGAAGACCCTACGGCCCGCCACTGACAGCCGGCGGCATACCATCGACCACAGACCCTCGCACACTGCATGATCGTGCCGTACAGCACCGACCGAAGGGACCTCGTGGACGAGAGCGGCGACAGCGGGCGGCCGCAGCCCGGTGCAGGGGGAACGGGCCCCGGCGCCGGCCCCGAGAAGGGCGAACCGCGGCGCCCCGAAGAGCCGGGCGGCGGCCTGCTCATGGGCCGTCCCTTCGGCGTGCCCGTGTATGTCGCGCCCAGCTGGTTCCTCGTGGCCGCACTGATCACCTGGGTCTTCGGAGGCCAGCTCGAACGGGTACTGCCCGAGCTCGGCGCGGCCCGCTATCTGGTCTCCCTCTTCTTCGCGATCGCCTTCTACGCGTCCGTACTCGTCCACGAACTCGCCCACACGGTCGTCGCGCTGCGCTACAAGCTGCCGGTGCGCCGTATCCAGCTCCAGTTCTTCGGCGGCGTCTCCGAGATCGAGAAGGAGTCCGAGACCCCCGGCCGCGAATTCGTTCTCGCCTTCGTCGGCCCCCTGCTCTCCCTGGTGCTCGCCGGGCTCTTCTACGTAGGGATGACGTTCGTCGCGCCCGGCACCGTGCCCGGTGTCCTCCTCGCCGGACTGATGATCTCCAACCTCCTGGTGGCCGCCTTCAACCTCCTCCCCGGCCTCCCGCTCGACGGCGGGCGCATGCTCCGCGCCGTCGTCTGGAAGATCACCGGGCGGCCGATGAGCGGCACCGTCGCCGCCGCCTGGGTCGGCCGTGCACTGGCCGTCGTCACCCTCGTCGGCCTCCCGCTGCTCACCCACACCGGCTCCTTGGGGAACAACCCCCGAGACCTCAGCGGCTTGGACACCGTCACCGACGCGCTGCTCGCCGCCATCCTCGCCGCCATCATCTGGACCGGTGCGGGCAACAGCCTGCGCATGGCCCGCCTGCGCGAACACCTTCCCGAACTGCGCGCCCGCACCCTCACCCGACGCGCCGTTCCGGTGGAGGCCGCCACCCCGCTCTCCGAGGCCCTGCGCCGCGCCAACGAGGCGGGCGCCCGTGCCCTCGTCGTCGTCGACGGACACGGCGAACCCCGGGGCGTCGTCCGCGAGACGGCCATCGTCTCCGTACCCGAACACCGCCGCCCCTGGGTCGCCGTCAGCAGCCTCGCCCAGGACCTCACCGAAGGCATGAAGATCTCCGCCGAGCTGGCCGGCGAAGCGCTCCTGGACAGGCTCAAGGCCGACCCCGCCACCGAATACCTCGTCCTCGAGGAGACCGGCGAGATCTACGGCGTGCTGTCCACCGCCGACGTGGAACGGGCATTCGTCGCCGCCCTGGCCAGGCCCGCCACCTGACCGCCCGGACTCGCGGTCGGCGCGCGGGGAATCACCGGTACGCTGGTCACATGTCTGAACCGACCGGTGCCGCCCGCCGACGCGGGCCCTTCAAGGTCGGGGACCAGGTCCAGCTCACCGATCCCAAGGGACGCCACTACACCTTCACGCTCGAAGCCGGAAAGAACTTCCACACCCACAAGGGTTCTTTCCCGCACGACGAGCTGATCGGTGCCCCCGAGGGCAGTGTTGTCCGAACCACGGGAAACGTCGCCTACCTCGCGCTGCGCCCCCTGCTCCCCGACTACGTCCTGTCCATGCCCCGCGGCGCCGCCGTGGTCTACCCCAAGGACGCGGGGCAGATCCTGGCCTTCGCCGACATCTTCCCCGGCGCCCGCGTCGTGGAAGCCGGCGTCGGCTCCGGCTCGCTCTCCACCTTCCTGCTCCGCGCCATCGGCGACCAGGGCATGCTGCACTCGTACGAGCGCCGCGAGGACTTCGCCGAGATCGCCCAGCAGAACGTCGAGCGCTACTTCGGCGAACCGCACCCCGCGTGGCAGCTCACCGTCGGCGACCTCCAGGACAACCTGTCCGACACCGACGTCGACCGGGTCATCCTCGACATGCTCGCTCCGTGGGAGTGCCTGGAGGCCGTCTCCAAGGCGCTCGTGCCCGGTGGCATCCTCTGCGCGTACGTCGCCACCACCACCCAGCTCGCCCGGACCGTCGAGTCCATCCGCGAGATCGGCTGCTTTGCCGAGCCGCAGCCCTGGGAATCGATGATCCGCAACTGGCACGTCGAGGGCCTGGCCGTCCGCCCGGACCACCGCATGATCGGCCACACCGGCTTCCTCGTCACCGCTCGCCGTCTGGCCGACGGTGTGGAGGCCCCGCTCCGCCGCCGCCGCCCCGCCAAGGGCGCCTACGGCGAGGACTACGACGGTCCCGGCAGCCAGAGCGGCTCCTCCCGCGGCTGAGCCGCACAACGTACCGGCGCCGCCGCGGAGTTCCCGGACCGACACGGGAACTCGGCGGCGGCGCCCTTTCGTTGCCGCTGCGGAAGCCCGTCCGTGCCGACCCCACCGTTCCGCTGCTCTGTGAGGTGTGGCACGATGCTGGCCACCCCCACGCCTCCGCGGACGTCCCACCGGCGGCACCGTCCACCCAGGCATCCTCGAACCACAGGAACCACAGGAGACCTCCCGCGTGCAGCCCTCCGAGCTCCCGGACCTCGCGCACACCGACACCAAGCCGCTGCACTGGCTGGCCACCGCGACAGCCATGGCCGCTGTCGTCGCAGCCGCAGGCATGCTCCAGCCGGACCCCACGGCCTCCGCCTCGACCCCCCACCGCACCACCGCGCAGCACGGCACCGCATCCGTCGCCGCACCCGATCCGGAGCGGGCGACCTTCCCCCTGGAATGCAGCGGGGTGGAGAACACCGTGGCCAAGCAGGCACCCGGCGACCTCGACGGCGACGGCCGCCCCGAGACCGTCGCCGTGGTCCACTGCGCGGCCGGTTCCGGCACACCGCCCAGCGGCGTCTACGTCCTCACACAAGGAAGCGGGGCCACACCCCGGGTCGTGGCGACCCTGGTGGACCCCGCCCAGAAGATGAGCGTCGGTGATTTCGCGGTGCGTGACGGCATCATCTCCGCCACCCTGCTCGGCTACTCCTCGGCCGCGGTACCGAGCTGCTGTCCCGACCAGCAGGAACAGGTCACCTGGCAGTGGCAGGGCGGCGCATTCGTCCGCGCCACCCAGGCCGCCCCGAGCAACGCCTGACCGGTCACTGCGCGTGATCGCCCGCCCGGAACCGCCGGATCATGCGGCCTCGGGACCGTACACCTCGACCCTGTCCGAAACACGACGCACATGGATGCAGTCGCCCGGGCACTCCTTGGCCGAATCGACCACATCCTGAAGAAGCGGCAGCGGTACGGGCGTCGTGGCGCCCTTGTCCTGCAGCAGCTCGTCGTCGCTGCTCTTCACATACGCCAGACCGTCGATGTCCAGCTCGAACACCTCGGGTGCGTACTGCACGCAGATGCCGTCTCCCGTGCAGAGGTCCTGGTCGATCCAGACCTCCAGGTCCTGCGTGTCGCTGCCGGTGGGAGCGTCCTGCTGCACGGTCATTTCTCCTGCCGTTCCTGCGTATCGGAACCAAAAGTAGCCAGCCCTGACGGGTGTTGAACGGTTCGACGATACAACCGGCCGCTTTCCGATGTTGAAGGGTGGGTATTCCCCTGACACGAGGGGGAACGCAAGGGTGAAGATCGGACACGCCTCGCAGTCTTTGTGATCTAGGGGTTTCAATCATCACCCACCCAGGTAGGGTCAGGAAGCGTCCAGCTCCCCTTGGAGGAGGTGAGGACCGTGGCAGCCCACGACGACGACATCAACCGCGGCATCCGGCCCGGGCGGGGGTCCGAAGACCCAGCCGGCCAGGTCGCCTATCTCGAGCAGGAAATCGCCGTCCTGCGACGTAAGCTCGCCGACTCTCCGCGCCATACGAGGATTCTCGAAGAGCGGATCGTCGAGTTGCAGACCAACCTGGCAGGCGTGTCCGCGCAGAATGAGCGGCTCGCCAACACACTCCGCGAGGCCCGCGACCAGATCGTGGCCCTCAAGGAAGAAGTCGACCGGCTCGCACAGCCGCCGGCCGGTTTCGGTGTGTTCTTGCAGGGCAACGAGGACGGCACCTGCGACATCTTCACCGGGGGCCGAAAGCTCCGGGTGAATGTCAGCCCCAGCGTTGAGCTCGACGACCTCCGGCGCGGCCAGGAAGTCATGCTCAACGAAGCGCTCAACGTGGTCGACGCCATGGAATTCGAGCGGGCCGGGGACATCGTCACACTCAAGGAGATCCTCGAGGACGGCGAACGGGCCCTGGTCATCGGGCACACCGACGAGGAACGGGTGGTACGGCTCGCCGAGCCGCTGCTGGACATCACCATCCGCCCCGGCGACGCCCTGCTGCTCGAACCCAGGTCCGGCTACGTCTACGAAGTGGTGCCCAAGAGCGAGGTCGAAGAGCTCGTTCTCGAAGAAGTACCGGACATCGACTACGACAAGATCGGTGGCCTGGGCGACCAGATCGAGCTGATCCGGGACGCGGTCGAGCTCCCCTACCTCCACCCCGACCTCTTCAAGGAACACGAACTGCGGCCACCGAAGGGCATCCTGCTCTACGGCCCGCCCGGCTGCGGCAAGACACTCATCGCCAAGGCAGTGGCCAACTCCCTTGCCAAGAAGGTCGCCGAAGTCACCGGCCAGCCCACGGGCAAGAGCTACTTCCTCAACATCAAGGGCCCGGAACTCCTCAACAAGTACGTCGGCGAGACCGAGCGGCACATCCGCCTGGTCTTCCAGCGTGCCCGTGAGAAGGCGGGCGAGGGCACCCCCGTCATCGTCTTCTTCGACGAGATGGAGTCCCTCTTCCGCACCCGGGGATCCGGCGTCAGCTCGGACGTGGAGAACACGATCGTCCCCCAGCTGCTCGCCGAGATCGACGGCGTCGAGGGCCTGGAGAACGTCATCGTCATCGGCGCCTCCAACCGCGAGGACATGATCGACCCCGCGATCCTGCGACCCGGCCGCCTCGATGTGAAGATCAAGATCGAGCGCCCCGACGCAGAGGCCGCGAAGGACATCTTCGCGAAGTACCTCACGCCTTCGCTGCCCCTGCACGCGGACGACCTCGCGGAGCACACCGGCTCCAAGGAAGCCGCTGCGCACGCCATGATCCAGTCGGTCGTCGAGCGGATGTACACCGAGTCCGAGGAGAACCGCTTCCTCGAGGTCACGTACGCCAACGGCGACAAGGAAGTCCTCTACTTCAAGGACTTCAATTCCGGCGCGATGATCCAGAACATCGTGGACCGGGCCAAGAAGATGGCCATCAAGGCATTCCTCGACCAGGGCCAGAAGGGCCTTCGCGTCTCCCATCTCCTCCAGGCGTGTGTGGACGAGTTCAAGGAGAACGAGGACCTGCCGAACACCACGAACCCGGACGACTGGGCCAGGATCTCCGGCAAGAAGGGCGAGCGGATCGTCTTCATCCGTACGCTGGTCACCGGAAAGCAGGGCGCAGACACCGGTCGGTCCATCGACACGGTGGCGAATACCGGGCAGTACCTGTAGAACGCAGACCGGCTGCGGATGCCCGGTCGGGCATCCGCAGCCGGTTGCTTTCCGGACAGCTCACGCGACACCGCAGCAATGACGTAATTGATCTCCCCACCAGCACAGAGTCGCTCTAGGCTCTTGCGTACCGCCCGGTCGCGCAGTGCGGGGACGGGCACCGCACACGCATCGGACAAGCAGCGGTACTTGAGCGCCGCCCCCTCAAGGGAGCGCCGCCGGGCAAGGAGGGCCGCATGACCGTACGGCGAGTAATGGGCATCGAGACGGAGTACGGGATCTCCGTCCCCGGCCACCCCAACGCCAATGCCATGCTCACCTCGTCCCAGATCGTCAACGCCTACGCAGCGGCGATGCACCGGGCGCGCCGCGCCCGCTGGGACTTCGAGGAGGAGAACCCGCTGCGGGACGCGCGAGGTTTCGACCTCGCCCGCGAGACCGCGGACTCCAGCCAGCTCACCGACGAGGACATCGGCCTGGCCAATGTCATCCTCACCAACGGGGCCCGCCTCTACGTCGACCATGCGCACCCCGAATACAGCTCCCCGGAAGTCACCAATCCGCGGGACGCGGTCCTCTGGGACAAGGCCGGCGAACGCATCATGGCCGAAGCGGCCGAACGCGCGGCCCAGCTTCCCGGCGCCCAGCCGATCCACCTCTACAAGAACAACACCGACAACAAGGGCGCCTCGTACGGCACGCACGAGAACTATCTGATGAAGCGGGAGACCCCGTTCTCGGACATCGTGCGCCATCTGACCCCGTTCTTCGTCTCCCGCCAGGTGATCACCGGAGCGGGACGCGTGGGAATCGGCCAGGACGGCCACGAGCACGGCTTCCAGATCAGTCAGCGCGCCGACTACTTCGAGGTCGAGGTCGGGCTGGAGACCACCCTCAAGCGCCCCATCATCAACACCCGCGACGAACCTCACTCCGATGCCGAGAAGTACCGCCGGCTCCATGTGATCATCGGCGACGCGAACCTCTCGGAGATCTCCTCCTATCTCAAGCTCGGCACCACCGCCCTGGTCCTCTCCATGATCGAGGACGGCTTCATCAACGTCGATCTCGCGGTCGACCAGCCGGTGCGCACCCTGCACCACGTCTCCCACGACCCGGCTCTGAAGCATATGATCACGCTGCGTAGCGGCCGCACGCTCACCGCGGTGCAGCTCCAGATGGAGTACTTCGAGCTGGGCCGCAAGTACGTCGAGGAACGGTACGGGGTGGACGCCGACGAGCAGACCAAGGACGTCCTGATCCGCTGGGAGGACACCCTCAACCGGCTGGAGAACGATCCGATGAGTCTGTCCGGCGAGCTCGACTGGATCGCCAAGCGGGAGCTCATGGAGGGCTACCGCCGCCGGGACAGCCTGGACTGGGACGCGGCGCGCCTGCACCTGGTGGATCTCCAGTACGCCGATGTGAGGGCCGACAAGGGCCTCTACAACCGTCTGGTGGCTCGCGGGAAGATGAAGCGCCTGCTGGACGAGGACGCGGTCGAGAAGGCCCGTACGAAGCCTCCGGAGGACACCAGGGCCTATTTCCGCGGCCGCTGCCTGGAACAGTACGCGGACGACGTGGCCGCGGCCTCCTGGGACTCGGTCATCTTCGATCTGCCCGGCCATGACTCACTGCAACGGGTACCCACCCTGGAACCGCTCCGCGGCACCCGTAATCACGTCAAGGAGCTCCTGGACCGTTGTCGCACGGCGGAAGAGCTGGTCCAGGTGCTGTCGGGCGGCTGAAAGGGCCGCAATCGGGGAAACATCGGGATGACCCCCGGACGTTGAGACAACTACCGGGCCAATGTCGGACCCCGTAGGTAGGGTCTGATCAAGTGCTTCGAACCGAGCGGGGTGAGCTAAATGGCGACCAAGGACACCGGCGGCGGACAGCAGAAGGCGACGCGCTCCACCGAGGAGGTCGAGGAGCAGGCGCAGGACGCGCAGGCGTCCGAGGACCTCAAGGAGCGCCAGGAGAAGCTGAGCGACGATGTCGACTCGGTTCTGGACGAGATCGATGACGTACTCGAGGAGAACGCGGAGGACTTCGTGCGTTCTTTCGTTCAAAAGGGTGGACAGTAGTTCACTCATGTGAACGTGGGGGAATGGAGAGGTACGCGCGGTACGGGCAGGGTCGGCCCGTACCGCGCGGCCACAAGCGGCACCGCAGGCTGTACAGCTGCCCCCGACAGTTCATGTGGATCGCTGCCGCGGGACGGGTAGGGTCCGTGGCGTAAACGCATCGACTGCAATTCGGCCATCGGCACGTTGGGAGACGATCCTGACACCTTGCGCAGGGCCGTCGCATACCTGGAGGGAAACGCGTGGAAGCCAACACTCGTAGCACCGGGCGTCTACCAGCTGCCTTCCTGACGCCGGGATCCTCTTCGTTCATGGATTTCCTGTCCGACCACTCTCCCGAGATGCTCCCGGGCAACCGGAACCTGCCGCCTCTGCAGGGGGCCATCGAGGCGCCGCACGGGACGACCATCGTCGCGGCGACGTTCCCCGGCGGCGTGGTCCTGGCCGGCGACCGGCGGGCGACCATGGGCAACATGATCGCGCAGCGCGACATCGAGAAGGTCTTCCCGGCCGACGAGTATTCGGCGGTGGGCATCGCCGGCACGGCCGGACTGGCCGTGGAGATGGTCAAGCTCTTCCAGCTGGAGCTGGAGCACTTCGAGAAGGTCGAGGGCGCCCAGCTCTCCCTGGAGGGCAAGGCGAACCGGCTCTCCACGATGATCCGCAGCAATCTGGCGATGGCCATGCAGGGCCTCGCCGTCGTGCCGCTCTTCGCCGGCTTCGACGTCGACCGCGGGAAGGGCCGGATCTTCTCGTACGACGTCACCGGCGGCCGCTCCGAGGAACACGGATACGCTGCCACCGGCTCGGGGTCGATCTTCGCCCGTGGTTCGATGAAGAAGCTCTACCACGAGGATCTGACGGAGCAGCAGGCCCTCACCCTGGTCGTGCAGGCGCTGTACGACGCCGCGGACGACGACTCGGCGACCGGCGGTCCCGATGTGGCCCGGCGGATCTACCCGATCGTCACCGTCATCACCGACGAGGGCTTCCGGAAGCTGGCCGAGGCGGAATCCTCCGAGATCGCCCGCTCGATTCTGGAACGCCGGTTGGAGCAGCCCGACGGCCCGCGCGCCGCGCTGCTCTGATCCCGTTCCGCTGCTTCTTCGATGCTCTTGTCACTGACAGAAAGGGACGGATAACCGGTGTCGACGCCGTTCTATGTCTCACCTCAGCAGGCCATGGCCGACCGGGCGGAATACGCCCGGAAGGGCATCGCCCGTGGTCGCAGCCTTGTTGTGCTGCAGTACGCCGACGGCATTGTGTTCGTCGGCGAGAACCCGTCCCGTGCGCTGCACAAGTTCAGCGAGATCTATGACCGGATCGGTTTCGCCGCCGCCGGCAAGTACAACGAGTACGAGAATCTGCGCATCGGCGGTGTGCGCTACGCGGATCTGCGCGGATACACCTACGACCGTGACGATGTGACAGCCCGTGGGCTGGCCAATGTCTATGCGCAGACGCTGGGCACCATCTTCTCCAGTGCGGCCGAGAAGCCGTACGAGGTGGAGCTGGTGGTCGCCGAGGTCGGCACCGAGCCGGAGGGCGACCAGATCTATCGGCTGCCGCACGACGGCTCGATCGTCGACGAGCACGGATCGGTCGCGGTCGGCGGAAATGCCGAGCAGATCAGCACCTTCCTGGACCAGCGGCACCGCGACGGCATGACGCTCGCCGAGGCGCTCAAGCTGGCGGTGCAGGCGCTGTCCCGCGATCCCAACGGCAGCGAGCGGGAGATCCCCGCGGAGCGGCTGGAAGTCGCGGTCCTGGACCGTACGAGGCCGCAGCAGCGGAAGTTCAAGCGGATCGTCGGCCGGCAGCTGGCGCGGCTGCTGGAGGCGGACGGCGGCACCGCACCGACGGACGCGCCCTCCGACATCGAGGACGGCGAGGGGGCTGAGTCCTCCGGGACGGAGTCCCCTGCGAGCACGACGGATGTCACCAAGCCCACCGATTCCGGTAGGGACGCGGAGTCCTCCGAGGAATAGCCCGCGCTGTGCCGGTGCCCCGGACCGCCTTCCCGGCGGGCCGGGGCACCGTCATGAACGCTGACCGTCCGCGGGCGGAGGCGCCGCGGAGCCCCGTGCGACCAGGTGCACGGGCAGGCTGCCGGGCTCGGCCGGGCGGCCGTCCAGGACCGCCAGGAGGGCGGCCATGCCGCGTTCGCCGACCTGCTCGGCGGGCAGCTGCACGGTGGTGAGCTCCGGTTCGACGGCCGTGGCCAGGGCCAGATCGTCGAAACCGGTGACGGAGAGGTCGTCGGGGACGCGGAGCCCCAGCCTGCGGGCAGCCTTGCAGGCGCCCGCGGCGAGGATGTCGTCGTCGCAGACGATGGCGGTGGGCCGGGGGCCAGAGGCGCCGAGTGCGTGCTCCGCTTCTTCGCGGCCTGCCTGTACGTCGAGCGGCGCCGTGACGGTCCTTACGGAGGTACCGGGCACCGCCCCCAGGGCGTCGTGGAGCGCCTGGGCACGGACCGCGAAGGTCCAGGTGTCGACCGCCGACGCAAGGTGGACGAAGCGGCGGTGCCCCAGCGCGAGCAGATGCTCTGCGACCTGCCGCATGCCGTCGGCGATGTCGAGGTTGACCCGTGCCGCGACGCCTGTGTCCGCCGGGTCGCTGTCGAGCATGACCAGCGGCAGGCCGGCGCCGCGCAGCACGTCCAGTGCGCCGGCGGCCATGGAGGAGGCGATCACCCCGTCGAGGGAGGCGCGCGCCGAGGCGAAGGGATCCCTGGCCGACCCCGTGCCTTCGGGGGACGGGTAGAGGACGACCCCGAAGCCGTGTTCGGCGGCGACCACGGCGGCGCCTGTGTAGACGCGTGCGAAGAATTCGTTGGTGAGCGCGGGGACGACCAGCAGCGCGGTCCTGGTGCGGCCCAGGCGGAGGCTGCGGGCCGCGAGATTGGGCTGGTAGCCGAGTTCGTGCGCCGCGTGCCGTACACGGTCGGCGGTGGCCTCGGAGACCCTGCCTCGCCATTTGTCGCCGAACACGAGGGAGACGGTGGCCTGCGAGACGCCCGCGGCCCGCGCGACATCGCGGCTCGTGGGCCGGGCCGGGGCGGGCTGTGACTGTGGTGCGCTGGTCACTCGGGCCTCCGGGCCGGTCGGGGGCAGGCGCCGTGAGGTGGACCTGCGGACTGGGCACATGGTACGTATGAACTCGACGTTATACGTAAAACCTCAGGGTGCCGCAGAGTGCCCGAGAGAGAGGGGCGGGACATGGCCGCGGGATTTCTGGACATCCTCCGGGCGCGGCATGCCGCCCGGCTGCTGGCAGGGACCCTGGTGGGGCGGCTCCCCAGCGGCACCGCCCATATCGCGATCGTGCTGTTCACCCGGGCCGAGGGCGGCAGCTACACCCTCGCCGGCGCGCTCGCCGCCGTGTACGGGCTGTCCACCGCGGTCGGACAGCCGCTGCTGGGCCGCGCCGTGGACCTGTACGGCCAGCCGCGGGTCCAGCTCCCGGCCTCCGTGGTGTCGGCGCTGGGCATGGCCCTGCTGGCACTGGTGGGCCTGGAGTCACTGCCGCTGGCCTATGGGGCGGTGATGGTGGCAGGTGTGTTCACCCCGCCACTGGAGGGCGGTCTGCGGGCCCTGTGGCCGAGCGTCCTGGGCGGCGAGGACCGGGTGCACCGGGCGTACGCGATGGACGCCGTCGCCCAGGAGGTCATGTTCACCCTGGGCCCGCTGCTGGTGACGCTGCTCGTCTCCCTCTGGTCGCCCGCCGCCGCCCTGCTCGTCATCAACGCGATAGGGGTCCTGGGGGCGCTCTCCGTCGTCCTCTCCGAACCCTCCCGCGCCTGGCGTTCCGCGCCCCGTGAGGCGCACTGGCTGGGTGCGCTGCGCTCGCCGGGACTGCTGGCGCTGCTCGGCTCGTTCTTCTTCGTGGGGCTCGCGCTCGGTTCGATCACGGTGGCCGGGGTGGCGTACGCCGACGACCACGGCCGGGAGTCGGTGTACGGCTGGCTGATGGCCGCGCTCGGGCTGGGTGCGCTGGTCGGTGGTGCGGTGTACGGGGCGCGGCAGTGGGCCGGGGCTCCGGAGCGTCGGCTGCGCGTCATCGTCGCGCTGCTGGCGCTGGGCTATCTGCCGCTGATGCTCACCCCGGGGGTGGTCGCCATGACCGCTCTGGCAGCAGTGGCCGGAGTCTTTCTGGCGCCCGCGATCGCGTGCTCGTTCATCGTGGTCGACCGGCACGCTCCGCAGGGCACGGTGACCGAGGCGTTCTCCTGGTTGGTGACGACGTTCGGAGTGGGCGCGGCGGCGGGAACGGCCGTCGCGGGCCCGGCCGTCGAGTTGGGCGGCACGACGTGGAGCTTTGCCGTCGCGGGGGCCGGCGGGGTGGCGGCGCTGTTGGTCCTGCTTGCCACGGGAAAGGTCCTCGCAGTTCCCGGGCGTACGGCTGTTGCTGTACAAGGATCGGAAAATGATCGAAACGGTGCTGTCGAACCCGGTTTCAGCTCAGGCCATCAGGCGTAATGTTCAGTCATGGACCGCCGCATTTTCGGGCTGGAGAACGAGTACGGCGTCACGTGCACGTTCAGGGGACAGCGCCGACTGTCTCCTGATGAAGTGGCGCGCTACCTCTTCCGCCGTGTTGTGTCATGGGGCCGCAGCAGCAATGTCTTTCTGCGGAACGGCGCCCGCCTCTACCTCGACGTGGGATCGCATCCGGAATATGCAACCCCCGAATGCGACAACCTGACCGAGCTGGTCACCCACGACAAGGCCGGCGAGCGCATTCTCGAAGGCCTGCTCGTCGACGCCGAACGCCGCCTGCACGAGGAGGGAATCGCGGGCGACGTCTATCTCTTCAAGAACAACACCGACTCGGCGGGAAACTCCTACGGATGCCACGAGAACTATCTCGTGGCGCGGCACGGAGAATTCTCCCGGCTCGCGGACATCCTCATTCCCTTCCTCGTCACCAGGCAACTGATCTGCGGCGCGGGAAAGGTGCTGCAGACACCGCGGGGCGCCGTCTACTGCGTCAGCCAGCGCGCCGAGCACATCTGGGAGGGCGTCAGCTCCGCCACGACGCGCTCCCGCCCGATCATCAACACGCGTGACGAGCCGCATGCGGACGCGGAGCGGTACCGTCGCCTCCACGTCATCGTCGGCGACTCCAACATGTCCGAGACGACCATGCTGCTCAAGGTGGGCGCGACCGATCTGGTGCTCCGCATGATCGAGGCGGGCACCGTGATGCGGGATCTGACGCTGGAGAACCCGATCCGGGCGATCCGCGAGGTCAGTCACGACACCACGGGGCAGCGCAAGGTGCGCCTGGCCAGTGGCCGCGAGGCGTCCGCCATCGAGGTGCAGCGCGAGTACTACGAGAAGGCCGTCGACTTCGTCGACCGCCGTGGCATCCGCACCGGAACCGTCGCTCAGGTCCTGGAGCTGTGGGGCCGTACGCTCGACGCGGTCGAGGCCGAGGACCTCGACCGGATCGAGACCGAGATCGACTGGGTGATGAAGTACAAGCTCATCGAGCGGTACCGGGCGAAGCACAACATGACCATGTCGCACCCGCGGGTCGCCCAGATAGACCTCGCGTACCACGACATCCACCGCCGCCGCGGCCTGTACTACCTGCTGGAGCGCAAGGGACAGGCCGCCCGTGTCTGCAACGACCTGAAGATCTTCGAGGGCAAGTCCGTGCCCCCGCAGACGACCAGGGCGCGGCTGCGCGGTGACTTCATCCGCAGGGCCCAGGAACAGCGGCGGGACTTCACCGTCGACTGGGTCCATCTCAAGCTCAACGACCAGGCGCAGCGCACGGTGTTGTGCAAGGACCCGTTCCGTTCGGTGGACGACCGAGTGGAGAAGCTGATCGCGGGTATGTGAGCCGGCAACAGGACAACCTCGGCTCCCGACGCGACGCGGGCCCCGTACGTTCCTCGTACGGGGCCCTGCGTACGCCCTAGAGTGTCGAGGACTAAAACAACTGTGCCGTCTGAGATCTGAGGAACAAGTGCGCCGACTTGCCGGCCTTCTCGTCGTCCCCCTGTTGCTGCTGACAGCGGCCTGCGGTCACGAAAAGGGCTCCGCTTCCAATTCCGCTTCCGCTTCCGCCGCGTCCAAGGACGGGTTCCCCGCGATCACCGCGGGCGCGAAGTTCGGCGAGAAGCCCACCCTGTCCAAGGGCACAGGGAACCCGCCCAAGGAGCTGAAGACCAGGGTCATCAGCCAGGGTGACGGCGCCACGCTCAAGAACGGCGACGCGATCCAGGTCAACTACCTCGGGCAGGCCTGGGACTCCGACAAGCCGTTCGACAACAGCTTCGACCGCAAGCAGCCGTTCGATCTCACCCTCGGCGCCGGCATGGTCATCCAGGGCTGGGACAAGGGCCTCGCCGGCCAGAAGGTCGGCAGCCGGGTCGAGCTGGTCATTCCGCCGGATCTCGGTTACGGGGCGCAGGGCCAGGGCGACATCAAGCCGAACGCCACGCTCGTCTTCGTCGTCGACATTCTGAAGTCGACGCAGATCCCGACGTCCGCCAAGGGCACCGCGGTCGCCCAGGACAATGTCGACCTGCCCAAGGTCGGAACCAACACCGACGGCAAGGCCCCCAAGGTCACCGTCCCCACCAAGACCGACCCGCCGAAGAAGCTCGTCTCCAATTACATCCTGGAGTCCAAGGGCGACGTCGTGAAGGACACCGACAGCGTCGTCGTGAACTACGTGGGGCTGCTGTGGAAGGACGGCAAGACGTTCGACAGCACCTACAGCGCGGGCAAGACGCAGACCTTCCCGCTGGCCCAGGTCACCCTGAAGGGGCTCAAGAACGGTCTGGTCGGCAAGAAGATCGGCAGTCGTGTGCTCCTTGTCATCCCGCCGGACCAGGGGTTCGGTGACAAGGCGCAGCAGACCATCCCCGCGAAGTCCACGCTGGTGTTCGCCGTGGACATCCTGGCGAAGATGTAAGACTGTCCCGGTTGCCCAGTTCATCAGTAAGAGGAGCAAGTCAGTGAGCATCGAGAAGCCCGAGATCGACTTCCCGGGTGGCGAGCCGCCGGCCGACCTGGAGATCAAGGACATCTGGGAAGGCGACGGCGCGGTGGCCGAGGCGGGCGCCACCGTCTCCGTCCACTACGTGGGCGTGGCCTTCTCCACCGGCGAGGAGTTCGACGCCTCCTGGAACCGCGGCACCCCGCTGCAGTTCCAGCTCGGTGCCGGCCAGGTCATCTCCGGCTGGGACCGGGGCGTGCAGGGCATGAAGGTCGGCGGCCGTCGCCAGCTGACCATCCCCGCGCACCTCGCGTACGGCGACCGCGGCGCCGGTGGCGGCCGTATCGCCCCCGGCGAGACCCTGATCTTCGTCTGCGACCTGGTCGCCGTCTGATCCGCAGCCGTGCGCTACGAGGGCCCGTGCCTGGGGGCACGGGCCCTCGCTTTTGTCCGGACACCGCGGAGCGGTACGGTCGACGGTCGTAGAGCAAAACAGAAAGGGCGTCGATGGCGATTGCCAAGGCCGAGCGGCTGATGAACCTGGCCCTGTGTCTGCTGGGGACCCGGCGCCCGCTGAGCAAGCGCGAGCTGCGCGGCTCCATCGAGGCCTACCTGGAAGCGGGTTCCGACGACGCCTTCAACCGGATGTTCGAGCGCGACAAGGACGATCTGCGGGAGCTCGGTCTGATCATCGAGACCGTGGAGAACCTGGACGGCGACACGGGATATCTCGCCCGCCGCGACAGCAACCGGCTGCCCCCGATCACGCTGGACGCCGAGGAGGCCGCCGCACTCGGCCTGGCCGCCAAGGTGTGGCAGCAGGCGCGGCTGGCCGGTGCGGCCAGCGGAGCGCTGCAGAAGCTGCGGGCCGCGGGTATGCCGGAGGCCGAGGACGCGTACGAGGTCCACAGCGCCCTCGAACCCCGTATCCCGGTTCATGAGGCCGCGTTCGAGCCGTTGATGCTGGCCTGCCGGGACCGCCGCCCGGTGACCTTCGACTACCGCAAGGCCAACGCCGCCCGGCCCGAGCAGCGCCAGGTCGAGCCGTGGACGCTGGAGTGCTGGCGCGGCCACTGGTATCTGGCCGGCTGGGACCGGGACCGCGGCGCCGAGCGGGTGTTCCGGCTCTCCCGGATCAGCGGCCGGGTCCGCTCCCGGGCCGGGGCCTTCACCGTCGAGGTGCCCGACGTCGTGACCGTCCGCGAGACCGTCGAGAGCTGGGCGGGGGAGACAGCGACCCGGACCGCGCGGATCAGGCTGCGGGCCGGTGCCGGATACCCGCTGCGCTCGCGCGCCCTATCGGTCCGGGAACTCGGTGACGGGTGGGACGAGTTGGAGATTCCGTACGGACACGGCCTGGACGCCTGGCTCGTCGAGTTCGGTCCGGACGTCGTCGTACAGGAACCCGCCGACCTGCGGGCCGATGTGGTGGACCGGCTGCGCGCCGTGGCCAAGGACTGAGGGGGACCGTATACATGGCCACGAACGCGATCGACCAGACCCGCCGGATGCTCTCCCTGGTGACGTATCTGCGTGAGCGCCCCGGTGCCCACGTCCAGGACGTCGCCCGCGCCTTCGGGATCACCGAGGACGAGCTGATCTCCGACCTCGACGTGCTGCCCATGTGCGGTACGAGCTTCCGCGGCGGCGATCTGCTGGACATCGACACCGACGGCGACCGGATCTGGTGGCACAACCCGGACGATGTCGCGGAACCGCTGCGGCTCGCGGCCGACGAGGCGACGGCGCTCCTGGTAGCCGCCCGCGCCGTGGCCACGCTGCCGGGGCTGCGTGAGAGCGACCGGCAGGCGCTGCTGCGAGCCACCGCGAAGCTGGAGACCGCGGCCGGTGAGGTGGGGGCGGCGAGCTCGCGGCTTTCGGTCACCTTCGAGTCCGAGGGCGGTGTCTTCGCCGATGTCGACCGGGCGATCTCCGAGCGGCGCCGGCTCTGGCTGCGCTACTACTCGCCCGCGCGCGATGAACTCACCGAGCGCGAGGTGGACCCGATCCGGCTGTTCGCCGTGGGACATACGTACATGGAGGCCTGGTGCAGGTCCTCCGAGGACCGGCGGACGTTCCGGCTCGACCGGGTCGCCGAGATCCGGCTGCTCGACGAACCGGCCGCGCCGCCCGAGCTCGAGCTGCGGGATCTGTCCGAAGGGCTCGTCCAGCCGGCGGCCGAGGACCCGGAGGTCGTGGTCGAGGTGGGCCCCGGCGGCCGGTGGGTCGCCGAGTACTACCCGCACGACAGCGCACAGGAACTGCCCGACGGCGGGCTGCGGATCACCCTGCGCACCCCCGATCCGGCCTCGCTGCGCAGGCTCGCGCTGCGACTGGGCCGGGACGGCCGCATCGTCTCCCCGCCGGAACTGGCGCAGAGCGCACAGCAGGCGGCCCGTGCGGCGCTCGCTGCCTATGACGGACCGGCCTGAGCGGATACCTGAGGGAGATATGCGCAATATGTCTGTGGTGTCGGGTGTTCCGACCGTGGTGGTGCCGGAATCCGTACGGTTCAAGGCCGCCTGCCCGGACTGCCGCGAGCGGTTCGAGCTGGCGGCGGGCGCGATCCGCCTCGCCGTGGGTGCCAGCCGCCGGACGACGTTCTACTCCTTCACCTGCCCGGAGTGCGGCGCGGCCGTCCGTAAGCCCGCCGGAGAACGGATTGTTGAGCTCCTCACCAGTGGCGGGGTGCGGACGCTGCGCCTCCACACCAGCCTTTAGAACTTCGGACACCTAGACACATTGAGGCTCTGCGCATGTTCTGGCCCATGCTCGCCATCGCCCTGGGGTTTCTCGGGATCGCCGTCCTCGGCGTGCTGGCCGTGAAGGTCTTCATCGAGGCCCAGCGTCTGGGGCGTCAGGTGACGCGCACGACCCGGCGCATCAACCGGGCGGCGGAGGACCTGGAGCGGGCCGCGACGGATCTTGCCGCCACCGGTGACGCGTTGCGTTAGACGCACCGCCCCGCGATCGTGTGAGTCTGTGAGCAGGGGCGATGGATCGGGGAGGGCGCGGCCTCCAGTTTCTCGGGTTCGGGGGTACGCTGCTGAAGCGGCCCTGAGAGCGAGGCATGGGCCGTAATCGCAAGGATGCATGGGTATTGCCCTGCGTTTACTCCTGCGGGATACGATCGCTGACAGTACGACGATCGGACGTCCGTCCGACGTTCGATCCGCCCCACCCCTGCTGCCTCGGTGAGAAGGTACACGCATATGTTCGGAAGGCTCGGCGCTCCCGAGATCATCCTGATCCTCGTCGTCATTGTTCTGCTGTTCGGCGCGAAGAAGCTTCCTGACATGGCTCGCTCGCTCGGCAAGTCGGCCCGCATCCTCAAGAGCGAGGCCAAGGCCATGAAGTCCGAGGGCAGCCCGTCCGCCACCCCGGCCGAGCCGGCGAACGACGCCGCCGCCCAGGACCAGGTCGCCCCGCGCACCATCAAGGCCGCGCCCGGTGATGTGACCAGTTCGCGTCCGGTCGCGGAGCCGACCGATTCGACCAAGCGCTGACAACCGGGCCGACGCAGGCGCCCTGATGGGTGACGGCCTGCTGCACGAGATGAGGACGTGGGTTGCTCAAGTCTGCCCGCAAGCAGGAGACGGACCTAGAGGGCCGCATGCCTCTGGTGGAGCACCTGCGTGAGCTGCGTAACCGGCTGGCCAAGGGGCTGCTGGGAATCGTCGTCGTCACGATTGTGGCCGCGTTTTTCTACAAGGAGATCATCGAGTTCTTCACCGACCCGGTGCTGAAGTCGGTCGGGTGCGCGTCCAGCTTCGCCGAACTCGCCAAGCAGAAGGACGGTACGTGCGCACGTATCGTCCTGAACGGTCTGCTCACCCCCTTCACGCTCGCCCTCAAGGTCTCCCTGATGGCCGGTGTCGTCCTGTCCTCGCCGGTCTGGCTCTACCAGTTGTGGGCCTTCGTCGCACCGGGGCTGCACAAGCACGAGAAGAAGTACTCGCTCGCCTTCGTCGGCGCCGGGTTCCCTCTCTTCCTCGCCGGTGGCTTCTTCGCGTACAAGACCCTGCCCACGATGGCGCGGGTGCTCCTGGAGTTCTCGCCGGCCGACCTCGACAACCAGCTGCCGCTGGACGAACTGCTCGACCTGATCACACGCATGGTGGTGGTCTTCGGACTCTCCTTCGAGCTGCCCCTGCTGCTCGTCATGCTGAACTTCGGCGGGGTCATCACCGGCAAGCGGATGCTCGGCTGGTGGCGGGGCATGATCATGGGCATCACGGTCTTCGCCGCGCTGGCCACTCCCAGCACCGACCCGCTGACCATGATGGCGCTCGCCGGACCGATCTGGGTGCTCTACTTCGTGGCCACAGCGATCGCGCTCCTCAACGACCGCCGCAAGGCA
Source organism: Streptomyces sp. Ncost-T10-10d (assembly GCF_900091955.1). GTDB lineage: Bacteria > Actinomycetota > Actinomycetes > Streptomycetales > Streptomycetaceae > Streptomyces. The sequence goes on from NZ_FMDF01000044.1 coordinate 142,881, forward strand.
CAGCTCGCGGCGGCGGGGCCCGCCGACGACGAGGCGTCGGAGCTGGACCTCACCCCCGAGGACATCGGTGAGATCGAACCCGTCTCGTCCGGCCGGTCGTTGCCCGCACAGGCGAGCCCGGACCGTGACCGGGTCAACGGTTACGACGACATCACCTGACCTTGTAAGGTCCCCCGGGTGACCAGCGAGATCACCCTTTTCGTCAATCCCACCGCAGGACGCGGCCGGGGCGCGCACGCCGCGCAGCCGGCCGCTTCCGCGTTGCGGGACGCCGGATTCTCCGTACGCACGGTTCTCGGCGTGGACGCCGACGACGCCTTGCGGCGGGCCCGCGAGGCCGTCGCGGGCGGGACCGGTGCGCTCATAGCGGTGGGCGGGGACGGCATGATGTCCCTCGCCCTGCAGGCCGTTGCCGGGACGACGACCCCGCTCGGGGTTGTCGCCGTGGGCACCGGGAACGACTTCGCCCGCGCGCTCGGGATGCCGATACGGGATCCGGCCGCCGCCGGACGGCTGGCTGCCGAGGCGCTCAAGGGCGGTACCGGCCGGGAGATCGACCTCGGACGGGTCGGTGAGCGGTGGTTCGGGTCCGTGCTCGCCTCCGGCTTCGACTCCCGGGTCAACGACCGCGGCAACCGGATGCGCTGGGTCGGCGGACGCTTCAAGTACGACCTCGCGATCCTCGCCGAACTCGCCGCATTCAAGCCCATCCCGTACCGCATCAGGCTCGACGGCGGACCGGTCCGGGAGATCGAGGCGACGCTCATCGCGGTCGGAAACGGATCGACGTACGGCGGAGGTATGCGGATCTGCGCGGACGCGGTCATGGACGACGGGCTCTTCGACGTGACCGTCGTCGGGGACTGCAGCCGCACCACCTTGCTGAAGGTCTTCCCCCGCGTCTACAAGGGAACGCACCTCGGCCACCCCGAGGTCACCGTGCACAGGGTTTCCTCGATCGAGCTGGCCGCAGCCGGTGTCACCGCGTACGCGGACGGTGAACAGCTCGGGGCGCTGCCGCTCACCGCGACCTGTGTACCGGGCGCGGTGAGAGTGCTCGCGCCGGGGTCTCCCACGGGCATTTAAAGATCGCGTCACTGTCAGAGGCGGCGGGTAGGCTCATAAGCAAGATGACAGAGGACCTCTCACCAGCTGAGCGATACCAGGCTTCTCGGATCCGTGCCGCCGAGCTGGCCACCGCACTCGCGCCCTTCCGCGAGATGTACGAGTTCGATCTGGACCCCTACCAGATCGAGGCCTGCGAGGCACTGGAGGCCGGCAAGGGGGTGCTCGTCGCAGCCCCGACCGGCTCGGGCAAGACCATCATCGGCGAGTTCGCCGTGCACCTCGCCCTCGAACAGGGCCGCAAGTGCTTCTACACCACCCCGATCAAGGCCCTGTCCAACCAGAAGTTCGCCGATCTGGTCAAGCGCTACGGACCGGAGAAGGTCGGCCTGCTGACCGGTGACAACAGCGTCAACGGCGATGCCCCGGTGGTCGTCATGACCACCGAGGTGCTGCGGAACATGCTGTACGCGGGCTCGCAGGCGCTGCGCGGCCTCGGTTATGTGGTGATGGACGAGGTGCACTACCTCTCCGACCGCTTCCGGGGCGCCGTCTGGGAGGAAGTGATCATTCACCTCCCGGACTCCGTGACCCTGGTGTCACTGTCGGCGACCGTGTCCAACGCCGAGGAGTTCGGTGACTGGCTGGACACCGTTCGCGGCGACACCCAGGTCATCGTCTCCGAGCACCGCCCCGTGCCGCTCTGGCAGCACGTGCTGGCAGGCCGCCGGATGTACGACCTCTTCGAGGAGGAGACCGATCACGGCGGCCGCGGTGCCGGACGCCGCGAGGTCAACCCCGATCTGGTCCGGCTCGTCCGGATGGAGAATCAGCGGGCGTACAACCCGCGTGAACGCCGCCGCGGCAAGATGATCCGCGAGGCGGACCGTGAGCGCGAGCGGCGCCAGCGCAGCCGGATCTGGACCCCGGCCAGGCCCGAGGTCATCGACCGGCTGGACGCCGAAGGGCTGCTCCCCGCCATCACGTTCATCTTCAGCCGGGCCGGCTGCGAGGCCGCCGTGCAGCAGTGTCTGCACGCCGGACTGCGGCTCAACGACGAGGGCAAGCGCCGTACGGTCCGCGAGATCGTCGAGGAGCGGACCTCATCCATCCCCGGCGAGGACCTCCATGTCCTGGGCTACTACGAGTGGCTCGAAGGGCTGGAGCGAGGCATTGCCGCGCATCACGCCGGCATGCTGCCCACGTTCAAGGAAGTCGTCGAGGAGCTGTTCGTACGAGGGCTCGTCAAGGCCGTCTTCGCGACGGAGACCCTCGCCCTCGGCATCAACATGCCCGCACGCTCGGTCGTGTTGGAGAAGCTCGTCAAGTGGAACGGCGAACAGCACGCCGACATCACACCGGGCGAGTACACCCAGCTGACCGGGCGGGCCGGGCGGCGTGGGATCGACGTCGAAGGCCATGCGGTGGTGCTGTGGCAGCGCGGCATGGACCCGGGGGCGCTGGCCGGACTCGCGGGTACGCGTACGTATCCGCTGCGGTCCAGCTTCCGGCCCTCGTACAACATGGCCGTGAACCTGGTGCATCAGTTCGGACGGCACCGCTCGCGCGAGCTGCTGGAGACCTCCTTCGCACAGTTCCAGGCAGACCGGTCGGTGGTCGGGATCTCCCGGCAGGTCCAGCGGAACGAAGAGGGACTGGAGGGCTACCGGGAGGGCATGACCTGCCACCTCGGTGACTTCGAGGAGTACGCGCGGCTGCGCCGCGAACTCAAGGACCGGGAGACGGATCTCGCCAAGCAGGGCGCGTCGCAGCGACGGGTCGCGGCGGCGGCGTCCCTGGAGAAGCTCAAGCCCGGCGATGTCATCCATGTCCCCACCGGCAAGTTCGCCGGACTCGCACTGGTCCTCGACCCGGGGCTGCCCGCCGGACGGACCAATGGGCACGGGCACCGCGGGCTCGAATACCACGACGGGCCGCGGCCGTTGGTGCTGACCGCCGAGCGGCAGGTGAAGAGGCTCGCCTCGATCGACTTCCCCGTTCCGGTGGAGGCCGTGGAGCGCATGCGGGTGCCGAAGTCGTTCAACCCGCGCTCACCGCAATCGCGCCGCGATCTGGCCTCCGCGCTGCGGACCAAGGCCGGGCACATAGTGCCGGAGCGGCACCGCAAGGGGCGGTCCGCCGCGGCCGACGACCGGGAGATCGCCCGCTACCGGGCGCAGTTGCGCGCGCACCCCTGCCATGGGTGCGACGAGCGCGAGGACCATGCGCGATGGGCCGAGCGGTATCACCGGCTGCAGCGCGACACCAGGCAACTGGAGCGGCGCATCGAGGGGCGGACGAACACGATCGCCCGCACCTTCGACCGGATCGTCGCACTGCTCACCGAGCTCGACTATCTGCGGGGCAATGAGGTCACCGAACACGGGCGGCGGCTTGCGCGGCTCTACGGCGAGCTGGATCTGCTGGCGAGCGAATGCCTGCGGGCCGGGGTGTGGGAGGGCCTGAACCCTGCCGAACTTGCGGCGTGCGTCTCGGCGTTGGTGTACGAGGCGCGGCAGGCCGATGACGCGGTGGCGCCGAAGCTGCCGTCGGGGCCCGCGAAGACCGCGATGGGCGAGATGGTCCGGATCTGGGGTCGGCTCGACGCCCTGGAAGAGGAATTCAAGATCAACCAGGCGGAGGGGGTCGGGCAGCGTGAACCCGACCTGGGGTTTGCCTGGGCGGTCTACATGTGGGCGTCGGGGCGGACGCTGGACGAGGTGCTGGGCGAGGCGGAGATGCCGGCGGGGGACTTCGTACGGTGGTGCAAGCAGGTGATCGATGTGCTGGGGCAGATCGCGGCTGCGGCTCCGCGGGACGGTAGCTCCGTGGCGCGAAGTGCGCATAAGGCGGTGGAGGCGGTGTTGCGGGGGGTTGTGGCCTACAGCTCTGTGGGGTGAGGTTCGCGGGGTGCGGGGTGGTGCGCCTGCGGCGGGCCTGTCCCCTACCCGCCCCTTCCCGGAACCGGGGCTCCGCCCCGGACCCCGGTCCGCGAACGCCGGACGAGCGGGAATCGCGCCGGGCGGGGTGGAGAAGCGCCTGGCCGACAGGAATGGGGACTGGACGGGCTGCAAGGGTGCCGGGCAGGTCGGGTTTGCCGGCCCGCCCGGCACCTCTTGGTATTACGGGGTTGTGCGGGCCGCGTCCCGCTTGGCCACTTCCTCGCGGACTATCGGGATGACGTGCCTTCCGAAGTCGATCGCGTCGTCCAGCAGGTCGTAGCCGCGGGCGGACAGGATTTCCACGCCCAGGTCGTAGTAGTCCAGCAGCGCCTGCGCCACCGTCTCCGGTGTTCCCACCAAGGCCGTCGAATTGCCGGCGCCGCCCGTCTCCGCCGCGGTCGGTGTCCACAGTGCCCGGTCGTGGCGCTCGCTCTCGGCGGCCACTGCGAGGAGCCGTTGGGAGCCGGAGTTCTCCGGGCTGTTCAGCGGGTGACGGCGGCTCAGCGGTGCCCCGGCCTTGTGGGCCTTGATGCGTGCCAGCGTTCGGTGAGCCTTCTCCCAGGCCAGTTCCTCGGTCGGTGCGATGATCGGCCTGAAGGCGACCTGGATCCTGGGGACGTCCGTACGACCGGCTGCCTTCGCCGCGGCCTTCACCGACGCGATCTGTTCCGCGGTCTGTGCCAGCGGTTCGCCCCACAGGCAGTAGATGTCGGCTTCGGCGCCCCCGGCCGCGTACGCCGCCGGTGACGAACCTCCGAACGAGACCCGCGGATGCGGCTGCTGCACGGGAAAGGTGTCGCTCACGAAGTCGTTGAAGCGGTAGTGCGTGCCCTCGTGGTCGAAGGGCTCGTGCGAAGTCCACGCCTGCTTGATGATCTGGATGGCCTCACGGGTGCGAGCGTACCGCTCGTCCTTGGTGAGGAAGTCGCCCTCGCGCTGCTGCTCGTGGTCGTTTCCGCCGGTGATGAAGTGCACGGCGAGGCGGCCGTCGCTGATCCGGTCCAGGGTTGCGAAGGTCTTGGCCGCGAACGTCGGGTACGAGACGTTGGGGCGGTGCGCGACCAGGATCTGGAGCGTTTCGGTACGGGCCGCGATGTAGGCGGCGGCGGGGGACGGATCGGGGGAGCCGGAGCCGTAGGCGAACAGCACTCGGTCCCAGCCGTGGTCCTCGTGTGCGCGGGCCAGTTCGAGCGTGTACGCCTTGTCGAAGGACGCCCCGGAGCGGGGTGTCACTTCGGAACCTTCATTGGTTGCTGCGATGCCGAGAAACTCGACGGGCATGGCAAAGCCTCATCTCGTGCTGCGGGGGAACCGGTCGTGTGAAGTGCTGACGTCGGAGCAGTCAGGAACAACACGAGGAGGACCACACTCGACCGAAGTCGATGTGGTCGCGGGTGACCAGCCGCAGCTGAGGGCGCATCCGCCCAGTGGAACAGGCGTGTTGGTGCCGAGTCAACTGTTTCTGGGATCAACGACCGAGGTATGCGCGCCAACTGCCGTGCGATGTGATGTCCGCGGCGCCTTCCAGCGCGTACGGCTCGCACAGGAAACCGGTCGCCGTGGCTCCGTCCTCGAGTTCGACCCGGCCCAGCGTCATGGGCGCCGGGAGGGCGGCGGCGAGTCGCCCGAGTCCTTCGGCGGGCAGCTCCCACAGCTCTGCCTCGATCGCTGCCCCGCCCTCCCCGATCCGTTCCAGGCCGGCCTCGGGCGGGCCCGTGCGCAGGGCGTGCAGGCGGTAGACGGGGGCGGTGGTGGTGGTACGGATCAGACGGGCGCCCAGGGCAAGGAGTTGGGGGTTCAGGGGTTCGCCGGTCAGGTGGGTGCCCACCACCGCGATCCGGGTGGGCGGGGTCAGCAGCGCGGCGATTCGGGCCACGCGTTCATCGGTGTGCGCCGGGCCGATCAGCATCACGCCGAACGGCAGGCCGTCCACCTCGCCCGCAGGGGCCGCCACCGCGCACAGGCCGAACAGGTTGGTGGAGTTGGTGAACCGGCCGAGGCGGGCATTGGCGCCCAGCGGGTCGGCGGCGACCTCGGCGAGCGTGGGGTGGCCCGGTGCGGTGGGCAGCAGGAGGGCGTCCGCGTCGCCGAGTGCGGCTGTCGCGGCGGTGTGGAGGGCGGCCAGTCTCGCCTGGTCGGCGAAGAGCCGGTGCGCCGGGATGTCACGGGCCGCGCTGATGATCCGGGCGACCGTGGGGTCGAGGTCGGGCGCGGTGGGTGCCCCGTCGATGAATGCTCCCACCGCCGTGTAGCGCTCGGCGACGAACGCACCCTCGTACAGCATCGCGGCGGCCTCCGTGAACGGGGTCAGGTCGATGGCCCGGAGCACCGCGCCCGCCGCGCGGAGGCGGGCGGCCGTCGTCTCGTAGGCCGCCGCCCAGCCGGGATCGAGATCGCCGAGTTGCCCGGTGGGCGGGACCGCGATCCGCCAGGGGCCCGGAACACGGGAGTGGTCGGGCTGCGGGATGGGCGTGGCCATCAGGGCCATCGCCTGTTCGGCCTCGGGGAGCGTGCGGGCGAAGACGGTGACGCAGTCCAGGCTCGCGCAGGCGGGGACCACACCGTCCGTCGGGACGAGGCCGCGGGTCGGGTTCAGGCCGACGATGCCGTTGAACGCGGCGGGGACACGGCCGGAACCCGCGGTGTCCGTGCCCAGCGCGAGGTCCGCGATCCCCAGGGCGACGGCAACCGCCGAACCGGAGCTGGAGCCGCCGGCGACCCGGTCCGGATCGAGGGCGTTGCGGACGACGCCGTACGGGGAACGGGTGCCGACCAGGCCCGTGGCGAACTGGTCCAGGTTGGTCGTACCGATCACCAGCGCTCCCGCGCCACGGAGGCGGGCGACCACCGGGGCGTCGGCGCTCGGCTCGTACGCGTATGAAGGACAGCCCGCTGTGGTGGGGAGGCCGGCCACATCGATGTTGCCCTTGACCGCCAGCAGACGGCCCGCGAGGGGGAGATGTTCTCCTGCGGCAAGGCGGGCTTCGAGGCTCCGTGCCTCGGCCTCCACGTCCGGCCGGGGGCGCAGACCGATCCAGAGCTCGGGGCGGTCGACCGCTTCGATACGGGCGTAGGCGGCTCGGACACGAGTAACGACGAGGGAGCGGGTCGGGGTCGGCATGTGTGTTCCTCGATTCGCGTGGGGCGGGGCCCGGACCAGCAACGTCGTACCCGGCTCCACCTGGGCGCCCGGCCGGGTGAGGACCTCCGTGGCGAGGCCGGCGGCGGGGGCGTGGACACGGGACTCCATCTTCATCGCCTCCGGCGCCGGCAAGGGCTGACCCGCCGTCACCATGTCTCCCACGGCGACATTCAGCCGTACATGCGTTGCGGATCGTGGGCGTGAGGGCCCGAGGTCCAGGGGTGATGGGCGTCAGGGCCTGAGGTCCGGTGGTGCGGACGGCTCGCCCGGGGGCGTGGACAGGCCCGCGCGGCACGCCAGTTGGAGTGCGAGGCGGACATCCGGCTCGTTCAGATCGGCGCCCGTCAGCTGGACGATCTTGCGAATGCGGGCGCCCACCGCGTTCCGATGCAGATGCAGGGCCTGTGCCGCTCGGGCGGGGGAGTTGTTGTGGTCCAGGTACCCCTGGAGCGTGCGCAGCAGCGGCTCGGCGCGTTGTGGACCCAACGCCAGTACGGGGGCCAGGAGTTCGGCGACCGCTTCGCGCGCCGTGTCGGAGGCGTACCACTCCAGCAGCATCCGGTCGAGGCCCACCGCGTCATGTGCGGCCACCGTCGGCCCCTCATCGCGCGGCACGGCGGCCCTGGCCTCACGGGCGGAGGTGCGGATGCCCAGCGGGCCCCGGTGCGGTGAGCCCACGCCGCATCTCAACCCGGCCTCCGGGCGCAGTCCGGCCAGTCGGTCCACTACACGCCGGGCACGGGCCAGGGTGGCGCGCCGCCCGTTCGTCCCCGGGTCGGCGGGCCACGTGCTGAGCAGGACAAGGGCGTCGTCGACCAGGGCCGCGTTCCACTGGACGGTGTCGGTGGGCGGTGACGCCGGGGTGGTGGGGTGCGCCGCCGGTCCGTCCCAGGTCCGCAGCAGGGTCAGCGCCTGCGACATCACCGCGTCCAGTGCCTTCGGCCGGTTCGTGGCGTCGAGGCCGCCGGCCTCCACCCGCAGCGCGATGTGCCAGCCGTCGACGGGCAGCGCGAGCGCCCG
>NZ_FMDF01000207.1 GCF_900091955.1 Streptomyces sp. Ncost-T10-10d
CCGTGCGACTGCGACGGCATCCAAGGCCGTCCGGCCGGTGCCGGTCGCCTGTGCCCGCCCCGTGCCGATCGGCCGCCTCCGCTCACCCTGCGATATCCCCCGGGCCCGTGGGGAGCACGACGCTGAATGCCGTGCCGACTCCCACGGTGCTTTCCACATCGATCCTCCCCCGGTGGTCGGTCACGATCTGGCGGGCGATGGACAGCCCCAGGCCACTGCCACCCGTGGCGCGGCCCCGTGCCGCGTCCGCGCGCCAGAAGCGGTCGAATAGGTGCGGCAGGTCCTCGGGAGGTATCCCCTTCCCGGTGTCCCGCACCTGAATGACCGCCAGGTCTCCGTCCCGGACCAGCGCAAGGTTCACCCTGCCGCCTGGCGCCGTGACCCGTACCGCGTTCACGACCAGGTTGCCGACGACCTGGCGCAGCCGGTCCGCGTCGGCGAACACACGTACCGACTGCGGTACGTCGAGCTCCAGTACGACGCCGGCCGTCTCGGCCCTGGCCCGGTGGGCGGTGCGGCAGGTCTCCAGCATTTCGCCCAGATCGACATCGACGCGATGGTAGGTGAGCGCACCGGCCTCGGCCAGGGCCAGATCCTGCAGGTCGTCCACGATCCGCTGCTGCAGCATCGCCTCCTCGTGGAGGGACTCCAGCAGTTCGGGGGTCGGCTCGACGTAGCCGTCCTGCAGCGCCTCCAGATAGCCGCGCAGATTGGCCAGCGGGGTGCGCAGCTCATGCGCGATGTCACCGGTGAGGCGGCGCTGGCGGTCCTCACCCGCCTGGATGGAGTCGGCCATCCGGTTGAAGGCACCACCGAGTTCGGCGATCTCGTCCCGGCCGGAGACGACCACCCTCCGCCCCAGGTCGCCTTCGCCCAGCCCCCGCGCTGCCATGGTCAGGGCCCGGATCGGGCGCAGCACCGCCCTGGACAGAAGCAGGGCGCCCAGGACAGCCGCGAGAAAGACGCCCGCCGCGACGGCAATCGTGGGCGCGGCGGCCAGGGTGGGCGGGGATTCGTCCCTGGCCCCGAGAAGGACCTGGAGTCGGGGCGGCGCAGCGGCCGCGATCCGCTCGTTGAAGGCCCGCTGGAGACAGGCGGCGGGCCGCGGATCGGACTCGCACGTCTGCACCGCTTCGTGATCCTGGGCGATCCGAGGATCCGAGTCGGCCGACGACTCCCTGCACTGCGAGGGCCGGTGCTCCGTGCTGATCACGGGGATGCCGATACCGTTCGGCCGGGCCGTCACCGCGGCCCCCGCACGTGTCAGGCATGCGGCGTACGTCGCGGCAGCCCGGTACTCGGCGATCGCGGTCACCGTGAGCTTGACCGAGACCCTCGGCGCCTTCTCCGTGGGCAACCGCAGGGCAGGGCGCGGATCGACCAGGACCGGGGGCCGGCTGTCGGCCGTGCGGGGTTCGCGGCCCGCAAGGGCGTCGGAGTCGACGACAAGAGCATCGGCCTCCGTGGCGACGCGGATGCGCTGACCGGTGTCCTTCGCCAGCGCGCCCACAGTCGGCGAGACCCCGTCCCAAGTGCCGTGCGCGAAGCCGTACGCGTACAGTTCGCCGGTGATCCGGGAGACCTCCTGCTGCCCCGCGGCGGCGGAGTCGCGGACCTGGAGGTTCGCCTGCCGCAGAGTCAGCCAGGCGGTCGCCGCTGTGGCGGCCATCGCGACAAGCATCAGCAGGCCGAGCGCCCGCAGTCTGAAGCTCACTGCCCCGCACCGGGCCCGTTCGCCAATCGGTATCCCCGGCCGTAGACGGTCTCCACATACCTCCGGTCCGCTCGCCCCCGCTCCAGCTTCCGCCGCAGGTTCATCACATGGGCATCGACGGTGCGTTCCAGTACGTTCTGGTCGAACCCGAAGACCTGGTCGATGATCTGTGCCCGGGTGAAGGCCCGTCCGGGCTCCCCCGCGAGCACGGTCAGGATGGCGAACTCCTTGCCGGTCAACACCACCGGCGCCCCGGCCACCCGTACCTCGAAACGAGCGGTGTCGATCTCCAGGTCGCCGACCGTGAGCACCGCCGGATCAGTGCGCCCGGCCGCCTTCGACCGGCGCAGCAGCGCCCTGACCCGAGCTGTCAGCTCCCTGGGGCTGTACGGCTTGGCCATGTAGTCGTCGGCCCCCAGGTCCAGCCCCAGGAGCATGTCCTCCTCCGTGGTGCGTGCCGTGAGCAGCAGGATGGGGACCTGGGATTCGGCGCGCAGGATCCGGCATACGTCGAGACCGTCGACGTTGGGCATCATCACATCGAGCACGATGAGGTCGGGCCGGGAGGACCTTGCCCGGTCGATCGCCGAGCGGCCGTCGGCGACGATCTGGACCTCGTTCCCCTCACGCTCCAGATAGATGCCTATCAACCGCGCCTGCTTCACGTCGTCCTCGGCAACCAGTATGCGTGCGCTCAACGAGACTCCTCGTCCGGGCTCCGTCGTGACAGGGGTACCAGTATCCGTATGAGCCGCTGACGCGGAGCCGGACTCCGGACGCGGATACCGGATCACTCGCGGCGATTGACAGCCCGTCACGCAGGGGCCGTGGCCGGCCCGTTCAAGCGCCGACGACTGGACCTCGCCGGGGCCGGCTCCCGCACCCCGGGCGCCATGGCACGGGGCTCCACCGCCGCCCGCAACTCAGGCCTCGCAAGGAGATTCAGGCACCCCGAGAGGTTTATCTACGCGCGGAGCCATCGCGACCGAACGATCATTCAGGCATATCAGACCAGTTCTTGCGCAGCTATTACCGGCGAGTACCAACAGCTGCTAGAAACGTGGCGCTCAAGCAACCCCCCACCCACCCCCCACACTTCGGAGGGCTGACAGCCATGTCAGTACGGAGATTCTGGGCGTCCGCATCCACTCTGGTCCTCGCCGCCGTGGCCGCTCTGGGCGTCGCCCAGCCGGCCTCGGCATCCTCGGCCGCCGCCGGCGGGTACGTCGCACTCGGCGACTCGTACTCGTCCGGCGTCGGCGCGGGGAGCTATCTCTCCGACAGCGGCGACTGCCGCCGCAGCACCAACGCCTACCCCTACCTCTGGGCAGCTGCGAACTCACCTTCCTCTTTCGCCTTCGTCGCCTGTTCGGGCGCCACGACGAGTTCGGTGGCCGGCAGCCAGCTGGGCGCACTGAGCTCGTCCACCGGCCTAGTCAGCGTCACTGCGGGCGGCAACGACGTCGGCTTCGCCGATGTCATGCAGGACTGCGTGCTGTCCAGCGAGGCCACCTGCCTGAGCAGCGTGAGCTCGGCGGTGTCGCAGATACAGACCTCGCTGCCGTCCGGCCTGAGTTCGCTCTACGGTTCCATCCGTTCACGGGCCCCGCAGGCCCATGTCGTGGTGCTGGGATACCCGCGCTTCTACCAGCTGAGCGGCAGCTGCATCGCCGGGCTCTCGGAGAAGGAGCGGGCGGCCATCAACAACGCGTCCGACGTCCTGAACGGTGTCATCGCCAAGCAGGCGGCCAACGCCGGGTTCACGTTCTCCAGCGTGGTGGACGAGTTCACCGGGCATGAGCTGTGCTCCGGTGACGCATGGCTCCACAGTGTGACGCTCCCCGTCTACAACTCGTACCACCCCAAGGCCGCCGGACAGTCGGGCGGCTATCTTCCAGCCTTCCGCTCGGCCGCGTAGGACGCGGACGACGGAGGTACAGAAGCGCGGCAGGCTGCCGGGGTTCCGGCCACCCACCGCGCTTCTGTTGCGTTCAGGCGCGGGCAGCCGTGCCCCGTCGGTGCAGGGCGAGGGCGGTCGCAGCGGCGAGTACGGCGGTGGCTGCGGCCGCCCACCAGCCGTGCCGGAACGCGTCGAGCGCCTCGGCCGGTCCGTCAGGGGCGCCGAGCAGCGTGACCATCAGGGCGACACCCAGCACCGAACCCGTCTGGCGAGCCGTCGTGGTGACCGCTGATCCGGTGGCGAAACGGGTGGGCGGGAGAGCCGCAGCGGCGGCGCCGACCAGGGTGGGAAGGGCGAATCCGACGCCGATGCCGGTCATCATCATGCCGGGGAGGAAACCGCTCGCGTAGTGCGGAGCCGTATCGAGTGCGACGGCCCACCAGGCCAGCCCGACAGCGAACAGCAGGCAGCCGAGTGCGGCGGTGCGGCCCGCTCCGATGCGACTGACGACCGGCCCCGAGAGCACGGCGAGCGCGGGTACGGCCAACGGCCCCGGGGCGATGGCGAGTCCGGTACGGATCGCCGAGTACCCCCACACCTGCTGGCACCAGAGCACCGACGTCAGCAGCATCGCGGCGAACGCGACGGTGAAGAGCAGAGCCGCGAAGGTGGCTGTCGCGAAGGCCCGGGTGCGCAGCATCGGCAGTTCGACGACCGGGGCCGGGTGCCGGGCGGAGCGCAGCCAGAAGCCCGCGGCGAGGACGGCGGTCGCGACCAGCAGGCCGAGGACTCCCGGCGAACTCCAGCCCCAGGCATCGGCCTTGACCAGGGCGAGCGCCAGTGCGCCGATGGCGAGGGTGAGCAGAACGGCACCGAAGAGGTCCGGGAAGGGACCCTCGCGGTGCGGGCGGGCGTCGGGCAGCGACCGGCCGCCCGCGATCAGGCCGATCGCACCGACCGGCACATTGACGAGGAAGACCCAGCGCCAGTCCGCTTCCACGAGTACGCCACCGACCACCGGCCCCAGGCCGGCCGCGATGCCGCCGATCGCCGCCCAGCTGCGGATGGCCCGGGGACGACGCTCTGCCGGGGTGTTGACGAGCAGGAGGGCGAGCGACGTCGGCAGGAGGGCGGCGGCTCCGACGGCCTGCAGGACGCGGGCGGCCACCAGCCAGCCGACGCCGGGGGCGACTGCACAGAGCGCGGAGGCGACGGTGAAGACCGCAAGACCGAGGAGAAAACCTCGGCGGTGTCCGTACCGGTCGGCGAGCCGGCCCGCGACGACGAGCAGAGCGGCGAAGACGATCGCGTACGCGTTGAGCACCCAGGACAGCGAGGCGAGCGAGCTGCCGTCGAAGGCGTCGCCCAGGGCGGGGACCGCGACATTGACGATGAACAGATCGAGATTCACGACAAAGACACCGGCCGAAATGATCCAGCCGGTGGCACGGGAGGAAGCCGGGGCAGCCGCACGGCCAGTCGCGGAGGCAACGGCAGAGGGGGGTGAGTTTGATTCTCCAACTGTCATGGCGGCAAGGTAGCGCCAGTGAGTTTGAGATGGCAACCTTGTAGTGATGAGTGCTGCACAGGAACCCCACACCCCCGCCGTCCCCGCGTTCTCGCTGCCCGGCCGGCCGTGCTCGGCCGCCGCCGCGCTGCATGTGGTGGGTGAGAAATGGGCTCTGCTCGCGGTGCGCGAGATCTTCTTCGGCAACCACCGGTTCGAGGCGATCGCCCGTAACACCGGCGCGCCCCGGGACCGCCTCGCGGCCCGGCTGCGCTCACTGGAGCAGGCAGGGGTGGTCGAGCGGCGGCCCTACAACGAACGGCCGCCGCGCTACGAGTACCACCTGACCGAATCCGGTCGTGATCTCGCACCGGTGATCCGGGCCCTGCTGGACTGGGGCGACCGGTGGGTGCTGGAGGAGCAGCCGGTGGTCATGATCCATGAACCGGCGGCGGAGGCCGGTCACGAGGACTCGCACGCGCACGATCTTGATGCGGCGTGGATCTGCCGCACGTGCGGCAAGGAGGTCGCGATGAACACGCTGACAGTCGATGTCCGCGCCCCCGGGTGGGACCGCACGGGGCCCAAGGAGCCGAGCCCGTCAGGCAATTGAGGGCGAGCGGGGCGAAAGCAAAGGTGAAGGCAGGGGCAAGGGCGAGGACGAGAGGGCGACCGGAGGACCCGCGGCCCGGCCGACGCCCATCGCCGCCCTCACGTTCCCCGTCCCCCACTCCGGTCTCCCCCATTCATCCCCCCGCCCCCGTCCGATCGGCCTCAGTACCGCTCGACGAGGTGCTCCCGGCCCGCCGGGAGCTCGTACGGCTCGGGCCGGAAGTCGGTGATCTCGCTGATCCGCCCCTCCGCGTCGAACGTGAAGAAGTGGAGGGCGTGCAACTCCTGCGGGCCGACCGTGAAAACCGTCCGGACAGCGACCTGCTGCCCCTCCCGGTCGGCCACGATCCGTTCGACACCGACGTGCCGGTCCCCCGGGTACTCCCGGTTGAACTGCACGTACCGCTCCCTCCCGCGGATGCGTTCGCGGGTCTGCGGCAGGTCGTACAGCACCTCGTCGGCGAGCGTCGTGGCGAAGGTGTCCCAGTCGCGGTTGCCGGCCGCGGTCCAGTACGTCTTCACCGCGGTACGCAGATCAGCAGTCGTGGTCATGGTTCGAGTCTGAACCCCACCACTGACAACGGGCCTTGAACGTCCGCCTTCGGTCAGGAGCCGGCCGGGCGCGATGCCTTGACCGAGTACATCAGCGGGATGCGCGGACGGTCCGCGGGGAAGCGGTAGAAGCCGTCGCCGTGCCGCTCCAGCGCCGAGAAGCGGGCGAAGAGCGAGACGTCGTGCTCGTGCAGGAACTCGATCCGCAGCCCGGCGGCGGCCAGCGCCGACACCACGTCGCCGATCGGGTGCTGCCATTCGACGCTTCGGTTGTGGACGGTCGGTGCGTCGAAGTCCGCGTACGTGCCCGGCGTCTCGTCCACCCAGGCGTCGCGGCTGAAGTAGTCGTGGACGACCTTCGCGCCGGTCGAGTCGTCGAGGCAGTCCGTGAGCGGATGGAACTCCGCGAGGTAGAGGAAGCCGCCGGGCGCCACGAGCGATGCGGCGGTCTCGGCCCAGCGCCGGGTGTCGGGCAGCCAGTTCAGCGCGCCGACGCCGGTGTAGACGATGTCGTACGACGAGTCCGGGACGGCCTGCGCGGCGTCATGGACATCGGCGGCGACGAACGCTGCCCGGTCCTGGGTGAACCCCAGCTCGCGGGCCAGGCCGCGTGCGGTCTCCACGGCCGGTTCGGAGAAGTCCAGACCGACGACGTGCGCGGCGCCGTGCCGGGCCCAGGAGAGGGTGTCGACCCCGATGTGGCACTGCAGATGCAGCAGCGACTTGCCCGTGACGTCCCCGACCTCGGCGAGTTCGAAGTCGCGCAGGGCCTCCTTGCCGGCGCGGAAGGAATCCAGGTCGTAGAAGTCGCTCCCGGCGTGGATGGGGACCCGCTCGTCCCAGCGCGCGCGGTTGGCCTCGTGCCAGTCGGCAGGGGTCGGTGCATACATGCCCGGGAGGTTATCCACAGGCTGCGGGCGATGCGAACGAATTGTCGTCGTTCCGGCGCAGAATGGGGGGCATGACTGAGATCACTGGCTCGACGGCCTCCACCGCACCGGCGACCGCTTCCGCTCCGGCGACCGCTTCCGTACCGGAGTGGGAGCAGCGTTTCCGGGCGCCGCGGGTGTCGTTGCCCGACTGGGCGGAGGATGCGCCGGACCGCGCACTGTTCGTCTCCAATGCCACGGGGACGTACGAGCTGTACGCATGGGACCGCGCGACCGGCAAGCAGCGTCAGGTGACCGACCGGCCGAACGGGACGACTGACGGCGTGCTGACACCGGACGGCGAGTCGATCTGGTGGTTCAGCGACACCGACGGGGACGAGTTCGGGGTGTGGATGCGCCAGCCGTTCCACAGCGGCGAGGGCGCGGAGGTGGTGGACGAGCCGGCGGCACCCGGTCTCGGTGCCTCGTACTCGGCCGGGCTCGCGATCGGGCGTGACGGTACGGCGGTGGTCGGCCGTTCGACCGACGAGGACGGGACGACGGTCCATGTCGTACGGCCCGGGGCCGCGCCCGTCGAGATCTACCGCCACCACGAGTCGGCGGGCGTCGGCGACCTGTCGTACGACGGGACGCTGATCGCCCTGGAGCACACCGAGCACGGCGATGCGATGCACTCCGCGCTGCGCGTCGTGCGGCCCGACGGGTCGACCGTCGCCGAGCTGGACGACACCGAGGGCGGTACGAAGGAGCTGGGCCTGTCCGTGCTGGGCTTCGCCCCCGTCGCCGGGGACACGAGGCTGCTGGTCGGGCATCAGCGGCGGGGCCGCTGGGAGCCGATGATCTGGGATCCGATGACAGGCACGGAGACGGACCTCGCGATCGGCCTGCCCGGTGATGTGGGCGCCGAGTGGTATCCGGACGCCTCCGCGCTGCTGATCGTGCACGGCTTCGAGGCCCGCAGCGACCTGTGGCGGTACGAGCCGGGGGCGGGCAGCGCTCCCGTCCGGGTGGATACCCCCGCGGGTTCGGTGTCGGGAGCCACGGCCCGGCCCGACGGCACGGTGGAGTACCTGTGGTCGTCGGCCGCGCAGCCGCCCGTCATCCGGTCCACCTCGGGTGCGGTGGTGCTCGATCCGCCCGGCTTGAAGGCTCCGGCCTCCGTGCCGGTGGAGGACGTGTGGGTGGACGGGCCCGGGGGCCGCGTCCACGCTCTCGTGCAGCGGCCCGCCGCCCCGGCGGAGGGCCCGTTTCCCACCGTCTTCGAGATCCACGGCGGACCGACCTGGCACGACAGCGACGCCTTCGCCTCCGGCCCCGCCGCCTGGGTGGACCACGGCTACGCGGTCGTCCGGGTCAACTACCGCGGCTCCACCGGATACGGCCGCGCCTGGACGGACGCGCTCAAGCACCGGGTCGGTCTGATCGAGCTGGAGGACATCGCCGCGGTACGGGAGTGGGCGGTGAAGTCCGGGCTCGCGGACCCGGCGAAGCTGGTCCTGGCCGGTGGCTCCTGGGGTGGCTATCTGACCCTGCTCGGCCTCGGTACGCAGCCGGACGACTGGGCCCTGGGCCTGGCGGCGGTCCCGGTCGCCGACTACGTCACGGCGTATCACGACGAGATGGAGGACCTGAAGGCGATGGACCGCACACTGCTGGGCGGCACGCCGGAGGAGGTCCCCGAGCGTTTCGAGGCCTCGTCCCCGCTGACGTACGTCGACGCCGTGCGGGCGCCGGTCTACATCTCGGCGGGCGTCAACGATCCGCGCTGCCCGATCCGGCAGGTCGAGAACTACGTGGACCGGCTGAAGGGCCGTGACGCGGTGCACGAGGTCTACCGGTACGACGCGGGACACGGTTCGCTCGTCGTGGAGGAACGGATCAAGCAGTTCCGGCTGGAACTCGACTTCGCCCAGCGCCACCTGGCCACGGATGGCGCCCCCGCCTCTTCGAGCCTGTCCGGAGAATAGGGACGTCTGTCACTCCCGCACGAAGCCCGCATGACACCACCGCCACAGGCCGTCGTGAGCCCGCCGGCGATCGAGGACGAATCGGTGACCGGCGAGCAACGCCGCGCGGTCGGGGTGCCGAGCCGGACGCCGACGGCCACCGGCCCCGTCGGCACCGCGGCCGCGCCCCACGCGGCACCCCGCTCCGGGCGACCGGAGCGGGGACCGTACCGTGGAGGGGTGTACCGGTTCCTGCTGACCCCGCGATGGTGGGGGATCAACCTCTTCGTCGTGCTGGCCATCCCGTTCTGCATCTTCATGGGCACCTGGCAGCTCGGCCGCTTCGAGGATCGCGTGCAGACGCACGACGCCGCCGAGAAGCAGCCCGCCCCTGGCACGAGGGCGGCCGAGCCGATCGACGACCTCCTGCCCGTCGACACGGTGACCTCGGGCCGCCCCGCCACCGCCACCGGCCGGTACGCCGACCAGTTCCTGGTACCCGGACGGGAGTTGGACGACAAGAGCGGCTTCTATGTCCTGAACATGCTCCGCACGGACGGTGGCAAGGCCCTGCCGGTGGTACGCGGCTGGCTGCCCGGCAAGCCCGGCCACAGCGCCGTGCCTGCCGCACCGACCGGCGAGGTCACGGTGACCGGCGACCTCCAGGCGTCCGAGAACGCCGGCACCGCGGGCGTCGACACGGCGGGTGGGCTCCCGGACGGTCAGCTCGGCATGATCAGCGCCGCTTCCCTGGTCAACCTCGTCCCGTACGACGTCTACGACGCATGGGTGACGCTCCAGGACACCGGCTCCAGCGGCGCGCTGCGTCCCGTACCGGCCGCCGTACCGCAGGGCACCGGGCTCGATCTGAAGGCCTTCCAGAACCTCGGCTACACGGGCGAGTGGTTCGTCTTCGCCGGGTTCGTGCTCTTCATGTGGTTCCGGCTGGTCCGCCGCGAGGCCGAAGCGGCGCGGGACCTGAAGCTGGGCCTCGTCGACGGCACGGATGCGGGCACGGATGCGGATGCGGATGCGGATGCGGATACCGATACAGGCAAGGACCCGGGCACGAACACCGGCCCCACCGATCCCGCCGACTCCAACGTGAGCGCCGGCACGGCCTGAGCCAGACGCCTGAGCCGGACATACGTGAGGGGGCCCGCCGAATCGACCGGCGGGCCCCCTCACGTGTGCGTCGTACGCCGCCGCCCCTGCGTCATGTCGCGGGGGCCAGCACCCCGGTCCGGTAGATCGTGCCCGCGCAGGCGTTGGAGATCTTCGCCTCCGCGACCGGCGCCCCCGCCTCCGGCGTGTGCGTCACGGCAACGCTGCCGTCCAGCGCCCCGCCGCCGTCCTCGCTGCCGAACTGCGCAGCCGTATCCGAAGTCCCGTCAGTGGTACCCGTACCGGCCCCGGCGGCAGCGGCGCCGCCCGCGCTGTCCGTGCCGCCCGTCGGTGTCGGGCTCGGTGAACCTCCGGAAGTCGGACATGTGTCCTTCGGCACCCAGGCGAACTTCACCTCGTACGCCATGGACGGTTTCAGCAGCACCGTCCCCTGCTCCTGCGAGGGGTCGGGGAGTCCGGCCGCCGCGTCACCCGCGGTGTGCTGGACGATCGTGATCTTGGCCGGGTCGGCCGCGCCCATCGCCTGGAAGCCCACGCTGCCGCTGCTGCTCACCGAACAGTCCTTGCCGGAGACATTGGCGATGCGGAACGTGCCGTACACCGTGCCGTCGGCACCCGCCGCGCCCGTCTCGGCCGAGGCGACACCGAGCTGCCCCGGATCGCAGGTCGGCATGGAGGCCGCCGCGGAGTTGTCCGGGTCGGCGACCCCGCCGACCAGGTTGCCGCCGACGCCCTGACCACGGCTGTCGGACGGACTGCTCGTGCTCGTCGGCCGGCCCCGGTCGCCGTCACCCTGACCGTCGGTGCTGCCGCCGCCGCTCTTCCCGCCGGATCCCGAGCCGTTGTCGGTGCCGCTGCCGCCCTGCGCCTGCTCACCGTGTCCGGCCATCGCGGGGTTGGCGGTGCTCGAACCGTCGGAGTTCGCGACATGGACGAAGGCGGGGACCGCGGTGCCGATGAGCAGCGCCGCTGCCGCCATACCGACGACGGCCTGCCGCCGCCTGGCGCGCCGCGCGGGCACCGCACGGTACAGATGGTCAAGGGTGCCGTCGCGGGGTTCGATGTGCTGGACGGCCCCGCGCAGCATGCGGCGCAGCGCGACCTCGTCCATGTCCGGGCCGCCACCGCCCCCCGAACCGGAACCCATACCCGGGCCCTTGCCGAAGAGGCTGCTCAGCCCCCCGAGCTCGGCCGTCTCAGCGGCTGTGTCGCCCTCACAGAGGTCACCCGCGCCTCCCGCGGACGCGAGGTCGCGATCCGCGAGATCCCGTTCCACGTGATCCGCATCCGACTTCGCGTCCGACTTCGCGTCCGGGTTCACATGCGAGGCGCTCTCCGGCCCGTCGTTCACAATTCCGTTTCCAGTCCGGTCAATCCGATGCTCACGCTCGTGGCTGTTCTCTTTCCTGCGGTAGCGCCAACTCATACCTGCGCCTCCATCACGACGCGCAGCGCCGCGATCCCACGGGAGCCGTACGCCTTGACCGAGCCCAGGGATATGCCCAGCGTCTCGGCCACCTGAGCCTCCGTCATGTCCGCGAAGTAACGCAGCACCAGCACCTCTCGCTGGCGCCGTTGCAGCCCCCGCATCGCTTTGATCAGCGCGTCCCGCTCCAGTTGGTCGTACGCGCCCTCCTCCGCGCTCGCCATGTCCGGCATGGGCTTGGACAGCAGCTTCAGCCCGAGGATGCGGCGGCGCAGCGCGGAGCGCGACAGGTTGACGACGGTCTGACGCAGATACGCGAGTGTCTTCTCGGGTTCCCGTACCCGGCTGCGCGCCGAGTGCACGCGGATGAACGCCTCCTGCACGACGTCCTCGCACGAGGCGGTGTCGTCCAGGAGCAGAGCCGCGAGGCCCAGCAGCGAACGGTAATGGGCCCGATAGGTCTCGGTGAGATGGTCGACCGTGGTTCCTGCAGCCACGCTCTCCTCAGCGCCCTCGCGCTGCGACGGCAGCCGTGCGGGACGTGCAGCGGGCATGGGCGCAATCACCGGCATACCGCCGGGTGCGCGGGGCCGTCTGAGCGGACGCACCGAAGCGCCGCGCAAGGGGCCCACCACTGTGATTTCGAGAACCTCTGCCACGCCAGTTGGACACGTTTCCCCCCGTCAGGGTTGTACGCGCGCGGCACCGCGTTCATCGCAGTGCGACATGCCCTCATACATACCTGCTCTTCCACAAATGCCCCGAATATGCGCCCGCCGTGCAAGAAGTGACCGCATAGACGCGTGCCCTCCGGCCGACGGTTGCACCAGGCCGAAAGGTCATCGTCGGATACCCCGACACCCCAGCTCAAGAGGTTCAGACCTTCAACTTGCTCACAGGGCATTCACAGAGAGTACAAAACAGGTTCGAATCAGACTCGGGGAAATTCGGCAGCCACCGATTCGGCGATCTGCGCCACGTTCAACGCCGCTCCCTTGCGGAGGTTGTCGCCGCAGACGAACAGTTCCAGGCCCCGGGGATCGTCCAGTGACCTGCGCACCCGCCCGACCCAGGTCGGATCGGTGCCGACGACGTCGGACGGTGTCGGGAAGTCCCCCGCCGCCGGACTGTCGTAGAGCACCACGCCCGGTGCCGTCGCCAGGATCTCGTGGGCCCGGTCGACCGCGATCTCGTTCTCGAACCGTGCGTGCACGGACATCGAGTGCGTCGCGATGACGGGTACGTAGACACAGGTCGCCGCCACCCGCAGGCTCGGCAGGTCCAGAACCTTGCGGCACTCCTCGCGGATCGCCAGCTCCTCCGACGACCAGCCGTCCCCGGCCTCGGTCCCGGCCCAGGGCACCACGTTGAGGGCCACCGGCGCGGCAAAGGGGCTGCCTTCCACGTCCCCCAGGGCCCGGCGTACATCCCCGGGCTGCGTACCCAGTTCCGTACCGGCCACCATCGACAGCTGTTCGCGCAGCGCCGCGACACCGTCCCGGCCGGCCCCGCTCACCGCCTGGTACGAGGAGACGACCAGTTCCCGTACCCCGAATTCGGCGTGCAGCGCGCCGACCGCGACGATCAGCGAGAGTGTCGTGCAGTTCGGGCTCGCGACGATGCCGCGCGGCCTGATCCGCGCGGCATGCGGATTGATCTCGGGCACGACCAGCGGAACGTCCGGGTCCAGCCGGAACGCGGCGGAGTCGTCGACGACGACCGTGCCCTTGGCGGCGGCGATCGGCGCCCACTGCGCGGAGACGGCGTCGGGCACCAGGAACAGTGCCACGTCGACGTCGTCGAACACGTCCTCGGTGAGTTCGAGGACTTCGCTCTCCTCGCCGCGCACGACCAGCTTGCGGCCGGCCGAACGCGGCGAGGCGATCAGTTTCACCTCGCCCCAGACATCCGCGTGCTGCGAAAGGATCTGGAGCATGACGCCGCCGATCACCCCGGTCGCTCCGACGACCGCGAGCGAAGGGCGGCGGGCGGTCATCGGCCGGTGCCCCCGTAGACAACGGCCTCGTCGGAATCGCTGTCGAGACCGAAGGCGGTGTGCACGGCGCACACGGCCTCGTTGACGTCGTCGGCGCGGGTGACCACCGAGATACGGATCTCGGACGTCGAGATGAGCTCGATGTTCACACCGGCGTCCGACAGCGCCTCGAAGAAGCCCGCCGTGACACCCGGATTGGTCTTCATGCCGGCGCCGACCAGGGAGATCTTCGCGATCTGGTCGTCGTAGCGCAGCGACTCGAAGCCGATGGTGCCGCGGTTGCGCTCCAGGGCGTCGATGGCCTTGCGGCCCTCGGCCTTCGGCAGCGTGAACGAGATGTCGGTCAGACCGGTCGACGCGGCGGAGACGTTCTGCACCACCATGTCGATGTTGACTTCCGCGTTCGCGATGGCGCGGAAGATCGCGGCGGCCTCGCCCGGCTTGTCGGGCACGCCGACGACGGTGATCTTGGCCTCGGAGACGTCATGGGCGACTCCGGAGATGATCGCGTGCTCCACCTTCTGGTCCCCTTGCGGCTCGTTGCTGACCCAGGTTCCGCGCAGTCCGGAGAAGGACGAGCGGACATGGATCGGGATGTTGTAGCGGCGTGCGTACTCCACGCATCGGTGCAGCAGCACCTTGGAGCCGGACGCGGCCAG
The DNA here is from genome assembly GCF_900091955.1 of Streptomyces sp. Ncost-T10-10d. Classification (GTDB taxonomy): domain Bacteria; phylum Actinomycetota; class Actinomycetes; order Streptomycetales; family Streptomycetaceae; genus Streptomyces. The sequence continues at coordinate 14,328 of NZ_FMDF01000207.1, forward strand.
CTCCAGCATGTCCTCGAAGGAGATCCAGTCGATCTTCCGGGCCTTCTTCACGACCCGCGGGTCGGCGGTGAAGACACCGTCCACATCGGTGTAGATCTCACAGACCTCGGCATCCAGCGCGGCCGCGAGCGCGACCGCGGTGGTGTCGGACCCGCCGCGGCCGAGGGTGGTGATGTCCTTCTTGTCCTGGGACACACCCTGGAACCCCGCGACGATCGCGATGTTCCCCTCGTCCAGCGCCGTACGGATACGGCCCGGCGTCACATCGATGATGCGCGCTTTGTTGTGGACCGAGTCGGTGATGACGCCTGCCTGGCTACCTGTGAACGACTGGGCCTCGTGGCCCAGGTTTTTGATCGCCATCGCCAGCAGGGCCATGGAGATCCGCTCTCCGGCGGTCAGCAGCATGTCGAACTCACGCCCGGCAGGGATCGGGGATACCTGCTCGGCGAGATCGATCAGCTCGTCCGTCGTGTCGCCCATCGCTGACACCACGACAACCACCTGGTTGCCGTTCTTCTTGGCATCGACGATTCGCTTGGCGACGCGCTTGATGCCTTCGGCATCGGCTACGGAGGAGCCTCCGTACTTCTGCACGACAAGGCCCACGTGCGCTCCTCGCTCAGTCCATTACTGCGGTCGACTCAGTTTAACGAGCAGTCCGGAAACGCCCCGCCGATACCACATGGTGAGATGTCCCGCTCAACACGTGATCATCGGCGTGTCGCCCCGAACTGCTCGTACGGGGCTGTTGCCCGCCGATCGGGCCCCTACTCCCGTATGTGGCCTGGCCCACACACGCGGCGAGCCGGGTCCGCAATTCATGAGCCACCCACCTCCAGCGTGGACCGGAACCTTACGGTCCGCCCTTCGGAGGCCCCCGCCATGCGCAAGCCTCCGCGTGCTCGCCTGGGCAGCACTATCGTTGGCACCGGCCATCAGGATCGACTCTCTTTCGATCTGGTTCGGCAAGACCCCGGTTGGTGTTCGTGCACCGCCGGGGCCGTCCGTTTTTCGGATTGCGGATTCTTCAACGCGAACCCAGAACGCGCACACGCTGTGAATCAAGCAGATCACGGAACGTCACCCGCACGCGTGTGCGCGGGACTTGGGAGGGCGGGTGGGATCGAACCCAACCACCCATTCCTAAAGAAAAGGGCTCGGAGCCCGAGGCTTGAGCCCCGGGCCGGCCCGCGCCGATTCAGCCGCGAGTGACGGCGAAGGCAACGAAGGGAGTTCCAGTTGCTCCCGCCGGAGGTTGTGCGGGGGGCGTCCCGATCGCGGCCACGCGAATGGCGCTGCCACAGACCGAACAACGTGACACTCGGACGTCGAGTGCCACGTTGCTGTGAAGGGTGGGTGGGCGCCGGGCGTTACTGCACCGGCCGCAGCCCCAGCGGGCCCGCGATCTCCTCGGCCATCACCCGGCCCGCCTCCTCGGCCAGCTCGTCGTCGGCGGTCTCCGAGTCCGTGTCCAGGCCGTCCAGCTCCTGGAGGGGCTGGTTGAGGCGGATGTGGGCGATGAGGGACTGGAGGGCGCGCAGAGTGGCGGATGCGGTGGAGCCCCAGTTGGAGAAGTAGGAGAACTGCCACCACCACAGCGCCTCGGTCGTGCGGTCCTCTTCGTAGTGGGCCAGACCGTGGCGCAGGTCGGTGACCAGGTCGGCCAGGTCGTCGGAGATACGGGCCGGAACCGGGGCCTTGCGGGGCTCGTACGGGTCGAAGACCTCGGAGTAGACGTCGATCGGCTCCAGCAGGGCGGCGAACCGCTCGCGCAGGCCGTCGGCGTCCGGCTCGGCGCCCAGATCCGGCTCGTAGCGCTCGTCGGGGACGATGTCCTCGTACGCACCGAGCCTGCCGCCCGCCAGCAGCAGCTGGGAGATCTGGAGCAGCAGGACGGGGACGGCCTCCTCGGGCTCCTCGACCTTGGACACCTCGGTGACCGCGACGATGAACGTCTTGATCTGGTCGGCGATCTGGACGGCGAAGTCGTCCGGGTCCTGCGTGACGGAGTTCAGCGTGGCGTCAGACATCGAGGGGACCTCCCGTGGGCACGGTCGCGAACGGTGAGTAGAACATAGCGTCGCTGAACGTAAAGCCGTCGTGAGCCGATGCAAGAACATCGGGCGTCGCCATCGTGAAGGCATCAGACATCGAGCAGGCGCCTCCCCTCGAAGGCGCGGCCCAGGGTGACCTCGTCCGCGTACTCCAGGTCGCCGCCCACCGGCAGGCCGCTGGCCAGCCTGGTGACCCGCAGGCCCATCGGCTTGACCATCCGCGCCAGGTACGTCGCGGTGGCCTCGCCCTCCAGGTTGGGGTCGGTCGCCAGGATCAGCTCCGTGATCGATCCGTCGGCGAGACGGGCGAGCAGCTCGCGGATGCGCAGATCGTCGGGACCGACGCCCTCGATCGGGCTGATCGCGCCGCCGAGCACGTGGTACCGGCCCCGGAACTCACGGGTCCGCTCGATCGCGACGACATCCTTCGGCTCCTCGACCACACAGATGACCGTCTGGTCGCGGCGCGCGTCGCGGCAGATGTTGCACTGTTCCTGCTGGGCGACATTGCCGCAGACCGAACAGAACCGGACTTTGTCCTTGACCTCCAGGAGGGCATGGGCAAGGCGGCGCACATCGGTCGGCTCGGCCTGCAGGATGTGGAAAGCGATCCGCTGCGCGCTCTTGGGACCGACGCCGGGCAGCCTGCCCAACTCGTCGATGAGGTCCTGAACCACGCCTTCGTACAACGGAACGCCTTCCTGGAATGAGCTATGAATACAACTTACGAGTTCGGATCGCAGGTCAGAAGAGATCTGGAGGATCAGAAACGTCAGAAGGGGAGGCCGGGCATGCCGCCCAGACCCTGGGCCAGCGGGCCCAGCTTCTGCTGCTGGAGCTGCTGCGCGTTCTCGTTCGCTGCCTGGACTGCGGCGACGACGAGGTCCGCGAGCGTCTCGGTGTCCTCCGGGTCGACGGCCTTGGGGTCGATCACCAGAGCACGGAGCTCGCCGGAGCCGGTCACGGTCGCCTTCACCAGACCGCCACCCGCCTGACCCTCGACCTCGGTCCTGGCCAGTTCCTCCTGGGCCACGGCGAGATCCTGCTGCATCTTCTGAGCCTGCTGCAGCAACTGCTGCATATTGGGCTGACCACCACCGGGAATCACGGTCACTCCTGGCAATTCGACGACAAAATGTTTCGGTACGCCGAGCCTACGTGGTCACCGTGCAGCGCGCCCCACCCACTGGCGAGCAACTCTTTCGAGTGAGTTTCAGGCAACGTCGGCGGGACTCCTATACCTGATCACAGCCCCTGCAGACCCGGCAATACCGCGATTTCGACCCCACGGCCCACCATTCGGCGGTAGGAAGGGCTTGCACTCAGGACACACAGGCGCACCGCCCGTCACGCAAGGTTACGTACGCGGGACAGTCGGCAACGCCGGAGAGCAGTGATCAGCCCACCGTCGAACACACCGCCACACATCAGGCGTCGCTACGCAGAATGCAGAGGAGTACCCCGGTGAGTCAGCCGGAGATGCAGCCCGAAGGGCCGCCCCGCAACGAGCCCGGTTCGACCGGCTCGGGCTCCGGCGCACGCGGCCGTGGCGCGCGGGGCCGGGACCTGACCGGCACGCCGTTCCCGCTCGGCGACTGGGGCGAACCCGCCGAACGCCTCGACGAGCTGTACCGCTGGGTCGAGGCCGATGCGCTGCACACCGCCGACTGGTATCTGCGCGACCGGATGTGGAAGCGGCGCGGGGCCAGGGCGCTGCGGATCGGTACGGCGGCCGGGGCGGTGGCGGGCGCCGCACTGCCGCTGCTCGATCTCACCGGGGCGCTGGGCGGGGCGGCGGGCTGGGGCTATCTGTCGCTGCTGCTGGGCGCCGCGTGCATGGCCTGCGACCGGTACTTCGGCCTGACCTCGGGCTGGATAAGAAACCTCGCCACCGCCCAGGCCGTGCAGCGGCGCCTTCAGGTGCTGCAGTTCGACTGGGCGTCGGAGTGCGTGCGAGAGGTGCTCGGCCCGACCGAGGGGACGGCCAGCGAGGCCGCCGAGCGGTGTCTGGGAGTGCTGCGGCGGTTCTCGGAGGACATCACGGAGCTCGTACGGACCGAGACCGCGGACTGGATGGTGGAGTTCCGGGCCGGGCCCGCGCCGATGGGGATGCAGGCGCTGTCGTCGGGCAGCGGGGGCGGCGGCCGTGCGGACCAGGGGGCGCCGCCGGGACGGTTCCCGATGCAGACGATGGCCCGGCCGAACATGCCGCGGCAGCGGCCTCCGGAGTCACCCCGGTGATCCCACCGCGGTGACACCGGAGGCGCATGGCTTCCTTGATGCCGGCACTCGTACCCGTGCCTGCACCTGCACCTGCACCTGCTGCACCCGGTACCGGTATCTGCTCAGCTGAAGATGATCATGGAGCCTTGGGCGAGGCTGCGGGTGGCCGCCGCGTGCAGGCCCAGCCAGACGTGCCGCTCACGGGCGAACGGACTGTCGTCGTACGGAATCGGGCCCGCCGACTCCTCCAGGGAGGTCGGTGCGGCGGGCGGCAGCGGGGCGGCCGGCGGGTTCGCCGGGTCGATGCCGATGGACCATGCGACGAACTCCAGCTCCCGCAGCAGCCCGTGCGCGGAGCCGAGCGGGCCGCCGCCCTCCAGCAGGTCGTCGTTGGAGAGCGGGACGGCGAAGTCCAGCGGAACGTACGCCCCAGCGTGGTCGTAGTGCCAGACCAGGTGGGACTGCCGGGCCGTCGCCTCGAACATCTCCAGCAACTGCTCGTAGTCCCCGCCCAGTTCGTCGACGGGCGTGACCGCGAGGCCGCTGAGCTGGAGCAGATAGGCGCGGCGCAGGAAGTGCAGTGCGTCGTAGTCGAAGCCCGCGACCGGGGCGACCTCGCCGGTCAGGCCCGGCATGTAGGCGTACACGGGGACGGGCGGCAGCCCGGCCTCGCCCAGCGCCTTGTCGTAGACGGCTATCTCTTCGGCGAACGGGTTGTCGGGGCTGTGGCACAGCACATCGACGAGGGGAACCAGCCACAGGTCACAGGCCACGAAGTCTCGCTCTCCCACGGGTGCGCATCGGAATATTCACAACGGTCGGGACAGCGTAATGCGGCGGGCTCGCCGCGCACAGTGGCCGAGGGTTGCGGGTAGGGGCCGGTCGGGGCCCGTGGCCCCGGCCGACATGGCCGGCGCGTGGGGGCTGCGGCTCCTGACGGCATGGTCGGCGCGTGGGGGCCGTGACTCCTGACGTACGGTCAACGCGCCTGCGCCTCTGTCTCCTGACACACGATCAGCGCCTCTGCTGTTCTGCGTCTCCTGACACGCGGTCGGCGAGCCGGGGACGGTGGCTCCTGACATGCGGTCAGCGTGTCTGGGGCTCCGACGACCCGGGGGGCGGTGCCTGCCCGGCCGGTTGCGGGCCGTGGCCCGGGTGCGGGAGGTTTCCGGCCGCGAGCCGGTCCGCCCAGTTCAGCGCGTGTGTGTTGAAGTCGTCGATCACCGCGCGCACCGCGTCGTGGCTGCCGAGCGTGACCGCCGCGACCAGTTCCGGATGGCCGTGCCAGAGCCAGTCCCGGGCGCCCGCGTCGTGGCGCAGGTACGGCACCGCGAACACCCAGGCCTGGACACGCAGCCGGTGCAGGAAATCGTTGATGTACGTGTTGCCCACGAGCGCGCCCAGTTCGCGCCAGAAACGCAGGTCGTAGCCGATGAGGATGTCGAGGTCGCCACCCTGCGCCGCCCGTGCGGCCTCCTGGGCCCTGCGGCGTACGGAGACCAGGCAGTCCGGGTGCCTCGCCGTCTGCGCGGACGACAGCGTGGGCCCGTGGAAGATGCCGCGGATGACTCCGTTCATGACCAGGGTGCGGGCCTCGACCATCGACCGGTAGTCGGCGACGGTGAACTCACGCACCCGGAAACCGCGGTGCTGATCCGATTCGAGCAGGCCCTGCGCGGAGAGATCGAAGAGCGCCTCGCGTACCGGAGTCGCCGAGACACCGTACTGCTCGGCGATCTGCTTGACGGTGAACTCCCGTCCCGGCTGCAAACGCCCGGCAAGCACTTCGTCACGCAGCGCGTCCGCGATCTGCTGCCGCAGCGTACTGCGGGTTACAGCTCCGCTCGCGCCCATGGCGCCCCTTCCCCTTTTTCGGCTTGGGTCACCTTAAGCCAGGGTCGCCGTGCCCGGATCCGGGCAGGGGAGGGGCGCCGTACTGCTGGGCTGCGCGGACCCGCCGCTACACGGTGTACTCGTCCGCGACCGACAGCGCCGCGTCGAGAGCCGCGAGGCCCTCCTTGGCCTCGGCCTCGGTGACGTTGCAAGCCGGAACGGCGTGGGTGCGGTTCATGTTGATGAAGGGCCACAGGCCGTTCTTCTTCGCGGCCGCGCCGAAGGCCGCCATGGCCGCGTTGGCCTCGCCCGCCGCGTTGTACGGGACCAGCGGCTCGCGGGTCTCCTTGTTGCGGACCAGGTCCAGCGCCCAGAACGCGCCGAGGCCGCGGACCTCGCCGACCGACGGGTGGCGTTCGCCGAGCTCGCGCAGGCCGGGGCCGAGGACCGTCTCGCCGATGTGGGCGGCGTTCTCGATGACCTTCTCGTCCTCCATCACGTGAATGGTGGCGACAGCGGCGGCGCAGGCCAGCGGGTGACCGGAGTAGGTCAGTCCGCCCGGGTAGGGGCGGGTGTCGAAGGTGGCGGCGATCTCGGCGGAGATGGCGACGCCGCCGAGCGGTACGTAACCGGAGTTGACGCCCTTGGCGAACGTCATCAGGTCCGGCACCACGTCGAAGTGGTCGGCGGCGAACCACTTGCCGGTGCGCCCGAAGCCGGCCATCACCTCGTCGAGGACGAAGACGATTCCGTACCGGTCGCAGATCTCGCGGACGCCCGCGAGATAGCCCGGCGGCGGCGTCATGATGCCCGCCGTGCCGGGGATCGTCTCCAGAATGATCGCGGCGACGGTGGCGGGGCCCTCGAAAGCGAGGGTGTCCTCCAGGTGCTGGAGCGCGCGGGCGCACTCCTCGGCCTCGGTCTCGGCGTGGAACGGCGAGCGGTAGAGGAACGGGGCCCAGAAGCGGACGACGCCCGCCGAGCCGTTGTCGGACGGCCAGCGGCGCGGGTCACCGGTGAGGTTGATCGCGGTGGAGGTGGCGCCGTGGTACGAGCGGTAGGCGGAGAGCACCTTCGTACGGCCGGTGTGCAGCCGGGCCATCCGGACGGCGTTCTCGACGGCCTCCGCGCCGCCGTTGGTGAAGAAGATCTTGTCCAGGTCACCGGGGGTGCGCTCGGCGATGAGGCGTGCGGCCTCGGAACGCGCCTCGATCGCGAACGCAGGGGCGAAGGTGGCGAGCTTGCCCGCCTGCTCCTGGATCGCGGCGACGACGGTGGGGTGCTGGTAGCCGATGTTGGTGTAGACGAGGCCGCTGGTGAAGTCCAGGTAGCGGTTGCCGTCGTAGTCCCAGAAGTACGCCCCCTCGGCGCCGGCGACGGCGAGCGGGTCGATCAGGCCCTGGGCGGACCAGGAGTGGAACACGTGCGCGCGGTCGGCGGCCTTCACGGCCGCACCGGCAGCGGGGTCGACATGCGGGGCATGAGGGGCATGAGGGGTCATGCGGTGAGCGTAGGTCGCGCCGGGAGCGGCTCGACATGGCCACCTTGTATGGCGTGGGGCGCTTTGGTGGGCAGGGTGTCGGGTCGGCGCGATGGATGGGGCGGGCAGCGGGAACCGGGGGCCGTCCGGTGGCCGTCTCTGTGACGGGCGCAGAATCCGGACCGTCCGGCGATTGAGGACGGAGCAGGAGGCAGGACGGGGGCGCCCAGCGGACGGGCCCGAAAACCACGCCCGCCGGGGGCACAGCGCGCGCCGCTATTCTCAACGCGTTCCGGCGTATCGCCGCACGGGGGAGGACGCGCACCATGGAAAAGCTCGGGCCCACCGACCCACAACGCATCGGCGCCTACCGCCTGCTGGGCCGACTCGGCGCAGGCGGCATGGGCCAGGTCTATCTGGCCCGCTCCGACCGCGGCCGCACCGTGGCGATCAAGCTGGTACGCCGCGAACTCGCCGAGCAGCAGGAGTTCCGCGACCGCTTCCGCCAGGAAGTGCACGCCGCCCGCCAGGTCGGCTCCGCCTGGACCGCCCCCGTGCTGGACGCCGACACCGAGGCCGCCGTGCCCTGGGTCGCGACCGGGTACGTCGCCGGGCCCTCCCTCCAGGCCACCGTCTCCGGCCGCGCGGGCGCCCCCGTGGGACCGGCTTCCGGTGCGTACGGCCCCCTGCCCGAGCGTTCGGTCCACATCCTGGGTGCCGGTCTCACCCACGCCCTCCAGGCCATCCACGCCGCCGGGCTCATCCATCGCGACCTCAAGCCCTCCAACATCCTGCTGACGATCGACGGACCGCGCGTCATCGACTTCGGTATAGCCCGGGCACTCGACACCGTCGCCGAAGGCGGCGGCATCACCCGCACCGGGGCCCTGGTCGGTTCGCCCGGCTTCATGGCGCCCGAGCAGGTGCGGGGCGAGCGGGTGACCCCGGCGTGCGACGTGTTCTGTCTCGGCTCGGTACTGGCGTACGCGTCGGCCGGCCGGCTTCCGTTCGGGACGTCCGACAGCGGCGCGCACGCGCAGATGTTCCGGATCGCGCAGGAGGAACCGGACCTGACCGGCGTCCCGGTGGACCTCGTCGAACTGGTCAGGGACTGCCTGCACAAGGACCCGGCCGCCCGCCCGACGACTGACGCCATCCTGGAACGCCTGGCCGCCGGCGACACGGCGGAGCCCTGGCTCCCGGGCGTACTCATCGCCCAACTCGGCCGCCACGCCGTGGAACTGCTGGACTCCGAGGACCCGGAGGAAGCTGCCGAGGCGGCAGACGCGGCACCGGCAATATCCGCGGCGCCCCCAGCTCCCGAGGTGCCCGAAGCCCCCACGGACCGCCCCGCCCCGCAGACGCCCGGCGCCGGCCACACGCTCCCGATGGCCGGCACCCCGACGACGACACCCGCGCCCGCGCCCGCCCCGCCCCACGGGCCGCCCTCCCCCGCGTACGGCTATCCGCAGCCGCCCGCCCAGCCGCAGCCCGGCCAGGCCTTCGGCACCCAGCAGAACTACGCCGGGTACGGATATCCGCCGCAGCAGCAACCCGGCTCCGGCGTCACACCCCCGTACGGCCCCGGCTACCCCGCCGTCCCGCAGCCCGGCCCCGAACCCGCCCGCCGCGGCAGGGGTTCGACCATCGCCCTCGTCGCGATCGCCGTGCTCGTCGCCATCGGTGCGGGCGGCTCCGTCTACGCGTTCATGAAAGACAAGGGGCCGACACCCAATCCGTCCCCCACCGCCTCGGACTCCCCCGTCACCGACGATCCGTCGTCCCCGGAGGCGGACCCCTCCCCCTCCGACGAGAAGAAGAACAACGACGGCCCCATACCCGCCGGCTACCTCGGCACCTGGTCGGGCTCCATCGACAACGCCGCAGGCCACTCCACCCGTGAACTCGTCATCCGGCAGGGCACGGTGGGCCGGACTGTCCTCACCCTCACCGCGGACGGCCCGCTCGACGGCGGCGGCTCCTACCACTGCGTCTTCCGGGCGGACCTGACCGCGGAACCGTCCCCGACCGGCCCGGTGGAGGTCGGCCCCTCCACGGTCGTCTTCGGCGAACCCATGACGTCCTGCACCGCGGGCAAACCCACCACGCTCACCCTGCTCCCGGACGGATCGCTGCGTCGCGAGAACACGGACACCGGCGAGAAGCTCACGTACACCAAGGCCGACTGATCAGCCCAGCAGGGCGGACGCCGCGTTCAGCAGCAGCAGGGTGTGGACGAACCGGTCCTGCGCGGTCGGCGGAAAGTGCCACGCCAGCGGCCAGGTACGGCCGGTCAGGGCGGGGATCGGTACGTAACTGATCCGGCCCACCGCCGCGTTCAACGGAGTCGCCCCGGCCGGCCAGGACTTGCATACGGTGGTGCCGGCCGGAACGAGGAAGTACACCGCCCGCCGCCCGTTCGCCTCGGTGACGACGGGCCCCGGCTCACCGCCCGTAATCGCCTCCATCAAGAAGGCGAGCCGCCTCCCTTCGTCACCGTCCACACGCACGGCGTCGAATTGCACGCCCGCCTTGCGGAGTTGAAATCCGGAAGCCGGAATCCATTCAGGTTTCAGTTCACTTTTCGGCGCATTCACGGGACCAGTCTGTCCCCGGATGGCTAGCGTTTCCCTTGACTGACGAGGGGCGTCGCATACCCGTTGACCTGCGTGAACTCCTCTGAATCTCAGTTGAGTTCGGCAGGGTCGGGTAGTGACCGGTTGAGACCGGTTGAGTCGAAAAGGGATCGCAATGGCGCGAGCGGAAAACAAGGAAACGGCGAGTCCGACGGTGCAGATGGTGGCCGAGGTGGCCCGCGCGATGCGCATCAAAAGGAAGTTGACCCAGGAACAGCTGGGCGCGGAAATCGGCTACTCGGCGGCGGCGGTCAGCGCGATGGAGACATGCGCACAGCCCGCGAGCGACCACATGCTCGCGGCCCTGGAGCGCGTGCTGGGTGACGGCACCGGCATCTTCGAGAGCGCACGCCGGTACGTACGGATGGAGAAGTACCCAGAGCAGTTCAAGAACTACGCGCTGCTGGAACAGGACGCAGTGCGACTCCAGTTGTACGCGACGCTCGTCGTGCACGGTCTCTTCCAGACGGAAGAGTACGCAGGAGCCCTGATCGGGGGCGGCTACCCGCCCCTCCCCGACCGGCGGGTGGCGGAACTGGTCGAGGCGCGGATGGCGCGCAAGGCGCTCTACGACCGGGAGCCGGTAGCGCTGATCGAGCTGGTTCTGGAGGAGGCTGTCCTGCGCCGGACCATCGGCAGTGCGGAGATCATGCGGGAGCAGTTGCGGTATCTCGCGGATTGCGCGAAGCGTCGTAACGTCACGATCCAGGTGCTGCCGCTGGACTGCGGGCTGAGTGGCGAGCACGCGGGAGACAGGGGCGACATGAATCTGGTGGAGAACCCGGACCATGACCACCTGCTCTTCCTGGAGGTCCAGGACGAAAGCCTGCTGATCAGGGATCCTGCGGAGGTGAGTACACGTGTCCATCGATATGCGAAGATCCGGTCACAGGCCCTGGGTCCTCGTGAATCGCTGGGCCTCATCGAGCGGTTGGCGGGAGACGAGGAATGAGCAGCACCCTGCAGTGGTTCAAGTCCAGCTACAGCGACAGTGGCGGCGGTAACTGCATCGAAGTCGCCTTCGACTGGCGCAAGTCCTCGTACAGCAGCGGCAGCGGCGGCGAGTGCATCGAGGTCGCCACCTGCCCCCACGCCGTCCACGTCCGGGACTCCAAGGTGCCCGAAGGCCCCACCTTCGCGGTCGCCCCCGACGCCTGGTCGACGTTCCTCACCTGGGCGAACTGACGGTTGGCGGGGTCGGCGACGTCCCGGCCCCGCAAATGTGTACGAGATGTGGACGCCATGCCATACCCTGCGTTCCTGGGCCGCACCCCTCTCTCATCTTCGGGTGCCACGCGGCCCTCTTACCGTGGGGGTATACATCATTTTGCGTACGCGCAGAATCTCGGCCGCGACCTCGCTCGCAGTCCTCTTCAGTTCCGTGGTCCTGGTCGGCGGTGCGGCGAATCCGGCCGCTGCCGACTCCAGCAAGATCCTTCCCGCCGCATCGGTCGGCGACATCGTCGCGGACGGTGTGCACCAGCGGGTCTTCATCAGTGACCCGACCGGCGGCAAGGTCCTCGTCGCCGACTACAACGGCGCGGTCGTCGCCACGATCTCGTCTCTGCCGGGCGTGACCGGTCTCGAACTCTCCGCAGACTCCGGCACGTTGTACGCGGCCGTGCCGGGCGCCGACGCCATCGTCACGATCGACACCGCCGCTCTCAAGGAGTCCGCGCGGTACGCGACCGGCAACGGCACCGACCCGAAGTTCCCGGCGCTGGCGGGCGGGAAGCTCTGGTTCGGGTACGGCGGGGGCGGTTCGGGCCACATCGGTTCGCTCGACCTGTCCGGCGCCGAACCGGTCGTCACCCTGGACCACGAGACGAACGGCACCTGGTACGCGGCCCCGACCCTGGCATCGACGCCCGGTGCGCCGGACACGTTGGCCGCCGGTATCGAGACCCAGAGCCCGACGTATCTGGCCGTGTACGACGTGTCCTCGGGCACGGCCACACGCACCGCGTTCCGGTCCACGGACGGGGGCAATCTGCGCGACCTCGCGCTGACACCGGACGGCAAGCAGGTCGTGGTGGCCAGCGCCGCTCCGTACCTTCACCAGGCGTACAGCGCGACGGACCTCACGCCGGGCATCGCGTATCCGTCCACCTCGTACCCCAATGCGGTCGACATCGCTCCGAACGGCATGGTCGCCGCCGGATCGTTCGCCTGGTACGACCCGGACGTCTACGTCTACAAGCCCGGTGTCACCAGCAAGCCGGTCCGGACGTACGAGTTCCCCAACACCGGGAACAGCAGCGGCTCGGACACCCTGGAGGACGCGGGCCTGGCCTGGGCGCCGGACACCAGCCGCCTGTTCGCCGTCACTGTGAACAGCAACGGCGTCCGCTCGCTGCGGGTGCTCACCGACGCCGTCAAGTCCGCGACCACCGTCACGGTCAACGCCCCGGCGAAGTCGGAGCGCGGCAAGAAGCTCACCGTCACCGGCCGGGTGAAGTCCGACGGCGCGTTCCCGACGGGCGCCACGGCCACGGTGACGCGCACCGACATCGAGTCGCCCAAGGGCAAGACACTTCCCGCGGTGACGCTGAAGTCGGACGGCAGCTTCTCCTTCACCGACACCCCGACCGCGGGCGGCCAGGTCACCTACAAGGTGTCGTACGCGGGCGACGCCGCCCACTCCGCGGCGTCGGGTTCCGACAAGGTCGCCGTCCCCCGGGCGGCCACCTCGCTGACCCTGAACCACAACAAGGCGCTGTACTCCTACGGCACCGACGTCTCGTTCACCGCGCATCTCGGCAAGACGTACAAGAACCGCACCGTCGAGCTGTGGGTGGACCCGTTCGGTCCGGACAAGCCCAAGAAGCTGGTGAAGACCGACAAGGTCAACTCCAAGGGCAATCTGTCCACCACGGTCGACATGACCCGGGACACCACCGTCACCGCCGTCTTCAAGGGCGACGGCCGGTACACGTCCAAGACGGTCACGTCCACGGCGTACGCCAAGGTGAAGGTCTCGACCTCCGTCTCCAAGCAGTACAAGACGGCCAAGATCGGCTCCACGTCGTACGCGTACTTCCACAAGAAGACCAACCCGGTCTTCACCACGACGATGAGCTACTACAAGAACCGCTCGCACAAGCTGTCCCTGCAGTTCTACTACCAGGGCACGTGGTACGACGCGGGCTCGCAGTACTTCAAGCTCGGCACCAACGGCAAGTCCGTCGTGACGCTCACCGGCACCCATGACACGGGCTACCGGATGCGCGTCCGTGCCTCGTACGTGAACGGCACCTCGGGCGACACCGTGAACTCGAACACCAACGGCTCCTGGAAGTACTTCATCTTCACGAAGTAACCGGGCAGACAGGCCGACGAGCGGCCGGTACGTGTGCGGGGCCGGGCAGGTTGCCCGGCCCCGCTCGCATGCCCCGCCCTCCCGCAACAGCACCCCTTCCGCGCAACGTGACACCTCCCCCTCCACCTGTCACGTTCGCGTCGGCACCTACCGCCGCATCCGACCGACCCCGCGCCGGCCACCCGTCCGTGCAACATGACACTCACCCCCATACCTGTCACGTTGTACAACGACCCCTATGGGTGGGAGCGGGGTGAAGCCGCCCGTACGGACCGGTTCCTGCGCCAGCCTCGCCCCATGCGCCCACGTTCTTCGTACAAGGCACCACCGTCACAGAGCCTGATCTACTCCGCCGTGCTGCAGAGCATGGCCGAACACGGGCCCCGCAGAATGAACATGGCCCTCGCGGCACGCATCGCCGACACCGATCGCCAGTTGCTCTATCGCAACTGGCCCGATCGCAATGTGCTCGTCCGCGAGTCCGCCGAAAGCGAGCTGCAACGCGTCCTGTTCGTCGCGAGCGACCTGCGCTCCGAGCAGGAGGGCCTGTGCCGGGTCGCCGAGCAGATCGTTCGTGCCGCCCGGATGGCGCGCGAGCACCCCGTGACCCGGACGACCGTGCGGACCGACCCGGACCTGCTGCGGAGCGCCCTGCTCGATACGGACACACGGTTGCACGGGCGGGCCAGGTACTGGCTGGGCGGCCTGTTTCCGGGACCGTTGGCGCGGACGATTCCGCACATGTACCGGCTGCCGGACGTCCTGCTCACCGTCGCGGCCCCCTTCGCGCTCACACCGCCGGAGGAACCCCACACGGACTCCGAACGCTCGCAACTCGACGCCCGGCTCCGCACCGCACTGCACATGTGCCTCGGCATCGCCCCGGACTGCCCCTGCACCGCCACCCCGCCATGAGCCGACACGCCACAAGTCCTGCTGCCCTCACCGCCGTTCCGGCAGCCGGTCGTGGTCCCTGGCCGTGCCGGATACGCAGCCGCGCGATCAGCCCGGCCTGGTGGTCCGGACGCACCGGCACCCCGGCGAGACGGTCGTACGGGACCGCCCCGGGCCCATCGCTCCGGACCAGCCACCTTCGTCCTAGACCAGCGGCTTCGCCGACATCAGCAGGTGCTGGTGAGCGGGGTGCGACGCATCGTCCGCCGCGTCCTCCCGGGACGACCGGCCGGTGACCATCGCGCGCTGGCCGGGGCCCATCAGGTCGAACCGGACCACGGGTGCGTCGAACGAGGCCAGGGCGTCCATCAGGTACGAGGGGTTGAAGGCGACCGTCAGTTCATCGGTGCCGTCGAGGACGGCAGGCAGACGTTGGGAGGCGACGTCGTCCTCGTAACCCGCCTGCAGCAGCACCGAGTCACCGGAGAACGTCAGTTGGAGCGGGCTGCCGCCCTCCGCGACCACGGCGACGCGCTTGACGGCCTCGACCAGGGGGGCCCGGTCCGTCACCGCAGAGACGGGGTCCACCATGGCGAACAGCTTGTCGTGGCGCGGAAGTCGGCCGTCGAGCAGACGCACCGTGGTGCGCATCCCGGCCAGTTCGAAGCCGGCCGAACCACCGTCCAGTGCGAGTCGGACCATTCCGGCCCGGCCGAAGGAGCGGGCGATCTCGGTCAGCCTGCGGGCGGAGACCACGACATCGGCCGAGACACCGTCCTTCCCGGGCTTCCAGAGGAGCGTGCGTACCGCGAACCGGTAGCGGTCCGTGGCGGCGAGCGTCATCGTGTCGCCGTCGAGCGCCAGGCGGATACCGGTCAGGATCGGCAGCGTGTCGTCCCGGCCCGCCGCCACCGTGACATGGGCGACGGCCGCGGCGAACTCCTCCGCGTCCACCGCACCAAGCACCTCCGGCAGTGACGGCAGCGCCGGATAGTCGTCGAACGGCAGCACCGAGAGTCCGAACCGGGCACTGTCACTCGTCAGCGAGAACCGTGAGCCCTCGACCGCGCACTGCACCGCCCCCTCGGGCAGCACCCGGCAGACATCGAGCAGCCGACGGCCCATGACCAGCACCTTCCCGGCCCGTACGGTCTCCGCCTCCACCTCGATGCACGCGGACGCCTCGTAATCGAGGCCCGAGATACGCAGCCGGCCGTCGGAAGTCTCCAACAGCAGCCCGCCCAGCACAGGAACGGGCGAGCGCGTGGGCAGCACCCGGGCCGCCCAGGCCACGGCGTCGGTCAGTGCGCTGCGCTCAATGCGGAACTCCATGGCGGCGGCCTCTCCCGGTCGTCTCTGATCGTGGTCGTGATCGTGAGCCGACACTAGGGGCCACCACTGACAACGGGAGAAGGAAGAACGGTCGCGGCCGACGACAGCGGCCACCCCCGTGAGCCGCGGCCGTCGTCCCCGTGCCCCTCCCCCGAAGAGCCCCGCAACCGAGTTCGGACTCTAGGACTTCGGGTACGCGACAGAAAGATTCAGTTCGCACTGCGTGGGCCGTCAGAGGTAACAGTCCGCACAGCCGGACCAGTACGCTGCACTCCGGTTTTTGGCAGGAGCGCAGGAACACGGAAGCGCAGGAACACAGAAGCGGAGGATGCGTGCACGCGCGGGAACGGGCCGACGACGTACTGCGGATGCACCGGCTGGCCCGATCCGGCGGATCGCAGGAGCTTCTGCGCTGGGTGTCCGGCCGGGCGGAGGGCTGGGCCGGACTGCTCGACGGTGACGGCACCGTTCTGCACTGCGTGACCCGGACCGCGGACCGTACGGGCGTCGAGGCCGCCGCGCTGGCCACCGAGGGCGTCAGGGAACTGGCGTCACTCGACGCGCACTCCTTCTCGTTCGACAAGGGGCCGCACACCGCGTTGCTTTTCCCGCTCGACGGCCCGCCGAACGTCTCTCCCCCGTTCCTGGCCGTCGTCGCCCCGCGCCCGCTGCCGGACGGACTCGTCACGCTTCTCTCCGATGTGGTGTTGCCTCTCGCCATGTGCTGGGCCGCGGAGACCGTGGAGCGCAGGCGCCGCCGCGTGGACCTCGCGGAGTCCCGCAGCCGGGAAGCGGTGCTGCATCTGCTCATGACCGGCCAGCTGTCCATCGCGCGTCAGGTGGCGGGTGCGCTGAAGCCCACGCTGCCCGACCCCGTCCGGGTGTGCGTCGTGGAGTGCCCGGGCGGGCGCCGGGACGAGGTGGCACGGATCTGCGCGGAACTCTCCGGCGGCCGGTCCTGGATCGTGCGGTGTCCGGTGTACGCACGCCATCTGATCCTCGTCGTGCCGGCGGGCCCGGACGTGGCCGAACAGCAGCTCGGTCTCCGGGTCGCCGACGTGGTGGACGAGTGTGTCGTGGGGGTGAGCGAGGACGTACCGCTGTCCGACACGGCGACCGGATACCGCCAGGCGTTCCATGCCCTGGCCGTGGCCCGCGGGCTGCCCGCCCGGCATGCCCGCTTCGGCTCGGCGCCGGAGGCCGCCCTGGTCGCCGGTGCGAGCGGCGCGCAGTGGGCGGATGCGCTGCTGAACCCGTTGCTCACGCATCTCCCGCGGCGCAGCCATGACCCGGGCAGCCAGGAGCTCGCGGCAACCCTCTCCTCCTGGCTCGCGTTCTCCTCGCACGCGACCCAGCATCTGAAGATCCACCGGAACACGCTGGCCGCACGGCTCCGGCTGATCGGCAAGCTGCTCGGCCTCGACCTGAACCGGGTCGCCGACCAGGCCGCCCTCGACCTGGCCCTGCGCATCCGCGCCACGCCCACCGTGCTCAGGACAGTCGGCCCGGCCGGGGCAACACCTGCGTCGCCCCGCCGGCTGGACGACATCCTGCGCGGCCCGGCCGTCCAGGAATGGGCGGCCCAGCAGCTGCGCCCGCTCACCGCGTCCCGCTCTTCCCTGACCGCCGCCGACCCGCGGGCGACGCTCCGTACCTGGCTGGAGTGCGAGGCCCGACTTGGCCCGACGGCGGCCACGTTGGGGATTTCGGTACCGGGGGCCCGTAAGCGTCTCGCGCGGCTCGAGTCGATTCTTCAGCGCTCGTTGCTGCAGACACCGAGTGCTCGTTATGACCTGTGGCTGGCCTTCCGGGCCCTGGACGTAGCGGGAGCGGACGCCGCCCGGTGAACCGAGACGGGGGGCGTGACCGGCCGGGGCCGGGCACGCCCCTCGTCGGGTGAGGGGATGCGCAGTCTGCAGATCCGCACACCGCGGATCCACGGATTGCGGATATACGGGCTGCGGGTCAGCAGCTCAGGTTGGAGCCGGGGGTGGTACCGAGGATCGATACGAATGCCCGGTAGCGGTCGATACGGCTCTGGACCTGGGCGGGGTTGCCGCCGTTGCACTCCAGGGAACCGTTGATCGAGCGGATGGTCT
The DNA here is from genome assembly GCF_900091955.1 of Streptomyces sp. Ncost-T10-10d. Lineage (GTDB taxonomy): Bacteria > Actinomycetota > Actinomycetes > Streptomycetales > Streptomycetaceae > Streptomyces. The sequence continues at coordinate 32,201 of NZ_FMDF01000207.1, forward strand.
CGCCGAATCCGGCACCGTTCACCATGGCGTTGTGGGCGGTCATGGTGCCGGGGCCGTTCTGGGTGTTCCAGTACCAGAGGCCGGTCTTCCAGGCGACCGAGGCGTTCTGCTCGACCAGGTACGGGTTGCCCAGCAGATCGATGCCGAGAGCGTCACCGGCGGCCTTGTAGTTGAAGTTCCAGCTGAGCTGTATCGGGCCGCGGCCGTAGTACGCGGACTGGCCGGCCGGGCAGCCGTAGGGCCGGCTGCTGTCGCAGTAGTGCGGGTAGTTGGCCGTGTTCTGCTCGACGACGTACACCAGACCGCCCGTCTCGTGGCTGACGTTGGCGAGGAACGCCGCCGCCTCCTGGCGCTTGACGGTGTCGCTGCCGGTGTTCGCGAAGCCCGGGTAGGCGCTCAGCGCCGCAGTCAGTCCGCTGTACGTGTAGAACGGATTCCGGTTCGGGAACATCTGGTTGAACTGCGCCTCGCTGACGACGAAGCCGGACGGGGTGCCCGGGTCCGTTCCGCCGCCACCGCCGCAACTGCCCTGGTCCGCCCAGACGTCGGAGCTGCCGGGGGTCTCGTTCTGGGTCCACCACTTGGCGGTCCAGTTGTGCCCGTTGTAGGAGGCCGATCCACCGCCGGTGTAGACGGACGAGGAATTCCAGGGTGCCGCGCAGTCGGCTGCCGCGGCGGTGGTGGCAGGGAGAACGACGACCATCGCGACGACCGCGCCCAGCGCGGCCAGCAGGCCCATGATGCGTCTGATCACGTGATCACTCCTTCGGTGCGGCGCACCGAGCTGGACGGTGCGCCGCCATGGGGGGTGACGGTCACTCAAGCGCCGCTGGTCTGAACCTGTCAAGGTCTAGACCAACATCGGGAAACCTTCCCGAAAGAGCGTTCGCGGGCGGGCCCGCAGCACATTCGCGCCGCCGGACCCGCTCTCAACAGGAGGAATTCCGGACGGAGTTCATCCGGATCACGCGCCGCATGCCGGGCGGGCCCGAAGGTAAAACCTTCGGGCCCGTCCAGCATGCGAAACGTCGGACCGGTCGGCCGGTCAGCGGCCGGCGGCACCCGGGCCCGGCCACCCGCGTCAGGTCAGGGTGTCGAGCCAGCGGACGAGGCGGGCGCCCTCGCGGGTCATGATCTCCGGATCGCGCAGAGCACTGGAGAGCAGCGACATGCCCTGGTAGGCGCCGACGAACGTCAGCGAGAGACCCTCGGGGTCGGCCACCCCCATCTCACGGAACTGCCGCTCCACCCAGTCCAGCAGACGGCGGATGACCTGACCGACCGACAGGTCGAGACCTCCCTCGGCACGCTTGTCGAGTTCGACGGCGAGGGTGCCGGTGGGACAGCCGTAGCGGGCCGCGGTGTCGCGCTGCCCGACCCACGCATCCACGAGGCCCTTCAGGCGTTCGCGCGGATCGGTGAGCTGATCGAGGCGGCCGGTGAGGGCTTCCAGGTGCCTGGTGTGTTCGGAGAGGGCAGCTTCGACCAGCTCACCCTTGGTCTTGAAGTAGTAGTACACGTTGCCTGCCGGGACGTCGGCGGCCTGGGCGATGTCCGCGATGGTCGTGCGCTCCACGCCCTGCTCGTGCAGGACCCGGGCGGCGGCCGCCATCAGCCGCTGCCGCTTGTCGGCGGCCTTCGCCCGAGGGCGCCGGGAATCCACTGAGTCAGTCACCCGACTAACTATAGACAGCGACCGGTCCGACTGTGCTAGCGTCCCGTCAACGAAGTAAGTGAGTTGACTAACTAACTCGACTCACCGACTCATTCTCAACGAGGGAGACCGGCATGATCGTGGTGACAGGTGCGACCGGGAACGTCGGGCGGGCGCTGGTGCAGGTGCTGAGTGATGCCCGGGTGCCGGTGACGGCCGTGGCCCGGCACATCACCGACGCCGATGTGCCGCCGGGGGTTCGGGCGACGGCTGCCGACCTGGCCGAGCCGGCCGGTCTGCAGGGCGCGTTCGACGGGGCGGAGGCGCTGTTCCTGCTGGTGGCGGGCGACGACCCGCACGGCATTCTCGAGGTGGCGAAATCCGCCGGGGTGCGCAAGGTGGTACTGCTGTCCTCGCAGGGTGCGGGAACCCGTCCGGAGGCGTACCGGCATCCCCTTCTGTTCGAGACGGCCGTACGGGAGTCCGGGCTCGACTGGACGGTTCTGCGGTCGGGCGGGATGGACACCAATGTCCTCGCGTGGGCCGAGTCGATCCGTACCAGGCGGGAGGCCGCAGCACCGTTCGGTGACGTCGGTCTGCCCTTCGTCGACCCTGCCGATGTGGCTGCGGTCGCCGCCGTCGTCCTGCGCGAGGACGCTCACGCGGGTGCCACGTACACCCTGACCGGTCCCGCGCCGACCACCCCGCGCGAGCGGGCGGCGGCGATCGCGGCCGCGCTGGGCGAACCGGTGCGGTTCACCGAGCAGACCCGCAAGGAGGCCCACGCGCTGATGGCGCGGTTCATGCCGCTTCCCGTGGTCGAGGGCACGCTGGCCATCCTGGGCGAACCCACCGAGGAGGAGCAGCGGGTGAGCCCCGATGCCGAGCGTGTCCTGGGCCGGGCGGCGGGCAGCTTCGCCGCGTGGGCCGAACGCAATGCCGCGGCCTTCCGCTGAACACTCCGAACCGCACCACCGGGCCGGGCAGGCCCAAGTCGTCCACGGCGCCGCGGCATTCGGCCGTCAGCAGCACAGCCGGGAGCCCGGCGCCGTACCGAGGACGGCGGTGATCCGCTCGTGCGTGGCGACCCGGGCCGCGGATCTGAGCCGGGGGAACGGCCAGGACGTGATCCGTACGCACGGGCATCTGCCGTGCGCGACCCCGAAGGGGCTGCGGATCTGCGGCAAGGACTGACCGGACGCCGAGAGGGCCGGGACTCACCGTCCCGGCCCTCTCGGCGCGTTCGCCGCTCCTGCAGGAACTCCTACAGGAAGGAGTTGATCTCGATGGTCTCGGTGCGGCCGGGGCCGACACCGATCGCGGAGATCGGGGCGCCGGACATCTCCTCCAGCGCCTTCACGTACGCCTGCGCGTTCTTCGGCAGATCAGCGAAGGTCTTGGCCTTCGTGATGTCCTCGGACCAGCCCGGCAGCATCTCGTAGACCGGCTTCGCGTGGTGGAAGTCGGTCTGGCTGTACGGGAGCTCCTCGACGCGCTTGCCGTCGATCTCGTACGCGACGCACACTGGGATCTGCTCCCAGCCGGTCAGCACGTCCAGCTTGGTGAGGAAGAAGTCGGTGAGACCGTTGACCCGGGTCGCGTACCGCGCGATCACCGCGTCGAACCAGCCGCAGCGGCGGTCGCGGCCGGTGGTGACACCGCGCTCCCCACCGATCCGGCGCAGCGCCTCGCCGTCCTCGTCGAGCAGCTCCGTCGGGAACGGGCCGGCGCCGACGCGGGTGGTGTACGCCTTGAGGATGCCGATGACCCGGCTGATCTTCGTCGGACCCACGCCGGCACCGGTGCAGGCGCCGCCCGCGGTCGGGTTCGACGAGGTGACGAAGGGGTACGTGCCGTGGTCGACGTCGAGCAGCGTGCCCTGGCCGCCCTCGAAGAGGACGACCTTGCCCGCGTCGATGGCATCGTTCAGGACCAGCGTCGTGTCGGCGACGTACGGCTTGATCTGCTCCGCGTACTGGAGCATCTCCTCGACGATCTTGCCCGACTCGATGGCGCGGCGGTTGAAGACCTTGGCGAGGAGCTGGTTCTTCTGCTCCAGGGCCGCCTCGACCTTCTGCTCCAGGATCGACTCGTCGTAGAGGTCCTGGACGCGGATGCCCACACGGTTGATCTTGTCGGCGTACGTCGGGCCGATACCCCGGCCGGTCGTACCGATCTTGCGCTTGCCGAGGAACCGTTCCGTCACCTTGTCGACCGTGACGTTGTACGGGGTGATCAAATGGGCATTACCGCTGATCAGCAGCTTGGACGTGTCCACGCCGCGATCGTTCAGCCCACTCAGCTCGGAGAGCAGGACGGCCGGGTCGACGACGACACCGTTTCCGATGACCGGGGTACACCCCGGCGAAAGGATTCCGGAGGGGAGGAGATGAAGTGCGTACTTCTGGTCACCGACGACCACCGTGTGGCCGGCATTGTTGCCGCCTTGGTAGCGCACCACATAGTCCACGGATCCACCGAGGAGGTCGGTGGCCTTTCCCTTGCCCTCGTCACCCCACTGAGCACCGAGCAGCACAAGTGCGGGCACAGGCGTACACCCCTTCCGGGCGGGGCATGTCCAAGGTCAGGGGGCGTACGTAAACGTCGTACATGCCGTACGACGATGTACGACAAGGCCTGAACCGTCGAACCGGGTGCCCCGGAATAGACGAAGCCCCTGGCGCAATAGCGCAAGGGGCTCTTGCACCAAGATGCTACCCGAGGAAGGACCGAGGTGTCGGCTGCCCAGCCCCCCGGCGACGGTGCGCACCAGCTGCTGGTGGTCATCGACCCGGTAGCCCGCCGGACCGACGGCGAGTCCGTCCGTATCGCGAAGGACGTGCTCAGCGCCGGTTCGCACGCCAAGATCTGCCTGCCCGACGGGCCCGAGGAGTTCGCCCGGGCCTTGTCCCGCCGGGGCAGTCGGCGTCCGGTGGTGGTCGGCGACGACCGGGCGCTGCGGCGGGCGGTGTCCCTCCTGCACCGGGAGCGGGAGCCGGCCCAGGCCGCGCTCTCGCTGATTCCGGTCGGCGCCGCGGCCGCGCTGGAACTCGCCCATTCGCTCGGCGTGCCCCTGGGCGCGGTGGCGGCGGCGCGCACCGCACTGGACGGTGCCGTGCGCAGGCTCGACCTGCTGGTCGACGACAGCGACGGCGTCGTCCTGGGCGCGCTGCGCATCCCGGCCCTGGGCGCGCTACCGGGCGCGGTGGCCGCCCATACGGGGGTCACGGCGGTCTGGGACACCTGCCGCACCCTGGTCCGCACCCTGGTGCGCCCCACCCCGGCGACGCCCCCCGCCCCGCCGCGCACACACCGGCTGCGGGTCGAGGCGGACGGCGTCCTGCTGAACGATCTGGACCGCCCGGTCGAGTCGGTGACGGTGACCTCGCAGGGCGGCGACGGGGGCCTCGCGGAGGTGGTGATCCGCACTCCGGCGTCCGAACCGGTCACGGCGGAGGCGAAGGCCGTCACGGTCTCGGGCGCGGACTTCCGCTACCGCGCGGACATACAGGTCGGCGGCCCGGTCCGGACGAGGACCTGGACGGTACGGGCGGGGGCCTGGGGGCTGATGTTGCCGGTGGGCGAGGGATAGCCCCGGACGGGGAGCCTCCGGCACGGGGCGGAAGAGTGAGGGGCGGGGTATGCCGGACGATGCGGACAGACCGGGAGCGGGCGCCGGCGCGGGAGCGGCGGTTACCTGGGTCGGGGGCCGTGGGGACGACGCCGGTCGCACTCGATCTGCCGGTGACGGGCGCCGTGCGGGGCCGTCAGGCGTGGCTGCGGCCGTCGGCCGTCGGCAGGTCGAGCGTCTTGCGGTGCTCGCGCCAGCGTTCCATCATGCCGCCCAGCTCCGACTGGACGAACTCGAAGAACGCCACTGTTTCGGCGAGGCGGGCGCCGGCCGGGGTGTGCTCGCCCAGGGTGCGGGCGCCGTCCTTGAGGGTGTTCTCCCAGCGGGTGAGCACCCGGTCGCGCTGGGTGAAGGTGGTGTACCAGACCTCGTCGTGCACGCGGTAGCGGTCCCGGCGCGAGCCCGGGTCGCGTTCGCGGCCGACCATGCCGACCTGCGTGAGGTAATTGACCGCGCCGGACACGGCCGCCGGGCTGATCCGCAAGGCCATGGCGAGCTCGGCGGAGGTCATCGAGCCGTCGTCGTCCGCGAGGAGCGCGGCGAAGACGCGGGACCCCATTCGCTGCATCCCCGCCTCGCTCATGTCGGACGCGAACCGCTCCACGAACCGCGACACGGCTTCCGCGTCACGCCCGTCGCCCATGTTCTGTTCGGTTTCGCTGGTCATGACCCGATCGTCTCCCCTGATTCCCAAGCCCCCGCCGCAGCCCCAACTTTATACGCTTCCTTAACTTCACAAATTTGTGAAAGTAGCGTAGCTTCAAAAACATGACGAAGGCAATCACGGTGGCCGGGCTGCACAAGTCGTTCGGTCGGACGCACGCACTGGACGGCCTCGACCTCACGGTCGAGACCGGTGAGGTCCACGGCTTCCTGGGGCCCAACGGGTCCGGGAAGTCCACCACCATCCGGGTGCTGCTGGGGCTGCTGCGGGCCGACTCCGGCGCCGCCCAGCTGCTCGGCCGCGACCCGTGGAACGACGCGGTCGAGCTCCACCGACGGGTGGCGTACGTCCCGGGTGACGTCACGCTGTGGCGCAACCTCTCCGGCGGCGAGGTGATCGATCTGTACGGGCGGCTGCGCGGCGGCCTCGACCGGACCCGGCGCGCCGACCTCGTCGAACGGTTCGAGCTCGACCCGACGAAGAAGGGCCGCACGTACTCCAAGGGAAACCGGCAGAAGGTCGCCCTCGTCGCCGCGTTCGCCTCCGATGTCGATCTGCTGATCCTGGACGAGCCGACGAGCGGTCTCGATCCGCTGATGGAGGAGGTCTTCCAGGACTGCGTCGCCGAGGAGCGTGCGCGCGGGCGGACGATCCTGCTGTCCAGCCACATCCTCAGCGAGGTCGAATCGCTCTGCGACCGGGTCAGCATCATCCGCCAGGGGCAGACGGTGGAGACGGGTTCGCTGGCGGACATGCGCCATCTGACCCGTACGAACATCAGCGCCGAGCTGGCCGGTGCCCCCGACGGGCTCGCGCATCTGCCCGGCGTCCATGACCTCGACGTCCAGGGCCTGCGGGTCACGCTCCAGGTCGACACGGACAAGCTGGACGCGGTCCTCAAGTCGCTCTGCGCATCGGGGGTACGGACGCTGACCAGCACCCCGCCCACGCTGGAGGAGCTCTTCCTGCGTCACTACGCGACCGACGCGACGGGCACGACCGGCACGACGGAGAGCGGCGAGGGTGTGGGGGTGGCGGCGCGATGACTGCCGTGACCATGACCGCACCGGCCGGCGCGGGACGCCGGACCGGGTCCGCTACCGGGCAGCTCGCCGGCACCCGGCCCCTGCTGAGGCTCGCGCTGCGGCGCGACCGGATCATGATGCCGATCTGGGTGATCGTGCTCGGCGCTTCCTTCTCCTCGGTCGGGAAGTCCTTCGCCTCGCTGTACGAAACGGCCGCCCAGCGCGCCGAGCTCGCCGCGTCGATGAACGCCAACAGCTCGCTCCGGGCGCTGTACGGACCGGTCTTCAACGACTCCGTCGGCGGGCTCGTCAGCTGGCGGATGGTCGGCTTCGGCGGAGCGCTGGCGGCCGTGATGAGCCTGATCGTCGTCATCCGGCACACCCGGGAGGAAGAGGAGACCGGCCGTCAGGAGATGCTCTCCTCCGCCATGGTGGGCCGCCGTGCCCCGCTGACCGCCGCGCTCCTCGCCGCGCTGATCGCCAACGCCGCGCTGGCGCTGATGATCACGGCCGGTATGGCCGGGTCCGGCGGGGGCGGCGCCGGAGCGGTGGCGCTCGCGCTGGCGATCGCCGGGATCGGCATGCTGTTCGCCTGCACCGCCGCGATCGCCGCACAGTTCACCGAGAGCGCACGGCTCGCGAAAGGACTCACGGCGGCGGTGATCGGTGCCGCGTTCGTACTGAAGGCCGCGGGCGACTCCGCGACGGGCGACGGCTCGTCCGTACTGACCTGGCTCTCCCCCATCGGCTGGGCGGAGAACGTGCGCGCGTACGCGGACGAGCGCTGGTGGGTGCTGCTCGTCATCGCGGCGGCCGTCGCGGTCCAGGCCGCCCTCGCGTACGCCCTGGCGGGGCGGCGCGATGTCGGCATGAGCTTCCTGGCGACCCGGCCCGGGCCCGCGCAGGGGCGGATCTCCACGGCGTTCGGTCTTGCGCTGCGGCTCCAGCGCGGTTCGCTGATCGGGTGGATGCTGTCCTTCGCCGCGGTCGGTGTCGTCTTCGGCGGGCTGACCGGCGGGGCGGCTGATCTCGTCGGCGACAACGCGAAGACGCAGGAGATCTTCGAGCGGATGGGCGGACAGTCCGGGCTGACCGACGCGTTCCTCGCGGCGATGGTCTCGATGCTCGGGATGGTCGCGGCGCTGTACATCGTCGCGACGGTGCTGCGGCTGCACGGCGAGGAGACCGCCGGACGCGCCGAACCGGTGCTGGCGGGCGGGGTGAGCCGGATCGGGTGGGCGGCCGGTCATCTGGCCATCGCCTTCGGCGGCGCCGCCCTGATCATGGCGGTCGGTGGCCTCGGCCTGGCCGTCGGCTACGGCCACGAACTCCCGGCCGTGCTGGGTGCGTCGCTGGTGCAGCTGCCGGCGATCTGGCTGCTGGGCGCAGTGGCGGTCCTGCTGTACGGGGCGCTCCCGAAGGCGGCGGTGGCGTCCTGGGGCGTGGCCGGGATCTGCCTGGCGCTGGGGTGGATCGGGCCCGCCATCGATCTGCCGCAGCCGGTGATGGACGTATCGCCGTTCACGCATCTGCCGAAGCTGCCGGGGAGCACGGGGATGGAATGGGGCCCGGTGCTGGCGCTCACCGCGACCGCGATGGTGCTGGTGGGGGCCGGGGTGGCGGCGTTGCGGCGACGCGATGTCCTGACGTGACGCGAGGGCGGGGCCGCCCCGGGTGCAACCTCCCCCTGGTGCACCCGCGTCCCCCTGACCATGGAGAACCGACGCGAAGCCATCCGCGGGGTCGCCGGATGCATGGTCGCCGCCGCCGGCGGGGCCGCCGGAATGCTCGCCTGGGCCCCCTACGGCCGGCGCGGGATCTTCGGCGGCTTCGAGGGCGAGTCGGAGTGGAACGTGCTCCTGCTCGGCCTGCCGGTCATGACTCTCGGCGGCATCGCGGCCGGGATCGCGCTCTTCGCCCTCGTACAGGGGAAGTGGCGGCGTGCACTCGGGGCGGCGGCGCTCCTGACGGCCCTTGCCGGTTTCGGGGTGGCGTTCGACGTACTGGAAGGACCGCCGCTGAACTGCGGGCCGGGGTGCTGACTCCCGGCCCGCGCCGTGCCCGGCCCACCCCCTCCTCACCCCGTCACAGCTCGACGCGCAGTTCTTTCAGGCCCCTGATCACATAACCCGGGTTCCACTCCGGCTCGGCCACCAGTCGCAGGTTCGGGGCGCGGCGCAGCAACTCACCGAAGGACGCGGCCAGTTCGACCCGGGCCAGCGGGGCGCCCAGGCAGAAGTGGATGCCGGCGCCGAAGGTGATGTGGGGGTTCTCCCGGCGGGCCAGGTCCAGGGTGTCCGGGGCCGGGAAGCGGGCCGGGTCACGGTTGGCGGAGCCGAAGAGCAGGGCCACCTCGGAGCCGCGCGGAATGACTGTGCCGTCGATCTCGATGTCGTCGAGGACCCAGCGCTCGAACATCTGCAGCGGAGTGTCGTACCGCATCAGTTCCTCGATCGCCGTCGGCAGCAGCCCGTGGTCGGCGCGCAGCGCGGCCAGCTGCTCGGGGTGGCGCAACAGCGTCCACCAGCCATTCACCGTGGTGTTGACGGTCGCCTCGTGGCCCGCGTTGAGCAGCAGCACACAGGTGGAGATCATCTCCTGCTCGCTCAGCCGCTCCCCCTCGTCGTGGGCGGCGATGAGCGCGGAGATCAGATCCGTACCGGGGTTCTTGCGCCGCTCCTTGATCAGCTCGCGCAGATACGCGGAGAAGTCGAGCGAGGCGCGGACGGCGGCACGGGCGGTGTCCTCGGACGGATTCAGTTCAAACATTCCGCAGATCGCCGCCGACCAGGGCCGCAACGGGGCACGATCGGACTCCGGGATGCCGAGCATCTCGGCGATGACGGCCACGGGCAGCGGTTCGGCGACGGCCGTCAGCAGATCGCCGCCTCCCGCCTCGACGAACGAGTCGACCAGCCCGGCGGCCAGCCGCCGCACGGTCGGGACGAGCTGCTCGACCGTACGCGGAGTGAACGCCTTGGAGACCAGGCGCCGGATCCGGGTGTGGTCGGGGGCCTCCAGATCGAGGAGCCCCTGGCCGTTGAGGGTGTGGAAGGGCTCGTGCTCCGCGGGCGGCGGCGTGCGGCCGAACTCCTCGTGGGTGAAGCGGTGCAGATACGTACGGCCCAGGCGGCGGTCGCGCAGCAGCGCGGACACATCAAAGTGGTGCGGGACGAGCCACTGGTCGGTCGGCTCGAAGTAGTGCACCCGGCCGGCTGCTCGCAGCGCGGCGTAGGCCGGGTACGGGTCGGCGACGAACGCCGGGGACCAAGGGTCGAAGAGGGCGAAGGGGGCGTCGGCCGCGGAACGTGAGGACGGGTGCATATACGGACGCTAACCGGACCCGACGGCCGTCGGCCACCCACCCCCCGGGCCCCGTCGGTCACCCACCCCGGCCCCCGTCGCCGACCAGCGACCCCGAGCTCCCCGGACTCCTCAGGACGGCGTGACCAGCCGGGCCTCGTACGCAAAGACCGCCGCCTGCGTGCGGTCGCGCAGACCCAGCTTCACCAGGATGCGGCTCACATGCGTCTTGATGGTGGACTCGGCCACCACCAGATGCGAGGCGATCTCGGCGTTGGACCGGCCCTGCGCGATGAGGACGAGCACCTCCGTCTCACGCTCCGTGAGGTCGCCGATCCGGGCGAAGGCGGGCAGGCGCGGGGTCTCGGCGAGCTTCGAGAACTCATTGATCAGCCGCTTGGTGACGGTCGGGGCGAGCAACGCCTCACCGGCGGCCACCACCCGTACCCCGTCCGCGAGTTGACGGGCGGAGGCGTCCTTGAGGAGGAAGCCGGACGCCCCGGCGCGCAGCGCCTGGTACACGTACTCGTCGAGGTCGAAGGTGGTCAGTACCAGCACTTTGGCGTCCGCGTCGGCGGCGATGATCTCGCGAGTGGCCTCGATGCCGTTGAGTTCCGGCATCCGGATGTCCATCAGCACCACGTCGGGACGCAGCGCCGCGACCTGCGCGATGGCCTGCCGGCCGTCGACGGCCTCGCCGACGACCTCGATCCCCGGCATGGCGTTGAGCAGCACGGAGAAGCCCTCGCGGACCATCATCTGGTCGTCGACGATCAGCACCCGGATGGCCGGGGCAGTGGGGATGGTCATGCTTTCTCCCCCAGTTCCGCCTGCGCCTTGTGCGACTCGTGCGTCGTGTGCGTCCCGTTCGGCTCGCCCGTGTCGCAGATGAGTTGGACGGGGATGAACGCGGCGATCTCGTAACCGCCCTCCTCCGTCGCCGCGGCCGTCATGTCGCCGTTCAGCATCGCGACCCGCTCCCGCATCCCCGTGATCCCGTGACCGGCCCCCGGCGAGGGCTTCACCGGACCGGTCGGCGGCCCGTTGACGACGCGCAGGCCGAGTCCGCCCAGCACATAGCCGATCTCCACCTTGGCAGTGGCGCCCGGTGCGTGCCGCAGTGTGTTGCTGAGGGCCTCCTGAATGATCCGGTACGCCGACAGCTCGACGCCCTGCGGCAGTTCACGTACCGCGCCGGTGACCGTCTTCTCCGTCTCCAGGCCGGCCTCACGCACATTGGCGAGGAGCCCGTCGAGCTGGGCGAGGGTGGGCTGCGGGGCGTCCGGCGCCTGGTAGTCCTCGGCCCGTACGACGCCGAGGACCCGGCGCAGTTCGGTGAGAGCGGCGACCGCGTTCTCCCGGATCGTGACGAAGGCCTGCTCCAGCTCGGGCGGCGGATTCTCCACCCGGTACGGGGCCGCCTCGGCCTGGATCGCGACGACCGACATGTGGTGGGCTACCACGTCGTGCAGCTCACGGGCGATGGTGGTGCGCTCCTCGAGCAGTGTGCGCCGGTCGCGTTCGACGGCGGTCACCGTGCGCTGCACGGTCACCTCGCGCTGAGCGTCGCGACGGATCTGCACCACGGCCACGACCAGCAGCGCGAACGCGGAGGCCACGGCAAAGGTGGAGGTGGTCGAGGAGGGGTGCCAGCCGCCGAAGTTCTCCAGCGCGGTGCCGAACACCACGGTGAGACCCCACATCCAGGCGGCGGTACGGGGCCGGGTCCGGGCCGCGACCACGACCAGCACCATCAGATGCGAGAGGAAGGTGCTCGGCGCCCATGGCCAGTAGCCACCGCTGGCGACCGCCGAGAACGGGGTGAGTGCCATCGAAATCCAGAACGCGCCGACCGGCCTGACCAGCGTCATCAGTACGGATATCACAGGGAGCAGCACGATCAGGATGAAGTCGACCGCGAAACGCAGGGCGAAGGAGTCCGCCGAGACGAGGCCCACGAAGGCCGTGAGCAGTGCGGCGGCCCCGACCAGTGCGTGGGGTGTCCACGCGGCACGCTCGCGCATCCGCTCCGGCAGCTGCCGCAGCAGCGGTCCGTCGGTCCGCATCCGCTCCAGCGGACGGTACGCGAAGGCGTTGCGGAAAAGGTCCTGCCGCAGGCCGTCCAACGCCCCTGCGGCCACTCGGAACTCGGGGCTTCTGCTCTTGGTCTCGGTCACGTTTCCACGGTAGGGGCCGGATCGGCCCGGGTCGTCAGCAGCGATACGGATCCTGCGCCGTCCATCGCAAGTACTACGGGGCCGCACCGGCGCCGGACCGCCCGCTCACCAGGCGAGCTGGGTGAGCTCCTCCGCCACCACCGCGCACGCGTCGCTGGCCGGGTCGATCAGCGGGTAGTGACCGACGTCGGGCAGCAGGGTCAGGCCCACCGTCTCCCCCGCCTTCGCCGCCGCGTCGACGAACGCCTCCGAGACGGCCTGCGGCACATCGATGTCGGTGGTGCCCTGCACCACCGTGGTCGCGATCCCGGTGGGCAGCAGCACGGCCGGGTCGGCGTGCGGGGCCCGCGCCGCGAAGTCCTCCTCGCGGCCGAGGAATTGCCCGACCGCCCCCGAGCACACGTCCAGCTCGACGGCCGTGGTGAAGTCCGCGATCGGCGCGAGAGCGACGACACCACGCAGCGACGGCGGTGCGGGCAGCCGCCACGGCGAGCCCGCGGGCAGGACGTGCCGGGCGGCGGCCCACAGGGCGAGCTGCCCGCCGGCGGAGTGCCCGGTGACGACGATCCGCCGGGCGTCGGCCTGCGGAAGTTCCCGGGCCAGCAGGGCCGGCAGTGCGTCCATCGCCGCGGCGACATCGTCGAAGGTCTCCGGCCAACGGCCCGCGACCGGACCGGAACCCCGCTGCTGCGGGATCTCGCTGCCGCGCCGGTACTCGACGCTGGCGACGGCGAAACCGCGCCGGGCCAGGAAGTCCGCGAACGGCGACACATGCTGCCGGTCGTACGGCGCCCGCCACGCCCCGCCGTGCAGAACGACCACGACCGGCGCACCGGTCCGGCCGTCACGCGGGGCGTAGAAGTCGACCACCTGGTCGGGGTGGCTGCCGTAGGCGGCCGATGCATCGGGGGCGACCGGTGGATGCGAGAGTGCCGACTCGGTCTCGGCTGCGTCACGATCACGCGCGGCAGAATCCGACATGCTGCTCCAACCGTCCTGTATCTGAGCCCAACAGCTCAACGACCCAACAGCCCAACTGGCCTGACCTGCGGGGACGGTACCAGTACGGAACGTTCCCGTCCCCGCCGACGGATCATGCAGGGGCCTCCGGGTCCCCGTTGCTAGGGCTTCAGCACCTCACCCAGTACGCGCGCCGCCCGTTCCACGTCCGCGAACCCCACGTACAGCGGCGTGAACCCGAACCGCAGCACGTCCGGCCGCCGCAGATCCCCGACGACACCCCGCGCGATGAGCGCGCTCATCACCGGTTCCGCGTCCTCGCACCGCAGCGCGACCTGGCTGCCGCGTTCCGTGTGCGCGGCCGGGGTGACGGAGGTGACCCGGCCCTCGGGCACATGCTCGGCGACGCACTCCAGGAAGAAGTCCGTCAGCGCCAGGGACTTGGCCCGTACCGCCTCGATCGACACCCCGTTCCACACGTCCAGCGACGCTTCGAGTGCCAGCATGGAGAGGATGTCGGGGGTACCGACCCGGCCCCGTACGGCACCGTCCGCCGGGGCGTATCCGGGGGTCATGCCGAACGGGTCGGCGTGCGACGTCCACCCCGGCAGGGGCGAGTCGAAGGCTGCCTGGTGACGCTCGGCGACGTACAGGTAGGCGGGCGAACCGGGGCCGCCGTTCAGGTACTTGTACGTGCAGCCGACCGCGAGGTCCACGCCGTGTGCGTCGAGGCCGACGGGCAGGGCGCCCGCGCTGTGGCACAGGTCCCAGACGGCGAGGCCGCCCGCCGCGTGCACGGCGGCGGTGAGTCCGGGCAGGTCGTGGAGCCTGCCGGTGCGGTAGTCGACATGGTTGAGCAGGACGGCCGCGGTACGGGGGCCGAGGGCGTCCGGCACCTCGGCGGGGGCGACCGGGACGAGCCGGTGGCCGGTCATCCGGGCCGCGGATGCGGCGATGTATCCGTCCGTGGGAAATGTCGTCGCGTCGACGAGGATCTCGTCGCGGCCCTCCGGCGCCAGCCGGCTCGCGGCGACGACGGCCTTGAAGACGTTCACACTGGTCGAATCGCCGACGACGATCTGCCCGGCGGCGGCCCCGACGAGCGGGGCGATGCGGTCGCCGATCCGCTCGGGCGCGGTCCACCAGCCGCTCTCGTCCCAGGACCGGATGCGCAGCTCGCCCCACTCGCGGGTGAGGACCTCCTGCACCCGCGCGGGTACGTGCGCGGGCAGCGCACCGAGCGAGTTTCCGTCGAGGTAGACGGTGTCGTCGAGGGTGAACAGCTTGCGCAGATCGGCGAGCCGGTCGGCGGCATCGAGTGCCGCGGCCCGCGCGGCGAAGGTCTCAGACATGGCTGCGCGCCGTCCACAGCTCGGGGAAGACGTTCTTCGTGGCCCGTTTCTCCAGCCACGCGACCCCGGCGGAACCGCCGGTACCGGTCTTCGAGCCCATCGCGCGCCGGGTGGCGACGAGATGGTCGTTGCGCCAGCGCCACACCAGTTCACCGACGTCGGTGAGCGCCTCGCCGAGCCGGACCAGCTCGTCGTGCTGGTCGGGGTTGGCGTAGATCTCCACCCAGACGGCCTCGACCTCGGGGGACGGCTCGTACTTCTGCGTCAGGTCCCGGCCGAGCACGGCCTGCGGTACGGCGTGGCCGCGCCGGGCGAGCAGGGCGAGCGTCTCGTCGTACAGACCCGGTTCGGCGAGCGCCTTCTCCAGCTCCGCGTGGACGCGGGGCGCGCCCCGGTGCGGCACGAGCATGGACGCGGACTTGTCGCCGAGCAGGAACTCCATCCGCCGGTACATCGCCGACTGGAAGCCGGACCCCTCACCGAGGGCGGCGCGGTAGGAGTTGAACTGGGCGGGGGTGAGCTGGGCGAGCGGCGTCCAGGAGGCGTTGAGCGCCTCCAGTTCCCGCACCGACCGCTTGAGCGCGTCGCGTGCGACGGGCACCCGGTCCTCGCGCAGGGCGTGCGCGGCGGTCTCCCACTCGTGGACGATGACGGTGAACCACAGTTCCATGACCTGGGTGGTGATCAGGAAGACCATTTCGCCCGGATCGTCGGAGCGAAGGTGCTGGAGATGGGTCAGGACATCCGCCTGGACATAGTCCTCGTACGGAGTCGTTCCCGCGAAGTCGAGGTGCGGGGTCTGCGCACCGGTGGCTTCGGGGTCGGGGTGGATCGTCGACATTGCTGTCTCCTCGACACGAGCTTCCGGGTAGCGGTCCGCCCCTTCCGTGAGGTGGTGGAGCTCCGGTCCCCTGCCCGCATCCTAAACGGAGCCCGCACAAGCGCGCAGACCCCGCAGATGCCGGTACATCTGCGGGGTCCGGAACGTCACAAGGTGTACGCGTACGTCTGGCCGAGGGGTTCCGTCGCCCCGGCCGAGAGGCTCGGTCGCCGCTAGTGCTGCGACCGCAGCACTAGCCGAGGGTCTCGGCGGCGGTCGGCGAGGAGTCGCGCAGGAACGTCGAGCAGCGCTCGTACTCCTCCTGCTCGCCGATCGCCTGGGCGGCCCGCGCCAGGGCATGCAGGGCGCGCAGGAAGCCGCGGTTCGGCTCGTGCTCGAACGGTACGGGGCCGTGGCCCTTCCAGCCGGCCCTGCGCAGCGCGTCGAGGCCGCGGTGGTAGCCGGTGCGGGCGTAGGCGTACGACTCGATGACGCGGCCGCCCTCGAACGCCTCGTCGGCGAGCTGTGCCCAGGCCAGGGAGGAGGTCGGGTACTTCGCGGCGACGTCGGCGGGGGCCGTGCCGTTCGCGAGCAGCTCGCGCGGCTCCGGGTCGTCGGGCAGGTGGGTCGGGGGAGGCCCCCCGAGCAGGTTCTCGTGGATCGACATGGGTTCAAGTGTGCCTGGCAGATGCGCGCCGGGGTACTCGGGCGCCGTGCGGTGGGTCAGTTCACGCCGGGAATACCCGGGCGCCGTGCGGTGGGTCAGTTCACGCCGGGAATACCCGGGCGCCGTGCGGTGGGTCAGTTCACGCCGGGAATACCCGGGCGCCCCGGGGAGGGCCGGTCCACGCCCGGCTTCCCCGCCTCCTCGTGCGTGGGTTCCAGGGGCGGGGCGACGACGCCGCAGTGCACCGTGCACTCGGGGCGCGCCTTCTCCTTCTCGTCCGCCGTGACGGGGGCCTTGCGTACGGTCGCCCAGGCGATCAGCGAGCCCAGCACGAGCACCCCGGCACACATCGGCATGGCCCGCCGGAACGTCGCGGCGAACTCGTCGGCGTTCCGGTAGGCCTCCGGGCCCATCCCGGCGAGCAGCGGCAGCGCGGCCACCGCGATCAGCCCGGCGGCGCGAGCGGCAGCGTTGTTGATCCCGCTGGCGAGGCCGGCCCGTGCGGTGTCCACGGAGGCCAGGACGGTCGCGGTGAGCGGTGCCACCAGGGTGACGAGTCCGACGCCGAGCACACCGACCGCGGGAAGCACATCGGCGAAGTAGGCGGAGACGGAGTTCGACCCCGGCCCGACCCGCAGCATCAGGAGCATTCCGGTGGCGGCGACCAGTGGGCCGACGGTGAGCGGAATGCGGGGCCCGATACGCTGCCCCAGTTCGCCCGAGGAGGCCGAGAAGAGCAGCATCAGCACGGTCGTGGGCAGCAGGGCCGTGCCGGCGCCGAGGGCCGAGTACCCGGCCACGACCTGGAGCTGGATCGCGGAGAGGAAGAAGTAGCCGCCGAGTGCCGCGTACACACAGAGCGTGATGATGTTGACGACGGTGAACTGCCGGGACGCGAACACCGAGGGCGGCAGCATCGGGTCCGCCCGCCGCCGCTCCACCTGCACGAACACCGCCCCGAGGACGATCCCGCCGACAGCCGCACCGATCACCACCGCGGACGCCCCCTGTCCCGGCGCCTCGATCAGCGCATAGGTCACCAGGGCGAGGGCGAGCGCGCCGAGCACGGCGCCCAGCACGTCGAAGCGCCCGTGTGCGTCGGGGTCACGCGATTCCGGTACGTGGCGCAGCGCCACCGGCAGGCAGACCGCGGCGACCGGCACGTTGAGCAGGAAGACCCATCGCCAGCCGGGCCCGTCGACGAGCCAGCCGCCGACGAACGGCCCGATGGCGGCGCCGACCCCGCCGAGCCCCGACCACAGTCCGACCGCGCGGGCCCGGTCGTCCGGATGGAAGCTCGCCTGGATCAGTGCCAGCGAACCGGGGGTGAGGAGCGCCCCGCCGATGCCCTGAAGAGCGCGGGCGGCGATCAGGACGGTGGCGTTCGGCGCGATGCCGCAGATCACGGACGCGGCGGCGAACCAGACGACTCCGACGACGAAGACCCGCCGCCGGCCGTACCGGTCGCCGAGGGCACCACCGAGGAGGATCAGCCCGGCGAGGGTCAGCATGTAGGCGTTGACGGTCCACTGGAGGGCGGCCAGATCGGTGCCGAGGTCCTTGCCGATGCGGGGCAGGGCGACGTTGATGACGGTGGAGTCGAGCAGGGCCATGCTGGAGCCGAGGACGGTGGTGAGGATGACCCAGCGTCCGAGTGCGGAGGCGGTACGAATTTCACCGGCGGGTGTCTCGCCCATGCGAGCAGCATCCCCGCTTCCCGCCCGCGAGGCCAGTCCGGATCCACGGGTCGGGACAGCCGTCCCTCGCTGCTCCGCCGCGAAGATCCGCAAGGTGGTCGCCCGCGGGTGATCAGCCCACAACCGGAGCAGCCGCGCGGCTGAGTCCCTGGTGCCGCGTCGGGCAGCGTCTGCCTGTCCCGGCACGCTGCCCGAATGAACGTCGGACCTGCGCCTACGAAACCTCCTCGGCCTGTCGGCCCAGGTCCGGAACCTGTCCGGCCCGATGGCCGAGGATCAGAGCGCTACCGCCCGCGCCGCCCGGATCAGTGCCTCCACGCCCGCCTCCGCCTTGGACCGCGGACACCCGACGTTCAGCCGTACGAAGCCCTCGGCCCCGTACACCGCCCCCGGCATCACCGCGACCTTCTCACGTTCGATCAGCGCCCGCTGCAACGCCTCGTCGTCGCCGACGCCCGCCGGGCGCAGATCGATCCACGCCAGATAGCCGGCCTGTGGCGGCTGCCATCCCAGTTCCGGAAACGCCTCGTTCAGCCGTTTCGCGACCAGCGCCAGATTCCCGGCGACATAGGCGCGGGCCTCGTCCAGCCACGCCCCGGCCTCCCGGTACGCGGCGATGTGCGCGGTCAGTGACAGCACCGCCGGGGAGGCGAGCCCCTCCGCCGTCTCCATCCGGCGCAGGAACTCCGCCCGGTCGGCCGGATCGCCGATCAGCCCGTACGAACCGGTCAGCGCGGGGAAGTTGAACGCCTTCGACGCGGAGGAGATCACCGCCCAGCGCCCGTCGCCCCCGACCCGCGTCCATGGCACATGCACATGCCCCTCATGCACGAAGTCCGCGTGGATCTCGTCGCTGATCACCGCGACCCCGTACCGTGCGGCGAGCGCCGACATCTCACTCAGTTCGGCCTCCGTCCATACCCGGCCCGTCGGGTTGTGGGGCGAGCACACGAGAAGGACCTTGCTGTCGGGGCGGGCGAGCTCGCGTTCCAGCGTGGCCGTGTCTCCCACCGGCACGCCCCGCAGCTCGCGCCCGAGCCCGGTGATCGCCTTGCGGAAACCGTCGTACGTCGGGGTGTGGACGACCACGCCCTCGCCCTCGGCCGTCCACATCTGCAGCAGCTGCGAGAGCTGGCTGAGCACGGACGGCCCGTACACCAGCTGCCCGGTGTCGATCCGTGTCCCGTACCGGGTCGCGTACCAGTGGGCTATCGCCGAGCGGAAGTCGTCCTGCTGCCAGGTCGTGTAGCCGAACACCCCGTGGTCGAGACGGGCCCGCAGCGCGCTCAGCACCTCCGGTGCGGTCTCGAAGTCCATGTCGGAAATGGTGAACGGCAGCAGTCCGTCCACCCCGAACCGGTCCGCGACCCCGTCCCACTGGACGCACCAGGTGCCCCGGCGGTCGACGACGGTGTCGAAGTCATAGCGGGCGCTGGAACTCACAGGGATCCCTCACTTCTTCTCTCGGACATGCCGTGGGCCCGGCACCCCAGGGGGTACCGGGCCCACGGCCACACTTCGTACCGGCCGCTACTTCAGCTTGGTGCCGGTGGAACGCAGGTTGGCGCAGGCCTCCGTGACGCGCTTGGCCATGCCCGCCTCGGCGGACTTGCCCCAGCTGCGCGGGTCGTAGACCTTCTTGTTGCCGACCTCGCCGTCGACCTTCAGCACACCGTCGTAGTTGCGGAACACGTGGTCCACGATCGGGCGGGTGAAGGCGTACTGGGTGTCGGTGTCGAGGTTCATCTTCACGACGCCGTTCTCCAGCGCGGTGGCGATCTCCTGCTCGGTGGAGCCGGAGCCGCCGTGGAAGACGAAGTCGAAGGGGCGGCTACCGGCGGCCTTGCCGTACTTGGCGGCGACGCCCTCCTGGAGGTCCTTCAGCAGCTCGGGACGGAGGACGACGTTGCCCGGCTTGTAGACGCCGTGAACGTTGCCGAAGGAGGCGGCCAGCAGGTAGCGGCCCTTCTCGCCCAGGCCGAGCGCCTCGGCGGTGCGCAGCGCGTCGTCGACGGTCGTGTACAGCTCGTCGTTGATCTCGTGCGTGACGCCGTCCTCCTCGCCACCGGTCGGGGTGATCTCGACCTCAAGAATGATCTTGGCGGCGGCGGCCTTGGCGAGCAGCTCCTGGCCGATGGCCAGGTTTTCGGCGAGGGTTTCGGCCGAGCCGTCCCACATGTGGGACTGGAACAGCGGGTTCTGGCCCTTGGCGACGCGCTCGGCGGAGATGTCGAGCAGCGGGCGTACGTAACCGTCCAGCTTGTCCTTGGGGCAGTGGTCGGTGTGCAGCGCGACCGTGACGTCGTACTTGGCGGCGACGATGTGCGCGAACTCGGCAAGGGCGACGGCGCCCGTGACCATGTCCTTGTTGTGCTGGCCGCCCAGGAACTCCGCCCCACCGGTGGAGATCTGGACGATGCCGTCGCTCTCCGCCTCCGCGAAGCCGCGCAGTGCAGCGTGCAGGGTCTGGGTCGACGTCACATTGATGGCCGGGTAGGCGAACTTGCCTGCCTTCGCCCGGTCGAGCATCTCGGCGTAGACCTCGGGGGTTGCGATGGGCATCTGTCCGCTCCTTGGGATGTGCGGGTGTGCGTTGCGGGTTCCCTGACCTGGGGGCGACGTCATCGTCGCCCCCATCTTCCCAGACTCTCGCTCCGGCTCCACCCGGCCTGGTCCCTCAACGTCCGGACCGGACGGCGGAAGGCACACGACAAGGGCGGACGGTTTCACGTGAAACCGTCCGCCCTCGAAGAAAACCGCAGGTCAAACCGGGCGATCAGGCCAGGTCGAGGTCCGCCACCGTGTAGGCGTGGACGTACGGGAGACCGGCCTCGGCAATGGCCGGAGCCGCACCCCGCTCCACGATCGTGGCGACGGCGACAACCTCGCCACCGGCCTCGCGCACCGCCTCGACGGCCGTCAGCGGCGAACCGCCGGTCGTCGAGGTGTCCTCGACGACCAGGCAGCGGCGGCCCTTCACGTCCGTGCCCTCGATGCGGCGCTGCATCCCGTGCGCCTTCTGCGCCTTGCGGACGACGAACGCGTCCAGCTCCTGCCCGCGCGCGGCGGAGGCGTGCAGCATCGAGGTGGCGACCGGGTCGGCGCCCAGCGTCAGCCCGCCCACGCAGTCGTAGTCCAGTTCGGCGGTGATGTCGAGCATGACCTGACCGACCATCGGAGCGGCCTTGCCGTCCAGCGTGATGCGGCGCAGATCGATGTACCAGTCGGCCTCAAGACCCGAGGAAAGGGTCACCTTGCCGTGCACCACGGCCTTGTCCTTGATCTGCTGGAGCAGCTCAGCACGTACGTCAGTCATGGCTACGAGCTTAAGGCGCCTGTGTCGGGGCTCGTGCCGTTGCCGTGTCGGGGCCCGCGCCGACAACGGGTCGTGGCCCTGCACGGGTGCCTGGTCGAAGCCCGCACCGCTGTCGGGTCAGAGCCTGCGCCAGTTCCAGGTCGTCGCGATCTCCAGCGGCTCGATCGGGGTGACATACCGGGGCGCGGTGTTCAATCCGTTCGGCGGACCGGACTGCGGCTCCACACAGACCGCCTCGGCCTGCTCGTCGTAGATCACGACCCACTCGGCCCGGCTCTTCACGGTCAGTTGCAGCTGCTCCGGCCAGGTGAGCGTCACGTCGACGCCGTCCGGCATCCCGAAGCAGTCGTCCCACGGGCCGGCCAGGGGCGGGATGCGGCGGCCGGTCGGCAGATGGTTCTCGCCACGTTCCTCCTGCCAGGCCGCGTCGAAGGCGATCTCCACGTTCTTGCCGCCGCCGAGATCCCGCAGGAACCAGGGATGCCAGCCGGCCTGCGCCGGGAACGAATCCCCGTACGTCTCGATGCCGAACGCAAGCGTGAGCGAGTCCTCGGACAACTCGAAGGTCTGGGTCACCCGGCCCGGATACGGCCAGGGGTCGGCAAGGTCGTAGTAGAACGCGGCCTCCTGCTCGCCCACCCGGGCGATGCGCCAGGCGGTGTCCCTGCCGGTTCCGTGGATGGCGTGCGGCGGGGAGTTCAGCGGCAACCGGTGCGGGACGTCGCCGTTGTGGAAGAGCCCGTTCTCGGTGCGCCCGCACCACGGCACCATCGGGAAGCAGCCGTACCGCTCCCCCTGCCGCAGCACCTCGGTGCCACCGATCCGCAGACTGCTGATGCGACAGCCGTTGGCGGGGTTCACGGTCAACTCTGCATCGCCGACGGACAGCCGGACGTCCTTCTCGCTGCTACTCACCCGACCGACATTACTGGCGCTGCTCCTACCTCCGCCGCCTCAGCGCCCTGCTCACCACGACGGCGGAGGCGAGCGCGAGTGCGGCGGCGGGAGCGACCCAGCGGAGTGTGGCGCCCGCGGTGGTCGAATCGGGTGACGGTACGGGGGCGTACCTGCCGCGCGGCGGCGCGTGGTCGACCTCCTCGGCGCTGCGGCCGATCATGGTGCGCCTGGCGTGCGCGGCCTCGACCGGGGGGCCGTCGGGGACGGTGAACTCCACCTCCGCCACGGGGTCGAGCGACGGCGGGGGCACAGGGGCGTCGAAGACGGAGCCCGTGCCCGGCGGGTTCTCGGTGGAGGATGCCTCGTCCATGGTGGCGCCGTCGTCGATGTCGTCGGTGTCATCGGTGTCGTCGGTGTCGTCGGTGTCGTCGGTGTCGTCGGCGGCTTCCGGAGCAGTACTCCGATTGGTGGCCGCGCCGGTCGCGTCGGCCTCCTCGGCCGCCTCCTCGATGGCCTGTTCCACGGCTTCCCCGACGGACCGCTCGGCCCGGCCGAGGTCCTCGCCCGCCAGCGTCTCCGTCACCAGTTGCTGCACAAAGCGGTCCAGCAGCCGGTGGGCCGTCGAGAGCGCCGCCGCCGGGTCCAGCTCCAGGAGGCGGCCGTCACCGCTCGCCGTACCCGTGAACCCGATCGCCGTACCGCCGTCCTTCTGCGTCAGGCTGATCGTCAGAGCCAGCTTCGCCGAGCCGGTCCCCCGGGCCTCGACGCCCTCGCCCGCCACCAGGATCCCGGCGTCCCCGTCCGGGCCGTCCTGCGGGGAAACAGTGAGCCGCAGCGCACCGCGGTACGTGATCGTGTGGCCGTCGACCCGGACCTTGAGCCGGCCGGACAGCGGGCCCGCGGACGCGTCGGCGTCCTGCTGGAGCCCCGGTACGCAGCGCGCGACGCGGGCGGGATCGCCCAGCGTCCGCCGAAGGGACAGGACCGGAACCGGAACGAACACCTCATGCTCCATGGAAACCGAGCCTACTCAGCCCCGGCCGTCACGTCAGCGGTTCCACGTCGCAAAAACGGCCGGACGCACGGCGTACGGCGTCCGGCTCACCGGTCCTCCCAGTACCGGGGATGCACCAGCGTCGACGGCAGCAGCCCGCGCAGCCGTCCGCTCTCCGCCTCCCGCCCCGCACGGATCAGCGAGGCCCGCGTCAGCGACCGGAGCTTCGGCGCCCCCGGGGCGAGGCGGAGCACCGGCGCCCTGACCGGCCGGGCGAGGACGAAGCCCCAGCCCTGCTCGGCCTGCGCCCGGTGCGTGGCCCTGTCGGGTCCCGCCGCGAAATCGGAGAGCCTGCCGCTGATCCGGTACGGGCGGGTGTGCAGGCCCGCCGCCCTCATCGACGCCTCCACCGTCCAGTACGTACGTGGCCGGGTCACCGGCGGCCCCGCGTGCACCACCAGCCGGCCGCCCGATGCGAGGGCCTCGGCGACCAGGCCGTAGAACTCCGCCGAGTAGAGCTTCGTGCCGGCGGAGATCCCGGGGTCGGGCAGATCGGAGATCACCACGTCGTAACCGCCGTGCGCCGCCCGCAGCCAGTTGAAGGCGTCGGCGCTGACGGCCGTCAGCCGCGGATCGCGGTACGCGTGGGCGTTCAGCGCCGAGAGCGCACGGTCGGTACGGGCCAACCGGGTGACGCCGGGATCGAGCTCGACGAGGGTGACGCTGCGTACGTCCGGGTAGCGCAGCACCTCCCGGGCGGCGAGGCCATCACCACCGCCCAGGATCAGGACGCGGGTGCGTGGCCCGTTCATCGCCGGGTGCACCAGTGCCTCGTGGTAGCGGTACTCGTCGCGCGCGCTGACCCGCAGCCGTCCGTCCAGATACAGGTCCAGGGAGCTGCGGCCCGCCCCCGTCAGCACCACCTCCTGGACCCCGGTCCGCACCGCGACCCGCACCCCGTCCCCGTACACCGCATGCCGCGCCGCCCGCTCGAAGTCACCGACCAGCGCGGTGACGGTGGCGAGTACGGCGATCACGGCCACGTTGACGAGGATCAGCAGCCACCGGGAGCGCGGGGTGAGGTCCCGCCGGAACACCCACAGCACCAGCGCCCCGCCCGCCGCCGCGTTGACCGCGCCGGTGAACAGCGCCCCGGTGAGCTGTCCCAGCACCGGCAGCAGCAGAAAGGGGAACGCGAGCCCGCCGACCAGCGCACCCACGTAGTCGGCGGCGAACAGATCCGCGACGGTCCCGCCCGCGTCCTGCCGGTCGACGCGCTGGATCAGCGTCATCAGCAGCGGGATCTCCGCCCCGATCAGGACGCCGATCGTGAGCGAGAACCCGACCAGGGCGTACCGCGACTCCCCGATCCAGGCGAACGACGCGTACAGCACGAGCGCCGAGGAGCCGCCGACGAGTGCGAGCGCCGCCTCGATCAGCCCGAAACCGACTGCTGCACGGCTGCGTAAACGTTTCGCGAGGAGCGAGCCGACGCCCATCGCGAACACCATCACGGAGAGCACGACGGACGCCTGGGTGACGGAATCACCGATCAAGTAGGAGGCGAGCGCCACCAGTTCGAGCTCGTAGACCAGGCCGCAGGCAGCACAGATGAAGACAGCGGCCAGCACGAGACACCGACCGGTCCTCGGCCGCACGGGAAGACGCGCCGCGCCCCCTCGCAGCGACACCTGCTGATCGATCATGATGCGAACGCTACGTCACGGCGGGGTGGCTGCCTGTCACCCACAAGGGTGCAAGTGGCGCGCCCACAACGGAGTTGGGCCGCGTCAGAGCGCTGCCGCCGGCATCCGCACTCCCACCCGCGTGCGCGTCACCACCAGCTGCCCCTCCTGCGGGTACGCATGCCAGGTGCGCCACCGCACCTGGCCCTCGGTCCGCTGGGCGAGCATGGCGGTGAAGGCGTGCGGGCTGCCGGGGAACGTCCCGGCGAGACCGTGGGGGTGGTCGGTCACGAGCGCGAGGAGCTCCTGCGCACGCCCCGCGAACGAGCCCGCCGAGAGCGTCTCGACGCGCGCCGCGAATTCGTACTCCCACTCCCCGAGCCGCTTGGAGACACCGAGCGGCAGCGGTGTGCTGCTGCCCGGGATGCACGCGACGGTTTCGGAGCAGGTGCCCCGGTCCTCCTCCAGGAGCACCTGGTGGGAGGCGCCGAGCAGGCGCAGTTGGAGTCGGGCACCGGCGAGATCGAGGTCGAGCACGGCCAGGGCGGGGAGCGGTTCGCGCCCCAGCGCCCAGGCCAGGTCGGCAGCGCGGGTGTCGGAATAGGCCGTCTGGAGGGTCGTGAGCATGAGTCGGCTCCGCAAACAAGCGTGGACACATGGACAGGGGACGCCTCCGACGTGATGCACGTGGGAGGTGGGAAGCGCCCGATCAGGTCCAACTCGGGTCCGAGGGCTGGATGTTCTCTCCACCGAGGGAATCACGAAGTAAGCCGCATCCACAGCGTTTTTGCCCAACTTGACGCGGTTTCCATCCCCTCGGGGGCCTCTCGGTTCATCTGTTCACCGGCATCTCGCGGAAAGCCCCAACAAAAAGGTGCCCGGCGGGAGTTCATCCGCCGGGCACCTGTGGGACACCGGAACCGCGCGGGCCCGGCACCGGGCGTGTGTCCCTGCCCGGTCACGGATCAGCTGCCCCGTGTCAGCTGCCTCCGCCGCATCCGCCCCCGCCGCCGCACGAGGAGCCGCCACCGCACGAGGAGTGACCGCCGCCGCACGAATGGCCGCCGGAGTGACCGCCCGAGCCACCGCCGGAGGGACTTCCGGAATGGCCGCCCGAGTCACCGCCGACGCTTCCGCAGGACGAGCCACCGCCGCCGCCGCCACCGCCGCCGTCACCGCCGCCGGCCCACCAGCTGCCACCCGCGGCGCTGCCGCCGCTCGCACCCCGGCGCGCACTCCGTCCGCGCGCCTTCTTCTTGTTCCCGGCCCTCGATATGAGCGAGACGATCAGTCCGATCACGGCCACCGCGATCACCACTCCGACAAAAGTCCTCACGACCTCATGTCCTTCCGTTCCCCCGAAGCGAGATCCCCCCGCTTCCATGCGTTTCCCGCGTGACTGGGGGATGCCCCCGGCCCCGTTCGGCCAAAGCAGACTTGAGCAACTCCAGAGCTTCCGCGCAGGATGGCGGCCATGACCCAGGGACGACCGCTGCTCAACCCCCGCCTCGCCGAGTTCGGCACGACGATCTTCGCGGAGATGTCGGCGCTTGCCGTACGGACCGGCTCCATCAACCTCGGCCAGGGCTTCCCCGACACCGACGGCCCCGAAGAGATCCGCGAGGCCGCCGTACGGGCCCTGCGGAACGGGAAGGGCAACCAGTACCCGCCCGGCCCGGGCATCCCCGAACTGCGATCCGCCGTCGCCGACCACCAGCGGCGCTTCTACGACCTCCCCTTCGACCCCGACACGGACGTCCTGGTCACCGCAGGGGCGACGGAAGCGATCGCCGCGACCATGCTCGCGTTGTTGGAGCCCGGCGACGAGGTGATCGCCTTCGAGCCCTTCTACGACTCCTACGCCGCCTGCATCGCGATGGCCGGAGCGAAGCGAGTACCCCTGACCCTGCGCGCCCCGTCCTTCCGCCCGGACCTGGACGAACTGCGGTCCAGGATCACGCCGCGGACCCGCCTCCTGCTCCTCAACACACCTCACAACCCGACCGGCACGGTCCTCACCGCCGAAGAGCAGAGCGCCATCGCCGCACTCGCCGTCGAACACGACCTGCTCGTCGTCACCGACGAGGTGTACGAGCACCTGGTCTACGAGGGCGCGCACCGCCCCATCGCGGCCCTGCCCGGCATGCGGGAGCGCACCGTCTCCATCTCGTCCGCCGGCAAGACGTTCTCGTACACCGGGTGGAAGGTCGGCTGGGTCACGGCGGACGCCCCGCTCGTCGCCGCCGTCCGGACGGCCAAGCAATACCTGACCTATGTCAGCGCGGGCCCCTTCCAGTACGCGATCGCCGAAGCGCTGCGCCTGCCGGACACATACTTCGACGGCTTCCGCGCCGACCTGCGACGCAAGCGCGAGCTGCTCGGCGACGGGCTGCGCGCGGCCGGGTTCGAGGTCTATGAACCCCAGGGCACGTACTTCATCACCACGGACATCTCCCCCTTCGGCGAGAGGGACGCCTACGCCTTCTGCCGCGCCCTCCCCGAACGCTGCGGCGTCGTCGCCGTCCCCAATTCCGTCTTCTACGACACCCCCGACGCGGGCCGCAGCCAGGTCCGCTTCACCTTCTGCAAGCGCGACGACGTTCTTCAGGAGGCGGTCGGCCGCCTGCGGCGCCTGGCGTCCTGAACCCACGCGGCAATGCGCTCATGCCGCCGGAACGTCACAACTCACCGCATTCCACTGCCCCGGAGGCATCGCCGCATCTCCCGACGCACGGGAGCGCATCCAGGGGCGGACAGATCCGTGTCTCACAGGCCTGTCACAACTTACGTGTACACAGAACCACTTCCGGATCCGACGCGTGGTCACCAGTGACACACTTATGCCGCACCTCCTGGGGACATTCATGACGCGCAGATGGCTGCTCATCACCACGATCGCCGCATTGACCGTCGCGCTGGCCTTCGTCGTCGTCCAACTGGTGCGCGGCCAGGACTCCGGGAAGGAACAGACCGAGGCGAATCCGGGCAAGGCGAAACCGGCCGCGTCGAGCCCGACCGACGAGAAGAAGAACAGCGACGGCCCCGTCCCGGCCGGCTACCTCGGCACCTGGTCGGGCTCCGTCGACAACCCTTCGGGCCACTCCACCCGGGAACTCGTCATCAAGCAGGGCACGGTGGGCCAGTCCGTCCTCACTCTCACCGCGGACGGCCCGCTCGACAACGGCGCCTCCTACCACTGCGTCTTCGAAGCGGGCCTGGCCTCGGAACCGACCCCGAACGGACCCATCCAGATCGCGCCTTCCACCGTCACCGTCGGCGAACCCATGTCGTCCTGCACCGCAGGGAAAGCCACCACACTGACCTTGCTCCCGAACGGCACTCTGAGCCGGGAAACGCCGGAAACCGGCGAAAAGCTCACATACACCAAGACCAACTGATCAACCCAGCAACACGGACACCGCACTCAGCAACAACAAAGCATGGACGAACCCGCCGGGCCCCGTCGGCGGAAAGCGCCATGCCGGCCGCCAGGTCCGGCCCGTCAGGTCCGGGACCGGCACGTAACTGATCCGGCCCGCACACGAGTTCAGCACGGTCACCTCACCGGGCCAGGACTTGCGGGCCGCGCTCCCGGCCGGGGAAGGACGCGGACGTCGGCCATCGCGTCGTGAACACTCGAGAACGGTTGGCGGACGATGCGCCCACGTCGCCGGAACTTCAGAACTCCCCATGTTCCACTGCCCCCGGACAAGGCGTCGCCGCACCTCCCGGCGCACGGGCGCACATCCAGGGGCCAACAGGTCCGCTGTCTCACAGACCTGTCACAACTCAACGGCACACCGAACCACTTCCGGATCCGACTCGTGATCACCAGTGACACATTTATGCCGCACCTCCTGAGGACATTCATGACGCGCAGATGGGCGCTTATCACCACGATCACCGCATTGACCGTCGCGCTGGCCTTCGTCGTCGTCCAACTGGTGCGCGGCCAGGACTCCGGGAAGGAACAGACCGAGGCGAAACCGGCCGCGTCGAGCCCATCCACGCCGAAACCGGCCACGCCGAAACCATCCGCGTCGAAACCGGCCACGCCGAAACCATCCGCGTCGAAACCATCCGCGTCGAAACCGGCCGCGCCCAACCCGCCCGCACCCAACCCGCCCGCACCGAAATCGGTTGGCGACGCCGAGTCGCTGCAGGGCCTCGGCTGGTGGCCCCTGCACCGGTCCGGCACCGCGAAGGCCGGCGAGCAGGACGCCATGGTCAGCGGCGGCACGCAGTGGACCGACGGCCCCGAGGGCGGCGCCTTGCATCTGGACGGCACCAGCGGATACGCGGACTCCAACACCCGGCTCGACACCGTGGGCAAGGACTACTCGGTCGCCGCGCGGGTGCGCCTCACCCCGCAGGGCATGACCGGCATGCGCACCGCTGTGTCCCAGGACGGCGACGGGGTCAGCACGTTCTTCCTCCAACACTCCGACCAGGACGGGAACTTCGCATTCAGTTTCTTCGGTAACCGTACGGTCGCGGAGACGCCCGAGAAGCCGCAGCCCGGCCGCTGGTACCACCTGACCGGCACGTACAGTCAGAAGGACCACCGGATGCAGCTCTACGTGGACGGTCGGCTCGCGGGAACCAGGGTGGCCTCCAACGGCGTGAAGCCCACTGGCACTGTGGTGATCGGACGCGCCAAGTTCGATGGGAAGGCGGCCGACTACTGGAACGGTGACATCGCCGACGTGCATCTCTATAACCGGGAGTTGACGTCCCGTGAGGTGGCCTCGCTTTCCTCTCACGAACCGGGCTGACCGGCGTTGACGGGGGCAAGTTCACCGCCGCCGCAGGCTGACGGGCGCCGCACGGGCGCACGGCGGCTCGCGGCGGCGCCTGCCGGTTGTCCCGCAGCCGGCCGAACCCGCCTTCCCCGCAGACGACCGGAGAGGAAAAGGCCCTTGTCGGCCAGCGCTTCGACCGAAGACCGAACACCCTTCCCCCGCACCACGGAACCCAGCCCCGACGAGTTCCTCAGAGCGCTCTACCACTTCCACGGCAGCGCCTTGCTGCAGTTCGCCGCACGGCGGCTGGAAGGCGACTGGCACCGCGCCGAGGACGTCCTCCAGGAAGTCGCGATACGCGCCTGGCGGCACGCCGGGGAACTCGACCCGACCGCGGATTCGGTGCGGCCCTGGCTGTTCACCGTGCTGCGCAATCTCGTCATCGACGGCCACCGGGCCCGCCAGGCCAGACCACTGGAGACCGGTGACCCCGAACTCGCCCACCTGCCGATCTCCGACGGCGTGGACCACCTGCTCACCTCCGAGGTACTCATCGACGCGTTGCGGGACCTGCGGCCGGCACAGCGTGAGGTCCTGCTGCACGTGCACTACCTGGGACGCAGCGTCAACCAGACGGCCGAGGTCCTCGGCGTGCCGCCGGGCACGGTCAAGTCGCGGACGTACTACGCCACCCGCGCCCTGCGCGAGGCGCTGAACAGCCGCGGGCTGTACGCGGGCGGCCTGGATCGCGAGGCCGGATGACACTTATGCCAGACGTCCCGCGTGCCGGTTGATCTTCAGGCCGAGCGGCCCGGTGTCGAGTGATCCGCCCGCACCGGCACTCCAGCGCCACCCCGTGGGTGCCTCGCCGACCACCAGCAGCGCGTCCCCGCGCCGCAGACCGGCCAGTGCCCCCTCCCGCCGCGGGAGCTGCGAGGCTTCCACGACGAACAGATGCGGCGCCTCGCCCTGGACGGCGATCCGGCTGCTGCCCTCGATCAGCCGGAAGATCTGGGTGACATCGGGCGAGCCGGGCTCCGGCGCTCCCGTACCCGCCGACGCTGCCACCGTGGCGAACGCCTCCTCCAGGCTGGCCGCGCTGTGCAGACGCGAGGTCCGCGGCTCGTCGCCGGAAAGGAGTCGGCCGTCGGCCAGGGATCCCACCAGGGTGACCTCGGCGAGCGCCCCCACCGGGCCGGCGAGCGCCTCGGTGACGACGGCCCGCACCAGGCTGCGCACCTCCTTGTCCGGACCCGTCACCGAGACGGGCCCCGAAGCCCGGGAGAGGTCGACCAGCACGCGGTCGGGTCCATCCACGCCCACCGTCACCGTCAGCGCGTACGGCAGGGCCGGTTCGCCCTCCGGGCCGGGGCGGTGCAGATCGTCGGGCGAGATCGTCCAGCGTTCGCCGTCCGCCTCGACGGTCCAGGGCGCAGGGGCCGTCTCCTCTGCCCCGGCCAGCAGCAGTGCGAGCCGCTCCTCGGAGTAGACGACGGCGTACAGGTCGGGCAGCGACCGGCCGGAGCGCAGGCACTCGCCCGTCAGCCGGCGCAGGCCCGCGTTGACCACGTCCAGCGACTCCCGGCCCACGACGGCCGCCGAGGCGGCGACGGGCTTCGGCGGGCGGGGCCGACGGGGCCGACGTCGCTCGGTGACGATCAGCGCGGCCACCGCCCCGATCAGCGCCAGCCCCAGCACCACGGCCAGGACGTACCAGATCATCTTCTGACTCCTTGTCGGGACGCCCCGGCGGCGGAGCCGGGACGGTCGAGAACGTGGGCGGCACAGTTGCTGCGCCGTGCACCCCATGGCCACTACGGAGCCCGTCGGCGGATGGTTCACCGGTGCGCCGGGTGAACCATCCGCCGACGCGCTCCGTAGGTCCCGTCAGTGGCACGGGAGCCGCCGAGTGCGGCTGCCGAGGCCCCCCATTCACGCCGGCTGGAGGACGTTCTCGTGTCGTTGATGTTGACCGTGGTCGAGGAGGGCGGTGACGCATTCGACGTCCACCTCGACGCCGACCCCGACACGCCCGTGCGCGCTGTCGCGGAGGCGCTGGCCGGGGCGGGAGGCGTCGAACAGCCCCCGGAGGGCCTCGGCCTGTACGCCGGCGACCGGCTGCTGCCCGCCGATATGCGGCTGCGGGACGCGCCGTTGCACCACGCGGCCATCGTGGGCCTGGGCCGCCCGGCGGGCACCGCGTCGGCCGAACCGCACGGGCTGGTGGAGGTTCGTGCGGTCGGCGGGACCGGCGCGGGCGCCGTGCACCGGCTCGACATGGGCGAGTACCGGATCGGACTGGCCCACGACGGGTCCGCCCAGGTGCTGCGCGCCGTACCGGACCGTCCGTTCGCCGTCCTGGCGGTGGGCCCCCAAGGACGCTGCCGTATCACGCCGGACGCCTCCGCGCCGGGCGACGGCACCCTGCAACTGGACCGCGAGGACCTCGCCGAGGCGACCGCCTGGCCGGCCGGCGCACAGCTCCTCGTCGGAGACAGCCTGCTCGAACTCGCCCTCCCGCAGAAGCCGGACGCGGCCGTGCAGCCCTCGGAGGACGGCACCGGCTGGGACTACAACCGGCCGCCGCGGCTGCGGCCGGCCGAGACCGCCACCCGCTTCACCCTGCCCTCCCCGCCCGCCCCGCCCGCTCCCCGGCCGCTCCCGTGGATCACCGCGGCGGCCCCGCTGGTGATGGCGGGGGCCGGGGCGCTGATCTTCGGCCGCATGTCGATGCTGCTGTTCGGGCTGCTCTCCCCGGTCGCGATCCTCGGCAACTACCTGATGAGCCGGCGCACCGGGCGCCAGTCCCACTCCGACAGCGTCGCCGCCTACGAGGAGAAGAAGGCACGCATCGAGGGCGACGCGGCGAAGGCCCTGGCGGACGAACGCACCGCCCGGCGCCGCGGTTTCCCGGACCCGGCCGAGGTCGTCCTGACCGCCGTCGGCCCCCGGCGCCGCCTGTGGGAACGCCGTACCTCCGACGCCGACTTCCTCGAACTGCGCATCGGAACTGCCGATGTGGCGTCCGACGTGGTGCTCCAGGACCCGACGAAGGACGAACACCGCCGCGAGGACCCGCGGACCGCGTACGACGTCCCGGTGACCGTTCCGTTGCGGGAGCACGACGTCCTGGGCATCGCCGGCGAGGGCCCGGCCGCGCGCGCTGTGGCGCGCTGGGCGGTCGCCCAGGCCGCCGTCCTGCACAGCCCCCGTGACCTCCAGATCCATCTGCTGACGACCGGTGAACGGGGCCGGGACGGCTGGTCCTGGCTGCGCTGGCTGCCGCATGTGCGCAAGAAGTCCGGCGACACCCCGGCCAACATCGGCTACGGCACGGAGACCTGCGCCCGGCGGGTCGCCGAACTCACCGCACTGATCGTCGAGCGCGCCGGACGGGCGGACCGGCGGAGCCGGCCCGCCGGGCCCGATGTGCTCGTCATCCTCGACGGAGCCCGCAGGCTGCGTTCGCTGCCCGGTGTGGCGCAGATCCTGCGCGACGGACCGGCCGTCGGCGTCCGCGCGGTCTGCCTGGACTCCGAGGAGCGGCTGCTGCCCGAGGAGTGCCACGCCGTCGTCGCCGAGGAGCCCGGCGGAACCGTACGGGTGGGGCGCTCCGGGAGGGGCACCGTCGGGGGCATCCGGCCCGACGCGGTGTCCCTGGACTGGTGCCGTTCGCTGGCCCGCGCGATGGGCCCGCTGCGGGACCCGGGCGGGGCCGACGAGGAGGCCGCGGTGCTTCCCGGCTCCGCGCGGCTGCTCGACGTCCTCGCGCTCGACCCGCCGCGGGCCGCCGACATCCGGGCGCGCTGGACGGCCGGCGGCCGCTCGACCCGGGCGGCCGTCGGCGTCTCCCTGGACGGCCCGTTCCACCTGGACCTGCGGCGCGACGGCCCGCACGGGCTGGTCGCCGGCACCACCGGCTCCGGCAAGTCCGAACTCCTCCAGACACTGGTCGCCTCGCTGGCGGTGGCGAACCGTCCGGACGCGATGACGTTCGTCCTGGTCGACTACAAGGGCGGCTCCGCGTTCAAGGACTGCGTGGACCTGCCGCACACCGTCGGCATGGTCACCGACCTCGACGCCCACCTCGTCGAGCGGGCCCTGGTGTCGCTGACGGCGGAACTCACCCGGCGCGAGCACATCCTCGCCGCGGCCGGCGCCAAGGACATCGAGGACTACGTCGAGCTGCTGGAGCGCAACCCGGCGGGCCGCGAGCCGATGCCCCGGCTGCTCATCGTCATCGACGAGTTCGCCTCGATGGTGCGCGACCTGCCGGACTTCGTGAAGGGTCTGGTCAACATCGCCCAGCGGGGCCGCAGCCTCGGCATCCACCTGATCCTGGCGACGCAGCGCCCCAGCGGCGTCGTCTCCTCGGAGATCCGCGCCAACACCAACCTGCGCATCGCGCTCCGGGTGACGGACGCCGGCGAGAGCCAGGACGTCCTCAACTCCCCCGAGGCCGCCGGGATCTCGCAGGGCACCCCCGGTCGCGCCTATGTGCGTCTGGGCCAGAACTCCCTCGTGCCGTTCCAGTCCGGACGGGTCGGCGGCCGTCGGCCCGGTGCCGCGGCGACCTCGCTGCCGGCCCCCTGGGTGGTGCCGGTCGGCTGGGAACGGCTCGGCGAGCCGCTCCCGGCGCGGCCCCGAGGCGCGGCCGCACCCGCCGAGGTGGAGACCGACCTCACCGGGCTCGTCGCGGCGATCCGCGAAGCGGACCGGGAGATGGGCATCCCCGCGCAGCACAGCCCCTGGCTCCCGCCGCTGCCCGAGGTCCTGGTCACCGGCGAACTGCCGGCGCCCCCGCCCTCGGACTACGACCTCGCGCCCGTCGCGTACGGCGTGGTGGACCTGCCCGCACAACAGGCCCGGCTGCCCCTGGTGATCGACCCGGCGACGCTCGGACACCTGCACATCATCGGCTCGCCCCGGCAGGGCAGGTCGCAGACGCTGCGCACCATCGCCGGCACCCTGGCCTTCGCCCATTCCCCGGACCGGCTGCACATGTACGGCATCGACTGCGGCAACGGCGCGCTGCTGCCCATCGAGGGGCTGCCGCACTGCGGGGCCATCACCCAGCGCACCCAGCCCGACCGGGTGGCCCGGCTGCTCGCCCGGCTGACCGGGGAGCTGAGCCGGCGCCAGGAGATGCTCGCCGCCCGCGGCAGCGCCGACCTCCCGGAGCTCCGCCGCGCCCTGCCGGAGGCCGAACGGCCGCCGCACATCCTGCTGTTCATCGACCGGTGGGAGGTCTTCGACAAGCAGCTCGGCGAGTACGACTCCGGGAACCTGCTGAACTCCGTGCTGAACCTGCTCCGGGACGGCGCGAGCGTCGGCATCCACCTGGTGATGACCGGTGACCGGGCGCTGTTCTCCAGCCGGGTCAACGGCTCCACCGAGGACAAGCTCGTGCTGAAGCTGAACGAGAAGTCCGAGTACGGGATGATCGGCATCACCCAGCGCAACGTGCCCGACGAGATCCCGCCGGGCCGCGCGTTCCGTGCCGCCGACAAGGCGGAGGTGCAGATCGCGCTCCTCACGAACAACCCGGAGGGCCAGGCGCAGGCCGCGGCGCTCCAGCAGATCGCCGAGTACTGCCGCGAGCGGGCGGCCCAGCTGCCGGACTCCACCCGGCCGTTCCGCGTCGACACCCTGCCGGACCGGCTCACCTGGGAGGAGGCGGCCCGGTACGCGCCGCAGCCGCTGCCGTCCGCGCGGTGGGCCCTGTCCGGTGTCGGCGGCGACGAACTCAGCGCTTTCGGCCCGGACTTCGCCATCACGCCGACCTTCCTCGTGGCCGGACCTGCCCGCTCCGGCCGCAGCACCGTCCTGGCGACGCTGGCTCAGTCGCTGCTGTCGAACGGGACGCCCGTCGTCGTCGGCGCGCCCGCCAGGTCGCCGTTGCGCCAACTCGCCGGACGGGCCGGGGTCCTCGCGGTCTTCGACGAGTCCGACATCGACCCCACCGCGCTGGAGGAGGCGCTGGCGTCCTCGCCGCAGGGGGCCGTGGTGATCCTGGACGACGCCGACCTGCTGCTGAAGACGAAGGCCGAGCCCGTCCTCACCCAGATCGCCAAGTCCGGTGCCGAGAACGGCCGGGGCCTGGTGATCTCCGGGCAGACCGACCGGCTCTCCTCCGGCTTCTCCGGCTGGCACACCGAGGCCCGCCGCAACCGGTGCGGTCTGCTGCTGAAGCCGCAGAACATGAGCGACGGCGAACTGATCGGCGTCAAGGTGCCCCGCAGCCGACTGGGCGCGACCCGCCCGGGGCGGGCGATCCTGCACCTGGGCGACGGCGTGCTGCGCACCGTCCAGGTCCCGGAGACGGTGCTTCCGCCGGCCGGGGGCTGAGCGCCTGTGCGGGGGTTCCCACACCGGCTCTGAGGTCCCACGGCAGAGGGCTCCCGCCCCGGCAACGGCCGGGGCGGGAGCCCTCACGCATGACGGGACGCGGCCCGGATCAGGTCGATCCCTCCACATAACTGGGGTCGTGCACGATCGTGCCCTGCGTCCCGTGGGGGACGGCACCGTTGATCGCCCAGCCGAAGCCGGCCACTCCGATGAGGTTCGAGCTCTGGTCGATCCACCCCGCCGTCTTCGTCCAGATGTTGGTGAGGCCCGGCAACTGCTTCAGGATGTCCGGTGTCTTCAGCACACCACCGGGGATGTTCTTCAGCAGGTTCGCGACCAGGTCGCCCGGGTTCTTGAACCCGGTGAACCCCTTGATGGTGGGGATCACGCTCTTGATGTTGATCTGGATCGCCTTGAGATCGCTCGTGACGGTCTTGAGGGTGTTCGCGATCCCGCCCAGATTGGCGATCTTGATCAGGCCGACACCGCCGAGCACCAGCCCCAGGCCGCTGAGGACCATGTCGAGCACATCCCACTCGCCCGACTGAATACTGTCGACGATATTCATGATGAAGGGGATGGCAGCGGTGACCAGACTGGCGATCGTCAGGATGAGCCCCAGGCCCTGCAATCCGGGGATGAGCATGGCGATGATGCCCAGGGCGGCGCTGATGAAGCCGAGCACCTTCTTGAAGATGTCCTTGATCTTCTCCCACAGGCTCTTGCCCGGGACCGCCTCGCTCGTCGCGTCGTCCAGGGCGCGGGCCGCCGTCGAGGCGTCCGTCTCGCGCAACTCCCGCGCGTCCTCGGCGAGCATGCGAGCGGCGTCGAGATCCCGCTGGGCGGTGTCGACATCCCCCTGTGCCACGGACTGGTCGTGCCGGGCATTCTCCATGGCCTGCCGCGCACTGCGCCGGGCCGCCTCGTCGTCCGGCGGGGGCGGGTCCGCCGCGTCCAGACCGCTGATCACGGACCCCGCCGCGGAAGCGGCATCGGTGGCCCGCTGCAGCCGCTCCTTGGCGTCCCGCCCTTCGACCAGGGCGTTGTCGGCCTTGCGCTGATGGTCCCCCAGCTGGTCGGAGTACGTGTCCAGCGCGCGGGCCGCCTTGTCGTACGAACTGTGCAGCTTCTCCACCTGATCGGCCAGGTCCCCGAGCTTGTTCCGGAGTTTGTCCATGGCCTTGCCCTCGCCGAGCTGGCTGTTCTTCAGGCGCCTGACGATGGGGAGCGCCTGGTCCGCGTCGTCGGCGACGGACCGGTACTGGCCCGCGAGCTTCGCGAGCATCTCCGCATTGCCGGGCGTCGGGTCGTCCGAGAACCCGAAGACCGTCTCCCAGTCGGACACCGCTGGCCGCGCCATTGCCGCGCCCTCACTTTCCGTTCTCGTCCGTGCCCTGTGGGCTCTGTGCGGCCGGCACAGCCGTGCCCTTGCTCTCGACTTCCACGAAGCGCAGCGTCCCCGCGATGGCGTCGAACACCTCGAAGAACTGGTCCTTGAGGTCCACATTGGGTGTGGAGCTGGAGACCAGCAGGTATTCCCGGCGGTTCGGGATCGGGAACAGCGTGTGCAGCAGCGCCGTACGGATCGGCGTTCCCCTGTAGTCGATGTCCTCGATCGAGGCGATCCGCCCGACCGGTCCGACGCCCGGAAGCTCCAGCAGATCCACCTCGCGCGGCGGGTACCCGCTGCTCTGCGGGGCCCCGGCCTGCATGCTCGCCCCGAACAGCACCTCGGCCAGATCCGCCGACTGGTCCTCCGGCACGGGCATCCGCAGCACGACGGACGTGGCGCTGAGCATCGCGTCCCCGCCGGGGAACCTGACCATCCCCGCCGCCTGGAGCGCCCCCCGGGCGTAGGCCTCGCGGGCGGTCCGGCGGGTGTCGCGGATCAGGCCGTCGAGCCGCTCGCGGGAGAGCTGCGGAACCCCCTTCGCCTGGTGCTCGATACGGCGGCGGATGGACGCGTCCCGGGTGCTCGGGTCGAGGTCCAGATACCACCAGGAGCCGGGGTAGCGCAGCTTGTAGTGCGCGGGCGCCCCCGTGGCCCGGTCCGTGACCGGATGCGTCATGACGCATGTCCCTTCTGCCAGCAGGCTTTCGTCAGGTCTTCTTGGAGTCGTCCAGCGTCTTGACGGTCTCGTCGTCCGTCTGCGTGAAGGCATCGGAGATCTTCTTCGTGTTCTCGGAGAAGACCTTCACGTTGTCCTGCACCTTCTCGTGGCCCTTGCCCCATGCGTCGTCGAAGTCGGCGAGGGAGTCGGCGAGCCTCGAATCGCCCACATCGCTCTTCGATCCGACATCGCTGAGCCGCGCGGTGTTGTTGATCCGCTGCCCGATGTCCTCAAGTGACTTGACCGTCTCGTTCAGGTCCTCAAGGGGGACGTCGATGCGGGTCATCGGTTCCTCCTCTCTCCGGCCGCCGCCGCCCGGTCCCGCCGCAGAAGGGCGGGACCGGGCACGAGGGCACGTCAGCCGATGGAGCCGGACGTCTGGTCGTCGGTGTCGACGAACGCGTCGGCGACCTGCTTGATGAACTCGCTGACGCCCTGCAGGCCCTCGATCGCCTTTTCGGTGCCGTTCTTGTACTCCTCCCAGAACGGACGGAACTTGGTCTCGGAGCCCGGCGTCGAGTAGGCCGCCTCGACCATCTCGTCCATCTTGGTGTTGGCCTCGTGGAGGCTCTGCTGCATCAGTTCCTTCTGGTGCTGCAGCCAGGTCGACGCCTCCCGCATCTCTTCCGGGCTGATCTTGATGTTGCCGCCGGCCATGTCGGTTCCTTCTCTCGTCTCGGGTCGCCGCGGTCGCTGAGCCGCGCACACCGGGCTGTACGGGGCGCCCGGCGGGGCGGTTCATGCCTGTTGCTGAACGGTGACGAAAGTGGCGGTCCAACGCCCTGATCAGGCCTGCGACCGGTCCCCCATGGCCCGCAACAGCGCACCACCGTAACCGGGGTGACGGCCCCTCACCGAACCGGGCAGCAGCGCGACACGGGGAGGTGCGGCCACGGCGGTTGCACTGGTACACCGGCCCGGCCCCTCGGCAGTGCCGGCCGAGGCGGTGTCCCGGCTCAAGCGGCTGTAGCCCAAAGGCCGCCCCGTCGTGAAAAGAACCGGCCCGGGGCGGCGGTCATGGAGACCGCCGCCCCGGGCCGGGCTGTCACTGCCGTGCGGGACTCAGGCGTCCGGAGCGGCCTGCTCCGTGCCGTCCGTCTTCTCCTCGGCCGGCGTCAGGCCGAGACGCTCCTGCAGCCACTTGTCGAACTCGATCGAGGCGCGCACCCAGCTGACCGTCGACGAGACGAAGTGCTCCAGGCTGACGCCCGTGCCGATGAGCATCTGCGCCTCACCGATCAGACGGACCGAGGCCTCGGTCTCCTCGGAGCCCTCCTCGGGCTCGTGGGTGTGCGTGTAGACCTTGGGCCACAGGGTGCGGCGGTTCCAGTCGTCGATGGCGTCGAGGAGGACCGGACGCTGGTCCGCGGCGTGCGGGCGGTCGTAGAACGTACGGACCGAGAAGACCTGCTGCTCGTCCTCGCCGCGGAACATGAAGTACGTGCGGA
The DNA here is from genome assembly GCF_900091955.1 of Streptomyces sp. Ncost-T10-10d. GTDB lineage: Bacteria > Actinomycetota > Actinomycetes > Streptomycetales > Streptomycetaceae > Streptomyces. Next base: position 71,692 of record NZ_FMDF01000207.1, read on the forward strand.
AGTCCTCCCACGGCGCCGCGAGGTCGCCCTCGTCGTCGACGACGTACTTCAGCTCCATCTGTTCCAGGAGCTGCTTGACGAGGTCCTGGTCCGGGACAACGGGGCCCTCGGGTCCTGCCGCCTGCGGTTCGGGCTGGCCCCCGAAGTTAGGAATCGAGGAAGGATCGATAGACATCGCTGGGTACTCCTGTGGATCGCACGTGGTTTCCTTCCGTCGACCCTAGCCGCGTTTGACGGCCAGTAGTTCTACGCCCTCCGGGGAATCGTCCCCGCATCGGCTTCCCGCGCCCGCGACCAGGCAACGGCGACGGGGATCGCACACAACACTCCGAGGAGTCCGGACGCACCGATGGTGTCCGCCGACGACCCGGACAGCTCCGCTGCCAGGCCACCCGTGGCGACGCCGATCCCCTGCATGGCGATCAGCCCCGACCTGGCGAGCCCCAGCGCCTGGCCACGCTGGTCGGCCGGGGTCAGGAGTACGAAAGTGGCTCCGGCGGTTATCTGATAGGCGGAGCACACCCCCGACGCCATCAACACGAGCACGGCCCCACCTATGCCGGGACCGAGCCAGTAGATGAGCAGCGGCAGATTCGCGCCGACCGCCAACGGCCCGAGCAGGCGGCGCCGCCACTCGTCCCCGACCTGAGCCCGCCCCAGAAGGGCTGCACCCAGCACCATTCCCGCCGGATGCGCGGCGAGCAGGAGTCCCACCGAGGCGGCGTCCCCGCCGGCCTCGTCCGCGAAGGGGGCGGCCAGCCCCTCCGGCAGGACGACGAACCCCGCGAGCCACCCCAGCGCGACCAGCGACCGCAGCCTGCGATCCGACCAGATCAGTGCGGCCGCACTCCCGACCTGAGCGCCGAGCCGCGTCTTCCGCGCGTCGGCACCCGCCGCGGGACGGGCCTTTACGCCGAACCTGACCAGGGTCGCCGAGAGAAGGAAGGTCACCGCGTTCACACCCAGGGAGACGTGACTGCCCAGCCAAGCGACCAGCACACCCCCACCGGCGAAACCGACCAGCTGTCCGGCCTGGTGAGTGATCAGCATGACTCGCTGGCCCCGCTCGTATCTCTGCTCTCCGAGCACGGTCGGCAGCAGTGCGCCCTGCGCAGCACCGAAGGGCGCCTCGGCCAGCTGCGCCAGCACCAGCAGCCCGGCCAGCAGCGGCAACGGCATCCAGGGCAGGGCCATCAGCCCGACCAGAACCGTCCGCACCAGGTCGCATCCGATCATGACCGTCCGCCGGGGGAAACGGTCCGCCAGACCGGACAGGAGCACCCCGGACAGCAGAGCGGGCAAGGTGGTCAGCGCATACGTCGCCGCGGTCCATCCGGGCGAGTCGGTGCGTTCGAACACCAGCAACGACAGGGCCACGCGTGCCAACTGATCACCCAGGATCGACTGAGCATAAGCGGCCCAAAGGGTACGGAATTCGCCAAGGTGAAAGAGATTGCCAGATCGGGGCTTTTCAGTCCCCGGATTTATCTCATCGCCTATCTGCTCGTTCATGCGGGCACGCTACCGGCTGCCGAATTCGGCCTCTAATCCTCCTTGTGAGCAGGTCATGATGGGCAACCCGAGGTGTCCTGATTGTTCGCATGCCCCCGGGCGGGCGTCGCGGGTGCCCGAGCAGGTGTCCCTTGTCAGGGGCGGGCGGTCCAGCGCGGGGCGGAGCCGGGTAACGCGATCCCACCCTGGACACGGAGCGAAACGTTTGGCTCAATATCGATGTTGAACGATGGATCACCGATGACGGCGACCGATTCTCCGTTCTCCCGAAATCACCGCAATTCTTCGTCGATTGCACTGCGGCGCAGACGACGAGTCCCCAGCCGGGACGCGCGGTCTTCCGGCTGGGGACAAGGACGTCGAACAGGTCGTGCGCCGTCTACGGGGCCTACAAGGTCTTCCCCGAGGTCGCGGGGCCGACGAGCAGGCCGTCCCCGACCCGGTCCACCCGGACGGTGTCCCCGTCCTTGACCTCGCCCGCGAGGATCTCCTTCGCGAGCCGGTCGCCGATCGCCGTCTGGATGAGGCGGCGCAGCGGCCGTGCTCCGTAGGCCGGGTCGTTGCCCTCCTCGGCCAGCCAGGCCAGGGCCTCCGGCGTGACGTCCAGGGTGAGCCTGCGCTCGGCCAGACGCCCCGCGAGCCGGTCGATCTGGAGCTTCGCGATGTGCGAGAGCTCGTCGCCGGACAGGGCGGAGAAGACCACCAGGTCGTCGAGCCGGTTGAGGAACTCCGGCTTGAACGAGGCCCGTACGACCTCCAGGACCTGTTCCTTCTTCACCTCGGGCTCGGTCAGCGGGTCCATCAGGAACTGGCTGCCGAGGTTGGAGGTCAGGATCAGGATGGTGTTGCGGAAGTCCACCGTCCGGCCCTGTCCGTCGGTGAGCCGGCCGTCGTCGAGGACCTGGAGCAGGATGTCGAAGACCTCGGGGTGGGCCTTCTCGACCTCGTCCAGCAGGACGACGCTGTACGGGCGACGGCGGACCGCCTCCGTGAGCTGGCCGCCCTCCTCGTAGCCGACGTAGCCGGGCGGGGCGCCGACGAGACGCGCCACGCTGTGCTTCTCGCCGTACTCGCTCATGTCGATGCGGACCATGGCCCGCTCGTCGTCGAACAGGAAGTCGGCGAGCGCCTTGGCGAGCTCCGTCTTGCCCACCCCGGTCGGACCGAGGAAGAGGAACGAGCCGGTGGGCCGGTCGGGGTCGGCGATTCCGGCGCGGGTACGGCGTACCGCGTCCGACACCGCCTGCACGGCCTGGGTCTGCCCGATGAGGCGCTTGCCGATCTCCTCCTCCATGCGCAGCAGCTTCTGGGTCTCGCCCTCCAGCAGGCGTCCGGCCGGGATGCCGGTCCAGGAGCCGACGACGTCGGCGATGTCGTCCGGGCCCACCTCGTCCTTGACCATGGTGTCCTTCGCGGCCTCCTGCTCGGCCTCGGACGCCTCCGCAAGCTCCCGCTCCAGGCCGGGGATCTCCCCGTACAGCAACTTGGAGGCGGTGTCGAAGTCGCCGTCGCGCTGGGCGCGTTCGGCCTGGCCGTGCAGTTCGTCGAGGCGTTCCTTCAGTTCACCGACGCGGTTGAGGCCCTGCTTCTCCTTCTCCCAGCGGGCATTGAGGCCGCGCAGCTCCTCCTCCTTGTCGGCGAGATCGCGGCGGAGCTTCTCCAGGCGCTGCCTGGAGCCGGGGTCGGTCTCGTTCTTGAGGGCCAGCTCCTCCATGTGGAGACGGTCGACGGCGCGCTGGAGTTCGTCGATCTCGACGGGCGAGGAGTCGATCTCCATGCGCAGCCGGGACGCCGACTCGTCGACCAGGTCGATGGCCTTGTCGGGGAGGAAGCGGGAGGTGATGTAGCGGTCGGACAGGGTCGCGGCGGCCACCAGCGCGGAGTCCGCGATGGAGACCTTGTGGTGGGCCTCGTAACGGCCCTTGAGGCCGCGCAGGATCGCGATGGTGTCCTCGACGCTCGGCTCCGCCACCAGCACCTGCTGGAAGCGGCGTTCCAGGGCGGGATCCTTCTCGATCCGCTCGCGGTACTCGTCGAGCGTCGTCGCGCCGACCATGCGGAGCTCACCGCGGGCCAGCATCGGCTTGAGCATGTTGCCCGCGTCCATGGCGGAGTCGCCACCGGCGCCCGCGCCGACGACGGTGTGCAGCTCGTCGATGAAGGTGATGATCTGCCCGTCGCTCTCCTTGATCTCGGAAAGGACGGCCTTCAGCCGTTCCTCGAACTCACCGCGGTACTTCGCGCCCGCGACCATCGCGCCGAGGTCGAGCGAGACGAGCCGCTTGTTCCGCAGGGACTCGGGGACGTCACCCTTGACGATGCGCTGGGCGAGCCCCTCGACGACGGCGGTCTTGCCGACGCCGGGCTCGCCGATGAGTACAGGGTTGTTCTTCGTGCGCCGGGACAGGACCTGGACGACACGCCGGATCTCCTGGTCACGTCCGATGACCGGGTCGAGCTTGCCCTCGCGCGCGGCGGCCGTGAAGTCCGTACCGAACTTCTCCAGGGCCTTGTACTGACCCTCCGGGTCGGGTGTGGTCACCCGGCGCCCTCCCCTGCTCTTCTCGAACGCGTCCAGCAGCCTCTTCGCACTGGCCCCCTGAGCACTCAGGATCTCACCGGCGCGGCCGCCCTCGGCGGCGATCCCGATCAGCAGGTGCTCGGTGGAGATGTAGTCGTCGCCGAGCTCCTTCGCGCGCTGCGCGGCGTCCGCGATCACGGCGAGCAGCTCGCGGTTGGGCTGCGGCGGGGCGACCGTCGACCCGGTGACGCTGGGCTGCGCGCCCAGGAGCCGCTCCGTCTCGGTGCGTACGGCGATCTGGTCGGCCTCGACGGCGGCGAGCAGGTCGACGATGTTCGCGCTCACTTGTCGTCCTTCACCCTCAAGCAGCGCGAGGAGCAGATGCCCGGGGGTCAGGTCGGGGTGCCCGTCCTTCACGGCCCTGTTGGTGGCCGCGTTGATGGCGTCACGGCTCTTGTTGGTCAGCTCGGCGTCCACGTGCGCTCTCTCCTCCTTGCGATGACCGGTCTCTCCACAACACTGACTAGGTCAACGTGCACAAAGTTGAGTCTATTCCACTCAACCTCACTTCACACCCGTCCCGCCCCCTGTTCCCGGCTGCCCCTGCCCCGCCCCGGGCCCCGTGCCTTCGGTTCTCGGTCCTCCGCGGCCCGCTTCCGCCCCGAGCCAACCGGCCCGACCGGACCCTCGCCACCGCAGGGGCCGGCGCGCTGCCTACGCTGCCCCCATGGCAGTAGACGTGACGAACCCCGATCCCGAGTACCTCGCGTTCTGGCGCGAGCACCATCTGTGCACCCTGACCACTCCCCGCCCCGACGGCACACCGCACGTGGTGCCGGTGGGCGTGACGTACGACCCCGACGCGGGGCTCGCCCGGATCATCGCCGACAAGAACAGCAACAAGGTCGCCAACATCCTGGCCGCGGGCCCGGACGGCGCCAGAGTCGCGGTCTGCCAGGTCGACAGGCGCCGCTGGGCGACGCTGGAGGGCCGGGCGACGGTGCGCTCGGAGGCGGACGTGGTCGCCGACGCGGTACGCCGCTACGCGGAACGCTACAAGCGCACGCCGGCGCCCAAGCCGGACCGCATCGTCATCGAGATCGCCCTGGACCGGGCGCTCGGCAGGACGTGAGGGGAACCGCCGGAACCCCGGGCGGCGCAGGACCCCGGGCAGCACAACGGCGCCATCGTGTTCAGGTCACGATGGCGCCGTTGTGTGGGGGAGTGCCGAGCGACATGTAACGACGGGGGATCGCTCAGGCACTGCGGGGGGTGGCGGAAATAGTCTCTGGCTCGAACAGCTGGTGGTCCCGCCGGTCGAGGTTGACGAAAATCATGTCGTACCGAATCGCGCAGCGAACGGGCTGCGGGGCTCCACGCGGTTTGCGGAGGCACCGGTAGGCACGTACTTCGTCGTCTTCTTCACGTGCGACAACGATGGGGTCGCCGAACAGAGTGACCATCAGCGAGTCGCCACAGCGGGGGATGGCAGTGACGAGATCGATGAAATGCCAGCCTGATCGGTAGGCCGTGGCCATTTCCCGCCGGAAGGTCCGGTCGTCCGGCGGGATGGTCATGCGCTCTGATGTGTTGGTTCGGACCAGGCGATGTCGCCGGGCTCGACTGCCCCGTCGACGCTCCATGCGATATCGCCCGGCACAGCGGTCCGGGTGAGCCATGCGATGTCACCGCCGGCCGGTGCCGATGCCTGGATGGACCACGCGATGTCACCCGGCGCCGCCGCCTGGGTGGACCACGCGATATCACCCGGCGCCGCCGCCTGGGTGGACCACGCGATATCACCCGGCGCCGCCGCCTGGGTGGACCACGCGATATCACCCGGCGCCGCCGCCTGGGTGGACCACGCGATATCACCCGGCGCCGCCGCCTGGGTGGACCACGCGATATCACCCGGCGAGGATGCTGCCCCGCTGCTCCAGGCGATGTCGCTGCCGCTCAGTACCCCGAGTCCCAGGGCCGCGACGAACGAGGCGGCAAGCGCCGAGCGAAGCATTCGCTTATACATAGTCGGCTTCGTCCTCACTTGTGGATTCTTCTCCCCCGCACCTAAGACGATGTCTCACCTGGGCACACGAACACCACTGAGTCGATGCATCATGTTCCTGCATGTTCAGGAACCTGGGGGGTGGAGAATATGGTGACAAGCGATACAAAGCCGACACATTCTCATGGGATCACCGAACTATGCGAAGCGGGAGTCCGCCTCTACGCCAGCGCTTTGCGCTCGGGACGTATCGCCCGGAGCGAGGTGGAACCGGCGCCCTGCCTCATGGACTTCGCCCTGGTGCACCCCGACCCCGACGACCCCGACTGGCTGCGGCCCGTCCCGCCGTCCGCCGCTCTGGCAAAGCGACTGCACCCCATAGAACGCGAGATCCAGGAGCGCCGACGGCATTCGGTCCTGCTTACCGAGTCCTTCGAGCCGTTCATGGACATCAGCGCACAGGACCCGCCGACCACCCACGCGATCACCGTGCTGGAGGGGGTCAACCGGATCAACGCGGCACTCGATCTTGCCACGGCGGAGTGCCGCTCCGAAGTCCTCACCGTCCAGCCCGGCGGCGGCCGTAGCGAAGACCGCCTCAGCGAAGCCCTGGAAAGGGGCCTCTCCGTGGTGGACCGCGGTGTCAGCATTCGCACTCTCTATCAGCACACTGTGCGTCACAGCCCCGGCACCCTGGCCTACGCCGAGCGGATGGCCGACGACAACGTGGAGATCCGGACGCTTGAGGAGCTCATAGAGCGACTCATCGTCTTCGACCGCACGGTCGCGTTCATACCCGCCCAGGACGACCGCCAAGTCGCCCTGGAACTGCGCCACCCCGGGCTGGTCGAGTACCTCGTCAAGGTTTTCGAGCAGCTCTGGACCCGTGCGGCTCCACTCCTGGAAGAGGTCAAGTACGACCCGACCCCCAAGGGAATCAGTGGCGTCCAGCGCTCCATCGCCCAACTTCTCGTAGAGGGACATGTCGACGACTCGATCGCCCGACGTCTCGGCATGAACGTCCGCACCTGCCGCGCGCATGTCGCCAAGCTGTCCGCCGTCCTCGGCAGCAACAGCCGGGCCCAACTCGGCTACCTGATAGCCCGGTCGGGGATCCTGGAGCAGGATCCCGGCTGAAGGGGCCGCAACCGCGATACGGCCCGCTCCGGCCGACGCCTCCGTCACCGCCGTCCAGCTCAGCATCGCCCGCCTCATCGTCGAGTGCCACGTCGACGAGATCGTGGCCCGCGGACTCGGCATCAGTGTCCGCACCTGCCGCGCACATATCTCCCGGCTCATGCGGACGCTCGACGCCCCGGCCGGACTCAACTCGGCGCCCTGATCGTCCAGTCGGGGTGGTCGAGGAAGTGCCTCGCCGACCACCGTCGGCAGCCGGCGCCGAGGTACAACCAACCCCCGCGCCGGCTCGTCCAACTCCCGTACGCATAGCGCACCGCACCGCAGGGAGACCGACACCATGCATGCAGCTCACGACCACCGGCCCCCATCCTCATCCCCCACCCGCATACGTCCGGGGCGTCGGCGCGCCATCCCGGTCGCGTTCGCAGTCGGTGCGGTGCTCGCACTCGGCTCCGCAGCACCTGCCGGTGCCGACGAGCCGGAGACGGATCAGCTCTGGATCTCGGCGCCGTACGACCTCGTCCTGCCGACCGCGGACGCCGACGGCTCAGCGACGACCAACACCGTCGACGTAAAGCTCGGGCACGACAACACGAACAACTCCGTGACCGGAGGCCGCCTCACGGTCGACGCGTCCGAACTCGCGGGTGTGGCCGAGGTCAGTTGGCCCTCGACCTGCGCGCCGGCCGCCGACGCCCTCACCGCGACCTGCGACTTCGGGTCCCTGGACGGCGCCCCGTACATCTCCGTCGCCGAGATCGGGCTGCGCGCCGCGGCCGGCGCGCCCGCCGACGCCGCCGGCGCCCTGCACTTCACCGCGGCGGCGGACAGTTCCTTCGGCCCCCTCACCGGGTATCCGGCGGACACCCGGATCCGCCTCGGCGACGGCCCCGACCTCGGCGTGAACCAGCTTCCGTACCGTACCGGCGTCAAGCCCGGCACCGACCTCACCCAGCCGGTCCGCCTGACCAACCACGGCAACCGCACGGCCGACCGCACCCTGCTGACCCTCTTCGCCTCGCACGGCCTGGCGTTCTCGCAGCGCTTCGGCAACTGCACATACCTGGACGCGGACCCCGTCACCAACCAGAGCGGCACCACAGCCGTCTGCGTCCTCGACGAGCCCGTCGTCCCGGGGCAGGTGTACGACCTGGCGGCGGCGGGTGCCGTCCGTGCGACGAGTGCCGCGCTGTACGAGCGGTTCGACCACTCGGTCGACCAGTTCTCCGACGAGGCGTACGAGCAGGCCCTCGCGGGAAGGCCGTTCGTCCGGGGCACCGGCGCCGACCTCAGGGCCACACCCGTCCCCGCGGCCGCCACCCGGAGCGCGGTGTCCGCCGTGCCCGACCTGAACCTCGACGACAACTACCGCTCCACGCAGATCACGGCAACCAACAAGGCCGACCTGATCGCCCTCGCGAGCGACATCACCTCCGCCGCGCCCGGTGACACCGTCACCGCCCGGATCGGCGTGAAGAACCGCGGCCCGGCCTGGGTCGCCTCCCTCGGCGCGGGTGCCTCCGTCGCAACCCTCGACGTCCGTATCCCGCAGGGCACCACCGTCACCGGCAAGCCCGGCACCTGCTACGCGACAGGCACGAACCGCTACACCTGCCGAACCCCGATCCTCCTCTGGGAGAAGGCCCGCTCCACGTTCGACTTCACCCTGCGCGTCGACCGCCTCGTCGAAGGCGGAGCGAAGGGATCGGTCGCCACGCTCAACGACGACCCGGAGCTGCGGATCTCGGCGTTCGATCCGCGACTGGCCAACAACACGGCCGAGTTCACGGTTTCCGGCACCTGATACGCCGTGAGGCGGGGGCGCCCGCCTGAAAATCAGCGCTCGGGCCGTCGCGGCGTCCCGCCCACGCCGCCGGCAGCTCCTCGGTGAGCAGCACGCCGGGGCCGGGTTCGTTCGGTGGGGCGCCTATGTGGGCCGCTGTGCCGGTGATCCAGAAGAGGCCGACCATGGACATGTGTGACTCCCGACTGCGCCACCGGGCGGATCGCCCCGGCCCGGTGCTCTCGTGAACGAGCGGGGGCGGCGACACACCCCCGCCCCATGGTCGCGAGCGTGATCGAACACGGGTCGGGTTTCGGCCGGAGCCCGGAAGCGTTCACAGGGTGGCGGGCGCACGCGAAGGGCCGGGGGCCGACCCGTAGGTCGACTCCCGGCCCTGAACGAAACGAATCGTGAGCGAATCGTCCGGCCCGACGGCCGGACCCGCTCAGTCCTTCGGCCGCTTCGGCCGCCAGACCACCAGCGCGCTGGTCTGCTGCACATCCTGATACGGCACCAGATCGCGCCGGTACGAGGCATGCACCTGGGCCTCGCGCTGTTGCATCGCCACCGCCGCGCCGTCCACCGCCGCCGAGAGCTCGGCAACGCGCTGCTGGAGGGCGGCGACCTGGTTCTCCAGTTCGATGATGCGCTTGATGCCGGCGAGGTTGATGCCCTCGTCCTGCGACAGCTGCTGCACGGTGCGCAGCAGCTCGATGTCGCGGGCCGAGTAGCGCCTGCCGCGCCCGGCCGTGCGGTCGGGGGAGACCAGGCCGAGGCGGTCGTACTGGCGCAGCGTCTGCGGATGCAGGCCCGAGAGCTGGGCCGCGATCGAGATCACGTACACCGGTGATTCATCGGTCAGTTCGTACGGATTGCGTCGTCGGCCGTCCACCTCAAGCTCCCTTCGCAGCCTGGAACAGCTCCGCCCGCGGGTCGTGGCCCGCGGTCGCCTTCCGGTAGGCCTCCAGCGCGTCCCGGGCCTCGGTGCTGAGGTCCTTGGGCACTGTCACCTCGACGGTGACCAGCAGGTCGCCCCGGGTGCCGTCCTTGCGTACGGCGCCCTTGCCGCGGGCGCGCATCGTACGCCCGTTGGGGGTGCCGGCCGGCAGCTTCAGGGTGACCGGCGGACCGCCGAGCGTGGGCACCTTCACCTCGCCGCCGAGCGCCGCCTCCGTGAAGTCGACGGGCACGGTGACCGTGAGGTTGTCGCCCTTGCGGCCGAAGACCGGGTGGGCGTCGACATGGACCACGACGTAGAGATCGCCGGCCGGTCCACCGCGCTCGCCCGGGCCGCCCTTGCCGCGCAGCCGGATCCGCTGGCTGTCCGAGACGCCCGCCGGAATCCTGACCTGCATGGTCCGTGAGGACTTCGCCCGTCCGCTGCCCTTGCAGACATCGCAGGGGTCCTGGGCGATGAGGCCCCGGCCCTTGCAGTCCACGCAGGGGTCGGTGAGCGAGAAGCCGCCGCCGGTGCCGCGCGACACCTGGCCGGTGCCGAGACAGGTCGGGCAGACCCTGGGGGTGCCGTTCTTGTCACCGGTGCCGGAACACGCCTTGCAAGGCGCCTGGCTGGACATCCGCAACGGGACCGTGGCCCCTTCGACCGCCTCGATGAAGCTGAGCGTCACCTCGGACTCGATGTCCTGGCCGCGGCGCGGCTGCACCCGTGTCCCCGTACCGCCCCGGTTGAACAGGCCGCCGAAGACATCACCCAGGCCGCCGCCGCCGAAACCGCCGGCTCCGCCGCCCGCGCCCCCGCCCTGGGTGCCTCCGAAGAGGTCGCCCAGGTCGAAGTTGAAGTTGCCGCCGGCGCCTCCGGGTCCGGCCCTGAAGCCGCCGTTGCCGAAGAGGGCGCGCGCCTCGTCGTATTCCTTGCGCTTCTTGCTGTCGCCGAGGATGTCGTTCGCCTCGGAGATCTCCTTGAAGCGCTCCTCCGCCTTGTCATCGCCCTTGTTGGCGTCCGGGTGGAACTCGCGGGCGAGCTTCCGGTACGCCTTCTTGATCTCGGCGTCGGTGGCGTCCTTGGGGACGCCGAGGACCTTGTAGTAGTCCTTCTCGACGAAGTCCTTCGTGCTCATCGACGTCCCTCCTTCCGGACGATCGGCCATGCGGCCGGCCCGTTGGCCGGTCGCATGGCCGGGCGGTGGGCCGCGAGGTGGTCAGACGGGATGTCAGACCTCCTCGGTGCCACCGCTCTCCTCGTCGGTTGCCTTCTCTTCCTTGGCTGCCGCACCCGGCTGGGGTTCGGCCACCGCCACCCGCGCAGGGCGGATGGTGCGCTCGCCGATCCGATACCCCGGCTGCAGGATCGCCACGCAGGTCGTCTCGGTGACATCCGGCGCGTACGAGTGCATCAGGGCCTCGTGGATCGTCGGGTCGAAGGGCTCGCCCTCCTTGCCGAACTGCTGCAGGCCCAGCTTGGCGACGACCGTCTCCAGTGATTCGGCCACCGACTTGAACCCGCCCACGAGCTCGCCGTGATCCCGGGCCCGGCCGACGTCGTCGAGCACGGGCAGGAGCTCGGACAGGAGACCCGCGACTGCGATCTCCTTGACCGTGGCCCGGTCCCGCTCGACGCGGCGACGGTAGTTCTGGTATTCGGCCTGGAGCCGCTGGAGGTCGCCCGTGCGCTCGTTGAGCGCGGTGCGGACCTGGTCCAGCTGGGCCGTCAGGCCGACTGTCTGTACTGCGTCCCCGGCCGGGGACGCCTCCTCCTCGGGAGAGGAAGGGACGTCCTTCGGCTCAGCTCCGTCAGGGGTGGCGCCGGAGGGGACGTCGGGCTTCTCCTCGAAACCCGGAGTCTCCTCGGTCACACCGCACCGCCCTTCGCGTCCTTCTCGTCGTCCACGATCTCGGCGTCGACGACGTCGTCGTCGGCCTTGGCCTGCTGGGCGCCCGGCTGCGGGTCACCCTGCGGACCGCCCTCGGCCTGGGCGTTGGCGTACATCGCCTGGCCCAGCTTCTGGGAGACGGCCGCGACCTTCTCGGTGGCGGTACGGATCTCGGCGGTGTCCTCGCCCTTGAGCTTGTCCTTCAGCTCGGTGAGCGCGGTCTCCACCTCCGTCCTCACGTCACCGGGGACCTTGTCCTCGTTGTCCTTGAGGAACTTCTCCGTCTGGTAGACGAGCTGCTCGCCCTGGTTGCGGGACTCGGCGGCCTCGCGACGGCGGTGGTCCTCCTCCGCGTACTGCTCGGCCTCCTCACGCATCCGGTTGACCTCGTCCTTCGGCAGCGAGGAGCCACCGGTGACGGTCATCTTCTGCTCCTTGCCGGTGCCGAGGTCCTTGGCGGCGACGTGCATGATGCCGTTCGCGTCGATGTCGAACGCGACCTCGATCTGCGGGACGCCACGCGGGGCCGGCGGCAGGCCGGTCAGCTCGAACATTCCGAGCTTCTTGTTGTACGCCGCGATCTCGCGCTCGCCCTGGTAGACCTGGATCTGCACGGACGGCTGGTTGTCCTCGGCCGTCGTGAAGATCTCGGAGCGCTTGGTCGGGATCGTGGTGTTGCGCTCGATGAGCTTCGTCATGATGCCACCCTTGGTCTCGATACCGAGGGACAGCGGGGTGACGTCGAGGAGCAGGACGTCCTTGACCTCGCCCTTGAGGACACCGGCCTGGAGCGAGGCGCCGATGGCGACGACCTCGTCCGGGTTCACACCCTTGTTGGCCTCCTGGCCACCGGTCAGCTCCTTGACGAGCTCGGCGACGGCCGGCATACGGGTGGAGCCACCGACGAGAACGACGTGGTCGATCTCGGAGAGCTGGATGCCCGCGTCCTTGATGACGTTGTGGAACGGGCTCTTGCAGCGGTCCAGGAGGTCGGCGGTGAGCTGCTGGAACTGCGAGCGCGTGAGCTTCTCGTCCAGGTGCAGCGGGCCCTCGGCGGACGCCGTGATGTAGGGCAGGTTGATCGTGGTCTCGGTCGAGGACGAGAGCTCGATCTTCGCCTTCTCCGCGGCCTCGCGCAGACGCTGGAGAGCCATCTTGTCCTTGGACAGGTCCACGCCGTGACCGTTGGCGAACTGCTTCACCAGGTAGTCGACGACGCGCTGGTCCCAGTCGTCACCACCGAGGTGGTTGTCACCGTTGGTGGCCTTCACCTCGACGACACCGTCGCCGATCTCCAGCAGCGATACGTCGAAGGTGCCGCCACCGAGGTCGAAGACGAGGATCGTCTGGTCGTCCTTGTCGAGCCCGTACGCCAGCGCGGCGGCCGTCGGCTCGTTGACGATACGCAGGACGTTCAGGCCCGCGATCTCGCCGGCCTCCTTCGTCGCCTGACGCTCGGAGTCGTTGAAGTACGCGGGGACGGTGATGACCGCGTCGGTCACCTTCTCACCCAGGTACGACTCGGCGTCCCGCTTCAGCTTCTGCAGGATGAAGGCGCTCATCTGCTGCGGGTTGAAGCTCTTGCCGTCCAGGTCGATCTTCCAGTCAGTGCCCATGTGGCGCTTGACGGAGCGGATGGTCCTGTCGACGTTGGTCACCGCCTGGCGCTTGGCGACCTCGCCGACCAGCACCTCGCCGTTCTTCGCGAAGGCGACGACGGACGGCGTGGTCCTGGCGCCCTCTGCGTTGGTGATGACGGTGGGCTCGCCGCCTTCGAGAACGCTGACGACGGAGTTAGTCGTGCCCAGGTCGATGCCGACCGCACGTGCCATTTCAATTCCTCCAGCTTGACTACTTGAGTGGAACTGACTCAAGGATGCACAACAGGCGCCCCAGTGTCAACAGAGTTGAGTCGTGTGGGCTCAACTATCGTGCACGCACCTCGCGCGCACAAGGAGATCAAGGACGACACCCACCCGCCCGGCATGCCATGCAGGCCGCCCCCATCATCGCGCCGTGGGATCGTTCTGTCACAAACTGCCGTGAGTCACGGCAAAACCGGCAATCGATCCGCCCGACCCCAGGCAGGTGCGAACGATGCAGAGACAAAGACAGAGACAGGGCCAGAGACCGATCCGCATGCCGATCCGCATGCGGGCCCGCACGCAGGCACAGCCGCGGGAGTGGACATGGGAGTGGCTACGGGAGTGGAGGCAGGCGTGGCCGTCGGCCAAGCGCGTACTGGACCTGACCCTCGGCTCGGCCCTGCTCGCCCTGGCCGCCCCCCTGCTCGCTGCGGGCGCCCTCGCCCTCGCGGCACAGCGGCTCCCCGGCGGCGTACTGACCCGCTCACCCCGGATCGGCCTGGGCGGCCACCTCTTCATGCTGCACTCGCTGCGCACCCGGCGGCTGCGGCTGGATCTGCTCTCCCGGTTGCCGCACGTCGTACGGGGAGACCTCTCCCTGGTCGGCCCGGAGCCCCTGGCGCCGGACGACGAGCGTGCCCGGGCCCCCGGAGCCGATGCCGACACCCCCGAAACCGCCGCCACCACCGCCGCGAGACACTGGCGGCAGGAACTGAAACCGGGCCTCACCGGCCTGGCACAGGTACGCTCCCGCTCCGGAATGCCGTGGGACGAGCCGGCCCTGCTCGACCAGCACTACGCCGAGCACCACTGGGTGGGACTCGACCTGGCCATCCTGGCGAGAGCCGTACACGCTCCGCTGCGCAGGGCCGTCCACGGACTCACCCGGCACGGCAAGGCACACCTGAGCGACACAGATCACCGCCGGTGCGGCTACAGCGCGGCGGAATAAGTGGATAGTGTCAGCACAGACTGATTAAGTTACTGCTTAGTATTTGCCAGTATTCGCTCGTAGACGCTGGATCCCACCCTCGCAGGCCCGAGGAGCCCCCAAATGCAACTCGCCGCGATCATCGTGTCGCTGGTGCTGACTGTGGTCGGCGTTGCGCTCATCGCCCGAGCCGTCGCGCAGATCTACCGGTTCGTCAAGCTCGGACAGCCGGTCCCGGCAGGCAGCCGCACCGACAACATCAAGCAGCGCACGATCACCCTGGTCAAGGAGTTCCTCGGCCATACCCGGATGAACCGGTGGGGGATCGTCGGCTTCGCGCACTGGTTCGTCGCCATCGGCTTCCTGACGCTGCCGCCGACGCTGCTCCAGGCGTACGGGCAGCTCTTCAAGGCCGACTGGGTCCTGCCGATCATCGGCAACTGGCTGCCGTTCGAGATGTACACCGAGTTCATCGGTCTGATGACGACGGTCGGCATCCTCGTACTGATCGTCATCCGGCTGCTGAACCTGCCGTCCTGGGCCGGCCGCAAGTCCCGTTTCGCGGGCTCCAAGGCCTGGCAGGCGTACTTCGTCGAGTACGTCATCCTCGGCATCGGTCTGGCGATCCTGACCCTGCGCGGCCTTGAGGGCGCGATCCACCACGTCGAGGGCTACGACGCCGCGTACTTCATCTCGTACCCCTTGGTCCTCGCGTTCAAGGGGCTCGCGCTCAGCACGCTGCAGAACCTCATCTACTTCACCGCGATGATGAAGATCGGCATCTCGCTGATCTGGATGATCACGGTCTCGCTGAACACGAACATGGGTGTCGCCTGGCACCGCTTCCTCGCCTTCCCCAACATCTGGTTCAAGCGGAACGCGGACGGCGCGGTCGCGCTCGGCGCGCTGCAGCCGATGACGTCGGGCGGCAAGGAGATCGACTTCGAGGACCCGGGCGAGGACGACGTCTTCGGTGTCTCCCAGGTCGAGCAGTTCTCCTGGAAGGGCATCCTCGACTTCTCCACGTGTACGGAGTGCGGTCGCTGCCAGTCGCAGTGCCCGGCCTGGAACACGGGCAAGCCGCTCTCCCCGAAGCTCCTGATCATGTCCCTGCGCGACCACGCGCACGCCAAGGCCCCGTATCTGCTGGCCGGTGGCGGCAAGGACATGGAGGGCAACGAGAAGGCGTCCGAGGAGCAGCTGAAGGACGTCCCGGCCGCGGCTCTCGCGGAGGCCGAGCGCCCACTGATCGGCACGGCCGAGGAGAACGGCGTCATCGACCCGGACGTGCTCTGGTCCTGCACCACCTGCGGTGCGTGTGTGGAGCAGTGCCCGGTCGACATCGAGCACATCGACCACATCGTCGACATGCGCCGCTACCAGGTGATGATCGAGTCCGCGTTCCCGTCCGAGGCGGGCACGATGCTCAAGAACCTGGAGAAGAAGGGCAACCCCTGGGGCCTGGCCAAGAAGCAGCGCCTGGAGTGGACGAAGGAAGTCGACTTCGAGGTGCCGGTCGTCGGCAAGGACATCGAGGATCTCTCCGAGGTCGAGTACCTGTACTGGGTCGGCTGTGCGGGCGCGCTGGAGGACCGGGCGAAGAAGACCACGAAGGCCTTCGCCGAGCTCCTCCACATCGCGGGCGTCAAGTTCGCGATCATGGGCGGCGACGAGAAGTGCACCGGTGACTCGGCCCGCCGCCTGGGCAACGAGCCGCTGTTCCAGCAGCTCGGCCAGGAGAACGTCATGGCGCTGAACATGGCGTTCGGCGAGGAGCTCGACGACGACGGCAGGGCGACCGAGGAGTCGAAGAAGCCGAAGTCGGCGAAGAAGATCGTCTCGACCTGCCCGCACTGCTTCAACACGATCGCGAACGAGTACCCGCAACTCGGCGGCGAGTACGAGGTCATCCACCACACGCAGCTGCTGCAGCACCTCATCGACGAGGGCAAGCTGATCCCGGTGACGCCGGTCGAGGGCCTGATCACGTACCACGACCCGTGCTACCTGGGCCGTCACAACAAGATCTACACCCCGCCGCGCGAGATCATCGCGAAGGTCCCTGGCCTCAGGAACGAGGAGATGCACCGCCACAAGGAGCGCGGCTTCTGCTGCGGTGCCGGTGGTGCCCGGATGTGGATGGAGGAGCGGATCGGCAAGCGCATCAACAACGAGCGCGTCGACGAAGCACTCTCCCTCAACCCGGACATCGTCTCCACCGCCTGCCCGTTCTGCCTCGTCATGCTGACCGACTCGGTCAACGGCAAGAAGAACGACGGCAAGGCGAAGGAGTCGATCCAGGTGGTCGACGTGTCGCAGCTGCTGCTGGACTCCGTGAAGACCCCGGCCGACCCGGCCGGCGAGACGGAGCCGGCGGACGCACCGGAGCCCGAGCCGGTGAAGTAGCCAGGGCTGTCGTGCGACAGAAGCGGCCGGACCTGCCTCGGGGGCAGGACCGGCCGCTTCTGTGTTCCCGCACGGCTGCGCATGGGGCCGACCCCCCAGGGTTCCCCTAGGGGATGTCACAGCTCGGCCGCAATGGCGGGCAGGTTCCCCAGGCCCTCTCACCGCACTCGAGCGGACCAGGTACGTTCGATGACGTGGCTGGATTCAGGATCGGACGCGGCCGGGACAACCGCACCCCGCAGCAAGCGCAACAGCAACCGCGGCAGCAGCCGTACGGCACACAGGCACCACCGCCGTACGCCCAGCAGCCATGGCCGCCGACGGGAGGCAACGGCGCCCCGCCCCCGTACAACAACGGCGGGCACGGTGGAAACAATGGGCCCGGCGGGCACAACGGCGGCTACGGCAACGGCTACAACAGTGGCGGCCACGGCGAGCCGGAGTATTTCGGCGACCCGTACCAGCAGCCCCACCACCCCCACGGGTCCCCCCAGCACGGCGACCCGTACGCCAACTCCCCCGGCCACACCCAGGCGTTCAGCATCGGCGAGGACCCCTACGGCGACGGCAACACCTACCGCGCCGGCCAGGCCCCCGCCCAGCCCGCGGGTCCGCGGTTGCCGTGGAAGGACCTGCTCACCGGCATCGTGCTGCGCCCGGGACCGACGTTCTGGCAGATGCGCGACTACCCGGTCTGGGGCCCGGCGCTCATCGTCACGTTCCTGTACGGCCTGCTCGCCCTCTTCGGCTTCGACCAGGCCCGGGACGACGCGATCCACGCGACGATCTCCACAGCGGTCCCCTACGTCGTCATCACGGGCATCGGCTTCGTCATCGGCGGCCTGGTCCTGGGCGCGGTCACGCATACGCTCGCCCGCCAGCTCGGCGGCGACGGCTCCTGGCAGCCGACCGTGGGCCTCTCCATGCTGATCATGTCGATCACGGACGCTCCCCGCCTGATATTCGCGCTCTTCCTCGGCGGCGAGAACTCCCTGGTCCAGATCCTCGGCTGGATCACCTGGCTGGCCTCGGCCGCGCTCTTCACCTCGATGGTGAGCAAGTCCCACGACCTGCCGTGGCCGAAGGCGCTGGGCGCATCCGCGATCCAGCTGATCGCGCTGCTGTCGATCATCAAGCTGGGCACGATCTGACGGAATCCGACCATCTGAGGAAGAGCCCCCGACGCGCCGCGTCGGGGGCTCTTCCTCATGCGGGTGCGACTACGTGCGGCCGAGCCATCTACAACCCGACGGTATGGGGCTTCCAGTACCGCGTCATTCGCCCCTGACCACACACCACCGGCCGCGTACCGTCGGCTCTAGGCGTCGAGAACCTGCCCGCTGCGCCGCACGACGGGCTTTTCCACACTCCACGGGAAGTTGATCCAGCGATCGGTCTTCTTCCACACGTACTCGCATTTCACGAGCGAATGCGACTTCTCGTAGATGACCGCGCTGCGCACGTCGGCAACATGCTCGATACAGAAATCGCGCACCAGCTTCAGCGTCTTCCCGGTATCGGCGACGTCGTCGGCGATCAGAACCTTCTTGTCCGAGAAGTCGATGACATTCGGAACGGGCGCCAGCATGACCGGCATCTCCAGGGTCGTACCCACCCCGGTATAGAACTCCACGTTCACCAGATGAATGTTCTTGCAGTCCAGCGCATAAGCGAGCCCACCCGCGACGAATACCCCGCCCCGCGCGATGCTCAGCACGACATCGGGCTCGAATCCGTCGTCGGCCACGGCCTGCGCCAGCTCACGCACGGCCTGACCGAACCCCTCGTACGTCAGGTTCTCCCGCACATCATCGCTCATCCGGCATCACACCTGGGTCCGGTGGAAATTCATGAACGAGCGCGACGCGGTCGGCCCGCGCTGGCCCTGATACCGCGATCCGTACCGCTCGGACCCGTACGGGAACTCCGAGGGCGAACTCAGCCGGAACATGCACAGCTGCCCGATCTTCATTCCCGGCCACAGCTTTATCGGCAATGTCGCGAGATTCGACAGCTCCAGGGTCACATGCCCGGAGAAACCGGGGTCGATGAATCCGGCAGTCGAATGCGTCACAAGACCGAGCCGCCCCAGCGAACTCTTGCCCTCCAGCCGCGACGCAAGATCGTCGGGCAGCGAGATGACCTCGTACGTCGAAGCGAGCACGAACTCACCGGGGTGCAGGATGAACGCCTCGTCCCCGTCCGGCTCGACCATGCGCGTCAGATCGGCCTGCTCGACGGCTGGATCAATATGTGGATAGCGGTGGTTCTCGAACACCCGGAAGTAGCGGTCGAGCCGCACATCGATGCTCGAGGGCTGCACCATCGACGCGTCGAACGGATCAATGCGTACACGTCCGGCGTCGATCTCGGCCCGGATGTCCTTATCTGAGAGAAGCACGCCCCGAGGATACGCAGAACGCGCGGGCCCGCCCCAATCCGGGACCGCCCCGCGCGCCTGTCACCGCTCCTACCGCTGCTCGAACACCACAGGCACGGCATGCCGAAGCCGCGCACAACGAGGACAGCGAATGAGCCGCCCGGGACCGATCCGCCCGGACCCGAGCTGCTGCATCGGGAACGAAGCGGTAGCGAAAACGTGCCCTTCGGCACAGCGGACGACGGTGCGCTCCATGGAGTCCATCAAGTCCCTTCCCCAACAAGCCTTGGACGAGAAAGCCACATTAGGGGATGAACAGGACGCCACTCCAGGCGGCACTCCGACCACCCACGCTACGCCCCCAACTCCCGCCCACGGCAACCGCATCCACCCTCCCCCCACAACCGAAAAGGCCCCACGGCTCAAACGCCGGGGACCTGGGATGGGGTACAGTATGGCCGGTGCGGAGCTGATCAAACAGCTCACTTCGCGGGTGTAGTTTAATGGTAGAACATGAGCTTCCCAAGCTCAGAGCGCGAGTTCGATTCTCGTCACCCGCTCCATGAACAAGGCCCTGGTCGGAGACCAGGGCCTTGTTTGTTGTCTAGACCATTTTTAGTGCTCGTGCCATTCGCGTGCCATAACGACCCTTCCCATCTGCATCAATAGTGGATCCCTCACCCCTGAGGGCGAGCGCTCCACTACCGGGTCCCGCATCGTGAGATCACTTTCGGTTTCCCAACTGGCTCATGAGTTGGCGTGGACAAGCAAGAGGGTGCAGGACCTGCTGGGCGTTCAGGAACAGAGGCCGGTTCTCCGGCTGGTCCAGTAGCAGCGCCGCTCGACCCGAGGAGCCGCGGGCACGGTTCGTTTCCCGATACTGCGCCAAGAGCTTCCGGCATCAAGTCGGCGCCAACCAGTAGCACGTAGGGACGCCATCAGGGCCTGCTCATCTCAGAGTCGGCCCTGATGGCGTGTTGACGTACTCGAAGGCTCAGAGCGATGCCTCGACTCCGAGGTTTCCGGCACTGATGGCTCCCCGCAGGACGTGGGCGATCTCCTCGGGCTTGAGGTCGATGTCGTCGAGCCCCTCCATGGTCAGCGGAATCTCCTCCAGTGCGTATTCGCCGCGGCCTTCGGCGCTGAACTCGGGGCCGGTGCGGTCGTCGAAGGACCAGGTTGCGATGCGGGCGAGGTAGAAGAGCTGACGCTCGTCGTCGGACTCCATCGTGTGGAGGAGGCGGACGATGTCGGCCTTACCCGCGATCTCCTCGTGGATCTCCCGGTGGAGGGCGGCCTCCCTGGACTCGTCACTGGGTTCGACGCCGCCGCCGGGCAGGACCCAGTACTCGGGAATGCCGGGCCTGGTGCGGCGGATGACCAGCATCGTGCCGTCGGCGGTGACGAGGACGGCACGGACTCGTTCGTTCATTTCGATTTTCTCCTTGCTTGTTGACGGTCTCAGTGCAGCAGCCAGCCGCCGTCGACGTGGACGGATTGTCCCGTGATGAACGAGGCGGAGGGGCCCACGAGGAACGCCACCAGAGCTGCGACGTCCTCGGGGCGGCCACGGCGCGGGACGCACTGGCGCTTGATCTGGTCCTCCGGCCGCGCACGGTGCTGGGCGGGGAGGGTGTTCTCGGCCTCGACTTGGATGGCCCCGGGCATGACGGTGTTGACACAGATCCCGTACGGGCCCAGTTCGCGGGCGAGGGAGCGAGTGAGACCGAGCAGTCCGGCCTTCGCGGTGCTGTACGCGACGAGGTTCGTCCGACCGGCGCGGGCGTTGACGCTGCCGATGTTCACGATCCGGCCCCAGCGGCGTTCGACCATGCCGGGGTGATCGCGTGGCAGGTGCGGTAGTGGGCGGTGAGGTTCACGTCGAGGGAGTAGTTCCAGGCGGTCTCGTCGGTGTCCTGCCAGGCGACGCGGGGGTAGGCGCCGGCGTTGTTCACCAGGATGTCGACGGGTCCGATCTCGCCGCGGACGAGGTCGGCCATGGTCTGGACGGTGCCCGGATCGGTCAGATCGGCGTTCACCGCGATTCCGGGGCTGCCTGCGCGCTCGAAGGCGGCGAGCAGGGCGTGGGCGTCGTGGTCCTGGCCGAGGTGGTTGACCGCGACGGTCGCTCCGGCGGCGGCGAGCGCCCGCCCGATCTCCGCGCCGATTCCGGTGGCCCCGCCAGTGACGAGGGCGTTGCGGCCCTGGAGCGGCCGGGTCTGGAGAGGGGTCTCAAGCAGGGGCAGGGACATTGCTGCTCCGTTCACCAGGATGGGGGTGAGGTGCCGGTGCGGTGGAGAAGAAGGTGTCGAGCGTCGTGAGCGGGTCCTGACTCTCGGTGAGCTTGATCAGGACGAGCAGGAAGTCGTGTCCGGTCAGCCGGGAGGGCGGGATGACGCCGAGGATGCGCAGGGCAAGGAACGCGCGGATCTCCTCCAGGCCGCTGCCGTTCTCCCCGCGAAGGCCATCCAGGGCGCTGGAGATGGCCGCAGTGCGGCCGGGGCCGGTGTTCCAGGAGTACCGGACGTCGATGTGCCGACTGCTCGGGTGCAGTTCCAGGTGCTCGATGCGCGGGCGGGACCGTGGCGGCAGGGCGAGGCGGAGGGTGCGGGCGTACACGTCGGGCTGGTAGCGGGGGACGAGCCAGCCGCCCAGAGCCATCAGGTACCAGAGCAGGTTGGCGGCCTCGCCCGCGACGGTGTTGCGCCCGGCGAACTCGAAGTCGAGCCAGCACAGCGGGTCGGCGATGTTGGGTTCCGTGGGGTCGCCCTGAGTCAGGCCAGCGAGTCGGCGGCGGTCGGGAGCCAGGGTGTGGCGGAGGCTGTCGATGGTCTCGGCGACGTTCACCGTCAGTTGCCTGCCGTTGACGGTGAGGGTGAAGTCGGCCAACTCCCGGAGGGTGAGGGTCGTATCGGTTTGGGGTAGCGCGAGCGGCAGGTCACGGCGCAGGTACCAGCGGTCCAGCCGACCACCGGGGCGGATGCGGTCGAGGTAGAGGTCCGGAACGCACTCGGCCAGCGGCACGCAATTGCCAGTGGGCATCGGCGTCACCGTCCTCGCCGCCTGGCTGCCCTCCCGCCGGGCCGCCCGGACCGCGCCCGTCGAGGCGATGCGTACGGCCGAACAGCCGCCCGCCGCCCAGCGGTTCCGGCTGCGCGGCGCGATCGGCCTCGGCCTTCTCGCGCTCGGCGTCACCTGGCTCGTCTCGCTCAGCGACGCACAGGACGCCTCCGAGGAGAACCTGCGGAACGCGATGATCGGTTGCGGTCTGCTCGTCGCCGCCCTGATCGCGCTCGCCCCGCTGCTCGCGTCGCCGGTGATCCGGCTGACCGGACGGCTGACCGGCCGTCTCGGCGTCACCGGCCGTCTCGCCCGCGAGAACGCCCTGCGCGACCCGCGCCGCACCGCCGCCACCGCCGCCACCCTGCTTCTCAGCACCGGCCTCGTCACCGGGCTCGCCGTCATCGGGAACTCCACCGGCCAGGCCCTCGACCGCCAGGCGGCGGCCGGTCTCGGCGCGGACTACGTCGTCAGCACCCGCTCCACCATGACGGGCATCGACCCCGGCGCCGTACGACGGCTGGCCGGCACCAGCGGGGTGCGTACCACCACGGCGATCACCGACTCCACCCTGTTCACCGGCACCGGCGTAAGGGAGATCTCCGGCGTCGACCCCGCCACCGTGCGCGACACCATGAAGCTCGACTTCGTCTCCGGCTCCATCGAGGACCTGGCACCCGGCCGGATCGCCCTCTCCAGCACCCTCGCACGGGAGCACGGAGTGACCACCGGCGGACTGCTCAACGCCCGCCTCGGACGCGAGGACGAGTTCACGAAGTACGAGATCGTGGGCGTCTACAAGGACAACCCGGTCGCCCGCGATGTGCTCGGCGCCCGCGCCGAGGTCGCGCGGAGCAGCTTCCTGCCCGGCTCGGTCCAGCGTGTCCTGCTGCGCACCGACGGCACAGGGACGAAGGCGCTGGAGACCCGGCTGCGCACCGCCGTGGACAACAACCCGCTGCTGAAGGTGGAGGACCGGGACCAGCTCGTCCGCGAGGCCGCGGGCACCATGGGCGACCTGCTGAACGTGATGTACGGGATGCTCGGCATCGGCGTCGTCATCAGCGCGCTCGGCATCGTGAACACCCTCGCCATGTCGGTCGCCGAACGCACCCGGGAGATCGGCGCGCTGCGGGCACTCGGCATGGACCGCTCCGGCGTCCGCCGCGTGATCCGCCTGGAAGCGCTGACGGTGGCGGGCTTCGGCACCCTCCTCGGCCTGGCGGGCGGCCTGTTCGGCGCGTGGGCGGTCGGCTCCCTCGCCAACGGCGCGATGGACGAGTACTCCCTGGCCCTGCCCTGGGGAACGCTCCTTCTCGTCTGCCTGCTCTCCCTCGCCATCGGCACCCTCGCCGCCGCCGTCCCGGCCCGCCGGGCAGCGGCGCTGAGCCCACTGGAGGCGGCCGCGGACGTCTGACGGGACCCGACGGCGGTCTTCCGGCGATCTGCCGTGCCACAACGTGCCAGTAGGGGCGGTCAACAGCGGTGAACAAGGGGGACGTCACGAGCGCGGGAGCGACGCCGGAAACTAACGTTTCCCCTGTTCAGCGTGCATACGTGGGCTCAAGTGCCGGGTGATTCCCAAACTCAGAGCGCGAGTTCGACTCTCGTCACCCGCTCCACGGCGAAGGCCCAGGTCAATGACCTGGGCCTGATTTCGTGTCCGCGAATTGCTGGAGCGGGCGAGTGGAGCGATCCGGCTGATGCAGGCCTCCCGCATCAGCCCGAGCTCATCGGCGGGCGCCTGGAACTCGGGCTCGCCCTCACCCGGGACCGCCACCCCGGCTATGACGAGCCCCTCGACTTCCCCGCTTGCTGCTGCTTGAGAACTACGCGAGCCGCATAGGCACAGCCCACGGTGAGCGTGACGAGCAAGCGCGGCGCCCCCATAACGGCCCCCTGTCGAACATCGCCGGGCGTGCAGGGAGAAGCACGGCACGGACATCGATCGTGGCTCGGAACATGGGGATGGTGACTCCACAGTGCCATGCGCCTTCCCCGACCGGACTACGGGCAGCGAATCCGCGCACTACGCTCTTGGTGGGGAGACGTCAAAGGTGGCGAGGCCGCCGAGCAAGACGTTCAATCGAGGGGGCCGCTCCTTGCGTGCGCAAGAGATCACCTTTTTGAAGCTCGTTCAGGGGGAGAAGCAGTTCCAGGTACCTCTCTACCAACGGACCTACAGTTGGACGCGGAAGCAGTTGGAACGGCTGTGGGACGACCTGATCGATCTGGTCGAGCAGCAGCTCGAAGGGGGCAGTCCCCCCTCGCACTTCCTCGGCTCCGTCGTTCTGGCCCCAGGCCAGTTGCAGGCCGGAGGAGTGCAACGCTGGCTCGTCGTGGACGGGCAGCAGCGGATCACAACGATCATGCTGGCGTTCACCGCGTTGCGCGACCACATCAGGGATTCGGTGGCTGAGAGTTCCGCGCGAACGGCCGACCGTATCCACCGCCAGTACCTCGTCAACGAGTTCCTGGAAAGCGATGAGCACTTCCGGCTGCTCCCCACCCAGGCCGACCGGGCGTCCTACGGAGCCTGCGTCTCCAACAGTCCTCGTTCAGGCGGCGCCGACAACATCGGGGCCTCCTACCGTTTCTTCCGCGGCGTGCTGGCGAGCGGACAGGAGCAACACGGCGCGGAGTGGACGACCGCGGTGGAGATAGCCCTACGGGATCTGCTCTCCATCGTGGAGATCACCGCCGAGCGCGGTGACAACGTGTACCGGATCTTCGAATCGATCAACAACACCGGCGTCGGCCTGAGCCAGAGCGACCTGCTCCGGAACTACGTGTTCATGCTGCTCCCGGGCCGGGGGAGCGTGTGTACGAGCAGCTGTGGCTGCCCATGCAGCAGCAATTGGGGCCCAAGAATCTGGAACTCCTCGTCTGGCTCGACCTCGTCGTACGCGGCGAGAGCAAGACGAAGCAGACCGACATCTACCGCGTCCAGCAGCAGCGGCTCGAGCCGCTGGCAGGGAACGAGGAGGCGCTGGAGAAGGAAATCGGCGAGCTCGCCCGGCGCGCCGAGCTGCTGCGGCGGATCCTCGATCCCGCCCTGGAGCCGCATGACGAGCTGCGCCAGCAGCTTCGCCACCTTGCCCGCTGGGGCGGACGCATCCATTATCCGATCGCGCTCCACCTGCTCGATCTCGTGGACGCCGGGCGCGCCCAGGCCGACGAGGCGGCCAGGGCCCTCGGATACGTAGAAGGATTCCTCGTCCGCCGCATGCTGTGCCAGGCCAGCACCCAGAGCCTGAACCGGCTCTTCATGTCGATGCCGGGTGACATGGAGACCGACCGGCCGGCCGCGGAGGCGGTGCAACGCTACCTCTCGGGCCGACGCCGCGGCTGGCCCACTGACGCTGAGGTAGCCGACGGGATCCGCAGCAAGCCGTTCTACTGGAACGGGCAGGCACCGCAACGCGCGTACATCCTGGAGCGGCTGGAGGAGAGTTACGGATCGGCGGAGCCCGTGGACTTCAAGCGGGCCAAGCTCACGGTGGAGCACGTGCTGCCACAGCGGCCGGCCCAGGCATGGATCGACGTCCTCGCCGAGGATTCAGATGACGGCCAGACCCCTCAAGAACTGCACGACCTGTTGGTCCACACCTTGGGAAACCTGACGCTCTCGGCCGAGAACACAAAACTCTCCAACCACCCCTTCCAGCGGAAGCAACAGATTCTGGAAGCAAGTTCGCTCCGGATGAACCAGGAGATCGCCGGGACGCGCCGGTGGGGCCGCAAAGAGATCCTGGACCGTGCCGACAACCTGGCCACGCGTGCCGTCTCCCTGTGGCCCGGCCCGGAGGGGGAGCAACGCGCAGACAGCGAGGAGTGGACGGGATGGGCCGATCTGCGCGCCGCGCTGATCGCCATGCCCACCGGCACCTGGACCACTTACGGGGACATTGCCGAACTGATCGGCAGCCATCCTGTCCCGGTCGGCAACTTTCTCGCCACGAAGGCCGGCGTGCACGGGGCCTACCGGGTCCTGACCGCCGCCGGACGGGTCTCCGCGTCATTCCGCTGGCCGAACGACGAATACGGCGGCAACCCTCTCACGCTTCTGCACGCAGAAGGGGTGCCGTTCGACTCCAGCGGGAAGGCGCGCAGTTCCCATCGCCTGACCGCGGAGGACCTCGCATCGCTCCTGGGCAAAGAGGTGCCCGAGATCGGAACGTCGAGCGGCTCCTCCGATCAGGTGACCACAGGCAGAACGTTCGACGCTCGTGCCGCGCGCTTCACCGAACTGCTGCGGGCGAATCGGCCGGACGCCGCCGACGCCATCCTCACCTTCCTCCAGTCATGGAAAGGGATCGCTCCCGGCTGCCATCTCGACTACGGCAAGGCGACCGAGACCAGCTGCTTCCTGATGCTGCGCAAGGAGTCCGCGTCCCGCGCCGCCGCCATCTGGCCATTCACCCTCTACCCCGTATTCGGCACAGTCGAGGTTGTCTTCCAGTACATGCGCTCCAGGCCGCCTTTCGACGACAGCGGACTGCGTCAGGAATTCATGTCCCGTCTGAATGGCGTCCCAGGAATCGAACTGGCGGAGGCGAAGCTCGAACTGCGCCCGTCGTTCCCTCTCGAGGTGTTGGCGAACCGTTCCGAGGAGATCGTCAGAATCATGTCCTGGTTCGTCCAGCAGGTCGTGGCGCACGAACCATCGGACGAGCAGGGGCAAGTCTCCTTCTGACCCCACACAACTGACCACCGTGTGACGACCGGTAGCGGGGCTGCGCCATCACCTCAGTGCAACGCGGCTCTCATTGCCGCCCCCGGTACCGGGCGGCCCACACGCAGTCCGCCATCGAGCCCGTCATCCGCGAAGCCTTGTGGCGGCTGGGCTCCGACGAAGAACAGCTGCCCGCCGGCACCCACGCGATCGGCGGCTACTGGACCCGCACCAACGACCCGGAGATCGACATCGTCGGCGTCGATCGCTCCCCCATCGCCAAGAAGATCACCCTCGTGGGTTCGATCAAGTGGCTGGAGAAGAAGCCCTTCGACAACCGCGACCTCGCCCGTCTCATCACCCACCGCTCCCAGCTTCCCGGCGCCGACGACGCCACCCCCTTGCTCGCCGTCACCCGCAGCGGCTGCACCGCCGACGGCGTCCACACCCTCACACCCGAGGACCTCCATGACGCCTGGTCCTGAATCTGTGACCGCCCGTGCCACTAGGTGCCAGTCGGAGCGGTAGTCAGCGGTCAGCAACGGCGCCCAGTGGGGGGGCCGAGGATTCCACGCATGGTCGTGTCTTCGCAGGTCAGACCGGACATCGAACTCCGAACACCAGTTGATTCCCAAGCTCGGAGCGCGAGTTCGATTCTCGTCGCCCGCTCTTCCACGAGGCCCCAGGTCAGCGACCTGGGGCCTCGTCATTGCCCAGACTTCTCCAGGCGTCGCGGACCGGCGCACCATCTGGCCGCTTGTTCTCGTAGGTCCGAGCGAGTATCCCTACGGTGGCGGCCATGGCCTGGCGGAGTTCAGCCGGTGCAACGACCTCGACATCCCCACCGAGCCTCAGCAGTTCGCCGCAGGCGTGCTCGGTGCCCTCGACCGGGATGACCGCCTCGACCCATCCGTCGTCGCCGACGGCGGTCGCGGTGGAGTCGACTGCCCGCACGACCTCCGGGGGGACGTTGTCGGGCAGGCGCCGGCGTCCCCGGGGAGACAGGCGGACGGTGGCTGTGCCGGTGTAGCGGCGAGCCTGGAAGTCATCGAGGTAGGAGACCCAGTACGCGCCCAGGTCGAAGTCCTGCGGCCGGTCGAACTGCTCGTCGCACAGCACCGCGTCGAGGACTTGGGCGACGCGGTAGGTCGCGGTCCCCTTGTCGGTGGCGGCCACGAGGTACCAGGTACCGGACTTGAGTACCAGGCCATAGGGGTGGAGGTGGCGATTCACCTCCTGCGGGGCCCGCCAGCGGCGGTAGCGCACATCCACCGCACGCCGGGTGAGAACCGCGTCGACGAACAAGGGTGAGATGCGGTACCTGTTCGGGTTCCCGGTACCAGCCGGGGGCGTCCAGGTGGAACACCGACGCGGCCCGTGCCGCCTCCTCGCGCAGCCCTGCCGGCAGCGCGGCGAGAAGCTTCAGCCGGGCCGCCGACATCTCGGCCGTGAATCCCAGGTCGGCGGCGGGCCCGGGCAGTCCGGCAAAGAACAGTGTCCGCGCCTCGCCCTCGCTCATCCCGGTGAGGCGGGTGCGGTAGCCGTCGAGCAGCTGGTAGCCGCCCCCGCGGCCCGGCTCCGCGTAGACCGGGACCCCTGCGGACTGCAGGCGCGCCACGTCACGGTAGGCGGTGCGCACGGACACATTCAGCTCGTCGGCGATTCCCCGCGCGGACATGCGGCCCCGCGATTGCAGCAACAGCAGCACCGAGAGCAGTCGACCGGCAGACATGCGCGCATTCTCCCCGGAAACCCTGACAGCACCTGTCACACGGCTCCCCTACCGTCGAACCACTTCCCGGGTACGGCCGAACAGGCCGGGAGCCCTGCACGGAGAACATCGAACAGGAGTCTTGCTGTGCCACCCACCGAACTCGTCGGCCCACCGGCCGTGATCGAGCTTCGCCAGTACACGCTGCGTCCCGGCCGGCGCGACGAACTCATCGAGCTGTTCGACCGGGAGTTCGTCGAATCCCAGGAAGACGTGGGGATGAGTGTGCTCGGCCAGTTCCGGGACCTCGACGATCCGGACCGCTTCGTCTGGTTGCGCGGATTCCGGGACATGGAGGCGCGCCATCGCGCGCTCACGAACTTCTACGGCGGACCCGTCTGGGCCGAGCACGGTCCACAGGCGAACGACACCATGATCGACTCCGACGATGTCCTCCTCCTGCGCCCCGTGTCGGCCGGGGGCGGCTTCACCGGCTCCCTGTCCGGGCGGCCCCCGGTCAGCGCTACGGCGCCTGACCGGTTCATGTCCGCCACCGTGTGGTCCTTCCCTCCCGGACGGCAGAACGGCATCGCGCTGATCCGGGACGGCCTCCTCCCCGCGCTCCAGGAGACGGGACCCGCACCGCTCGCCTTCCTGACCACCGAGCACGCGCACAACACATTCCCCGGGCTGCCGGTCCGCGTCGGCGAGAACGTCGCCGCGATCTTCACCTCGTACCCCGACGAGAGTGCGCACTGTCGGCACCTCGCCGAGGTGCAGGCCCACCCCCTCGCACGGGACGAGATCCTGCCGGGTGTCGAGCGGGAACAGACAGCGGCACCTCAGGTACTCCGGCTCGGACCGACCGGTCGCTCGCTGATCTGACTCCGAACCGGGGCCTCGGGAGAGACGGTCGAGGGCGCCTGCAGCAAGGCCGCCCCCCTGCGGTGTGCAGAACGTGGCTGTCCGGCCGTTCTTGATCACCTGCGACTGGTCGGAGGTTCCGACGACCCACTTGTTCATGTCTGTCTGCCGGTGCCGGGGGTCCGGGTCCGATGTCAGTGCGGGCGAGCCTCACTCACCGCACGGGGAAGCCGAAGGAGTACCCCTGCTGCTTCAGCCAGGGCAGGACCTCGCGCAGAGCGGCCACGGTCTGGGAGCGATCCCCTCCCGCGTCGTGGAAGAGGACGGTCGGCCCGTCGGAGATCTCTCTCTTGACGGTGGCGACCATGGTGTCCACACCGGGACGCTCGAAGTCTTTGGAGTCGACGTTCCAGCCCAACGGCCGCATCCCCCGGGACGCGGCGAGCTGCCGGCTGTACGGGGTGAAAGCACCGCCCGGGGCCCGGTAGTACTGCGGCCGGACGCCTCCGGACGCCTTGGTGATCATGCGTTCGGCATCCAGGATCTGCTGGGACTGGTATGCCTCGGACTTGGTGTCCATCGCGGTGTCGTGCGAGACCGCGTGGTCGCACAGCCGGTGCCCGGCCGCCACGACCTCTTTGACCAGGTCCGGGTGTGCCTGGGCCTGCGTGCCCACCATGCAGAACGTAGCCTTCACACCGTTGTCCTTCAGCAGTTGCAGTACCCGCGGCGTCCAGACCGGGTCCGGTCCGTCGTCGATGGTGATGTTGACGCCCCGTGCGCCGCGGTCCGAGGCGTGCGCGATGTCCGCCGCCACCTTGGCCACCTGGTCCTGGGGCCGGGCGTCCGGCGCTGAGACACGCGCTTGCGGCTGCCGCCCTCCGGCGGTGTCGGCCTGCGCGGTCCACACCGAGGTGGCAGCGGCCACCGCTGTCACCCCGAGCGCCGCCCGACGAACGCCGGCTGTGCCATCCCCTTCCCTTGTGCCTTGCCATATCCGCCCGCTCCTTTGCTGTCTCCGCCGATGCCGTGCCCCGTGCCCCCATGAAGACATACGAACGCCCCGACAAGATCCCTCTGTTACCGATCGCAGACGAATCCGCAGGGGACCAGCAACAAACGCAGGAGCCCCGCGACAGATGAGGGGGCGCAACGGCCGCGAAAAGGTGCCGTCGAGGGCGGCAGACGCTGATCCGCACGGATTTCGGCGGGGCTCCCACGCATGATGCGTCGAATGGCTCGCGAAGCAGGGCCGACGACCGTCCCACTCGGTCGGTATGACCATCACCGAACGGATTCACCGGTCCGTGCCGGCAGTGCCGCCCTCCGCCTGGATGCCCCATCGAACCCGGCGGCGAGATCCGTGCCGGCGCCCGGGTCGCCAAGCTGGACGGAGACTGCCTGACCGGTTGACCGAAGGGCATGCGGCTGTCCGTCCGCGAGGAACAGCCGCATCTCGGCTCCCCATTGCGCTTCACCGACGCCGACAGCCTGCGGCTCACCGGAAGCATGGGCCCCGGCGCCCACCCAACGCGACAATCGGGCCGACGGCCTTCCCACACGCCCCGACAAACGAAGAAGAGCCCGTCAGCAAGCTGACGGGCTCCCGCGAAAGACCGAGGCTAACCTGCCATCAGGTCAGATCGTCGGTGTGTCATCGACGATCTCCTTGTGCGGTTCGACAATGAACCTCCAGCCGTCGCTGGGCTCCAGGAACCGCACTCGGGTCGGGTAGATGTCCAGGGCACGGCGGTCGCGGTTCTGGCTGTTCGTGTTCTTCCGCCCCCGGGCCGGCTCCTCGTACAGGTCGACCTTGACGTCCGGCACCGCGACGGTTTCCTCGCTCCAGCGCTGAACGATCCCCGCGCCGAACGCGTCCCGCGCGGCGACGTAGAGCGACTCCAGGGATTCCTTGCTCCCGTCGGGCACAAAGAGGGCGAGATTCAGGAGGACGCCGGCACTCTGGAGAACCTCGATTTCCTCCCCTGTCTTGTCGGCAATCCAGATCCCGCGCTCTTCGGCATTGTCCGGGAGAACATGAATTTCCTCACCGAAGATCGTCCTCGCGCTGAAGGACCCTCCCTCGAAATTCTTACCCGGCTTCGTAAGGAAAGCCGGAGCGTAGCAGTCGAGAGGAAGGCCATCCATCTCCGCCGAGACGAAGATGTCGTCCTGGAGGCCCAATTCTGAAACCTCTCCGGCCGTAAGACGTCGAGCCGTAACCTTCTCGGTATTCACGCCATTCCCCTTTTTTCGTGGCGTCCTGTAAATTCATCAGGACTATATCACGAAAACGAACAGCCAGTCCCTTTACGCGCATCTTCGCGCTCACGACAGTACAGTCAACCCGCCGAGTAATTTCTTCCGACAGGACAGCGGACAAATCCTCTCGAATCACCGACGGAACGCAGCCCCCGTAGAGAAATAAAGTGAGGCCCAAGAGGCGACTCGCCGCTTCGGCAGGGTTTTCTGAACCAAGTCAGCCGCCGAGTGAAATGCGAGCGGCCATGGTCGAATGGCAACCCGCCGATTCGATCGAGCGAACCACGGCGGCCGCCTCTCCGATCTGGCACTTCACGCCTCTCCCCTAAGCCGCCTTCGGGAGTCCGGGATGGCCTCGTTGCTGAAGCTGGGCCCCACCGCGCCACAGCCAGGCATGAGAGAGACCGCCTCTTCCCGAGTTCCTACGAGGGGGCGTGCCACAACGTGCCGGTAAAGAGCGGTAAACAGCAGCAAAAAGGGGCCGCCGAGGCATCCACAACAAAGCCGAGCGGGGATGTTTCTGTAGTTCAGAGGCTGCGCGCAAGCCCGAGTGCCGGGTGATTCCCGAGCTCAGGCGCGAGTTCGATTCTCGTCGCCCGCCCTTGAAAGAAGGACCCGGTCAGAGACCGGGAGATTCTTCGTTGTCCGGACCTATCGGACCTCGCCGTCCCCTCCTTGCACCGCAACTCCGAAAAATGCGCAAGTTAAGCGGCCGCCGCACCCCATCGGTGGCGCGGCGGCGGCGAGCCTCGCATATTGAGATCCTTTTCGCATGGCCTCCGTCACTCCATTGTGGGGAAGCGTTTCGTTTCGTCCGCAAAGTGCTGGGTCATCGGCCCCCCGACAACTGCGATCGATGCGCGGCTTCGGAGCGGATGCCGCTGCGCCCACCCTCCTGCATGGCGACCACCAGGCCGAAGACGAGGCCGCTGAGATCAGCGGGTCTCAGCTGGAGATCACGGGCGATATCGGCCGGTGATATGCCCTCGGCCCGTATGGCTTTATTTGCGAGTGAGTCGTGAAGTAAGTGGAGAAGCGTAGCTCGTCCCGGGCACGAGGGCGGTGTGCCGCAGGCGGCCGGCGCATCGGTGCGGGAGTGCAGCAGACGCCAGGCGGGCTGCCGAGAAGGTCTGGACTGCCGGCTGCGGGCCCTGCAGCCGCGCTCCGAACTTCCGGGCCCGCAGGCGTTGATCCGCAGGTGGCTACGCGTCGGGGCGGCCGTGTCACCGCAGCGGGCCCGACACCGCTCGGTGTCGGGCCCGCTGGGCGGTGAGCGCGTGGGCCGGGGTGCCTGGTCGGCACCCCGCCTCATGCGTCAGGCCTGGGAGCCGGCCTTGCGACGGCGTACGACGAACACCGCGCCCGCGCCGATCACCAGGGCCGCGCCGCTCGCGAGGGCGAGCTGTGACGTCGCGGAGGACGAGCCCGTGGCGGCGAGGCTGCCGCTCACGGGACGGGCCGACGCGCCGCTCTGCGGCTTGATGTCCGAGGTGTTCGGCTTGGTCGTGCTGGGCTTGGCGTCGTCGACCTTGCCGGGCTTGCTTCCCGCGGCGGCGATCAGGAACTCGTAGCCCTCGAGGTCCGGGTTCCCGCCGCAGGTGCCGTTGTCGTTGAAGTAGTCACCGGCGACGAAGGTGACGCCGTTGCCCGCGGGGGCCGAGGCGTCGATCGTGAGGCGCATCTTGACGTCGGCGTGGGCGCCTGCCTTCAGCGGGCTGATGGCGTCCATGTAGTGCTCGTTGTCGACGGTCTTCCACGTCGAGGACGAGGCGGACGACCACTGCAGGTGCACCAGGTCGTCGATGTCCTTGAGCCCGCTCTTGTCGGTCGCGTGGACGTAGGCGAACGGAAGTACCTCGTCCATCGTCTTGTCGGTGCCGTTGGTCACCCGGAGATTGAAGTTGACCTTCGTGCCGGCGACGACTGTGGACGGCAGG
Source organism: Streptomyces sp. Ncost-T10-10d (assembly GCF_900091955.1). Classification (GTDB taxonomy): domain Bacteria; phylum Actinomycetota; class Actinomycetes; order Streptomycetales; family Streptomycetaceae; genus Streptomyces. The sequence continues at coordinate 105,575 of NZ_FMDF01000207.1, forward strand.
CCCGTGACGACCGTGGTGAGCTTGGCCTCGGGGACGCAGTCCTCGCCGTCCTCACCCGCCTCCTCCTTCGCCTTGGCCAGCGCCTCGTCGGCGGCGGTCTTGTCAGCGAGCGCCGCCTTGGTGGCCTTCTGCGCCTGGTCCAGCGTCCGGGCTGCGGCGACCCGCTCGTCGTCACGCGCGTCCAGGGCTTCCACGACCTTGGCATCGGCGGCGGCCTTGACCTCACCGGCGGTTGCGGCGGCGGCTTCTGCCTCGGTGAGAGTCGTCGCCGCGGCGGTCTTCTCCTCCTCGGTGGCTGTCTCCGGGAGGGCGTCGACCGCCGCCTTGGCGTCGACGACCGCCTGGTCGGCCTCGGTCTTCGCGGTGGCGGCCTCGGCGGCCGCGGCCTCGGCGGCCTTGGCTGCCACGGCCAGGGGAGCGGTGTCGGACAGGAGCGCTTCCAGAGCCGCGCGGGCGGCACTCTCGGCCGCTACGGCGTCGTCGTACACCACCTTCGCTGCGGCGGCGGCCTTTTCCAGCTCCGCGATGGACGGCTTCTTCTGCGTCTGCGCTGCCGGCTTGTCATCGGCGAACGCGGGGGTGACCGACAGCAGGAGAGCAGGCGTGGTCACTGCGGCGGCAACAGCTGTGGCAAGAATCCGGCGAATCTTCACAAGAGCCCTTCGGAGTCCGAAAAGAGAAGAAGGGGTCGCAGCGGAATGGGACACGCAGATGCGACTTGAGGTGATCGTATGGCCGGGGCAACGGTCGACCGTCACGAGTTTTTCACCTGCTCCGGCCATTACCACAGCACCGGGACAGACAGAAAAGACGAAAGGGTGCAGTTGCTTTCACTTCCCATGCTTTCGCTGTGAGGAATGCCACACGGCCCTGGATGCGTCGCTCTACGCCTCTCCGGCGCCGCCCCACCCGGCCGAGCGCCCGCACCTCCGCGTACGCGACCCTGCCGCCTTCGCCGACTCGCAGGGCCGGCGGCATGCACGTGCGCGCCTGGAACGCGCGAGAAGCGAGGAGCCCTCACCGGCTTCGCCGCGGTGGGCATTTATTGACCGATCGTTCTACATGGAATTATGGTCTCCGGTGTGGCCAGGACCAAGGAATTCGATCCGGACGCCGCGCTGCAGTCGGCCCTTGAGCTGTTCTGGCGACGCGGCTACGAAGCGACGTCGATGGCCGACCTCGTCGAGCACCTCGGCATCGGCCGCGCCAGCATCTACGCCACCTTCGGCAACAAGCACGAGCTGTACCTGAAGGCCATGGACCGGTACTCCGAGGGGCGCGATCCACTCCTCCTCGCCGAGCTGTCCCAGCCGGGACCCGCACTGCCGGCGGTGCGGGCGGTGGTACGCCGCTTCGCCTCGGAAGCCGCCTCCCCCGAGGACCGGCTGAACGGCTGCCTCATCACCAACACCGCAGCCGAGCTGGCACCGCACGACCCCGCGGCGGCCCGTCGGGTCGAGATCAGCTGGGAGCACGTCGAAACCCCGCTGCACTCCGCGCTCGTACGAGCCCAGGCCCAGGGCGAGCTGTCCGAGGATCGCGATCCGCGCGCGCTGGCCCGCATGCTGCTCGTCCTGCTGCAGGGCGTACGGATCGTCGGCAAGGCGTCCAGCGATCCCTCCCGGGTGCGGGATGCGACTGAACAGGCGCTGGCCCTGCTGGACTGAATCCCACCCGCCGGAGCCACCGAGCTCTCTGCCGCACGCCCGAATACTGGACCGATCGATCAAATATAAGGGAGGGGCATGACCGCCGGGGGAGCCACCCACGTCGTTGACGTGCAGCACCGATGCGCCTTCGTCCTTCTCGGCAGCATCCAGACCACGCTGATCTTCACGCTCGCCGCGATCGCCGTACCGCTGCCTCGCATCGGGCGGGAATTCGGCTTACAGCGACCCGACTTGATTCTGCTCAGTGCTGCATACGGACTGGCCTTCGCAGGGCTGTTGCTCTTCGGTGGCCGCCTCGCCGACCGCTACGGCGGGCGGCGTACCCTCGCCGCGGGTCTTGTCCTCTTCGCCGCCGCCTCGGCCGCCGCCCCGCTCGCTCCCGGCATCGGGGCACTGGTCGCGGCCCGCTTCGCACAGGGCGTCGGCGCGGCCCTCGTCGCGCCCGCCGCCATGACGGTGCTGCGCGTCGTCTTCCCCTCCCCAGCCGCGTACAGCAGGGCGATGGCCACCTGGGGCGGACTCTCCGTACTCGGCGCGACGGCCGGCAATCTGCTCTCCGACGTCATCTTGTCGCTGCTTTCATGGCGTTGGACCTTCGTCGTACCGCTCGTGGTCGCGGTCGCAGCCCTCGCCCTCACGTCACGGTTGCTGCCGCGCACCGCTCCGAACCGGGCTCGATGCGCACACCTCGTACGCATATGGACTGCTGCCGGGCCTCGTGCTGCTGCCGGCCGGCACCGCGGCCTCCTTCGGGGGAGCTGCCGTGCTCGCCACCGAGGGCGTACCGCAACAGCAGACCGGACTCGCGGGCGGTGTGCTGAACAGCGTGATGGAACTCGGCCCGACCGCCCTGTTCGCCGCCCTGCTCACGCTCGGCAACGACGCCTGGTCCCTGGCTGCGACGGGGATCGCCCTTGCCGTCGTCGCCCTCCCGAACCACCGCACCGCGTAATCCATCGCTCAAAGGAGTTACCGAAATGAACCGCTTCACTGGCACAACCGTGCTCGTCACGGGCGCAGGCTCCGGTCTCGGCCGCGCGATCGCGCTCGCCTTCGCCGCCGAGGGCGCATCCGTGGTCGCCGCGGGGCGCACCGTGGCCTCCCTGGACGAGACGGTCGGCCTCATCGAGGCGGCCGGCGGCACGGCTGCCGCCGTCACCGCCGATGTCACCGACTCCGGCCAGCTCCAAAACCTCGTACGCGAGAGCATCACCCGCTTCGGCGGGCTCGACATCGCGGTCAACAACGCCGGGATACTCCGCGGCACGGTACCTGTCGGAGAGGTGAGCGAGGAGGACTGGGACGCGGTGCTGCGGACCAATGTCACCGGCGTCTGGCTGGCCATGAAGCACGAGATCGCGCACATGAAGGAGAACGGCGGTGGGGTCATCGTCAATGTCTCCTCCAACCTGGGCGCACACCTGCGTATCCCGAACGCCGCCGCGTACATCACCTCGAAGGCAGCGGTCTCCGCGCTGACCCGCGCCGCTGCTCTCGACCACATCCACCAGGGCATTCGCATCAACGCGGTCAGCCCGGGCGCCTCCGCCGCCCCCATGTCGCTCCGGCCCGGCGAGACGGAGGCCGACCGTACCGAGCGGGTGAAGTCGGAGAACCCGCTCGGCCGGGTCGCGGAGGCCGAAGAGGTGGCGGCCGCGGTGCTCTACCTCGCCTCGCCCATGGCCGGCGCGGTGGTCGGCACCGACCTGGTCGTCGACAGCGGGTCATCAGCCTGACGGTTCACAGGCAGGGGCGACCTCCCCAGCAAGAAGCCTCACCACGACGGCCGGGAACGGGCGGCACCGCCGCAGGCCGCCCACATCGGTCGCGACATCAACCGGATGGCCCGCGTGCTGAACTCGGCGGCACTCCACAGTGGAAGACCACACCTTCCGCACCGAAGCCCGCGAGCACGGTCGGTGCCGACGGCGGTCGCGGCTGCGCGCCCGGCGGCCGCTGGGTGCACTGCGCTGGAGGCCGGCCCATGCGGACCCGGGCGGTGGGCGATGGGGAGACTGCGCACACTGGTGCGGGAGTTGCATACGAGTGAGCGGGGAGCCGGGGCTGCCGGGGTGGACGTGCCGGGGGGCTGATGCGTGATGATGTGGCTCTGGTCAGCGGGTAGTTGGCCGAAAGAGCCGGTTGGGGGCCCTGCTTGTGAACGATGCGGTGGAGTTGGCGGACATGATCGCGCAGCTGCGCCAGGAGCTGAGCCGGGCGATGTCGGCCGGTGAGGACGCCGACCTGCGTTTCAAGGCTGAGCGGGTGGAGCTGGAGCTGACCGTGGGGGTGGAGCGGACCAACGAGCCGGGCGTGAAGGTGAGGTTCTGGGTATTCGATGCCAGTGCGACGACGAAGCGGTCGGCCACGGTCACTCAGAAGCTCACGTTGACCTTGCAGCCGGTGCGCGCGGACGCGCCGGACCAGATGGCGTTGATCTCCGGGGACGAGCTGCTCGGTGAGGACTGACAGGGCGGCCGTGAGCGGCGGGCTGGACCCGCACCGCATTGCCGAGGTCATCGTCACCACCACCGCCGGTGGCGGGCGGCGCGGGTCGGGTTACCGGGTCGGCGACACGGTGGTGCTGACCGCGTTCCATGTGGTGTCCGAGGCCGCGGGCGTGCAGGTGCGATTCGATGCCGACCGGCCGGGGCAGTGGGTCGCGGCCGCGGAGGTGGCCTGGTCGGACAGTGGCACCGATGTGGCTGTACTGACCTTCGCGCCTCCGTCGGGTGCCGCCACCGTCGTGCCCGCAACGTTCGGGCGTATCGGCGACGACCGTCATGCCGTCATCGATGTGCATGCGGCGGGATTCCCGCTGTGGAAGCGCCGCCGCAGCGCCGATGGGAGGCAGTTCCGGGAACTGCACCAGGCGGACGGGACCGTGGCCGCTCTGTCCAACCTGAGGACCGGCACCCTGGAGATCACCGTGCCGGTGGCGGCTGCCGACCCCGACCCCGAGGTGTCGCCGTGGTCGGGGATGTCGGGCTCCGCCGTATGGGCCGGGTCCCACATAGTCGGGGTGGTCGCCGAGCACCACCGATGGGAAGGGCTGGGCCGGCTGACAGCGGCCCGCATCGACCACACCCTGAGCCGGGCCGACAAGCCGCGCCGGGGAGAGCTGGCCGGGCTGTTGGCGATCGCCGACCCCCAGTCGCTGCCCGACGTGGGCCCCGGAGCGGCCCGTGCGGATTCCGCGCCTCCGCGGGCAGGTTCCAAGGTCATCGGGCTGCCGGTCACGCATGGGCTCGAACTGTTCAAGGACCGTGCCGAAGAACGCGAGCTGATCGGCCGCCACCTCTCCGATCCCGCCATGCGCATGGTGACCGTCACCGGTCGACGGGGCATGGGCAAGAGCGCGGTCGCGGCCAAGGTCATGGAGATGCTGGAACGGGGTGAGTGGCCGGGCCACGCCCGGGCTCCGGTTCCGTCGGGGCTGGTCAATCTGAGCACCCGTACGTCGGGGATCTCCCTGGAACGCCTCTACTTCGACTGCGCCCGCGTGCTCGGCTCCGATCGCGAGACCCGTCTGCTGGACATCTGGGCCACGAACCGCCCCGTGCAGGACAAGCTCGGTGAACTGTTCGCCGCGATGGGCGACGAGCTCTTCATCATCCTGATGGACAATCTGGAGGACCGGCTCCAGGACGACGGCCGGCTCGACGACGAGGACGAACTGGCGGTCTTCCTCGACTGCCTCTTCCGGGCCAGATCCACGCCACGGCTGCTGGTCACCTCGCAGATACCGTTGCGGCTCGCGCCCGAGTTGCGACGTTTCACCGCGGAGGTCGAGCTGTCCGACGGGCTGCCGCCCACCGAGTCCGTGGCTCTGCTGCGCGAACTCGACCAGGACGGCAGTCTCGGAGTGGCGCAGCTGTCCGACGATCAGCTGCTGCAGGCGTCGGTCCACGTCCACGGGGTTCCGCGCGCACTGGAGCTGTTGGTGGGCGCCATGGCCGACGACATGCTGACTCTGCCGACGCTGCAGGACGTACTGGAGGACTTCACTCTGCGGGGCGACGTGGTCGCCGGCCTCGCCCAGGACCGTTACCAGCGGCTCGGCCCCGACGGCCGCACCGTGCTGAACGTCCTCGCGGTGCTGCGCACGCCCGTGCCACGGGAGGCGATCGAATGGATCGTGGCCGGTCTCGATCCCGGGCTCGTCGTCGCGCCGATCCTGTCCCGCCTGCTGCAGATGCGCATGCTGTCGGTGGACCGGGCCAGCCGCACCTTCGCGCTGCATCCGATGGACGCCGACCTCGCATACGGCGCCATGCCACGGGACGGCGCGCTGGGGCGGCGCTCCGTGGAGCGGCGGGCGGCCGACTGGTACGCGCGTATCGAACCGCCCCGCGCAAACTGGCGCACTCTGGACGACATCCAGCCGTACCGGCGTGAATTCGACCACCGGGTGCGCGCCGGGGACATGGACGGCGCCGCACTGGTCCTCGGCGCGATCAGCGAATGGATGGTCTGGCACGGCTCGGTGCTTGCGGCCGTCTCGATGCACCTGACACTGGAGGAACAGTTGACCGACGACCAGGCGCGTCTTGCCCATCTCATCAGCTTCGGGCACGCCCGGTTGAGCGCGGGCCCGTTGGCACACGCGGCGGACCTGTTCGCCGAGGCGGCCGACATGGCCGAGCGCCTCGATGACCGCCGTGCGCTGCAGAACGCCATGTTCGGCCTGGGCGACGCCTACCGTCAGCTGGGCCGCCTCGACGCCGCCATGGGACCGCTCGCCCGGGCCGGTGACCTGGCACATGAGAACGGCGACGCCGAAGCCGAGGTGCATGCCGTTCTGGATCTCAGCCTCGCCCACAGCACTCTGGGCGACGGGGCGGCGGCCCTTGCCGGTGCCGACCGGCTGAGCGAACTCGCCGTTGCGTCGGGGGACCTGTTCACCGAGGCCCGTTCATGGAACGCCCGCTTCACGGCCCTGCTGGCCATGGGCCGCTGGGAGGAGACCATCGCAGCGGGCGACAGGGCCGTGCGTGCCTACCGGGAGGCGGGCATCCAGGAAGCGACGGACTACGCGTACAACGCCAAGGGCGTGGCCATGCTCGCGCTGGGGCGGGTCGCGGAAGCTCTGACATCGCTGGAGGCGGCGCTCCGAGCGGCGTCGGCGATGGAGAATCCGCGCACCGAAGGAGTCTGCCTCTACAACATGGCGTGGGCGTACTGGACCGACGGCCGGTACGGGCAGGCGGCCGAGACGGCCGAGCGGGCGGCCACGTCGCTGCAGCTCGCCGGGGCGGCGGAGACCGCGGCGGCACAGGCGCTCGCCGAGGCCGCCCACGCCCGGACGGTGCCCGACCCGCAGGCGGCCGCCGACGCGCTGGCCCGGGCAGCCGACGGCGTCGGACGCAATGTCGAGATGGTCCGTCCGGCCTGGCTCACCGAGGAGGCGGAGCGGTTGCGCGGCGAGGTCTGACACTGCGGGGTCGCGCAGACGAGCCCCGGGCCGGTGGCCCGGGGCTCGTCTGTTGTCCGGACCGCGCCAGAAGGCCCCTGAGGCGTAGCGCGGGCGCGCCCGGCAGGCCCGCGCCGTCCGGCCCGAGCCGCGCCGCGCGGCAGTCGTGCAGCCCCAGCCCCGTCCCATGCCCACCCGGCCCGGCAGTGGACCGTGCCACCGGATCGGGGCCGACGCCGAGCAACGCCTCGAAGCGGGCGATCACGTGTACGGCAGTGGCAGCAGCCGGCTCCGCCGACCGCGGTCCGACCGGACCATCACCTGGACGCCGTGCCGGAAGAGCGAGGAACGGTCGCGGGCGGTGGGGTGTCAGAAGGCGACTGCGTCCCGGGCCAGGGGGCAGGTCATGCAGTGGCCGCCGCCTCGGCCGCGTCCGAGTTCGGCGCCGACGATGGTGATGACCTCGACGCCGGCCTTGCGCAGGAGGGTGTTGGTCTGGGTGTTGCGGTCGTAGGTGAAGACGACGCCGGGTTCCAGGGCCACGGCGTTGTTGCCGCTGTCCCATTGCTGGCGCTCCGAGGCGTACACATCACCGCCGGTCTCGATCACCCTGAGCCCGGACAGGCCGAGCCCCTTGGCGACCACGTCGACGAACGGGGTCGTGCCCTCGTCGGTGATCTCGACCCCCGGGGCCTTGTCGCTGGGCCGCAGGGAGAAGGCATGGACCTCGTCCATGATCTTCGGGTAGAGGGTGACGAGGTCTCGGTCGGCGAAGGTGAAGACGGTGTCGAGGTGCATGGCGGCGCGCAGTTTGGGCATGCCCGCCACGATCACGTGCTCGGCGGCGCCGTTCTTGAACAAGGCGTCCGTGACCTGGGTGATGGCCTGGCGTGAGGTGCGTTCGCTCATGCCCATGAGCACCACGCCCTTGCCGACAGGCATGATGTCGCCGCCTTCGAAGGTGGCCCGGCCCCAGTCCCGTTCCGGATCTCCCCACCACACCGTGGAGTCCTTGAAATCGGGGTGGAAGGTGTAGATCGCCTTCATCAGCAGGGTTTCGTCGTGACGGGCGGGCCAGTACAGGGGGTTCATCGTCAGTCCGCCGTAGAGCCAGCAGGTGGTGTCACGGGTGTAGAGGGTGTTGGGCAGCGGGGGCATCAGATACTCGCGGGCGCCGGTGGACTCGCGGGCCAGGGCCACGTATGGGGAGCGGAAGTCGTCGGGCAGGTCGGCGACGGCCAGGCCACCGATCAGGAACTCGGCGAGCGGGCCGGGCCGGAGCGTGTCCAGGAAGGCTCTCGTGTCGTCCAGGAGCCCGATGCCGACCTCGTTCGCGGTGATCTTGCGGTCTAGGAGCCACGTCCTGGCTTCCGTGACGGCCATCGTCTCGGCGAGCAGGTCGTGCAGTTCGACGACCTCGACATCGCGTCGGCGGAGTTTGTCGACGAAGTCGGCGTGGTCGCGCTGGGCGTTCTCCACCCACATCACGTCGTCGAAGAGCAGGTCGTCGGAGTTGGTGGGGGTGAGCCGGCGATGTGCGAGGCCGGGAGCGCAGACCAGCACCTTGCGCAGCTTTCCGACCTCGGAGTGGACGCCGAGGACCGGCTCGGTGGTGTCGGTGCTCGTCACGGTGTGCCTTTCGGTCGGACGGGGTGCGTTGTCGAGGGAGGGTGCGTAGTGGTCAGAGTTCGATCCAGCCGGTCGCCAGGGCGGTCACGCCCACGATGGCGCCGACGACCGAGACGGCGCAGATCACGGCTTCCGCGGGCGAGAACAGTCGACGGTTCTGCTCGCGCCGGGCCTTGATGAACAGGAGGGTCGCGGGGGCGTAGAGGATGAAGGAGATCAGGACGAACTTCAGCCCCGCCGCGTAGAGAAGGAACGCGGTGTAGAGCGTGGCGATCGCGGCGGTCACGAGTTCACGCCGGGTGCTGTCGCCCACCGTGCCTTCACGGCCCGGCCGGAACGCGATCTTCACCGCGAACGCGGCGGCGAGGAAGAACGGGATCAGACTCAGCGCGCTGGTCAGATCGAGCGCGAAGTTGAAGGCGTCGTCGGAGAACATCGTGACGACGAGGACGATCTGACTCAGCAACGTGGTCATCAGCAGTGCCGGGACGGGTACGTCGGCGGTGTTGGAACGGCTGAGGAACCGGGGCATGTCGTTGTCCTCGGCCGCGACGAAGAGGACCTCGGCGGCCATCAGGGTCCAGGCCAGATAGGCGCCGAGGACGGAGACGATGAGCCCGACGCTGACGAAGGCCTTTCCCCAGGTGCCGACCGCGTGCTCCAGGACCCCCGCCATGGACGGCTGGCGCAGCTCGGCGATCTCGCCCATCGGCATCAGTCCGTACGACACGATGGTGACGGAGGCGAAGATGGCGAAAACGCTCAGGAACCCGAGGACCGTGGCCCGGCCGACGTCCTCGCGGCGCTTGGCGTGCCGGGAGTACACGCTGGCGCCCTCCACCCCGAGGAAGACGAACACCGTGGCGAGCATCGTGCCGCGGACCTGATTGAACAGCGATCCCGCGTAGTCGGCGCCGCCGAAGTTGTCGGCGAAGACGGACGGTTGGAAGTAGAACAGCGCGAGGATGACGAAGACCAGGATCGGTACGACCTTGGCCACGGTGACGATCTTGTTGATGGCCGTCGCTTCCTTGACGCCGCGTCGGATCAGGAAGAAGAACGCCCACAGGCCCAGCGTCGACAGGGCCACTGCGAGAAGGGTGTCCCCGTCTCCGAGGCTCGGCCAGACGGCGCCGATGGTCGACATGATCAGCACCCAGTAGGTGACGTTGCCGACGCAGGCGCTGGCCCAGTATCCGAAGGCGGAGAAGAAGCCGAGGTACTCGCCGAAACCGGCCTTCGCGTACGCGTAGACACCGGCGTCCAGGTCCGGCCTGCGGACGGCGAGGGTCTGGAAGACGAAGGCGAGCATGAGCATGCCGACGCCCGCGATCGCCCAGGCGATCAGTGCGCCGGCCACGCCGGTCTCCTCGGCGAAACGCCGCGGCAGGGAGAACACTCCGGCGCCCACCATCGAGCCGACGACCATCGCCGTCAGCGTCAGCAGGGTGAGCTTGACGGACGCCGGCGGTTCGACGGCGTCCGTCCTGGCGCTGCTGCCCGTGTCAGTCATGTCTTTCCTCGTCGACGCGCCCCGGTGTCGTGGACCCGGGGGCTGCTGGTGGGCCGGTGTCCAGGGACCGGCCTCGACCGGGTCCGCTTTCCCGATCTCGAAGCCCGGGACTTCACAGAGGACGCTCAAGGGCGGGCAGGGCTGCCGCATCGCCTGGTTCAGTGAGAGGAAATCTAACTCCATTTGACACGTTTTGCCCGATGTAACACTTCACGGCTCCGCCCGGAGCGGGGTCCTTTTGACAGTTCCGGTGTCGCCACGGGCGCCGAGCCCGGCGGCACAGCGGCCGGTGACGACTGCCGCACAGCGACGCCCCCCGGGCCGGATCGGCGGCCGGGATCCGGCGATGTCAGTGACGGCTGTTAGCTTCCTGTGCGTCACCGAGGAGCTTTACGGCCACCCCCCTTGGGTCCATTTTGACCGGTACCTGCCACGTGACCCATGTGTGACCCATCCCGGCCCACCAGGACGGGAATCGCTCCCTTTGGAGGAAGAAGCTTGATGTTCAACAGCGTGTCGGTACGCAACCTGGCCCGGGCGGCGGCCGTGCTCACGACGGCCGTGTCCATGGCGGTGACGGTGGCCCCGCTGACGGGGACCGCACAGGCCAACGAGGCGGTTTCGGGATCGCTCGGCTTCAGCGGTGAGCCGGGGGAGTTCGTCTCCGACGGGCAGTCCCAGGAGTTCACGGCCGGATCGGTCGAGATGTTCGACGTCTCCGGGCCCACCAACGAGAATGCCGCGGGCGTCACGATCGTCACGCCCGAGGGCAAGCGCTGGTCCCTCCTTCTCCAGGCACCCGAAGGCCAGAAACTGGCCGACGGCGCCACGTACACCGGGGCCTCGCGCTGGCCCTACGCCCAACCGGAGGACCCGAAGCTGGAGTTCGGTGCGGACGACCGGTGGTGCAACAACAGCACCGGCTCGTTCACCATCTCCCACATCTCCTACGGCCCCTACGGCTACATACGCGAGCTCGACGCCACCTTCGAGCAGTACTGCAACGGTTCCGCGGTGCCGCTGCGCGGCGAGGTGCACGCCCGCACCGCCGAACCTCCGGCCGAACTGGCCATCGCCCTGAACCTCGACCCCAAGGGCACGATCGACACCAAGTCCGGTCAGATCACCGTCGGCGGCTCGGCGACCTGCAACAAGCCGGCCCGTATTTCGCTCTCGGGCCTCGTATATCAGTCCCAGAAGAGCGGGGAGGCGGTCGGCCGGTACGAGGACGAGATCGTCGCCTGCACTCCCGGCGACCCGGTCCCGTGGAAGGTCACCATTCCCGTCACCGCCATGGAGCCCGGCACGGATTTCCGGCCCGGCACGGCCACGTTGCGCGGCTTCGGCAAGTCGGACGACCGCGACTACCCGGTGACCGTCGACGCCGGTGACAACATCTCCCAGATCACTCTGGTCAGGTCCTGACCCTTCCGGCGCGGGGCGTCGCGGGTGGGCCCGCCCGCGACGCCCCGCGTCGGTCCGGCGTCGGCCCTGCGCCCGTACCCGCGACGACGCAGCGCGCTTCGTCCCTCTTTGTCGCCACCTCGCCTTGCTGTCAGGCAGGTTGATGAGGTGTCCGGCCCCTCGCGAGCGGGTTCGCGGGTGTCGCAGTGTGGTGTGCGGCGGGTGTGGCCGATCAGGGCCTCGGCGGCATCGGTGAGCGCCTCGTCGTCGAGCGGCCGGCCGGGGATCGCGGCTCCGTCCGCGAGGAGAGCCTGCAGCAGGGCGTACAGGTTCGCGGTGCCCGCCTCGCGTACGGTCAGCGAGAGGTGGACGGACGGAGCGTCGCCCACGGCGTCCGCATGGTGCGCGAACCCCCGTGGTACGTACAGGACTTCGCCGGGTCGCAGGACGGTCTCCAGCAGCACCTCGCCCGGATCGCCGTCCTCCCTGGCCGGTTCCCAGTTCCCGTCGGCCGGTCCGGCGTGGACCCGCCAGCGCTTCTCCCCGCTGATCTGGATCGCGAGGACGTCGGCGTCGTCGCGGTGGAGGGGGCGACCCCGGGTGCCCGCGGGGGTGCGCCGGAGCACGTCCTCACCGGCCACCGGTGGCACTTCGCGTGCGAGTCCCTCAACGGCCGGAGGCCGCGCACGCCGCACGGTGACCGACGGCCGGACAACGACGGTGGTGACGCCGTGTCAGTCGAGAGGTTCGGCGATTCCCGGAGTGAGCCAGTGGAGGCGGTCCGCGAGGCCTGCCTCGGTGAAACGCGCGGCAATCTGTTCGCGCCCTTCGGTGAAGTGGTCCCAGAAGTCGTAGTGGACCGGGATCACCCTGCGGGCACCGAGCGAGCGGGTGAGTGATGCGGCCTGTGCGCCGTCCATGGTGATCAGTTCGCCGCCGCCGAAGGCTTCGATGCGCGCCGCCCCCAGGTGCAGCAGGGCGGTGCCGATCGTGAACCGTCGCCCGATTTCGTCGAGTTCGGGAATGTGGACGGTGTCGCCGGAGATGTAGACGGCCTCTTCCTCGCCCGGCGCCTCGACGACGAATCCGGTGACGTCCCCGACGGGACCGTGCAGACCGGGCGTGCCCGTGATCCGCAGCGTCCCGTCGCCGACGGTCAGCGTCCGGGTCTCCCACGGCGCCAGGCCACGGGCGCCACCGCCGAGGCGCGCTGCGCCGCTGACGGTGGTGAGCACGGGGCGGCCGGCCAGGAGCCCCCGGCCGGTGGCGTCCAGGTTGTCGGGGTGCTCGTCGTGGCTGAGCAGCACGGCGTCCACCCGGCGCAGCTCGGACGCGCGGATCGCGGGGCCGCCGGTGCTGCGCAGAATGACCGGGTCGTGCCGGTACACGGCGGGTGCGGGGTCGAACGCCGGGTCGGTCAGCAGGTGCAGGCCGCCGATCTCCAGCAGGACGGTCGCGGTGCCTATGTGGGTGACGGTGATCTTCATGACGGATCCTTCGGGGTGGGGTGGGTGCCGCCGCGTGTCGCGGCATGCGGGAGTGCTCGACGTCGGGGTCGCGGCGTCGATGACGTGGGGCGGTCGGGCCGTGACGGTCAGTGCGCGGCGGTCCGGAAACGGCGCCGGTACGCGGCCGGTGTGGTGCCGAGGCGATCGCGGAAGACCCGGTGCAGGGTCTCCACGGAACCGAAACCGCAGGCTCGCGCCACGTCGTCCAGCACCCGGCCCGTACGTTCCAGAAGCCTGCGCGCGGCCTCCAGTCGCATCTCCTCGACGAACGCACCGGGCGTGCTGCCGGTCTCCGCGTGGAAGGTCCGCGCGAAGTGGCGCTCGCTCATCGCCAGCCGGGAGGCGAGCGCGGGCACCGACAGATCGGCGTCCAGATGCGCACCGATCCACAGACGCAGGCTCCGCACATCGTCCCGGCCTCCCGCCTGCTGAGCGAGCGGCACACTGAACTGGCTCTGGCCGCCGGGGCGTTGCAGATACATGACCATGATCCGGGCCACTTCCAGTGCGACCTGGTCCCCGTGGTCGTCGGCGACCAGGGCGAGCGCGAGATCCATCGACGAGGTGAGCCCGGCGCTGGTCCACATCCGCCCCGAGCGCACGAAGATGGGGTCGGCCTCGACCTCGATCTCCGGATACTCCGCGGCGAGGCGTGCGGCGGTCGCCCAGTGCGTCGTGACGCGATGACCGCCGAGCAGGCCGGCGGCCGCCGTCACATGCGCCCCCGCGCACACCGAAGCGACCCGGCCGGCCTCCGGCCCGACCTCACGGAGCCACGCGACCACGGCCTCGTCGACCTGCGGAACCGGGCCCTGCGGGCCGATGTCCACCCGGCCGGGCACCAGTACGGTGTCCGGCCTCTCGCGCTCGCCGGCAAACGTCCCGTCGACGCAGAGCCGTACGCCGGAGAAGGTCACCACGTCACCGCGCCGCTCGCCGACCACCCGTACGTCGTACGGTGCCCGCCCCTCGGGCAGCATCCGGCCGGCCAGCGCAAGGATCTCGGCCGGTCCGGTCACATCGAGCGCGTTGACTCCCGGGAACACCGGGATCACGACCAGATGCGGGACCGGAGGGGAATTACTCATGCTTCAACCCTCACTCACGGCCGTAATGTCCGCAATGACAGATCTCTGCAATATTCGGACATCGGCAAGGCTGCCGGACTCGGCCGAGGGCCGGCCGGGCCCGCCTCCCGTCCCCCTCCATCACGTACGCGGCCTGTGCACTCTCATCAGCGGCGACGGGGGTCGGTCCGCGTCGGAGGTCTCGCGGCCGCCGATCCCGGAAGATCTCGTTCTCGTACCGATCGCCCCCGCCGCAGCAGCAGGCTCGTACTGCTCGCGCCTTACGAGCGGCCCCGGTCGCCGCCCCGTACGCGCGCTCCGGACTCCGCGAACGAGCTGCCGCAGCCCTCTCTCAGCTCCGTAAAGCCCCTGTACCGCCCTGCATATCCGTCATATGAAGCGGCCGGAGGCCCGGGTGACGGTGGCGGGTGGGTGCGGCCACTCCGCCCGCGGATGTGAACATTCAGCGTCAAGAGTGCAACTGGCGTGTCGGTCTTGACATTTACCCAAGAGGCCGATGCTAAGATCATCTTACTTCCAGTGGGCTGACGGCATATGGGGGCATTCCGGGAGGGATGAATTCCTCGGCCCCACTTTCGGAGGGGCCTTCCCTGCGCGGCACAATCCGTGGCTCAAAGAGTCCGGGGCTGTACCGCACATGAGGGAGCGTCAAGCCGTTTCCGTAGCCATGGCACTTGAAGTGAGTCTCATGACATTTGCACAGGGCCCTCTTTTCTGGGCACTGGTTGCCGTAGCACTGGTCGCTGTGGGTGCCGTCCTGCGGGCTCGCAAGACCAACATCGGACTTCGCAGACAGAACACCGAACTCCGGGGGGAGCGCGACGCGCTGCAACGGCAGCGGGACGACCTCCACGTAACCCACAACGGTCTGCTGCACCGTCAGGCCGCCGAAATGGCCGAGGTCCGCAAGGACGCCGAGGAGGAGACCAAGGCCGTCCTCAAGGCGGCCGTGCGCACCCTTCAGGGGCTCGCGGACGAGCAGCAGGTGGTCATCGAGAACGCCCAGAAGAAGTACGGCGACGACCCCGGCATGCTCGCCGACCTGATGGCCGTCGACCACGCCAACAGCCAGTTCGGGCGCCGCGCGCAGGGCATCGCGGTGCTGTGCGGCGGCTGGCTCGGACGCAGGGAGACGGTCGCCTCCGTCTTCGACGTGGCCCGCAGCGCCCAGGGCCGTATCCGGCAGTTCGACCGGGTCCGGGTCAACGGGCAGGTCAACTTCTCCGTCGTCAGCAAGGCCGTGGAACCGGTGGCGGTGGTCCTCGCCGAGCTGCTGGCCAACGCCACCAACTACTCCGCGCCCGGCACACCGGTGGAGATCAACATCCAGGCCGTCCCGAAGGGCGTCTGCCTCATCGTCGACGACGCCGGTCTCGGCATGGGCCAGGAGGAGAAGGACCGCGCGGCGGCTCTCCTCGCCCCTCAGGCGGCGATCAGCGTCTCCAGTCTGGGCATTCCCCCGCAGTTCGGGTTCGCCGTCTCCGGCGTGCTGGCCGCCCGCTACGGGTTCAAGGTCTCGGTGGACTCCGTATCCCCCTATGGAGGCGTACGAGCGGTGGTTCTCCTGCCCGACGAGCTGCTCACCGACGATGCGCCGGCACCCCCGGCACCCCTTGCGGCCCGTGTGGCCACCGGTGGCCACGATGCGGAAGTGTCGGCGCTCCCCCGCCGCCAGGTGCCCACGCCGCCTCCGACCCCCCTGTTCCCTCCGGCCGCACAGCCGGCCCCCGCCCCGCAACCGACGGGGTCTTTCACCACCGCCGGTGGCCTGCCCAAGCGTCGTCGCAAGAGCCCGGTGTCAGTGGTGCCGTCGGCCGAGCCCGGGCCGGCGCGCAGCAACGAGGAGACCGCTTCCCGCCTGGGCGCGTTCCAGCGCGGAACACGGTCCGGGCGTGACACGACGACGATGGAAGGACCCGAGTTCCAGTGAACCCCGATCTGTCCTGGGTACTCAACGATGTGCTCCAGGTACCCGGCGCACGGCACGCGATCCTCGTCTCCGCCGACGGTCTGCTGCTGGCCAACTCCAGTGAGATCGGCCGGGACGACGCGGAAACCGTGGCGGCGGCCATGAGTTCCATGCAGTCGCTGAGCCGGGCCGTCGCGCCCTTCATCGGGGCCCAGACCCCCGGCCGCTGGCACCAGACGCTCCTCGAGTACGAGCACGGCTGGATCTTCCTGATCGCTGCCGGTACCGGCGCCTATCTGGCGGCAGCCGCCGCGGCCGACGTGGACATGGAGGCCATGTCCTTCCGTATGCAGCAACAGGTCGCCGCGCTGGGGAAGGCGATGACCACGCCTCCCCGCCAGAACGCCGGAAGCGACGCATGACTGCGCCGGGCGAGGAGCAGGCGGTCAGCAGCGGGTTCGTCCGGTCCTACGTCATCACCGGCGGGCGCGGCCTGCCCGATGCGGAGGGCCTCTCCCTCGTCACACTCGTCACCATCGCACCCGACCGGCAGCAGCCCCCGAACCCGAGCCCCGAGGTCCGGGCGATCTGGGAGCTGTGCTCCGGCGGCTATCTGTCGGTGGCCGAGGTCGCGGGCCATCTGGAGCTGCCCGTCGGAGTGGCACGGCTGCTGCTGAACGACTTAGCGGATCAGGGTCATCTGATGCGCCGCAAGGCGCCACCGCCGGCTCAGCTCGTTGACAGGAAGATCCTCGAAGAGGTGTTGCATGGACTACACGTCCGGTTCGGCTGAGAACATCTATGTGCCGGACGCGGTACAGCGTGCGGCGAAGATCCTCGTCGTCGGACACTTCGCCGTGGGCAAGACGACGCTCATCGGCACCCTCTCCGAGATCACTCCGCTGCGCACCGAGGAGAGGATGACGCAGGCCAGTGCCCACATCGACGATCTGCGGGGCGCGCCCGACAAGGTGACGACAACGGTCGCGCTGGACTTCGGCCGTCTGACGCTCAGCGACGAGCTGGTGCTGTACCTGTTCGGTACACCGGGCCAGCAGCGCTTCGTCGAGCTGTGGGAGGACATGGCGCGAGGCTCGCTCGGCGCGCTGCTCCTCGTCGACCCGGCCCGTCTCGCCGACACCTTCCCGGTGATCGACCTCGTCGAGACGTACGGGCTGGAGTACGCGGTCGCGGTCAACAGCTTCGACCCGTACTCCCGGCATGCCGAGGAGGAGTTGCGCGAGGCTCTCGACCTGCTGCCGGACACCCCGATCGTCTACTGCGACGCCCGGGACGAGAAGTCGTCCGCGCAGGCCCTGATCACTCTGGTCCAACACCTTCTCGTACGGGTGGCCTGACCCCTGCTCCGTCCGCCGTACGCCGGCACGGGGGCCCGAGCCCCGTTTTCCGTCCACCGTCCGGGCCCTGCGAGGCCCGCGATCACACCGAGGAATCACACATGGACTCTCAGCCGGGAGCCACCCCGTACAGCGCCCCCACCGGGTGCCCGATGCACGGTGAGCGGCAGACGTCGCTGTACGGGCCGGAGTTCGCGTCCGATCCACAGCGTGTGTACGACAAGTTCCGGGCGCACGGGCTCGCCGCTCCGATCGAGCTGGCTCCCGGGGTGGAGGCCACCCTGGTCGTGCAGCACGAGGCCGCGCTCCGGGTCCTGCAGAACCCCTCCTTCTTCGCCCGTGACTCGCGGCGGTGGGCGGCGCTGCGGGAGGGCCGCGTACCGCTCGACAGTCCGGTGCTGCCCATGATGGCGTACCGGCCCAACTGCCTGTTCACGGACGGCACCGAGCATCTTCGCCTGCGCAAGGCGGTCACCGAGAGCCTCGGCCGCCTCAACACCACCCGGCTCAGCCGGGATGTCGAGCGCATAGCCGACTACCTCATCGACCAGTTCATCGAACGCGGCAGCGCCGACCTGCTGGGCGACTACGCCAAGCTTCTGCCGCTGCTGCTGTTCAACCAGCTCTTCGGCTGCCCCGGTGACATCGGCGACCGGCTGACCCGTGGCATGTCCGCGATCTTCGACGGCGAGGACGTACTGCGGGCCAACGCCGAGCTGACGGAGTGCCTGATGGAACTCGTCGCCCTCAAGCGGCGGCAGCCCGGCGACGACATCACGTCCTGGCTCATCCAGCACCCGGCGGGTCTGCGGGACGAGGAGCTCAAGGACCAGCTCGTCATGCTGATGGGCGCGGGCATCGAGCCGGAACGCAATCTCATCGCCAACGCACTGCTTCTCCTGCTGTCCGACGGCGCCGGGCATCCGCAGCGACGAGGTACGGGAATGCTGGTCGAGGACGCCCTCGACGACGTGCTGTGGAACAACCCGCCGATCGCCAACTACGCGACGCACTACCCGGTCCAGGACGTCGACCTGGGCGGCGTGACGCTGAAGGCGGACACCCCCGTACTGATCAGTTTCGCCGCCGCGAACAGCGATCCCGCGCTCACCGATGCCCGCCAGACCCTGAGCAAGGGCGCCCATCTGGCCTGGGGTGCGGGCCCCCACGTCTGCCCGGCGAAGTCCCCCGCCCAGCTCATCGCCCTCACCGCGATCGAGAAGATCCTCAACACGGTGCCCGACCTCACCCTCGCCGTGCCGGCCTCGGCGGTCGAATGGCGGCCGGGTCCGTTCCACCGGGCGCTGGTGTCCCTGCCGGTCCGGTTCAGCCCGAGTGCCGCGCGCCATGCGGCGACGGCCGCACAGTCGCCCGTTTCGTCCCGGATCGCCACCCCCGAGGAGGCTCCCGCCGCGCGCTACGACCACGTGGAGCCGCAGAAGAAGACGAAGGGCTGGTGGAGCTCCTTCCTGGACGTCTTCCGCGTGTGACGGAAGTCCGGCACCCGGCTTCGGACGACTTGTTTGCATGGCGGGGCGTCATACAGGCCCGTGGCAGGGCCTGTTCGTCATATGACAAGGGGTCAACAAGCCATTTTCCTGTGACACGGGCAACAGAGAACGACGCATGGCACATATATGCGGAGGGGTAGGTTCTGGCCGTAACCATGAGCCCAGGACAAGGAACTCTGCGTGAGCGCAATATGTGGCACAGACAGGCCCACCACCGTTGACCGCCGTGCCCTCATTTCCCTCCTGCGACGTCTCAAATCACCGGAGGGGCAGGCTGATCCCTACGCCCTCCTGGGCGAGCTGAGATCCATGGGTGACGTCGTACGCGCTCCCTGGAACGCGTACTTCGTCACCGGCTTCGACACCTGCAGCGAGGTGCTGCGCGGCCGCAACTGGCTGGCACCGGACTTCGCCTGGCAGGAACGCCAGGCGGACACCGAGCGCTGGGACGCGGTCGCCACGCAGGAGATGACCAAGACGCTCTCGCGCCTCAACGCGCCCGAGCACACCTGCCAGCGCCGCAGCCTGGGCAACCTCTTCGACCGCTCCACCATCCAGCGGCTGACCCCGCAGGTCGAGGAGCATGTCACTCGCCTTCTCGACGAACTGGCCGACAAACTGCGCCGGGGCGAGACCGACTTCGTCAGTACGGTCAGCGAGCAGCTCCCGATCAGCACCATCGGCTCCTGGCTGGGGATCCCGCCCGAGGACTACTCCCACATCCTGGAGATCACCCACAACCAGGTGCACGCCCAGGAGCTGCTGCCCACCAGCAGCGAGCTCGCCGTGTCCGCCGACGCGACCGTTCATCTACGCGCGTACTTCACCGAACTGGTGAAACAGCGCCGTGCGAACCCCGGCAACGATGTCCTGACCGGCTGGATACACACCTGGGACGCCATGGAACCCGACCGCGAGGCGGCGGACGAGATCCTCTACCGTCTCACCATGTTCGTCACCATCGCCTCGCTGGAGACCACTGCGACGCTGCTGTCGACCATGGTGGGGCTGCTGCTGAGGGAGCCCGGCCGGTGGGCCTGGCTCGCGGAGCACCCCGGATACATCGACGCCGCCGTCGACGAGGCCCTCCGGTACGACCCGCCCATCCACATCAACACCCGGATCGCCGCCGACGACACGGTCCTGGCGGGCGTGCCGATCGCGAAGGACAGCATGGTTCACGTCATGTACGGGGCCGCCAACCACGACCCCCGGCGCAACGAGGAACCGGACACCTTCGACATCGAGCGCACCGGCACCCACCTCACCTTCGGGGGCGGTGTGCACTACTGCCTGGGCGCGGCCCTCGCCCGCCTTGAGGCACGTACGCTCCTGACCCAGCTCCTGAAACGTTTCCCCACTCTGCGTGCCGTCACGGGGCCCAGTTACGCGTCCCGTCTGGTCTTCAGGCGTGTGACCTCGATGGGCGTGGCGATATGAAGCTCTCGCTCCCCGACTACCTTTCCCCCTACCGGCGGCCGGGCACGGTACGTACCGTGCGCGAGGGCCCCGTCCTGCGTGTGGAGCTGAACTGCCCCGACACCGGCAACGCGGTCACCGAGGCGATGCTGGACGATCTGCTGACGGTCCTGGCCGTGCCGGACCCCGATGTCCGGGTGCTGGTGCTCAGCGGTGCCGGGGACGACTTCTGCCTGGGCGGGGACCGGAACGAGTTCGCCGACTGGCTCGACCAGGACCCCACCGGGCGGGGCATCCGGATCGCGGGCGACAAGGCCCGCCGCGTCTGCGAGGCGATCTCCACCAGCCAGGCGGTCACCGTCGCCAGGATCCAGGGCAAGGCCATCGGCGCGGGACTGGCGCTGGCCCTCGCGTGCGATCTGCGCGTCGGCGCCGACACCGCCGGCTTCAGGCTGCCGGAGCTGGCACTGGGGCTGCCCACCGCCTGGGGCGGCGTGCTGCCCCGACTGATCCATGAGGTCGGCGCCGCCCGTGCGCGCGAACTCATCCTGACCGGACGCGCCTTCGACGCCGCCGAGGCGTACGAGCTGTCGGTTCTCCAGCGCATCGTGCCCGAGGACTCCCTCGACGAGGCGGTCACCGCGTGGACCAAGCCCATCGTGCGCCGCCCCGAGGCCGCCCTGCGTGTCACGAAGGCACTGCTCAACTCGTACGCCGCCCCGACACGGCTGGCCGATCCGTCCGTCCTGGACGCGGAGCTGATGGCCACCGTCGCGGCCGCGACCCGCCGGACCCGCGACGCCGGAGGGACCGTACCGGTGCGCTAGGCCCGTTGCTCACGGGCCCCGACCGCACCCCCTCTGCCACGCGGGTCACGAGAACCCTCCCCGGCGTGCCGGACAACCGAGGGGGTGAGCACGGATATGCGTACCCGGGTACGGGCCGGGGAGCCGAGCGCGTTCGCGGAGCTTTTCGACAGCTGCGCCCGCACCGTCCACAACCATGCTTTCCGGCTGACCGCCGACTGGGCGACGGCGCAGGACGTGATGGCCCCGACGTTCATGGAGGCCTGGCGGCTGCGCGACAGGATCGACCCCGAGGGCGGCTCGTTCTGGCGCGCCGTCATTCATGACCGCGGGAGTGGGCCGGGGCGAATGGTTGCACAGCCTGTCAGTGACATCGGACACACAGCTTTTCGTGACTCAGGGCACTGGTTAGTAGATGCCGCCTCGACGGCATGGTGCCGTTTGTCCGTCTTGGCGCAGATATGCGCGTGCGCGTTCCGTCGGCATGCGGTCCGGTCGCCGCTCCGGCCCGCTCGACGTGCGAGGAAGGACTTCTGATGGTGCAACAGCGCCCTGCGAAGCGTGACGGCCGTCGCCGGCACGCTCGTGCGTCCGTTTCAAGTGCCGTCCGGACCTACGGGCGGAGGTAGTACTTCCGCTTGTTGCCCCGCCCCGAGTGCCCTTCCAAGAATGACGACCGCAAGGCGCCTGCGAGCCAGGGCGCGGGAGCGCGCGGAGCCGGCCGGAGCTGCTCCGCGACTATCGAGCGAGGTCACACGCATGAGGAAGCACCGCAGGAAGACTTCCTACCGGAAGATCACCATCGCTGTCGTCGCCGTGGGAGCCGTGGGTGTGCCCTCTGCCGCCATGGCCTGCTTCGCCCCCCACGAGAAGCCGGCTGCGGAGGCGTGGCGGACCCACACCGCACACCGCACCGCACATGGGGCCGCACCGAAGCCCGCCACACCCGCGAGCGCACCGAAGCCCGCCGCATCAACCAGCACACCGAAGCCCGCCGCTCCGGCATCCGGTGCCGCCGCCCGCATATTGACGCTCGTCAACAGCGAGCGCTCCAAGGCCGGTTGCTCACCGCTGACCATGAACGCGAAGCTGACGAAGGCCGCCCAGGACCACAGCGCGGACATGGCTTCGCACCGGAACATGTCCCACACCGGCTCCGACGGCTCGGCCCCGGGCGACCGGATCACGCGCGCCGGATACCGGTGGAGTGCGTACGGCGAGAACGTCGCCTACGGCTACACCACCGCCGAGAGCGTCATGGCGGGCTGGATGGACAGCCCCGGCCACCGGCGCAACATCCTCGACTGCTCGTTCAAGGAGATCGGCGTGGGCCTCGCACAGCCCGGCAACTACTGGACCCAGGACTTCGGAACGGCCCGATAGAACGTCGAAAAGGGTCCGATAATCAGCCCGCTTCACCGCCACCGCGGTGAAGCGGGCCCAGACGCGTGCGGAATTCCCGACCTCACTCCTGCGAGTCTGCAATGCACCAAGCGATCAAAAGTCTTCACTTATAGTGAAATGTCTGACACCCGTCACTGACAACAGGGAACGTTCCGATGCGGGTTTGCTCGTCGCAGCGTGGACCAGGTGCGGACCGCCGGAGGCGACAAGGGCACCGGAGGCCGGGCTACATGCAGGTCGTTCACGGGTAAGACGCTTCCCGCAGCACCCTCTTGAAGCCGTTCCCACGCGAACACCGAGTATCGAGTGAGGTCACACACATGAGGAAGCACCACGCGAAGAGGTCCCGCCGACGGACGGCCCTTGCTGTCGTCGCCCTGGGAGTCGTGGGAACCCTGGGCATCGCGGAGACCGCAGAAGCCGCGGGTGTGTCCTCCGCCGCCGCCTCGGCCGTCTTCGGCGCTCATGCGAAGGAAGCGGCCCGCCTGCTGAAGCTCGTCAACAGTGCGCGCAGCGCGGTCGGTTGCTCACCGCTGACGTTGAACCCGAAGCTGACGAAGGCCGCCCGGAAGCACAGCGCGGACATGGCTTCCCACCGGAACATGTCCCACACCGGCTCCGACGGCTCGGACCCGGGCGACCGGATCACGCACGCCGGATACGACCGGAGCGCGTACGGCGAGAACGTCGCCTACGGCTACACCACCCCCGAGAGCGTCATGGCGGGCTGGATGAACAGCCCCGGCCACCGGCGCAACATCCTCGACTGCTCGTTCAAGGAGATCGGCGTGGGCCTCGCACAGCCCGGCAACTACTGGACCCAGGACTTCGGACAGCCCGACAGGCAATCGGCCGGGTAGGCGCCCCGCTCAGCAGACACCCCTCTCGGTCGCAGCCGAGCCGACGCGTGGTTTCCCGCGAACGCCGGAGTCCGACGCCGGCGCGCGGTGACCATCCGGGTATTGCCGGCCGATGACCAGGCGCTGTCGGCCGGAACCTTCCGGCTGCTGATCGGCTCCCATGACGACATGGAGGTCGTCGGCGTCGCGGCGGACGGCCGGGAGGCGGTGGCGCGGGCCCGTGCCACCACGCCGGAGTCCCTGGACGTCCTGGCCCCCGCCCTCCGTCAAGCCCGCGTCAATACCCGTCCGGTCCGCGCCAGGAACGCGTCAAGGCATCCGGTCCGGACAGCCGGGCGGGGCGGGCCGGACGCACGCTGGAGTGGCCGGCCGCAGTGGTCGGCGTACCGGAGAAGCTGTGAACCACAGCGAGGTGGATCATGGGATTCCCGCTTCGTGACCGCATCGCGCCGGCCGCCGCCCTGATCGGGCCCTTCCTGGCCGCACTGATGCTGTCGCTCTTCCGTACGAGTGTGTCGGGCACCGATCCGGCCCTGGTCCTGGTCGTCGTCGTGGTGGCGGTCTCGGCCATCGGGAACCGCTGGGCCGGAGCCGTCGCGGCGCTGTCGTCCGCCGCGTGGTTCGACTTCTTCCTCACCCCGCCGTACCAGCGGTTCAGCATCGCGAGCACCGACAACGTGGAGACGGCGGTCCTGCTCCTGGCCGTGGGCCTCGTGGTGTCGCAGCTGGCCGCCCGGGCCCGTCGCCTGCGGGTGATCACCGTGACCGACGCCGACCATCTCGCCCGGATCCACGACACCGCCCTGCTCGTCCAGTCCGCGACCTCCCCCGACCTGGTGGTGGAGCAGGTCCGTCGGCAGCTCGTGGACGTACTGCGATTGCAGGGATGCCGCTTCGAGTACGGAAGCCTGCTGGGGCAGCCGCCGCGACTGGAGCAGGACGGCAGTGTCGTCGTGGGGCACCGCCGCTGGGACGTCGACCGCGACGGCTGGCCGGAGGGCGAGACCGAGCTCCGCGCCTCGGCGAGCGGCCACTACTCCGGCCGGTTCATGCTCCGGCCCCTTCCCGGAACCGTCCCGTCGTTGCAGGCGCGTCTCGTGGCGGTGACCCTCGCCGATCACGCCGGTGCGGCGCTCGACACCGCGGGTCCGGTCCTGGACCGCTGACATCACGGTCATGGCCCCGACCGGCAGACGCACGTGTACGTACGGTGTACGCCACCAGGGTCGGCGGGCCCGTTTCCAGCGCGCGGGCAGGCGGTCGGCTGGCTAGCGTGAACAGCCGGACAACCCCACCGAGCACGAAGGAGTCGAAGTCATGGCTGTACACCCGGAGGGCACGCCGTGCTGGGCCGACGCGATGTTCCCCGACCTCGACGGAGCGAAGAGCTTCTACGGTGATGTGCTGGGCTGGACGTTCGGCGAGTCCTCGTCCGAGTTCGGCGACTACACGCAGGCGTACGCCGACGGCAAGGCGGTCGCCGCCGTCGTGCCCCCGATGCCCGGCCAGGAGGGACACTCGGCCTGGTGTCTGTACCTCGCCTCACCGGACGCCGCCGCCACCGCCACGAAGATCCGCGAGAACGGCGGCGAGACGCTGATGGACCCCATGGAGGTGGGCGAGTTCGGCACGATGCTGCTGGCCCGCGACCCCAGCGGTGTGGTCTTCGGCGTGTGGCAGGCGGGCAGCCATGAGGGCTTCGAGTCCCAGGGCGTGCCCGGTGCGTTCTGCTGGGCCGAGGTCTTCACCCGGGAGCCCGAGAAGTCGGACGCCTTCTTCTCCGCCGTCTTCCCGTACCGCATGGTGAAGATGGAGGACGACGCCGTCGACTTCAGGATGTTCAACCTCGGCGACAAGACGGTCATGGGGCGAATGAAGATGGGCGACGAATTCCCGCCCGAGGTGCCGCCCCACATGAATGTGTACTTCACCGTCGCGGACTGCGACGCGGCCGTGGCGAAGGCGACCGAGCGCGGCGCGATCCTTCGGTTCGGCCCGATGACCATGCCCTTCGGCCGCTTCGCCGCGCTGACGGACCCGCAGGGCGCGGCCTTCTCCGTGATCGACGTCAACACGACCGAGGGCGAGGTGCCCAAGACGTCCCCGGTGTCCTGACCGGTCCGGGACCATGCGTCCCCGTACCCGCTCACCCCCCGGTGCCCGGCACCACCAGACCGGATTCGTACGCCGCGACCACCGCCTGGGTGCGGTCGCGCAGACCGAGCTTGTTCAGGATGCGGCTGACATGGGTCTTGACCGTCTCCTCGCCGACGCTCAGCCGGGCGGCGATCTCCGGATTGGACAGGCCCTCGGCGATCAGGCGCAGTACCTCCGTCTCACGCGGCGTGAGCGCGGTGAGCGGGGCGGTGGGCACGGCGGGGGGCCTGCGGCGCAGACGGGCGAATTCGCCGATGAGGCGGCGGGTGACGGTGGGCGCGAGCAGGGCCTCGCCCGCGGCGACCACGCGTACCGCGTCGAACAGGCGCTCCGCGGTGACATCCTTCAGCAGGAAGCCGCCCGCGCCGGCGGCCAGCGCGTCGTAGACATGCTCGTCGAGGTCGAACGTGGTGAGGACGAGGATGCGCGGGCCGCCGCCGTCCGGGGCGGCGGCCCGGATCTGCGCGGTGGCCTCGATGCCGTCCGTACCCGGCATCCGGACGTCCATCAGCACGACGTCGGGGCGCTGTTCGGCGCAGACGCGTACCGCCTCCGCACCGTCGGAGGCGGTACCGACCACCGTGAAGTCCGGCTGGGTGTCCAGGAGTCCGGCGAAACCGGCCCGTACCACCTCGTGGTCGTCCACGACGACGATCCGTGTGGCCGTCGCGGTCATCGCAGAGCCTCCTTCGCATCGGCGGGGAGCCGTACTTCGACGAGGAAGCCGCCGCCCGGCGCCGGGCCCGCACGCAGTTCGCCGCCCACCGCCGCGACACGCTCGCGCATGCCGAGCAGGCCGTGGCCGGAGACCCGGGTGCCGGACCGGTCCGGTCCCGGGCCGTTGTCCCTGATGCGCAGGTCGAGGGTCTGCGGGGCGTACCGCAGCTCGACGTCCACGGCCGCGCCGGGAGCGTGTCTGCGTGCGTTGGTGAGAGCTTCCTGGACGATCCGGTACGAGGTGAGTTCGATACCCGGGTCGAGCGGGGCCACGGGGCCGCTGACGATCAGCCGGGTGCTCGCGCCGCCGGCCGCGCGGGCCTCGTCCAGCAGCTCGTTGAGCTGGGTCAGGCCTGGCTGGGGCTTGCGGGTGACCGGTGGTGCGCCCGCGTCCTCGCGCAGTACGCCGAGCAGTCGGCGCATCTCCGTCAGCGCGGCGCGTGCCGTGTCGCCGATGTCCAGCAGCCGTTTCGCCCCGGCCTCCGGCATGTCCGGGGTGGTGAGGCGGGCGGTCTCCGCCTGGACGGAGATCATCGAGATGTGATGGGCGACGACGTCGTGGAGTTCGCGGGCGATGCGGGCCCGTTCGCCGCGTGCCGCGTGTTCGAGGAGCGTGTTCGCGATGGCCCGTTCGGTGGCATCGCGAGCCACCGCCTCGGCCCGGGTACGACGGCCGTTGCCGTCCGCGACCGCCGCCGCCGCGAGCACGGCGGCCGACACGGCGTACACGCGCAGTCCCGTGTCGTCGGGGTCGGTGAGCGCCACCGCGACGTACGGCAGCACGAGCAGCACGGCCAGGCGGCGGGAGCCGCGGCTGCCGAGGTGATGCAGTACGAGCAGCTGGGCGACGAGCCCGGCGACGGTCAGGTCCCGGTAGCCCACGAGTGCCAGGAGACTCGCCGCGGTGACGGCGGTGGCCGCGGCGGCCGGGTGGACGCGCAGAAGCGCCAGCGGCACCGTGGTGCACAGGCCGAGCAGTATGGCGAGCGGCAGCGTGAGCGGAAGGTCCGACGGCCCGGCCGCGGCGCGGCCGGCGCTCTCCACGGCCGCGAGCAGCCCGAGCGCCGCCGCGGCCACCGCCGGGCCGTCGGGCGAGGCGGCGATCCTCCGCGCCCTCCGCACGATTCCTTCGCTCATGCACGCCATTGTCATGGCGTCGGCGCCCTTTGGCGTCCCCCTGCCCAGCCGTCCTCGCCGTCCCCCACGCGGGGGATGGCGACAAGCCGCCGTCCCCCGCGCAAGGGGCGTCGAAGAGCGCTCCCTCGCGTGACGACCGCGGGCCTGCCGTCTCCCTAGCCTTCTGCACCATGGAAGCAACCGTGGCAGCAACCATCCAAGTCCGGGGACTGCGCAAACAGTTCGGGCAGACCGTCGCCGTCGACGACCTGTCCTTCACCGTGCGCCCCGGCCAGGTCACCGGCTTCGTCGGACCCAACGGCGCGGGCAAGTCCACCACCATGCGCATGCTCCTCGGTCTGGACGCGCCCGACGCGGGCAGCGCCCTGATCGGCGGGCGGCCCTACGCGTCGCTGCGCCGGCCGCTGACCGAGGTCGGGGCCCTGCTGGACGCGGCGGCCGTGCACCCGAGCCGCCGCGGCCGCGACCATCTGCTGTGGCTGGCGCACACGCACGGGCTGCCGGGCCGACGGGTGGATCAGGTGCTGGAACAGGTCGGTCTCGCGACGGCCGCACGGCGGCGGGCAGGCACCTACTCGCTGGGCATGCGGCAGCGGCTGGGGATCGCGGCGGCGCTGCTCGGCGATCCGCCGGTGCTGCTGCTCGACGAACCGGTCAACGGGCTCGACCCGGAAGGCATCCGGTGGATCCGCGGCTTTCTGCGGGCTCTGGCCCGCGAGGGCCGTGCGGTGCTGGTCTCCAGTCATCTGATGAGCGAGCTCCAGGACTCCGCCGACCACCTGGTGGTCATCGGCCGCGGCCGGCTCATCGCCGACACCTCCGTGGCCGAACTCCTGGCCGCCGCCTCCGGCGACCGGGTCGCGCTGCGCACCTCCGCGCGTACGGACGCCATGTCGCTGCTGGCCCGGGAGGGCGGGACCGTCGCCGCCAACGGGCCGGACTCGCTGACCGTCACCGGCCTGGCCGCGGAACGGATCACCGCGCTGCTCGGCGCGGCCGGGGTGCCGTTCTCCGAAGTCGGCTCGGACCGGGCGACGCTGGAGGAGGCGTACATGGAACTGACCCGGGACGCAGCGGAGTTCCGGGCCACGGAGGGCTTCCCCGCCACGGATGAGTCCCGGGCCGTGGAGGGGTTCGTGGCCGGCACCGCCCGCGACGGCGAGGAGTCGACCTCATGACCGCACCCGCCGTCACCCCTTACCGATCCCCACTGCCACCCGCCCGCGACGGATTCCCGCAGTTGCTGCACTCCGAGTGGACCAAGGCCCGCAGCGTGCGCCGGTGGAGCGTCACCCTGCTCGCCGCCGTCGTGATCACCGTCTTCGTCGCACTGCTCTCCGCCCTCAGCGGCAGCTTCGACGTCGACGGCAGTCCGCCGCCACCGACGAAGGGCCCGGACGGCGCCCCCGTCACCGACAGCTTCCCCTTCGTCCACCAGCAGCTGACCGGCGACGGCAGCATCACGGCCCGGGTGTCACCGCTCACCGGCCGCGAAGGGCACATCGCGCCCTGGGCCAAGGCCGGGGTCATCATCAAGGCGAGCACCGACGCGGGATCGCCGTACGCGGCCGTCATGCTCACGCCGGCGCACGGGGTCCGGCTCCAGTCGGACTTCACCCACGACACGGCAGGCAGCAGTGCCTCCGGCACCGAGCCGCGCTGGCTGCGGCTCACCCGCTCCGGCAGCGTACTCACCGCGTCCGAGTCGGCCGACGGCAAGAAGTGGACCGAGGTCGGCAGGGCCACCCCGGCCGGACTGCCGAGGACCGTCCGGGCGGGCCTGTTCGCGGCCACGCCCGAACTCGTCACGGTGCAGAGGCACTTCGGCTCCACATCCGTCGGCGGCGGTCCGTCCGAGGTCACCGCCTCCTTCGACCGGATCACGGTCGAAGGCAACCGGGGCACGGCCGACGACGGCAACCAGGACGTGGTGGCCGACGGCGACCAGGACAACGGCACCTGGCGCCAGGACCGGGTCGGTGCCGATCCCACCAGGGCCGCCGGGAGCCCGGACCGCTCGACGCAGACGTCCGGCGCCTGGACCCTGACCGGCTCCGGCGACATCGGCCCCCTGGTCCCGGACGCCGATCTTACCCAACGGTCCCTCAGCGGGGCCCAGATCGGGCTGATCCCGCTGGCAGCGCTGGGGGTGCTGTTCATCACCGCCGAATACCGGCGGGGCATGATCCGCACGACGCTGACGGCGGGCCCGCGCCGGGGCCGGATGCTCGCCGCCAAGGCCCTCGTACTCGCCGGAATCGCCTTCCTGACCGGGCTGTTCGCCGCCGTGCTCTCCTTCCTGCTCGCCGAACCGGCACTACGGAACAACAGACCCAACCCCGCGTCGTACCCCGAAGCCGCGCTCACCGACGGCCCGGTGCTGCGTGCCGTACTCGGCACCGCCCTGCTGCTGGCCGCCGTCGCCGTGCTGGCCCTGGCCGTCGGCGCGCTGCTCCGGAACACGGCCGCCGCGGTGACGCTGATCGTGGTGGTGTTCGTACTGCCGATGGTCCTGCTTGCCGGGCTGCCCGTCGACACGGCGCACTGGGTGATGAAGGTGACTCCGATCGCCGGGTTCGCCGTGCAGCAGACGACACCGCGATACGACTTCGTGAGCACCGTCTGCCTGCCCGAGGACAGCTGCTACCCGCAGGGCCCGTGGACCGGACTCGCGGTGCTGTGCGCGTACGCGGCTGTCGCCCTGGGCCTTGCCATGTGGCGGCTGCGCAGGCGGGACGCATGAGGGGCGCCCTGCACGCGGAGTGGACGAAGCTCCGTACTCTGCCCAGCACCTGGTGGCTGCTGCTCGCCGTCGCCGCACTCACGACGGCGCTCGGCGCGGCGGCCACCGGCTCCGTCTCGACCGACCAGTGCCCGTCCCCGGACAAGTGCCACGAGGACACGGTCAAGCTCTGCCTGACCGGTGTCTGGCTCGGCCAGGCGGCAGTCGCCGTTCTCGCAGTGCTGGCCATGAGCAGTGAGTACGGCACGGGCACCATCCGCGTCACGCTGGCGGCGCTGCCCGGCCGCGCCCGGGTCCTCGCCGCGAAGGCGACGGTCGTCACCGGGGCCGTCATGGCGGCGGGCACACTCGCGGTCCTCGGCTCACTGCTGGCCGGCCGTCTCCTCCTCCCCGCCAACGGCTTCGGCACGGCCGCACTCTCCCTCACCGGGCTCCCGACCCTGCGCGCAGCGGCGGGCTCGGTGCTCTACCTGGCCCTGATCGCCCTGCTCTCCCTGGGGACGGCGACAGTTGTACGGGACACGGCCGGCGCGATCACGGCGGTGCTCGGCCTGCTGTACGCCTTTCCCGTGGTGGCTCTGATGGTCGCCGACGAGACCTGGCGGGAGCGGCTGCAGGAGCTCGCCCCCTCGTCGGCGGGCCTGGCGGTCCAGGCAACCCAGAACCTGGACAGCCTGCCGATCGCCCCTTGGCCGGGCCTCGGCGTCCTCGCTGCCTGGGCGGGAGCGGCGCTGCTGGCGGGGGCGGCGATGTTCCGGCTGCGGGACGCGTGAGGGGCGGGTGCCCCGGCTTCCTCACGCCCCCAGCCGCTCCAGCAGGGCGGGGAGATCGGCGAAGGAGTCGATCACATGGTCCGGGGTGCCGTCGGCCGCCCGGTGTGTCTCGGGGAGGTACTTGCCGGTCCTGACGAGTACACCGGTGAGCCCGGCGCGCTGGGCCGCCAGGACGTCGGACTCGATGTCGTCGCCGACCATCAGGGCGTGGGGCGCGGCGGCGCCGAGATGTGCCAGGGCCGTGGCGAAGAACGACCCGGCGGGTTTGCCGGTGATCACCGCCTCGACGCGGGCGGCCCGCTCCAGTCCCAGGAGGAAGGCCCCGGTGTCGAGGTCGAGTCCGGCGGCCGTGCGCCAGTACATGTTCCGGTGCATGGCGACGAGCCGGGCACCGCGCTGCACATGACGGAAGGCGCGGTTGAGCGCCGCGTAGGTGAAGTCGTCCCCGGCCCCGCCGAGGACGACGACATCCGGCGCCCCGCCATCGGCCGAACCGGATTCCTCCTCGTCCTGGTCGACGAGTGTCACGCCCGTCAGATCGTCCCGGACATCGCCGGTGTTGATCAGTAGACAGCGGGCCCCGGGATGGTGTTCCCGCAGGTGAGCGGCGGTGACGGCGGGGGCGGTGAGAATGTCGTCGGCGGAAACGGGGAAGCCCTCGCCCACCAGCTTCCCGGCGATCGAGGCGCGGGTGCGGGAGGTGGTGTTGGTGACCAGCGCCAGCGGGATGCCCGCCTCGCGCAGCCGTTCCATGGCCGCCACGGTGCCGGGCAGCGGCTTCCAGGACACCGTGAGCACACCGTCGATGTCGATCAGGACCGCTCCGATTCGTTCCATGCAGCCGACCCTGCCCGAGTTGCGCGGCCGCCGCACATGGAGTTGTTTCGAAGTAGGGAACCAGGTGGGGTGCGTACCCACGTGGTCCCTGACTCTCCCCTGGTTGGGGGTGAACAACCGTGTTGTTCGCCGATCGCGAGGACGCGGGACAGCAGCTGGCCGAGGCGCTCCGCCATCTGGAGCGGGAGAACCCGGTCGTGCTGGGCCTGCCCCGTGGCGGAGTCCCGGTGGCCTTCCAGGTGGCGCGGATGCTCGGCGCGCAGCTCGATGTGATCGTGGTCCGCAAACTCGGCGTGCCGCACCACGAGGAAGTGGCGTTCGGCGCCATCGGCGAGGGCGGGGTGCGGGTCATCAACGAGGACGTCGTCAGCCACCTCTGGGCCGGGAAGCAGGATCTCGCGGCGGTCGAGCGGGTCGAGGCGGCGGAGCTCGTACGCCGGGCGCAGACGTACCGCGCGGGCAGGCCGCGGACGCCGCTCGAAGGCCGGACCGTCATCGTCGTGGACGACGGCGTCGCGACCGGCGCCACGGCCGAGGCCGCCTGCCGGGTGGTACGGGCGCAGAACCCGGCACGTCTGCTGGCGGCGGTACCTGTGGCGCCACCGGACGCGGTCGCCCGGCTGCGACAGTGCGCGGACGAGGTGGTGTGTCTGTCCACGCCGCACCTGTTCTACGCCGTCGGCGAGTGGTACCGGGACTTTTCGCAGACCTCCGACGAAGAGGTCATCTCCCTGCTGGCACAGGCCCGGTACACCGGACAGGTGCCGCCCGGCAGCGACTGAGCGGGGACGGCCCCGCCCGGTCGCCGCCACGTCGCGGTCAGTCCGCGCAGTACGCGTCCTGCTCCGGCCGTGTCCCCGTGTTCAGGAACGCGGTGACCGCGCGGTCGCCGCAGGCGTTCCCGTGGCCCAGGTACATGCCGTGCCCACCGTGGTCGACGGCCACCAGGCGGGCCCGGTCGCCGAAGGCCGCGCGCATCTTCAGGGCGCCGGAGTACGGGGTCGCCGGGTCGCGCAGGCCCTGGATCATCAGGACGTTGGACGGTCCCTGGTCCGTGATCCTGGTCGGCTGCTCGGCGGGGGCGTCCTTCCAGAAGGTGCACGGGGTGATGTTCGCCGTCATCCCGGCGGTCAGCGGGTACTTCACGCGGTCGGCGGCGACGGCCCGCGCATACGAGGAGACCGTGCCCTGCCAGCGCACGTCGTTGCAGACCACGCCGACCGTGACGGCCGCGTCCGCGTCCGGGATCGGCCCGCTCAGCGCATCGGGCAGGACCGGCTTCACCGAGGGGTCCCCGGCCGCCCGGACGAGCCCCGCCAGCCCGGCAAAGGCGTCGTCCTCATACAGGGCCAGCTGGACCGCCTGGCGCAGCCGGTTGCCGGTCAGCGGGACGCCCGGCGTGGTGGACTCCCTCGGTTCACGGTCCAGTCGCGCCGCCAGGTCCAGCACCAGCGGCTGCACGTCCTCGGCCCGCTGCGCGAGTCGCAGCCCCTCCGCGTCCCTGGCCGGGTCCGAGGCCCAGCGCGCGAAGTCGGGGAAGCGGTCGGCCGCTCCCACCGCCATGTTCGCCAGCCAGCCCTTGGCGACGCGCGACGGGTTCGGGTCGCCGCTGCTGTCCAGCACCCAACGGTCGGTGTGCTGCGGGTACTTCTGCGCGTACACGGCTCCCACGTACGTGCCGTACGAGCTCCCCCAGGCCGACAGCTTCTCCTCGCCGAGGGCCTGCCGGAAGCGGTCGATGTCCCGCACTTCATTGGCCGTGGTGAGGCTCTTCAGCATCGCTCCGCCGTTGCGGGCGCAGGCCTCGGCGGTACGCCGGGAGCGTGTCACGTTCTCGGTGATCGAGCCGTCGGCGCCGGGCCAGGCCCGCAGGTTCACGATCTCCCGGTCCTCCGGGTCGAGCCCGCAGCTCGCCTTCGGGCTGCCGCCGACCCCGCGCGGGTCGAGGCTCACGATGTCGTACCGCCCCTCCGTCTCCCGCTGCAACCGCTCCCCCTTCTGCGTCACCCGCTGCACCCCGGAGGAGCCCGGACCACCTGGAATCACGATCAGCGTCCCGCGCCGGGCGGCCGGGCGGTTGCTGCGGACCCGGGTCACCGCGAGGGAGATCTGCGGGCCGTCCGGGTCGCGGTAGTCGAGCGGTACGGGAAGTTCGGCGCACTCCTGCCCGGCGGGCCCGCCGTCCTGTGCACACGGCCGCCAGGAGAGCGCGGTTGCGGGGTTGGCCGACGCGGCGGCCTGCGAGGGCGCGGCCCCGGTGAGCGCGGTGGCGACGGCGGTGACGGACAGGGCGACGAACGCGGCGGATTTTCCGTAAGTCCTCATGCCGCAAGCCTTGTTGAGCGCGCGTCCGCAACCCATCCGGGAGGCATGACGGAATGCGGTGGGGTTAGCCCCCGGCCGCGCAATGCGGGAGACGAGAAGCCCCATCACACTTTGCGGGATGGGGACTTCGCGCTCGCATGTGCCGGTTGGAGCGGTCAGACGGCGCCGAACTCTCCGGCCTTGACGCCCGCCACGAATGAAGCGAACGAGGCAGCGGGAACGTCCAGCACCGGGCCGCCGGGGTTCTTGGAGTCGCGGACGGGGACCACGCCGCGCGGGGCGACGAGGTTGGCGGCGACCTCGATGCAGTTGCCACCGTTGTTGCTGTACGAAGACTTGAACCAGCGGGGGGACTCGGTCGTGGTCGTCACGCGGCTCCCTTGTGAGTTCGTCACGCGCGCCAGGTGCCCTCCGTGCTGCCTTGGCAAACCGGAGGCAGCCGCCTGCGGCCGGAACTCGACCGCCCCGCCATACGCTGCACGGCGGGGCGGTCGCAGATCACGTGCGTGGGGACCGGTGGCTCAGACGGCGCCGAACTCCCCGCCCTTGACGCCCGCCACGAAGGAGGCGAACGAGACAGCGGGAACGTTCAGCACCGGGCCGCCGGGGTTCTTGGAGTCGCGGACGGGGACCACGCCGCGCGGGGCGACGAGGTTGACGGCGACCTCCACGCAGTCGCCGCCGTTGTTGCTGTACGAAGACTTGAACCAGCGGGGGGACTCGGTCGTGGTTGTCACGGGGTGCCCTTTCGTGCCTCGTTGATCATGGCCACCGATGCCGCCTGGGACAGCGCTTCGGCCTGTAGTTGATGGTAGGCCGCCAGCAGGGGGAGCACAGAGGTCGTGTCGCGTTCCAGATGTCCCCGCATCTGGGATTCCGCGTACGCCATCACGGACAGGTCCGACAGCGTCAGCAGGTTCATCGGAAGGTCGAACGGGCGACGCTCCCCCATCTCGTACGGAGCGATCTGGAGCACGGTGTTCGGCAGCTCGGCGAACTCCAGGAGCCGGTCGAGCTGGGCATTCATGACCTCGTCCCCACCGACCCGCCTGCGAATGCAGCTCTCGTCCATCACCACCAGCATCGTGGGAGGGCGCGGACGCACCAGTGCGGCCTGCCGTTCCGCCAGGAACGAGACCCGCTCGGCCGCCTGCTCCGGGACGATCGCCCCTCGCCGCAACGCGCTGTCCGCCAGCACCCGCGCGTACTCCGGCGTCTGCAACAGACCGGGAATGATCCCGACGTTGTACAGCCGGATCTCCACCGCACGCCCCTCGTGCCCCACGTACTGCGGGAACCCCTCCAGCAGCGAGCCGTGCCGGATCTCGCGGTACTGGCGTTCGAAGGTGTCTGCTGTTTCCCCGGTGCCGAAAACCTGGTCCGCGTTGCGCGAGAACCGAAGAGTCGGCATCTTGCGACCAGTTTCGACGGCGGACACATGCGTGCCGGAGTATCCCAGCCGCTCGGCTAACTCCTCCTGTTTCCATCCGTGCTCCTCTCTCAAGCTGCGGATGCGTGCGCCGAAGGCGGCTTCCGGGCTGCTCTCGGGGTCCAGCTCCTTGCGATTCAACGGCTGTCACCTGACTTTTCGTTCGCGCCGAACAAGTTGAAGCACTCCCGACTCTAGGCCAACCTGAACTCCCTTAGTAGTGGAATGACTACGGAGAGGAGTTTTCCGTGCTCGCCGAGAACAGGCGTGAAACAGAAGGCTGTTGTCCCGAGTGCCAGAAGCTCCGGCTGGCCGAGGCCCTCGCCAATGATCAGCGCGACCACAGCAGGGCGACCGACTGCCGGGTGCTGCTCCAGCGCCACCGGCGCACGGCGGACTGCACGGAACGGGGGTCGGCATGAAGGAGCAAGAGCCTGTTCCCGAGCCGGAGTTCCCCGAGTTCAACCCGCTGCGCTGGCCCCCGTGCGAATGTGCGCGGTGCCGCTCCGGCGGGGACGACGAAGCTGCGGACTCCACGTGGATACGGCAGCTCCGGGCCCGGGTCACCGAGGAGAACGGGCTGCGCAGCTCCCTCCGGCGGACGCGGTGAGGGCGCCGGCCCACCGCGCTCGTCACACTTCCCCTCCGGCGTCCGTCAGTGCAGTGAGGGCGCGGCGAGAACGCAGCCGCGACCGCGACGGACATCGAAGGGGACCACATCATGCAGGCACGTATCGAGAACCCGGCGGAGATCCTTCCCGAGGCCCTGCCGCCCGTACTGGGCCTGGTCAAGGCCATCGGCAAGGGCGGACTGCCGGAGACCACGCTGGAACTGGTCGGGCTGCGGGTCAGCCAGATCAACGGCTGCACCTTCTGCGTCGACGGGCACGTACGCAACGCCCGGAAGGCCGGTGAGAGCGACGAGCGGCTCTTCGCCGTGTCGGCCTGGAGCGACGCGCCCTACTTCACCGACGCCGAGCGTGCCGCACTGGCGCTCGCGGAGCACGCGACCCGGCTCAGCGACCGCTCCGACCCGGTGCCGGACGCCATCTGGGACGAGGCCGCCCGCCACTTCAGCGAGAAGCAGCTCTCCGCGCTGGTCCTCGCGATCGGTCTGACGAACCTCTTCAACCGCATCAACGTCACCACCAG
Source organism: Streptomyces sp. Ncost-T10-10d (assembly GCF_900091955.1). Taxonomy (GTDB): domain Bacteria; phylum Actinomycetota; class Actinomycetes; order Streptomycetales; family Streptomycetaceae; genus Streptomyces. The sequence continues at coordinate 142,337 of NZ_FMDF01000207.1, forward strand.
GCAGCCCCCGGGCAAGACCTGGTAGGCCACACACCGCTGAAGCGGCCGACGGGCCCGCCGAGGGTTCGGTGGGCCCGCCGGGGGTGGCGGCGATAGCCTGGTGCGTGTAGCAGGCAGGAGACAGGTGCGCATGGGAGCCCGGAATCCCCAAGGTTCCGTCGTCGCGGTGGTCGCGCTCGGCGGTGTACTCGGAGCGTGCGCCCGCTACGGAGCCACGCTGATCTGGCCCACCGCCCCGGGCGGCTTCCCCTGGACGACACTGACCGTGAATGTCGTCGGCTGCGCGGTGATCGGCGTGTTCATGGTGGTGATCAGCGAGGTGTGGGCGGCGCACCGGCTGGTGCGGCCGTTCTTCGGTACGGGGGTGCTGGGCGGGTTCACCACGTTCTCCACGTACGCGGTGGACATCGAGCGCCTCGTCGACGCCGGCCGGGCCCGTACCGGCCTGGCGTATCTGGGACTGACACTGTGCGCGGCCCTCGCGGCGGTGTGGAGTGCGGTGTGGGCAACCCGCCGCCTGCTGGCGTGGAGGCAGTCATGACGACGCCGAACACGGAACGGGCACTGCGCCTGACGGTCTTCGTCGGTGAGTCCGACGGGTGGCACCACAGACCGGTGTACACGGAGATCGTGCACCGGGCGCACAAGGCGGGGCTGTCGGGAGCGAGTGTGTTCCGCGGGATCGAGGGGTTCGGCGCCTCGTCGATGATCCACACCCAGCGGCTGCTCTCACTGAGCGAGGACCTGCCGGTGGCGGTCGTGATCGTGGACGCGCAGGAGCGGATCCGTGCGTTCCTGCCGATCGTCGAAGAGCTGGTCGCGGACGGCGGTCTGGTCGTCCTGGACAGCTGCGAGATCGTCCGCTTCGGCGACGACCGGGAGCGGCACCGGTGAACTGGCTGCTGGTGATCGTCGGTGCGGCGGTCGGGGCACCCCTGCGGTATCTGACCGACCGGGCGGTGCAGTCCCGGCACGACACCGTCTTCCCGTGGGGCACCTTCGCGGTGAACGTGACCGGATCGCTGGTCCTGGGCCTGCTGACCGGCGCGGTCGCGGCCGGCGCCGCCTCCTCCCACCTGCAACTGCTGCTCGGTACGGGACTGTGCGGGGCGCTCACCACGTACTCGACATTCAGTTACGAGACGCTGCGACTGGCCGAGGACGGGGCGAAGTTCTACGCGGCGGCCAACGTGGTGGCGAGCGTGGTGGCGGGACTGGGCGCCGCGTTCGCCGGTGTCTCGGCCGCCGAGGCGCTGTGGTCGTAGGTATCGGCGGAGGTCGCGAGGCAGCCGTTCCGGCGCAGATCGTCGTAGAGACGGTCGGCGTCCCCTGCCACCGCAATGCGAGGCGATGGCAGGGGAACGCCGTTGAGGAGGAGCCGTCACCGGCGACGGGCGATTCAACCCGTTCCACGCCGACAGCGGCCCGTCAGCCGTCGACCCTAGGCACCCGGCCCCTCCCGGACCGCACACCACGCCAACGGCCGGCCCGGCGCCACTCCAACAGCAGGCGCCCGGGATGCGCACGGGGGCTTGGGCATCACCCGGCCGGGGCCTTGATCCACCCGTGGCCTTGATCCAGAGGGAGTCCGGGGGAGGTGTTCTCCGTACAATCCGAGCACGACGTGACCGGCATGACCAGAGAGCGCGAGGTTTCTCCAGTGGCAGTCAGCAGCACCACCCGGTCGTCGCGCCCCGTCACCGTCGTCACCGGCGGCAGTCGCGGGATCGGTGCCGCGACCTGTGTCCGTCTGGCGTCCGAAGGCCATGACCTCGCCCTGGGCTTCGTGAGCAACGCCGAGGCCGCCGAGCGGAGCGCGGCGGCTGTGCGGGCCGCGGGGGCGCGCTGTGTCACGGTGCGGGTGGACACCGCCGTGGAGGCCGATGTGGAGCGGCTCTTCGACACGGCTGCCGCGCAGCTCGGTCCCGTCACCGGACTGGTCAACAACGCGGGAGTGACAGGTCCTCTCGGCCGTCTCGTCGACACCTCCACCGAGACGCTGCGCCGGGTCCTGGACGTGAATCTCCTCGGCTTTCTGCTCTGCTGCCGCCGGGCCGCGAAGGACATGGCGGCCACCGGGGCCGGCACGATCGTCAATGTCTCCTCGGCCGCTGCCACCCTCGGCAGCCCCGGGGACTTCGTCCACTACGCCGCCACGAAGGCGGCGACGGACGCCCTGACGATCGGGCTGTCCAAGGAACTCGGGCCCGCCGGAATCCGGGTCAACGCGGTCGCCCCCGGCATGATCGACACCGAGATGCACGCCACCGCAGGCGACCCCGACCGCGCGGCCGCGGCCGCATCCGGCATCCCGCTCGGCCGCCCGGGAGCGGCCCCGGAGATCGCGTCCGCCATCGCGTGGCTGCTGTCGGGCGAGGCGTCGTACGTGACCGGGGCGGTGCTGCGGGTCGCCGGCGGACGGTAGCGGGGCGTGGCGGGTCAGGGGCCATGACCCGGCCCTCGCCATCCCGCGTCCGCACACCCCACCACGACCCCGCGCGCCCGGCGCTGCGCAATTCATGGAGTCTTCGCCCGGCTGTCGCCCTTGCGAGCCGGTTCCTCCCCCATCCCGCGGCTAGCTTGCAGACGATCACCCCGACGTTCGTCCTCCGCGGAGACATCCATGTGCAGCCCCCTCCACCAGCCCGACGGACCGCTTCTGCCCGGCGCGAGCCGTCGTACGTTCCTGCGGGCAACCGCGCTCACCGGTGCCGCCACCGCAGCCACGGGGCTCGTGTCCGCCACGCCCGCCGCGGCTCTTGCCCGGCAGAACACCGGTGCCGTCACGGCCGGTTGGCGACCCGATCCGGAGAGTCCCAGGTTCACGCTCGTCGTCATGCCGGACACCCAGTACCTCTTCGACGGGGCAAGCATCGACAAGGCGCCGGTCGAGGCGTCGTTGCGTTACGTACTCGATCACGGGCGCGACGAGAACATCGTCTTCCTGTCCCATCTGGGCGACCTCACCGAGAGCGGCCAGGCAGGCGAATTCGCGGCGATCGGCGAGGCGTTCGGCTTGCTCGACCGGCGGCGGGTCGGCTACAGCGTCGTCGCGGGCAACCACGACATCAAGTCGTCCACCGACGACCGGCGGGGCCGCACCCCTTACCTGGACACCTTCGGCCCGCAGCGGATGCGGCGCCTGCCGACGTTCGGCGGAGCGACCCCGGACGGCTACAACACGTACCACCTGTTCCGTGCCGCAGGACGCGAGTGGCTGGTGCTGGCGCTCGACTGGCGGCCGTCGGCGGCCGGGCTCGCCTGGGCGAAGGACGTCATCGCCCAGCACCCGGACACGCCGGTCATCCTCACCACCCACGAGCTGGTGTACGCGGACGCGGACGGCGACGAGGCCGAACTCTCCGACCACGGAAAGCATCTGTGGGACGAGCTGATAGCCGGGCACGACCAGATCTTCCTCACCCTCAACGGTCACTACTGGCCCGCCGGGCGCACCACCCGTAAGAACACCGCGGGCAACGACGTCCATCTGCACATCGCCAACTACCAGAACCGGTACTACGGCGGCAGCGCCATGATCCGCCTCTACCGCTTCGACCTGGCCAGGAACACCATCGACGTGGAGACGATCTCCCCGTGGATCCTCGGCCGCGCGGGCGAGAGGCTCAACGACCTGGAGCGGGGCGAGATCGAACTGACCGGTCCGCAGGACCGCTTCGCCGTACCCATCGACTTCGAGAAGCGCTTCGCGGGCTTCGCGCCCGTGCCCGTGCGCGGCCCCCGCCCGGCGAAGCAGCTGCTGATACCCGGCACCGTCGCCTACTGGCGCTTCGACTCCCCTTCGCACCAGGACGGTTCCGCCGCCGACGCCGGCCTGCGCGTCCCCGACCTGTCCGGGCACCGCAACGACCTGGTGCGCGAAGCCGTCCCCGGCAGTGCGCCCGACGCGCTGCGCTGGTCCACCGCCCACCACCCCGACCAGCCCGGCCACGGCAGCCTCTACTTCGACGGCTCGAAGCCGCCGCTGCGGGGCGCGTATCTGCGTACGGAGAACAACGCACCGCTCAACACCGCGACGTTCAGGTCCGGTTACACCATCGAGGCCTTCCTCCGCCTCCCCGCCGACTGGGACGCCGGACGCAACGCCTGGGGTGCCGTGCTCGGCCGCCGCGGCACGCTCGGGGCCGCCGGCAAGACCTCCGGCGACCCGGAGGAGCCCGTCGCCACCCTCTCCGTATCGGACGGTCCCGGGCTCCAGTGGGCGGCGGCGCCGCTGAACCAGCCGGGAGCCGTCACCAACTGGAGCCATGAGCTGCTGCGTGAGCGGTGGTGGCACGTGGCGGTCGTCAACGACGAGAAGCACACGACGATGTACGTCGAAGGCTGCATGGTCGCCCGCAACCCCGCCACCCGCACCACCGGTCTCGCCACCCTGGGCCTGCCCTGGCTGCTCGGCGCCTACGAGTACGGAGGCAGGCTCGACCAGTTGATGCACGGCTGGCTCGGCGACATCAGGATCGTCGAACGCGCCCTGCCCGTTCGGGACTTCATGATCGCCTGAGGGGCATGGCCCCCCGGGGTCACGCCGCCCGGTTGGTACGGCGCTGCTTGGCGGCGGCGCGCGCCTCCGGCGTGGGCAGGTCCGAGCGACGCGACTGCCCGGACCGGACGGGACGGCTGCGCCGGCCCCGGGACGACGCGCCACCGCTCCTGGGCCGCTCGGTCAGCGGTGCGGTGACGGTGACGGGCACCCCCGAGGGCGTCTGCGCACCGGTGATGCGGCTCAACTCGGCCTCGCCGGAGCGCACCTGCGCGATCTTCGGGGTGATCCCGGCGTCGGCCATCAGACGGGTCATCTCACGGCGCTGGCCCGGCAGCACCAGCGTGACGACGCTGCCGGACTCACCGGCGCGGGCAGTACGTCCGCCGCGGTGCAGGTAGTCCTTGTGGTCGCTCGGCGGGTCGACGTTGACGACCAGGTCGAGGTTGTCGATGTGGATGCCGCGCGCCGCGACGTTCGTGGCGACCAGCACCGTGACATGCCCGGTCTTGAACCGGGCCAGGGTGCGGGTGCGCTGCGGCTGGGACTTGCCACCGTGCAACGCGGCGGCCCGGACCCCGCTGTTGAGCAGATGGTCGGTGAGCTTGTCCACTGCGTGCTTGGTGTCCAGGAACATGATCACCCGGCCGTCGCGGGCCGCGATCTCGGTCGTGGTGGCGTACTTGTCGGCACCCTGCACATAGAGCACGTGGTGCTCCATCGTCGTCACCGCGCCGGCCGCCGGGTCGACCGAGTGGACCACCGGGTCGTGCAGATAGCGGCGGACCAGCAGATCGACGTTGCGGTCCAGGGTCGCCGAGAACAGCATCCGCTGGCCCTCCGGCAGCACCTGGTCGAGCAGTTCGGTGACCTGCGGCATGAAGCCCATGTCGGCCATCTGGTCGGCCTCGTCGAGGACGGTGATGGCGACCCGGTCCAGCCGGCAGTCGCCACGCTCGATGAGGTCCTTGAGCCGGCCGGGCGTGGCGACGACGACCTCGGCCCCGCCGCGCAGTGCACTGGCCTGCCGGCCGATCGACATGCCGCCGACGACGGTGGCCATGCGCAGCTTGAGCGAGCGGGCGTACGGGGTGAGCGCGTCGGTGACCTGCTGGGCCAGCTCCCGGGTGGGGACGAGCACGAGGGCCAGCGGACGACGGGCGTCGGCCCGGTTGCCCGCGGTGCGGGCCAGCAGGGCCAGGCCGAAGGCGAGCGTCTTGCCGGAGCCGGTCCGGCCGCGGCCCAGCACATCGCGCCCCGCGAGGGAGTTCGGCAGGGTGGCCCCCTGGATCGGGAACGGCGTGGTGACGCCCTCGGCGGCGAGCGCCGCCAGGAGGGGCGCGGGCATGTCCAGGTCCGCGAAGGCCTCCGCGGCGGGCAGCGCCGGGGTGATGGTCTTCGGCAGCGCGAACTCGCCCTGCTTGGCGGCGGGCCTGCGTCCGGCGCCACCGGAGCGCCGGTCGGGCGCGCCGTGACGGCCGGCGCCCTGTCCGCCCCGGCGGCCCGGGGACTGCGAACGGAACCCGCCGCCGGAAGCGGTGGAGCCACCGGAGCGGGTGCGGGAGTACCGGTCGTTCGGGCGAGCTGTGCGATCGCGGTTCATACAGAACCCTTCCTCGATATGGCGCGTATCGAGGAATTCACTGAGCGACGAGCGGCGCAGGAATCGCAAGAACGGGCCGTTGACATACGTGTACCGAGCCCGGCCGCGAAGAATGAGCCGCACCGGACGCGGGAAAAACAACGAGCTGGGGCCCGCACCCGAAGGTGCGGGCCCCAGCTGATGCGTCACAGCGCGTAGGCGCCGGAGCAGCGGGATCAGGCGGGGGTGATGTTCTCCGCCTGCGGGCCCTTCTGGCCCTGCGTGACGTCGAAGTTCACCCTCTGGCCTTCCTGCAGCTCGCGGAAGCCGCTGGAGGCGATGTTCGAGTAGTGGGCGAAGACGTCAGGGCCGCCGCCGTCCTGCTCGATGAAGCCGAAGCCCTTTTCCGCGTTGAACCACTTGACGGTGCCAGTAGCCATGTTTTTATCTCCCTCTGGGGGCAGTTCCCGGGGATTCGCACTGTGCGAATCCCACGTCGCCGCGATGATTACCCCATCCGGAAACAAAGCACCGGAAAATACAAAAGCACGCCCATCGACACATTAAGCCGAGGAGAACACTTGGAGTCTTTGGGAACCACAACTGCAACTGCATCCACAGTAGCACGATGGAAGCGTACGGGCGCGGCGAGTAATTACACTCCACCGGATACGCCATAAACCCTTGTCGCACATTGCATGGAATTCTGCGTCGACGGCAATAGATATTCGCCCGTCCCGGGCGCCGCGTTCACCCCTCCCCGGCGCCACATCCGCTTGTCCCCGCTGCCACGGAAGCCGGGGCGCACCCGGGTCCGACCCCTCAGGTGCCCGCCGCCCCGCCGGACTCCGTCGCGGGCCGGCGCAGTTCCGCGTTGAGCCGCAGGGCCTCTTCGAGCTGGTCCTCCAGGATCACGATGCGGCAGGCCGCCTCGATCGACGTGCCGCCGTCGACGAGCTCACGGGCCCTGGCCGCGATGCGCAGCTGGTAGCGGGAGTAGCGGCGGTGGCCGCCCTCGGACCGCAGAGGGGTGATCAGACGGGCCTCGCCGATCGCCCGGAGGAAAGCGGGCGTTGCGCCGATCATCTCCGCGGCACGGCCCATGGTGTAGGCGGGGTAGTCGTCGTCATCGAGCCGGTCGGTGGCGTGCGGAGGGGTTCCTGTGGGCATTTGCACCTGCCGCGTATCGCTGACTTCGTTGACCGAAAGAGAAAATCTCATTGTGCGAGCCATCGCTTCTATCATAGCCGCGACAGATTTCCCTGGTCCGGGCGGGCAAATTAGCTGCCCCGAAGCCGCGCAACCGGCCGGCTCCCCGCCGCGGCACCCCGCAGACTCACCCCTCGGGCACACCCCGCACCGTCCGGTTGATCGGTACGACGCAGCTCCGGCGCGGAGCAGGTCCGACGCGACTGCCCCGCACCCCCAACGCCCACTGACCGGTCGGTCAGTTGATGACGACCTGACCAGCAGTCATAATGTACGGGTAGCCCTTCGCGCATCCCCCGTCGTGAAGGGCTACACCCATATGCGGACCACACCCCTTTTGTCCGCCGACGACTTCACGGGCAGGGGACTCCCCTCGTGGTCCCCTACCCGTGTTTTTTCGAGTTAACAGTGACGTAGAGTGTTTGCGCAAGCCCGCTCCCGTGCAGCGCCCCGAACCGCCTCCCGCGTTGAGGACGCCGCGTCAGGGTTCGTTACAGTACGAGCCCGTTGACCGAAATCGAAGACCGTGCGGCACCGGTCGGACGGGGGCGGATACATGGGGGCCGGGTGAACAGCGGCGAGGAACGCGCGCCGGAGCTGCGGACGTTGCAGCAGAAGGTCGAGTACATGGTCGAGAAGACGTTCCCCGGTCAGAAGATCTCGGGGCGGGTCTTCGCCGACCTGGTCAAGGAGCGCGGCGGATCCCTCTCGCACAGCTACTTCTCCAACATCCTTGCCGGAAAGGTCACCCAGCCGTCCGAGGACATCCTCAAGGCGCTCGGTCTGGGCTTCGGCGTGGACTGGCGGTTCTTCAAGGAGGAGTCCGAGGTCGTCGATGACGTCGTCGCCGGTCTGCAGTTTCTCGCGAAGCGGCGTACGGGGGAGATAAGCGGACTGGCCGGGCGTGGCCTCGACGAGGACGGTCTCCCGCCGGAGCTGCTGCAGTTCGCGCTCTCCCTGCTGGAGGACGCCAGGGGCCGGCGGAGCACGGCCGGCGGCGACGGCGCCACCGCCCATGGCGAGCCGGAGAAGTAGATCTCCGTGTCCCTGCGCGAACTGCGGAAGGAGTGCGAGGCCGGGCTGGCGGACCTGCCCATCCCCGCCCCCTTCTCCATCGACGCACTGGTGGCGAACATGGAGGCGGCCCGTGGACGCACCCTCGTGCTGCACGAGATGCCCGACCGGCTGGCCCGCGTCAACGCCGCCTGCGGTCTGCGGCTGAAGACCGGCGGGACCAGCTTTGTGCTCTACCGGCGCCGCCCGACCGCGTACCAGACCCAGCACGTCATCCTGCACGAGCTGTGCCACGAGTGGTTCGACCACGGCACCTCCCTCGACCCGGAGCAGCTCGGTCGGCTGCTGCCGGTCTTCGACACCTCGCTGATCACCCGGGTCCTCGGAACCGGACCCCCGCCGCAACCGTCCGCCACCGCCGTTCCCCCACCGGTGGCCGCCACGATCGCCGACGCGCTCCGCTCGGGGGACGGCACCGTGCAGGCCCGGGCGCAGTACGACACCCACGACGAACGCATGGCCGAGTTCGGCGCGTCACTCATTCCCCGCATGGCCCGGGACGTGACGAGCGACGACATGGTGGGGCGCCTGGCGAACTCCCTCTCCCGCCCCGTCGCCACCCGCCGTCGCGGCCTGTTCCGCCGCACCTGACACCGGACCGTCCCCCGCCTCCCCTCCCCCTCCCCCCTCCAGAGGATTCCGCCGTGACCCCGCTCGACCTCGCCGGTTATCTCATAGCCGCCCTGATGACGGCCGTCGCTCTCTGGCGCATGCCGGCCGCCCTGTGGGGCGACGAAGAAGACAAGCGTCGCCGGGCCCTGTGGGGCTGCTACGCGGGCTTCGCCGCCGCCCTGTGGACCAAGACCCGGGCCGTGCGCATCGCGCTCAACGACAGCGCCGTCACCGACCTCGCCGTCCTGATCAAGCACTACACGGCGACGATCGCGATCCTGGCGATCCTCAGCTACATCGTCGCGATCTACGGCCAGTACCCCGACGCCGGAGACGTCCCGCGCCACGTACGGTTCGCCCGCGCCATCCAGCAGGTGGCGGCCAAGGCGTCGATCGCCACGCTGGTCCTGCTGACGGTGCTGTTCTTCACCGTCGTCGACCGTTCCGTGCCCTCGGACCGCTTCGTCGCCGACCACGCGGGACAGTGGGGCGCCACGCTGTACATGAGCGTGTTCTACCTCTACCTGGGTGCCGCGTCCGCCGTCTGCGCCTACCAGTGGGCGCTGGCCACCGCCGGTGCCGGGCTCCGCCATCTGCGCGTGGGCCTCGGAATGATGACCACCGCCATGTTCATCGGGGTCGGATACACCGTCAGCCGGACCCTGTTCCTGTGGGTCAGCGTCGTCGACCGGCCGAGCGCGGCCTTCGCCCTGCGGTTCGACGAGGTCACCGAGGCCGCCCAGGTGGTGCTGTTCGCCCTCTTCGCGGTGGGTGCCTCCATCCCCGCGCTCAGCAAGGGGCAGCGGCGCGCGAAACTGTGGCGGGCCCAGGTCGGACTGCACGGCCTCTGGCGCGAGTTGATGACGGCCTTCCCCGACCAGCCCTTCGACCCCCCGGCCTCGCTGGCCCGCGAGCTGACCCGCTTCGACACCCCCGCGGACCTGCGCATCGACCGCTGGGCCGCCGATATCGCGGACGCCGTCGAGAAGCTGCGCCACTACGTCCCCGACACCCTGCTGCAGGCCGCCAAGGCCGCCGCCGCGGACGGCACCCCGGACCGGGAGAAGGCCGGACCGCTCGCCGACGCGTACTGGATCAAGGCGGCACTGCGGGCCAGGAGCACCGGAGCACCCGCCTCGACCGCCGCGACGGTCGAGGCCCAGCACGCCACCGACCAGGACGGCGAGGTGGCATGGCTGGTCCGGGTGGCCGCCGCGTACCGCACGGTCACGGAGGAGCGGGCGCAGCGGGTGCTGGACCACGCCATGTCCGCAGCATCCGCCGACGCCACCGAGCCGGCCCGCACAGCCTCCCTGGAGGAGACAGCATGACCGCCACCGACACCACCGACACCCCCGACGCCCCTGCGTCGCCGAGCACCGGCGCCGCGCGTACCGTCACCGACATCTTCCAGCCCCGCAACATCCTGCTGGCCGGCATGCTCGGCATCGGCCTGGCCGCCGCCGGTCACTGGACCGGTCTGCTCTGGGGGCTCCTCGGTGCCCTGTGTGCCGGGATCGTTCCTGCCGGGTACATCGAATGGGAGCGCGGGCGCGGCACCTGGGGCGACCGTCATGTCGTCGACCGCACCAAGCGGGCCCCGATCTTCTTCGTCATCCTCGGTTCCATAGGCACCGGTTCGGTGGTGATGGTCCTCGGCCACGCCCCCACCGGCATCCTCGCGGCGATGCTCGCCCTCTGGGCGATGACCGTAATCCTCCTGGCCGTCAACACGGTCTGGAAGATCTCGGTGGACGCCGCGGTCGCCTCGGCCGTCGTCGCACTGCTCGCCCCGGTCCACTCGCCGTGGTGGCTGCTCGCGTACGCGATGACGGTCGCCGTGTGCTGGTCGCGTGTCGCGCTCGGGTACCACTCGGTGGCGCAGACCGTCGCCGGGGCGTCACTGGGGGCCACGACGGCGGGCGCGTTCCTGTTCGTCTGACCCGCGCCGGTCCGCCGGACGGGCCCGTCCGGCGCTTGAGGACGGAACCCTCACCCCCGTGGGCGGCCGCCCCGGACCGCCGTCGGCCGCCCACCCCTGCCCTGCCCGCGCCGCGACCGCACGGTCCTGACCACGAGCAGGAGCGCCGAGCCCGCGCACAGCACCGCCGTGATCAGCAGCCAGTTGCCGAGGAACACGTCGGGGGACAGCCCGCTGTAGGGCTCGTACCGCACCGCGTGCCGGGTGATCAGTGGCCACCACATCAGCAGGAGCAGGCCGGAGAGGAAGGCCGGTACGCGGATGTGGTTGACCAGCCCGGTACGGGGTCCGAGCGAACGCCGTACGACCAGGTCGGCCGACGCGTACAACGGCAGCAGCACCAGATCGTGCAGGAGCGCGGAGCCGATGAACCACACCACGATCGCGAACGTGTCGCCCGCCAGCAGCCGCACGCCCGCATAGCCCGCGAGGGCGAACGTCGCGGCCAGCAGGAGGAGATGCAGCGGCCCTTCCCCGTACCAACGCCGCAGAAAGTCCCGAGGACTCACCCTGTTCACAGCTCTCCGAACGTCAGCCGGGCCACCCATTTGGTGTTGAGCACACCGGGGGCCGCCGGGACGATGATCCGCGCCGGGTATCCGTGATCGAGCGACAGTTCCTCGCCGTTGACCTGCAACGCCAGCAGCGAGCGCGGGTCGCGCACCTGGTTGTCACGGAGCGCCACCTTCCGGAACGCCCCACGGCGCTGGACGGACTCCACCAGCACCCCAGGCGGCCGGTCCCGATACCCCGCGAGTACCGCCAGATCGCTCAGCCGCACTCCGCGCCACCACTGGTCCGACGTCGCCCAGCCCTCCACGCACGCGATCGGCAGCGCCGCACTGTACTGGTCCATGGCCAGCAGCTGTTCCCGGCTGAGCCGGATCTCCCCGGCGGGCCCGCCGACGGTGAGCCGCCAGCCCTTCCCCGTATCGGCCGCCGTCACTCCGACGGCCGCGGCCGTCTTGTTGATCTGGAAGCCGTTCGGCCCCGGGCCGGGTTCGGCCACGCCGCGCGGAGTGAGGAGGGCCATCTGCCGCGCCGGCCCGTCGAAACTCCGGCCCGCCGACGTGATCAGCAGCAACAGCGACCCACCGCCCACCATGGCGAGCGCGCCGCGCCGGGAGACGGTCGGCGCGGCGGGGGCGGGCGAGGCCAGTTCATCCACCTCGCCCGGCGCGGAGCCCTCCAGCCGGCCGCCCCGCAACACCCGTACGGCCCGCGGCAGCTTCAGCCCGGTGTGGGCGAGGAACGCGGCGAAGAACACCCACGCCCCGTAGAAGTGCAGCGGGTAGAACGACCCCGGAAACAGGTACTCCAGCTGGATGTTGAGCAGCCCGGTGATGAACTCGAACAATGCCCCGCCGACGAGCAGCAGCAGCGACACCCGCTCCAGCGCATGCCCCACCGACCGGGCCGGCGGCAGCGCGAAGAGCTTCGGGATCACCGACCAGAGCTTCGCCAGCAGCACCGGAACGAGGGCGATGCCCACCGTGACATGCAGCCCCTGCGTCAGCCGGTACAGCCAGTGCGGACCGGTCGGCCAGGCGAAGAGATAGAACCCCAGCAGGCCCTTGCCCGGCGTCTTGTCGTTGACCGGCGCAAGGTCCGGGTTGTACGCGGCGTACGACAGCAGACCGGTCACGAACAGCAGGGTGAGCCCGGCGAGCAGGACCAGCCCGAGCACCGCCGTGAACCGGACACCCCGCACCGGGCTGCGCCAGAACCCGGGCGAGGAGGGAAGCCGCTCCAGCAAGGCCGGGCGGGGGGAGCCTTTTCCGAAACGTCTGTCACCCATGTTCCGAAGCTATGTCCGGAACGCCCGACCGCAGGGCGTACGACTCCTGACGAATCTCTGACGTCACACCCCGGAGCGGGCAGCCGGAGCAAGATCTGACGGTCCGGTGACACGATCCTGTGGCATCACGCGTAGCCGTCCTGCTGTGCATAGCGTGCCTGCGTGAAGACCGAGGACCGCACAGAACGCCCCACCATGGACGGAACAGGTCGCCGCACCGGCCGCCGAAGCGACCTGATCGCCGCCGCCGCGGGCGTTCTGCTCGTCACCGCCGCCGTGCTCGTCGGCAGGTCGATCCAGGACGCCGACGGAAGCCTCTACGTCCACTGGCCACCTCTGCTGGCGTCCTGGTACCCGCACACCGGCCCCGGCACCCCGGCCGCCGTCGTCGTGGCAGCGGCCGTCGTCGCATACGGGCCACCGCTGGCCGACCGTATCCGCCGACGGGCGCTGCTCCCGGCCGCCTGGGCGGCGTCGCTCGCCTGGGTCCTCTCGCTGGCGCTGATCGACGGCTGGGGCCGGGGCATCGCCGAACGGCTCACGACCAAGCATGAATATCTGCAGGCCATCGACCGTTTCCAGAACATCGGTGCGGCCCTGCGCGGCTTCGACGACCACATCCTGCTCGGCTCCCCGGACAACTGGCCCACCCATGTCGCCGGGCATCCGCCGGGCGCCACGCTCACCTTCGTCCTGCTCGACCGCATCGGGCTCGGCGGCGGCGCCTGGGCCGGGGTCTGGTGCATCGTGGTGGGCAGCTCCGCCGTACCGGCCGCCCTGGTCGCGCTCCGTGCTCTGGCTGACGAGCGCCTCGCCCGCCGCGCCGCCCCGTTCCTGGTCCTCGCACCGGTCGCGGTGTGGACCGGCACCTCGGCGGACGCCTACTTCGCCGCCGTCGCCGCCTGGTCCGTGGCGCTCCTCGCCCTGGCCGCGACCCGTTCGGTCCGCCTCCCCCGCGCCGCCGCGTTCGCCTCCGGTCTGCTGTTCGGGCTGACCTGCTACCTCAGTTACGGTCTGACACTGATCGCGGTCCTGCTCCTGGCCGTCCTCGTCCTCGCCCGTACCGCCCGCCCCCTCCCCCTCTTCCTCGCCGGAGCGCTGGTCGTCCCGGTCCTCTTCACCTTGGCGGGCTACAACTGGTGGGAGGGCTACCGGCTGCTGGTCGAGCGCTACTACCAAGGGGCCGGCGGCTTCCGCCCGTACTCGTACTGGGTCTGGGCGAATCTCGCCTGCACCACGATCGCCGCGGGCCTCGCCACGGTCGCCGGACTCCGCCGCGCCGCGGCCGGTGCCCCCGGTGCCGTACGCGCCCTGCGCACCGGCACCACCTGTGCGTCCCAACGGCTGATTCTGCTCACCCTGATGGCGCTCCTGGCACTCCTGGCCGCCGACCTGTCCGGGATGAGCAAGGCGGAGACCGAACGCATCTGGCAGCCCTTCATCCTCTGGCTGCTGCCCGCCGCCGCCCTTCTGCCCACCGGCACCCGGCGCGGCTGGCTGACCGCGCAGGCCGTCGTCGCCCTGCTCGTCAACCACCTCCTGTGGACCGGGTGGTGACGGAGAAACCACCGTTGAACCGATCGCCCGCGGGGTACAGCTGCCCCGTGCCGAACTTCGAGATCACCACCGCAAGCGCCGACGACCTCACGACGCTGACCGAATGGGCCCACGCGGAGGGCTGGAACCCCGGCCTGACCGACCGTCACGCCTTCTTCGCCGCCGACCCGCGCGGCTTCCTGATCGGCCGGCTCGACGGCGAACCGGTCTCCTGCGTCTCCGTGGTCCGCTACGGCTCCGGCTTCGGGTTCCTGGGCTTCTACCTCACCCGCCCCGAACTGCGCGGCCGGGGCTACGGCATCCAGCTGTGGCGAGCCGGCATGGCACGGCTGGACGGGCGCAACGTCGGGCTGGACGGAGTGGTGGCCCAGCAGCCCAACTACCGCAGATCCGGGTTCCGTTCCGCATGGACGAACATGCGTTACGAGGGCCTGCCGACCGCCGCGCCGACCGCCCCGCCCGGCACCGCTCTCGTCGATGCCCGCACCCTCCCCTTCGGTCAACTGGCCTCGTACGACCGCCGCTTCTTCCCCGCCGACCGCGACAGCTTCCTCGCACCGTGGATCGCCGGGCCCGCACGCACCTCGCTGGCCGCCGTCCGCGACGGGGAGCTGCGGGGCCTCGCCGTGATCCGCCCCTGCCGCACGTCGTCCCGCATCGGTCCCGTGTACGCGGAGTCGCCCGAGGTGGCGGGCGTCCTGGTCGGCGCACTCGCGGCCACCGACCCCGGCACCCCGGTGGCGATCGACGTACCCGACATCAACCCGGGCGCCGTGCGCCTCGCGGAACAGCTGGGCCTCACCCCGTCGTTCGAGACCGCCCGGATGTACACGGGCCCGACACCGGACGTCGACCACACCGGACTGTTCGGCATCACCAGCCTGGAGCTGGGCTGACGGGGTGCCTTCACCGGCGGGTCGCCCTCTCGGAAGCGGCGCGGGGGCGGGTGCGTGAGGCCAGTACCGCTATGTCGTCCTCCGCACCCGGTCCGAACCGTTCGAGGACCTCGTCCAGCAGGTCCTCCAGGCTCCCGCCCGCGGGCAGGGTCAGTTCCCTGAGGCGGCCGACCGAGACGTCTATGTCCTCGCCGCGCCGCTCCACCAGGCCGTCGGTGTACATGAACAGCACCGTGCCCGGCCCGAACTCCACCGATACCGTCCGGTACCCGCCGAACCCGGTGCCGAGCGGCGGCCCCACCGGTACCTCGTCGCACAACCGGGTTCCCGCCTCCCCCGGATCGATCAGCACCGGCGGCAGATGCCCGGCGCTCGCCACATCGCACACCCCGCAGAACCGGTCGACGACAACCAGCAGACAGGTCGCCGCCCGGTCCAGTCCGGACCGTTCGACCATCCGGTCCAGCTGTTCCAGGATGCGGTGCGGCGGCAGATCGTCGTCGGCGAACATCCGCAGCAGCGAGCGGTAGTGGCTCATGGCGACCGCCGCCTCCACCCCGTGGCCCATCACATCGCCCATCGCCTTCAGATGCCGCCCGTCCCGCAGCGGGATGACGTCGAACCAGTCACCGCCGACCATCACGCTCCGGTCGGCCGGCAGATAGCGGGTGGCGATCTCGATGTGCGGGTGTGGCGGGCGCGGCTCGGACAACAGGGAGCGTTGCAGCTCCAGGGCGATGGTGTGCTCGTGGCCGTACCGGCGGGCGTGGTCGAGATCGACGGCGGCCCGGCCCGCGAGTTCCCGGGCGACCACCACGTCCTCGTCCGTGAAGACCGGTGAGTCCCCCGCCCGGATCAGGCCGAGGACGCCGAGCGGACGGCCGCGTACGGCGACGGGCACGATGACCACCGAATGCATCCCCAGGGCACGGTAGGCGGCGACCCGCTCGGGGGCGGGGGCGGAGCGGGCGAGCTCTTCGTCGGTCGTGTGGTTCTCCACGACCGGCTGGTTGGCCGCCAGACAGCGCTGTACGGCCGCACCCTCCTGGTAGTCGACGTACTCACCGGTCAGTCCGAACCCCGGCAGCTCGTCGCGCAGCCGGGCCACCGCCGTCAGCGCGGCCCTGCGCAGTCGCAGCACACCGGCGGGCGCGGGGCGCACCGGTGCGGCGACGTCGGGCGGGAACACCTCGACCGTGGCGAGGTCCGCCAGCCCCGGCACGACGAGGTCGACGAGCTCCGCACAGGTGGTGTCCATGTCGAGCGTGGTGCCGATCCGGGCCGCCGCGGTGTCGAGCATGGTCAGATGCCGCCGGGCCTGTTCCAGCTCGCGCCGCCCCTTGTCCGAGGCCATGACCTCCATCACGATCCCCGCCACGCCCACGATCCGCCCGCCGACCTCCAGCCGGTGGTACGCCCCGTGCCAGTACCGCCGGACCGAGCCCGCCGCAGAGGCGGTGACTCCGCTGGACGTGATCTCGCGGGGCTTCCCGTCGGCGAGCACGGCCCGCATCATGTCCTCGCCCGCGTCGACTCCCGGGAGGACCTCGGAGACGGTGCGACCGAGGTGTTCGGCGGCCGGAATGCCGTTGAGCCGTTCGAGGGCCGGGTTGACGTACAGGTAGCGCAGCCCCGTGTCGAGCACGCCCACACCGGCCATGGTGCCGTCGACCAGGGCAGCCGCCAGGGCCGTGGGGTCGAACGGCACCACGCTGTCGGCGTACGCATCGGCCTGCACGTCAACCTCCTGGGACGGACACGGACGTCCCGCTGCCCGGCATTCAATCGTCGGCCGCCCGTGCCCTCCGCGCATCCGCACCGGGTCCCGTCATGTCCTCTTTCGCCGGACGGGGCCCGCCTTCCCCCTCGGTGCGCGTGCGGCCCGCCGGTCCCCTCCGCGGCTTCCCGCGGGGCATCAGGAGCCCCCGAGGCCGGCCCCGAGGCCGTCCACCCGGGGCAGGGCACCACCCGGCCGCGGCCGACGCACTCCGCAGCCTCGCGGAACGCGGCCGACCGGACATCCTCGACCTCGAAGCAGCGATCATTCAGCTGTACGCGCTACGGGTCCTCCCTCACATGGTCTTCGGCTCGTACGGAACAGCCACCGACGACGCCACCACCGACCGTCCGATCACAAGCGGCGTCGACATGTTCCCGGGCCACTACGCCCCCGGGGACTCAGGTGAGCGGGTGCGATGTCCGCCCGGACGCCTCGTCGATCTCGTCGTGCGCCTTCGTCAGCATCTTCATCGCCAGCTCATTGAGTGCTCTGGCTCCAGCGATCTCCTCGCCGACCCTCGGCTGATCCTTGTCGGAGGGGTGACGGCTCGCATATCCATGGGCCCGCACCTCGTTCCCGTCCGGAAGCCGCACCAGGGCGGCCGCACGGGTGCGGTGGGAGTCCTCCTCGAATTCCATGTCCACGTGCCACCCGACAGTTGTCTTCGTCATGACGATCACCTCCCTACCAGGGTGCGCCCGTAACCCCGCCCCTGCACCACGACACCTCCCCCGCCGCCCGCTATAGGCTCCGCGTCATGAGCGTCGACGTAGAGATCGTCAACGAAGCGACTGGGGAGATCGTGGCCGCCTTCGCCCGGCTGCTGCCCCAACTGTCCTCGACCGCCCGTCCGCTGGATCACGAGGCGGTCGACCGGCTGGTGCGGTGCGAGACGAATACAGTGCTCGTCGCTCGCGCCGCGGGCAGCATCGTCGGAACGCTGACGCTGCTTCTGCTTCCCGTGCCGACCGGGCTGCGGGCCCGCATCGAAGACGTCGTGGTCGACACCGAAGCGCGCGGGCAGGGGATCGCGGCCCTGCTGACGCAGGAGGCGCTGACGCTGGCCCGGGAGGCGGGTGCGCGGACCGTCGACCTCACCTCCCGGCCGGACCGCGCCGCCGCGAACCGGCTGTACGAGCGTCTGGGCTTCCGGGCGCGGGAGTCGACGGTCTACCGATACCCGATGGACGGCCCGGAGCCGCGCCCGGTCCGGGCGTAGTCCGGCCGGTCGAGGTCCAGCCGGTCGAGGTCGAGGGTTCCGTGCGTCGCCGGAGCGTCCGACGGGAGCCGGAGTGCGGTCGCAACGGCCTCGGGGAGCGCGGCCGGGTCCAGCAGGCCGGTGGCGATCCATGTCGTCAGCGCGTGCCAGGTACGGGCGCGTCGGAGCATCGCGTGGTCGCTGCGCCGGATCGCGACCAGACAGGTGTGGGCACCGGCGCGGCGGGCGCGGCCGGTGAAGGCCTGGGATGCCCGGGGGCTCGTGATGCGGTCGCGGGTGCTGTGCAGCAGGACGACATCGCGGCCGCCGAGTTGGGCGACCGGATCGTCGGCCGGACACCACGGGGCGAGGCCGACCACCCCGCGTACCAGCGGATGACCGGCAGCGCGGAGGGCGGCGCGGGCGCCCATCGAGTGGCCGACCAGGACCACCGGGATCTCGCCGGCCTCGCGGCGCAGGGCGTCGAGGGCGGCCACGACGTCGTGGAAGGGGTCCTCGCGGGGGCCGTTCCAGCCGCGGTGCGTGTAGCGGGCAGTGCGTACGAGAACGTCCGTTGCGCCGTCGCCCGTCGCCGCGGCGATGGCCCGCGCGAACGGGCGCATCCGCAGGGCGGGGAGGTTCAGCGGGCCGGGCGGGGGCGGGCCCAGGCCCGTTTCCGCGCCGCCGTGCAGCAGTAACACGGCCGCGGACGGGCGGACGGCGGACGGCGGTTCTGTCATGCGTGCCTCCTGGCGCGGGAGCCGGACCCGTAACGAGCATGCTGTACGGAACACTTCCGCAGCACCGGACCACGGAGGAAACGACATGGGATCGTCACCACACATCGGCAGTACCGTCCAGGACTTCACGCTGCCGGGTGGTGCGCTCACCGGCGAGACGTTCGAGCGCCGCGACTACACCCTCTCCGCCGCACGCGGCCGTGCCGTGGTCCTCGCGTTCTATCCGGGCGACAACACGACCGTGTGCACCAAGCAGCTCTGCTCGTACTCCTCGGGCATGGAGACCTTCGGCGAGCTCGACGCGGAGGTCTGGGGAATCAGTCCACAGGGTGTGGACAGCCATGAGTCGTTCGCCCGCGCCCACGGGCTGCGGATGCCGCTGCTCGCGGACACCGGACGGGAGATCGCCCGGGCGTACGGTGTCGCGGCGCCCGGGATCGGGGTGCGCCGCGCGGTCTTCCTCATCGGGCCGGACGGCGTACTGCGCTGGAAGCATGTCGCCCTGCTCGGAGCCACGTTCCAGTCACTGGACACGCTGGCCGAACACCTGTCCGGCATCAAAAACGCGTAAAAGATTGCCGGAACCCGGCAGTATCCGTTGCCGGGTATGTATGGGATCATCCAGCCAGTTCGACGGAAATGTTCGGGGGAGTCATGTTCGGGGGATTTCGGAGATCGGGGAGGTGATCACGTGACCTTGTTTCTCGGTCTCGGCATTGCGGGAATCGTTCTGCTCGCCCTGTCCCTGATCTTCGACGGCATCCTCGAAGGTCTCTTCGGAGGTGTACTGGACGGCCTCTTCGACGGCCTCCTGTCCCTCCCCGTCATCGCCGGATTCCTCTCGATGCTCGGCTTCGGCGGCGCGATCGTGCTCGGCACCACCGGCGCCGGCACGGTCGCCGCAACCGCCGCCGGAGTGCTGGCCGGGGTCGTCGCGGCCTGGCTGACCTGGAAGTTCAGCCGGGCCCTGATGCGGGACCAGACCAGCGTCACACCGCGCGGCGACGATCTCGTCGGCTCGTCCGGGTCGGTCGTCACAGCCATCCCGGCCGACGGTTACGGCGAGGTCCTGCTGCAACTCGCTGGCCAGACAGTGAAGTTGGCGGCCAAGAGCCCGGTGCCGGTCGCACGCGGCACCGAGATCTGGGTGGAGTCCGCACTGTCGGCCACCTCGGTCGCGGTCCGCCCCGTCGAGCGCTGACCACCGCCCGAGCCGATACACCGCCCGAAATCAAGCTGCCGTCCCCGCAGGGAGGCAGGGGGGACACCCTTATGAGCCCAGTCGTGACCGCAGTCATAGGAGTCGTCGTACTCCTGGTACTGCTCGCCCTCGTCGTCATCACCCGCTACAAGGTCGCCGGGCCCAGCGAGGCGTTCATCATCACGGGACGCCGCGGCAAGAAGTCGACCGACCCGGTGACCGGCCGTACCAGCATCGACAACAGCGGCCAGAAGGTCGTCGTCGGCGGCGGAGTCTTCGTCGTCCCGTTCGTCCAGCAGAAGTTCACCCTGGACCTGTCCAGCCGGCACATCCCGGTGGCCGTGCGCGGAGCGGTCACCCTGCGCGGTGTGAAGTCCCACCTCGAAGGCGTCGCGATCGTCAAGGTCGGCGGCAACGAGGAAGCGATCCGGGCCGCGGCCCAGCGATTCCTGCAGCAACAGGACGGCATCGTCGGCTTCACCCAGGAAGTGCTCTCCGGCGCACTGCGCGCCATCGTGGGCCGGATGTCGGTCGAGGACATCATCCGCGACCGTGCCGCGTTCGCCGGCCAGGTCGCGGAGGAGGCCGAGGCCAGCCTCTCCGGGCAGGGCCTGATCCTTGATGCCTTCCAGATCCAGGACATCACCACCGAGGGCTCCTACCTCGAAGACCTCGGCCGCCCCGAGGCCGCCCGCGCCAAGCAGGAGGCGGACATCGCGGAGGCGATCGCCAAGCGCGCCTCCGAGCAGGCCCGGCTCAAGGCCGCCGAGGAGATCGCGATCGCCGAACGGACCTTCTACCTCAAGCAGGCCGAGATCAAGGCCGAGACGGAAGCCGCCGCGGCCAAGGCCAACGCGGCGGGCCCGCTCGCCGAGGCGGCCCGCCAGCAGGAAGTCCTCGCAGAGCAGGAGAAGGTCGCCCAGCGCCAGGCCGCACTGACCGACCGCGAACTCGACACCAAGGTCCGCAAGCCCGCCGACGCCGCCCGCTACCAGGCCGAGCAGGAAGCCGAGGCTCGCCGGATCGCCCAGGTCAAGGAGGCCGAGGCGGACGCCGAGCGGTCCCGGCTGACCGGTCAGGGCGAGAAGCTGCACCGCTCGGCCCTCGCCGACGCCGTGCGCATCGAGGGCGAGGCGGAAGCCGCGGCCATCGCGGCAAAGGGCGCGGCCGAGGCCGAGGCCATGCAGAAGAAGGCGGACGCCTTCGCCCGGTACGGCGACGCGGCCGTGCTCCAGATGCTGGTCGAGGTGCTGCCGCACGTCGTCGCCAAGGCGTCCGAGCCGCTGAGCGCCATCGACAAGATGACCGTGATCTCGACGGATGGCGCGAGCCAACTGTCGCGTACGGTCACGGACAACGTCGCCCAGGGCATGGAACTCCTCAGCTCCACCACGGGAGTCGACCTGGCGGCGCTGCTGAAGAACCTCAAGGGCGGTACGGCTGCCGCGACTTCCGCCGATCTGCCCGACCGGGCACCGGACGCGTCCCCCGCCGCATCCGCCAACGGGAAGATCGAGATCACCGACTGATCCGGCCCGCACCACGCCCGTGCCCGGCCGGCACCGCACCGGCCGGGCACGCGCACGTCCGGACCGGTGGAGCCCGGCGTCAGTCCGCCAGATCCACCCGCACCGTCAGCAGGTTCGTGCCCAGGGCCCGCACCACGGCGCTGTTGTAGCGCGGCAGCCTCCTGAGCCGGGCGCGGGCGTCGTCCTCGGGAAGGAGGTGGGCGGTGCCGGTGTGCCACTGGCCCTTGATGCGGACCCGGACCCGGGGGTCGGCCTGGATATTGCGTACGTACTGCGACTTCTCGCCGTACTCCGAGACCAGCCAGAACTCCTGGCCGACGCGGCTGCCGCCGACCGGGGTGCGGCGCGGGAGGCCGGAGGTGCGGCCCGTCGTCTCCAGGAGGGCCTGCGACCGCGACTGTCTGGCGAGCGGGTTGACGACATGCCGCTGGAACGACGTGACCGCCCGGAACTTGAGCTCTCGGCTGCGCGACATTCTCGGTCCTTCCGCCGGTTGCTGCGGTCGTCGCCCGGAGGCGGCCTCGGCGACACACCGGTCCGGGTGAGTTTAGTCATGGGCCCGCCCCACGCCCGTACGCCGGAGACGGCGGGAGCCTCCGGATAAGGTAATGCGTAGCTAAAGAGATCACCAAGTACGTCAATATGCCGCCGTACCTCTCGGGAGGAAGCCATGGGAACCCACCGCACCACGCTGCCCGGAGTCGGTGTGCAGTACGACTACACGACCGAGTCGGGACAGCACATTTCCGTCGTCGTCCACCACGACGGGCGGCGGTTCATCGGCTTCTACGACCAGGACGATCCTGATTCGTGCCGGCTCTCGGTACCCCTGACACCGCAGGAGGCCACCGGTCTCGCGCACCTCATCGACGCCGCGCCGATCGACGCGGTACGGACCGAGGGCATCGACCTCGTCACCGAGCACATACCGCTCGGGACGCGCTCTCCGTACGGCGGGCGGCTGCTCGGGGACACCCGGGCGCGGACGCGGACGGGAGCCTCGATCGTGGCCGTGCTGCGGACGCACAGTGCGCATCCGTCGCCCGGACCGGACTTCCGGCTGGCCATCGGGGACACGCTCGTTGTCGTGGGTACGCGTGAGGGCGTCGACGCGCTCTCCGAGATCATTGCGGAGGGCTGACCGTGCACGACACGACCGCGCTGCTGGTGGAGCTCGGCTCCGTCATTCTGGGCCTCGGAATCATCGGGCGGCTCGCCGGACGAATAGGGCTCTCACCGATCCCGCTCTATCTGCTGGCGGGGCTCGCCTTCGGCGAGGGCGGGCTGCTGCCGCTCGGAGCCAGTGAGGAATTCACCGCCGTCGGCGCCGAGATCGGCGTCATTCTGCTGCTGCTCCTGCTCGGTCTCGAGTACAGCGCCTCGGAGCTGGTGACCAGCCTCAAGACGCAATATCCTTCCGGCGCCGTGGACTTCGTACTCAACGCGACCCCGGGCGCGGTGGCGGCGCTGCTGCTCGGGTGGGGGCCCGTGGGAGCCGTCGCACTGGCCGGTGTCACCTGGATCTCGTCGTCCGGGGTCATCGCGAAGGTGCTCACCGATCTGGGGCGGCTGGGGAACCGGGAGACGCCCGTCATCCTCGGTGTTCTGGTCATCGAGGACCTGTCGATGGCCGTCTATCTGCCGCTGCTCACCGCGATGCTCGCGGGCGTGGGATTCGCCGGGGGCAGCATCGCGCTGCTCATCGCACTCGGCACCGTCGGGTTCGTGCTCTATCTGGCACTGCGGCACGGGCGGCTCATCAGCCGGGCCGTGTCCTCCGACAATCCGGAGATGCTGCTCCTGGTCGTGCTCGGGCTGACCGTCCTGGTGGCCGGCGTGGCACAGGAGCTGCAGGTCTCCGCGGCCGTCGGGGCGTTCCTGGTCGGTATCGCGCTCTCGGGCGAGGTCGCCGAGGGGGCGCGCAAGCTGCTGACGCCGCTGCGGGATCTGTTCGCCGCCGTCTTCTTCGTGTTCTTCGGACTTTCCACCGATCCGGCCGAGATTCCGCCGGTACTGCTTCCGGCGGCACTGCTGGCCGTCGTCACCGTCCTCACCAAGATCGGCACCGGGTGGTACGCGGCCCGGCGGGCCGGGATCGGTTCGCGCGGGCGGTGGCGGGCCGGCGGAACGCTCGTCGCACGTGGCGAGTTCTCCATCGTCATCGCCGGCCTGGCCGTGGCGACCGAGCCCCGTATCGGGCCCATCGCCACCGCGTACGTCCTCATCCTCGTCATCGTCGGACCGCTCACCGCCCGCTGGACCCAGCCGGTCGCGACCCGGATCCAGGCGTGGCGGGACCGGAACGGCAAGGACGGGACAGGGGCCGGCGAAATTCCCGTGGCCCGTCCGGCGCCCGCCGCGCAGGAGGAGTTCGTCTCCTCCGCCGACTGAGGTCAGACGTCGTGGTGGGCGGGGATGTCGGACGTCCAGCCCAGCGGGTACCCGTCCGAGCCGTCCCCCGGCACGGGCGGTTCGCCGCCCGCCACGGTGAACGCGGTCAGCGCGTCGACCAGGGCGGTGCGCTGCTCCGGTGCGAGGCGTTCGACGATCGCGGTGATCTCCCGGCGGCGGCCCGCCGTGACGTCCTCGACCAGCCGGCGGCCCTCGGGGGTCACCCGCAGCACCGTCTCACGGCGGTTGGCGGGGTTCACCTCCCGCTCCGCGAGACCGGCGGCGATCAACCGGTCCAGCATGCGCATCGCGGTCGACGGGTTCACCCCGAGCCGCTCGGCGAGCGTCACCAGCTTGGCATTCCTGTTCGTGGACAGCACGACAAGGAGCCGGAACTGGGGCAGCGTCACTCTGTCCTGCACCGCCGTCAGTGACCGTGCGGAGACGGCGACGAGCAGCCTGGAAGCCGTCAGTACCGCGCGCGTCACCTCGTCGACGTCATCGTCCGCGCCCCGGTCCGGGGCTCGGTCCTCACGTGGTTGTTCGTGCGCGGCCATGCCTCTTTGTACCGTGCCCGCCGGTGGTACCCGAATCGGTACGCGCCCCGCGCGCCGGGCACTGGCACAAACATTTGGACTATGCAACGTTTGCATAGTGATATATCAGCCTTCCGGTCCCTCCGAGCCGCACCGCCCGCCATGGAATCCGGCGCCGACAGGAGCGCGGACGGCTGCCGGCCCGCCCGCCAGGCGATCCGGTCTCCTTCGTACGGCTCATAGCGGGGTCGCCGCGTGCAGAATCCGCACCAGCGTCACCGTCGCGTTGAGCGACGAGAGCGCCGAGACCGCGGTGCCCGCGGTCGCGACAAGAGCCGCCAGGGCGGCATGGGCGGACGACGGGGGCCACAGCCGGGCCTGCGGAACCGGGGCGAGCAGCGCCGCCACCCGGCGCGGTACGGGGCCCGCCGCCGCAGCGGAGCTCGCGAAGGCGGCGAAGCCGACCGAGGCGTCCGGGGCCCGGTGCGAGAAGAGCGCCGCCTTGCCGACCGCGACCGCCACCACACGCCGGTCGCCGACCGCACGTGCGGCCTCCTCGTCCGCCCATCGTTCGGTGCTGAACGCAACCGCCGTGCGCAACGGCAGCAGGAACGGGTGGGCACGCGACGCGAGTTGGGCGGCCAGCAGATAACGGTGGTGCCGTGCGGCCAGATGGGCCCGCTCATGGGCGATCAGGGCCACGCGCTCACGGGCGTCCAGACACCGGGTCATCGCGGTCGAGACGACGACCCGGCCCGGATTGCCGGGCAGTGCATAGGCATACGGCTCCGGGTCCGGGAGCACGGCGACATCGCCCGAGATGACGGAAGGGGCGGCGGACAGGGCGCGGCCGGCACGGATGCGCAGCCGCACATGGCGGTACACCGTCCACCCACACGCCCCGATCACCGCGGCCAGCACGCCGATCGCGGCGATGCCCGCGTTCACCTCGTACGGCACCGCGTCCCGCACCTGGGGGTCCGACCAGCTGTCCGGCAGTGGATTGCCCGGGAGCTGGGCCGTACCGACCACCACCAGCAGGCCCAGGCACAGCGTGCTGCACAGGGCGAGCAGCGTCCCGACGACGGCGAGCAGCCGGGTCGCGCTGCGGGGGTGCAGATGCTGTTCGGCGAGGCGTGCGATCGGCAGGGCGATCAGCGGCAGCACGAGCGGCAGGCAGACGAAGACACCCATCGGACCGCTATCGGCCTTCCGTGTCAGGGTGGTCGTCCGGGGCAGCCGCGCGGGCCAGGAGCGCGCGCAGCCGTTCCTCGTCACCGGGGGACAGGGCCGAGATGAAGCGGGCGAGCACGGCGTCCCGGTCCCGTTCGCCGTCCAGTACGCGGCGCATCCGAAGGGCCGCGAGACCGGCCTCGTCGGAGGCGGACGTCCAGGTGTAGGAGCGGCCCTCGCGGGACCTGGTCACGGCGTTCTTCGCGTAGAGGCGGGAGAGGATCGTGATGACGGTGGTGTACGCCAGGTCGCCGTCGAGGTGTTCCTGCACCCAGCCGGCCGTCGCCGGGCCGTTCGCCGAGTGCAGTACGGCGAGAACCTGGGCCTCCAGTTCGCCCTGCCCGCGCCTGCGGAGCCGCCGGCTGTCGGGGCGTGCGGGACCGGGGTTCACGGCGTCGGGCACTTCCTCGTGGGGCGGCTCGTTGTCCGGGTGGTGGCCGGGCCTGGCCGAGTCCATCTGGGGTCCGCCCTTCTGCGATACCGCGTCAGCCGCGGCGTCGCAGCATCCTACTTACCGATGTTTCCGGGACACAGCGGGCGCCCGTCCTGCTAACTTCTACACGTCTGTAGAGTTGGAATTCATTCCGGCAACACAACGCAACGCAACGTATGGAGACGTCATGGCACTGTGGGATCGGATCAAGGAATCCGCTTCGTCGATGCAGTCGCAGCTGGAAGCGAAGAAGAACGACCTGAAGAGCGGCGCGTTCCGTGACGCGAGCATGGCCATGTGTGCCCTGGTCGCGGCGGCCGACGGTTCCATCGATCCATCGGAACGCCAGCGTGTCGCCTCGCTGATCGCCTCCAACGAAGTTCTGCAGAACTTCCCGGCGGACGATCTGCAGCGCCGCTTCAACGACTACGTGAACAAGCTCACCGCCGACTTCGCCTTCGGCAAGGTCAGCGTGCTCCAGGAGATCGGCAAGGCGAAGAAGAAGCCTGCCGAGGCTCGTGCCGTCATCCAGATCGGCATCGTCATCGGCGGCGCCGACGGCGACTTCGACAAGTCGGAGCAGGCCGTCGTCCGGGAGGCGTGCTTCGCGCTCGACCTCCCGCCGCACGAGTTCGACCTCTGAGCCTCCCCCTGCCCGACGGACCGGATCCGCCCGGTCCCGTCCCCAAGGCGCCGGATCAACCGCGGGCCGACCGACCACCGGCCCGTGCCCGGCGGGCCGGGGGCGTGCTACTCCCCCGATGCACACCTCCGGCCACTCCCTTCCGAGACCCCGCTCCCCGCAGCACGCATCAGCATCGCGTCACGGGTGCGGGGTCTCGCGTCACGTGCGCGTCAGGGCCGTGCCGTCGCCCCTCACGTACGGGCATAACGTGAGGGGTGCAGCACGCATGCACCCGGGCCCGTCGAGGAGGCACACCATGTCCGACCGCAACGGAACGGACGACCCCGAACCTCTTGAACCCGGCCCGGCCGGAACGCTCTTCGTCCCCGTCCGGCCGGGACCGGCCGCTTGCCCCACCGGATGGACGACACGGTTCTTCTGTACGCCGCTGGGCGACCGCACAGCCGTCGGTTTCACCTCCGCACACCGGCTCGCCGCCACCCTGGGCGACGGTCAGCCCTGGATCAGGCTCTCCGAACCGGCCCTGCGCGCGCTCGGCCTGCCGCTCGGTGTCACCGCCCTCACCGTCGATCCCCAACTGACCGCGCAGGCCCCCGGACGGGCCGTCACCCCCGCGGCCGGGGTCCGCCGGCTCAGCCCGTATCCGAGGTCCGGGCCCACCGCCGCCACCCGCTGCGGGCGTTGACGAAGAGGCGGGAAGGCCACGGGTCCCGCGGACGAGGCCACGGACCCCGCAGGGGGGACGTCGGTGCGGGCCGGATCACACCTCCTTGGCCGGCCAGTCCAGCAGCCGGGCGCCGATGACCGCTGTCTGCAGGGTGTAGCGGTGCACCGGGTCCGACGGATCGGAACCGGTCAACTGATGGATGCGCTCCAGCCGGTACGTGAGCGCCCGCACACTCAGCGACAGCCGGCGGGCCGTCTCGGCGGACACACAGCCCGCGTCGAAGTAGACGGTGAGCGTCTTCAGGAGGGGTTCGGCACCGCCGCGCGCCTGCTGAAGGGGACCCAGCTGACTGCGCACCAGATCGGCCATCGCCTGCCGGTCCCGGGTCAGCACCGGGTAGACCAGCAGGTCGGCGGCGTACAGCACCGGATCGTCCAGATCCATCCGTTCCGCGAGATCGAGTGCGTCGAGCGCCTCGTCGTAGGACTGGACGACGCCCCCGGGGCCCCGGTGCGGACGGCCGATCGCAACCCGGCCGCCGTCCGTCGCCGCGTGCGACTGCTTGGCGAAATACCGCAGGACATCGGGCTGGCTGCCGGGGGCGATACAGACCAGCCGCCCGTCCTTCGTCGTGATCAGGATCTTCCGGCCGCTGAAGCGCGTGAGCAGCGCCGCCTC
Source organism: Streptomyces sp. Ncost-T10-10d (assembly GCF_900091955.1). GTDB lineage: Bacteria > Actinomycetota > Actinomycetes > Streptomycetales > Streptomycetaceae > Streptomyces. The sequence continues at coordinate 170,579 of NZ_FMDF01000207.1, forward strand.
GACCGCGCGCGGCACGGAGTCGGTCTCCGTGTACGCCTCCGGGCCCGTCGCCACCGCGACCGCGTGGGCGCGCGAGAGGCGCAGCCCGAACCGGGTGGCCCGCTCGGCGAGCCGGCCCAGATCGCTGCGCCCGTACAGCAGATCGTCGATGAACTCGCGGCGTGCCGCCTCCTCGCGCCGGACGGTGAGCCGCTGGGCCCGCTCGAAACCCTCGGCGAAGGCATCGACGGCCTGCTCGACCGCGGCCAGCACGGAGTCGGTGGACGCGTCATCGGCGAAGGCGGCCTGCGGCCAGGCGGTGCGGGTCGCCGCGAGATGGAGGCCGACCAGGGCGCGCAACTGGAATCCGGCCTCGGCCGCCTCCCGGCCCAGGAGCCGGCGGGTGTCCAGCTCGTCCCGGGTCAACCGGCGCCCGGTGGCGGCGACATCGGCCAGAATGCGGGCATAGTTCCCCAGATACTCGTCGGGAATCTCCGGCTCCGGCACGCGCACTCCTCAAGTCCTTACGTGACGTTGACACTCAGCCAACGCATACCGGCCGGTGCTGGTGCCCGGCATCAAGGACGTACAAAGATTGCCGGACTCCGGCAGTGCGTCACACGGCCCCGAGTGACACGATCGATCAGCACCAACCGGGGGAACACGGGGGATACGGGGGAAGACCCGGCTGCTGCGGCACCGCTCTCCGCGGTACCGCAGCACCGGGATCACCACCGGACCGCCCGCAAGGAACAGGGGGCGGACCGATGCAGGAGTTCCTGAGTGCTGCGACCGCCTTTCCCGCCGTGCTGTTCGGCGCCGCGCTGGGCGTCGTCGTCTTCTTCTGGCTCCTCGTGCTGGCCGGTGCGGCCGACCACCATTCCTTCGACGGGGACCTCGACACCGGCATGGCCGGGATCGGCGGGGTGCCGGTCACCGTCTCGGTGTCCGTGATGGTCGTCGTCGGCTGGTTCACGAGCCTGACCGGCACGGTCCTGCTGCACCGCAGCGGTGCCACCGGCATCACCCGCGCGTGGCTCGCCTGTGCGGTGTTCTCCGGGTCGCTGCTGATCGCCTGGTCCGTGATGCGGGTGCTGGTACGCCTGGTGCGCCGGCGATTCCCGGACGAGCCTCCTCCGTCGCGGCAGGACTTCCTCGGCCGGGTCTGCACGATCCGTACCGGTTCCGTCAGCGCCGACTTCGGTCAGGCCGAGGTCGCGGCGGCCGACGGTTCCACCGCGATCGTCCAGGTCAGGCTGCTCGGCCCGGCGGACGACGCGGTTCTCACCTCGGGCAGTGCGGGGCTTCTGTACGCGTACGACGACGAGGGCGAGTTCTTCTGGGTCTCGCCGTACGACAAGGCGCTGGACCCGGGACCACCGAAGCCGCGCACGAACCCGCGCCCGGGTAACGGCCCGGATGCGCGCCGGACACCGCGTCGCTCCGGCTGACCGTCCCGCCCGTCGCAGTCGTATCGCCGAATCCGTCCGGCCGCCCGCCCGTCCGGGCGCAATCCTCAGACCTCTCCACCTTCCTCACCAGCCGCCAAGGACTGTCATGGATGCCATCACCCTGGGCTTCGGTGTGCTCGTAGCCGTTGTCCTGCTCATCGCCGTCGCCCTGCTTCTCGTCATCAGCCGGCTCTTCCGCAAGGTGGAACAGGGCAAGGCTCTGATCATCTCCAAGACCAAGAAGGTCGATGTCACCTTCACCGGGGCCGTCGTCCTGCCGGTGCTGCACAAGGCCGAGTACATGGACATCTCGGTGAAGACCATCGAGATCCGGCGCACCGGGCGCGAGGGCCTGATCTGCCAGGACAACATCCGCGCCGACATCCACATCAACTTCTTCGTACGTGTCAACAAGACCGTCGAGGACGTCATCAAGGTCGCCCAGTCCATCGGTACGGAGCGGGCCAGCGACAAGGTCGCGATCCAGGAGTTCTTCGCCGCGAAGTTCGCCGAGGCGCTCAAGACCGTGGGCAAGCAGCTGGACTTCGTCGATCTGTACACCAAGCGCGAGGAGTTCCGGGACCGGATCATCCGGGTCATCGGTACGGACCTCAACGGCTACCACCTCGACGACGCCGCGATCGACTTCCTTGAGCAGACGCCCATGACGCAGCTCGACGGCGCCAACATCCTCGACGCACAGGGCATCAGGAAGATCACCGAGCTGACCGCGATCGAGCACGTACGCACCAACGAGTACCAGCGCACCGAGCAGAAGGAGATCACCCGGCAGAACGTCGACGCCCGCGAGACCATTCTGGAGCTGGAGCGCCGGCAGGCCGAGGCCGAGATCAAGCAGCGCCGCGAGGTCGAGACGCTGCGGGCCCGTGAGGAGTCCGCGACCGCCCGGGTCCAGGAGGAGGAACGGCTCGGCGCGCAGACCGCGTTCATCCGTACCGAGGAGCAGCTCGGCATCCAGCGCGAGAACCAGGCCCGGGAGATCGCCGTCGCGCAGAAGAACCGTGAGCGCGTCATCGCCGTGGAGAACGAGCGCATCGAGAAGGACCGGCTGATCGAGGTCATCGGGCGCGAGCGGCAGACCGAACTCGACCGGATCGCCGCGACGAAGGAGGTCGAGGCCGAGCGCCGCGAGGTCGCCGATGTGATCCGCGAGCGGATCGCCGTGGACCGTACGGTCGCCGAGCAGGAGGAGTCCATCAAGACGCTGCGGGCCGTCGAGGAGTCGGAGCGCACCCGGAGGTCGGTCGTCATCGCCGCCGAGGCGGAGGCCCAGGAGAAGCTGGTCAAGGACATCAAGGCCGCGGAGGCCGCGGAGGCCGCGGCCACCCACCTGGCCGCCGAGCAGCTGACGCTCGCCGAGGCCCGGCTGAAGACCGCGGACCTGGACGCCCAGGCGAAGCTGCGGCTTGCCGAGGGCATCCAGGCGGAGTCCGCGGCGCCCGGACTCGCCGAAATCCAGGTACGCGAAGCGGAGGCCGACGTCATCGAGAAGGCCGGTCTCGCCGAGGCCGAGGCCACGTCCGCCCGTCTCAAGGCCGAGGCGGAGGGGTCCAGGCTCAAGGCGCTCGCGGCAGCGGAGGGTACGCAGGCCCAGGCGACGGCCGACGCGGCGATGATCGGCGAGAAGCTGAAGGCCGAGGCGGCGGGGCTCACCGAGAAGGCGGCCGCGATGGCGGCGCTGGACGACGCGTCGCGCGGGCACGAGGAGTACCGGCTGCGGCTCGCCGCGGAGAAGGAGATCCGGCTGGCCGGTCTCGATGTGCAGCGGCAGGTCGCCGAGGCGCAGGCGACGGTACTGGCGACGGGTCTGGAGAACGCCGACATCGACATCGTCGGCGGGGAGTCGGTCTTCTTCGACCGGCTCGTCTCCTCCATCTCGATGGGCAAGAGCTTCGACGGGTTCGTCGAGAACTCGGACACGGCGAAGGCGCTTGCGGGGCCGTGGCTGAACGGCACGTCGTCGTTCACGGACGATCTGACGCGGGTGCTGGGGTCGGTGTCGACGGGAGACATGCAGAACCTGACGGTCTCGGCGCTGCTGATGCGGATGATGCGGGCGCCGGGGGCGGGGGTCGCACCGGGACAGGTGCAGCAGCTGCTGGCCGCAGCAAAGGAGTTGGGGCTGGCGGATGTGCCGGTGTCCGCGGTGGCGGGGGCGTCCGACGTACCCGCTTCGCGGAACGGGTCGCCGGTCGCATAGAGCGGACCTCGATCGCCGGACGGGCAGGAAGGATCGAGCCCGTCGAGGGGGTCCCCCCATGCCCTTAAGGCTATGGGGGAGGTCGAGGACACGGCCCGGCAGCGGGACACAGCCGCACCACACACCTCGTAGCTCGTAGGGAGAGCCGTACGAATGGAAACCGACACCACGACCGCACCGCCCGCCGGCGGCCCCGTGGACGCGGGGACGTACGACGTGCTGCGCCGCAGGCTGACCGCCCGGGCCGCCGATCTCGCGAACCGCGCCGAGGCGCTCAACGCGCGGCGCACAGAGGAGTTCGGGTCGACCGAGCTCCGGCTCACCGGCACCGAGCAGATCCGTACCGAGCAGCCATCCGTACCCCGCGACCTGGTGGCCGTGGGCGGCCGGCTGCTGTTCGGGTTCGAACGGGGCCCGGGAGCGGCGGAAGCCGCCGGGGTCGGCGACGTACTCGCTTTGTACGGACCCGAGTTGGAGGCGGCACCCCACGGCGGAGGCGGTCTGCTCGAGGACGAGGCCTTCGTACGCGAATTCACCGCCCTGCACCGTTACTACCGCGACGCCCGACTCCTGCGGCTGCGCCGCGTGGACGGCAGGCTGCTCGCCGTCTTCCGTACCGGCGAGAGCGCCGACGGCATCCGCGTACTGCGCTGGGCGCTCGCCCCGGACGGTTCGCCCGGCGCTTTCCTCGACGCGCGCGGCGACCGCGATCACGTCTTCCCTCCGTCGCACGACTTCACCTGGACCGTCGCGGGCCGCGAGGCCCACGTCCTCGGCCGGCACCCGCACATCGCCGTGGGCAAGGACAGCGACGGCGTCGGCACGGACGCCGTCCTCTTCGTCGACACACTCGGCGGCACCCTCACCGTCAAGACGGTCAACGACACCGACACCCCCGACGGGATCTACGAGGAGCCGGTCACCGAACCCCTCCAGTCACTCGCCGACGCGGATGTCGAGCATGCCGTGATCGGCCCGCTGGTCCTGCTCCGCGTCCGCCCGTACAACGAGGAGTCCTGGCGGTATCTGGTCCACAACACACTCCTCGGCACGGTTCTGCGTCTGGACCTCATCGGGCCCGCCTGCCACCGGCTCCCGGAGGACCAGGGGATCATCTTCCCCGGCGGCTACTACCTCACCACCGGCACCGCCAAGACCTTCGACATCGCCGAACCGCTCACCGACCCGGTCTTCGAGGGCGCGGTCCGCTCGCCGAACGGCGAGGACGTCCTGTACGTCTTCCGCTCCCCCGACGACGGCCGCAGCCTGCTCCTGCCCTACAACCTGATCCGGCAGGAGGTCGCCACTCCCCTCCAGGGCCGCGGCCACGCCCTGCTCGACGACGGCACGCTCGTCCTCCTGCGAGGTACCGCCACGGGCGACGAGCCGGCCCGGGTCCACCCGCTGCAGCGCTGGCGGACCCCGTACGTCTCCGACACCTACGCCGCCTCCCGGCCCGCCGGGACCGGTCCGCTCTCCCGGATCGGCAACGCCGATCTCGTGCGCGGCATCTCCGACTGCCTCGCGCTCGCGCACAGCGCCGCCGAGACGACACCGACCGCCGCCGTGTACGCACAGCTGGTCGCGGACTGCACCCGCGCCACCGACCGCTATCACTGGCTGTCCGACTCCGAACTCGGCGAACTGGCAGCCCCGTTGGCGGAGCTGCGGGCCACCGCCCAGCAGGTCCTCACCGAGTTCGACACGGTGCAGGAGCTGACCCGGCAGGCCGCCGAGGCGCTCACCGAGACGGCCGACCGGCTCACCGCACTCGTCCGCCGCATCCGTGGCGAGGCCCCGCGCTCGGCCGCCGCCTGGGTCACCCAGCTCACCGAACTCCGCCGTGTCCAGGGCCATTTGGTGACACTCGCCGAGATGCGGTACGCGGACACCGAGCGGATCGACGCGCTGACCGCCGACACGGCAGCCGACATCGACGCGGCGGACCGGCGTGCCGTCGCGTTCCTCGGCCGGGACGACGCGTTCGTCGGCTACCACGAGGACATTGCGCACCTGGCCGCCGAGGCGTCCGCGCTCACCACCGTCGCGGACGCCTCGGCGCTCGGTGACCGGCTGACGGAGATGACGGACGGCCTGAGCACCGTCACGGATGTCGTCGCCGGGCTCGACATCGGTGACGCGACGGTCCGTACGTCGATCCTGGAACGGATCGCGGAGGTCCTCGGCGGGGTGAACCGGGCCCGCGCCACCCTCGACGCCCGCCGTCGCGAACTCCTGGACCACGAGGGCCGCGCAGAGTTCGCCGCCGAGTTCGCACTGCTCGGGCAGGCCGTCGCGGGGGCGCTGGCCGCCGCGGACACCCCGGACGCCTGTGACGAACAACTGGCCAGGCTGCTGCTCCAGCTGGAGAACCTGGAGTCGCGGTTCGCGGAGTTCGACGACTTCCTCGCCGAGCTGGCCGGGCGGCGGACGGAAGTGTACGAGGCGTTCTCGGCCCGTAGGCAGACGTTGCAGGACGCCCGCGCCCGGCGGGCGGAGCGGCTGGCGGGTTCGGCGGCCCGGGTCCTCGACACGGTGTCCCGGCGGCTGGCCGCCCTGCCCGACCTGGACGCCGTCCACACCTACTTCGCCTCCGACCCGATGGTCGCCAAGGTCCGCCGCACCGCGGACGAACTGCGGGAACTCGGCGACCCGGTGCGCGCCGAGGAGCTGGACGGCCAGCTGCTGGCCGCCCGCCAGGAGGCCGGGCGGGCCCTGCGCGACCGCAGTGAGCTGTACGCGGACGGGGGCGCGACGATCCGTCTCGGCCGACACCGGTTCGCCGTGAACACCCAGCCCTTCGACCTGACGCTCGTCCCGCACGGGGACCGGCTCGCGTTCGCCCTCACCGGCACGGACTACCGGGCGCCGGTCACCGACCCGGTCTTCGAGGCGACCCGCCCGTACTGGGACCAGACGCTTCCCTCGGAGTCCCCCCACGTCTACCGGGCCGAGCATCTGGCCGCCCGGCTCCTGGACGAGCAGGGAGCCGACACTCTCGGCGCCCTGAACACTTCCGAACTGGCCGCAGTGGTACGGAAGTCGGCGGCATCCGCCTACGACGAGGGCTACCAGCGCGGTGTCCACGACGAGGACGCCACCGTCATCCTCACCACGCTGCTGAGGCTGCACGCCGGGGCCGGACTGCTGCGCTGCCCGCCCGCCGTACGAGCGGCGGCGCAACTGTTCTGGGCGTACGGGACGGACGAGGCCCGGCGCACCTCCTGGACCCGGCGGGCCCTCTCGCTGGCCCGCGCCCGTGAGACGTTCGGCCTCGCCCCGGCCATCGCCGGCCTTCAGGAGGAGTGGGCCGACGTCATCCGGGGCGACGATCCCCGGGCCGTCGCCGCGTACCTCTTCGAGGAGCTGACGAGCGGCCCGGCCGGTTTCGTCACGAGCGCCACCGCGCGCACGTTCCTGGACAAGTTCCGTCGCACGACGGGCTCTTCGGCGTACGACGAGGACCTCGCCGCACTCCACGACGACTTCAGTGCCCGGCGCCAACTGGTCGAGGGCTGGCTCGCCTCGTACGCCGCCGCGAGCGGTACGGAGATCGACGCGGGCGATCTCGCGGAGGCCGTCGCCGTGGAACTCTGCCCGGAGCCGGTGCTCACCCGGTACGAGTGCGAGGCACCGCTCACCGCGACCGTGGACGGCCTGCTCGGCACCCACCCGCGCATCGACCGTGGCCGGCTGACCGTCCGCCTCGATGAACTCCTCGCCCGCACCGACGGATTCCGCACCACCACCGTCCCCGGGTTCCGCGCCTACCAGCGCCTGCGCACCGAACTCGTGGCCGCCGAGCGTGCCCGGCTGCGGCTGGACGACCACCGGCCGCGCGTCATGTCGGCGTTCGTCCGCAACCGGCTCCTGGACGAGGTGTATCTGCCGTTGATCGGCGACAGCCTCGCCAAGCAGCTCGGCACCGCCGACGCCGACCGGCGCACCGACTCGCAGGGCCTGCTGCTGCTCGTGTCACCGCCCGGCTACGGCAAGACGACGCTCATGGAGTACGTCGCCGACCGGCTCGGCCTGGTCCTCGTCAGGATCAGCGGGCCGAACCTCGGCCACGACGTGACCTCCCTCGATCCGGCGCAGGCCCGCACCGCGACCGCCCGCCAGGAGATCGAGAAGATCAACTTCGCTCTGGAGACGGGCAACAACACCCTTCTCTACCTCGACGACATTCAGCACACCTCGCCCGAACTGCTCCAGAAATTCATTCCGCTCTGCGACGCCACCCGCCGTGTCGAAGGCGTACGGGCCGGCGAGCCGCGCAGCTACGACCTGCGGGGCAAACGGTTCGCGGTGTGCATGGCGGGCAATCCGTACACCGAGTCGGGGGCGCGGTTCCGTGTCCCCGACATGCTCGCCAACCGGGCCGACGTGTGGAATCTCGGCGAGGTGCTGAGCGGCCGCGAGGACGTCTTCGCGCTGAGCTTCGTCGAGAACGCGCTGACCGCCAACCCGGTGCTGGCCCCGCTCGCCGGGCGGTCCCGCGAAGATCTCGCCCTGTTCGTTCGGCTCGCTTCCGGCACGGACCGGGCCATCCGTACGGACCGGCTCGACCACCCGTACACGCCTGCCGAGGTGGACCGGATCGTCGCGGTCCTGCGTCATCTGCTGACCGCCCGGGACACGGTCCTGGCCGTGAACGCCGCGTACATCGCCTCGGCCGCGCAGACGGACGCGACGCGCACCGAGCCGCCGTTCCGGCTGCAGGGCTCGTACCGCAACATGAACAAGATCGCCGAGCGGATCGTGCCGGTGATGAACGATGCGGAGCTCCTCGCCGTCATCGACGACCACTACGCGGGCGAGGCCCAGACGCTGACCACGGACGCGGAGTCCAACCTGCTGAAACTCGCCGCGCTGCGCGGCCGTCTCACCGCCGAGCAGTCCGCGCGCTGGTCCGCGATCACCGCGTCCTACGTCCGTACCCAGGCGCTCGGCGCCCCGGACGGCGATCCCACCGCCAGAGCGGTCGCCGCACTGGGGCTGCTCGCGGACCGGATCGCGGCGGTCGAGTCGGCGATCGTCCGGGTCGCGGACCCGCGCCATCCGCCCGCAGGCCCGCAGGCCCGGCACGCGGCGCCGCCATCCGCCGTTCCGCGGGAAGATCACTGACCGGGCGGATACGAGGGAGAGGAGCAAGGCATGCTGGGTCCCGTGTCTACACTCCCCCAGCAGCCCCAACGTTCCCCGTTCAGCGGCCACATGGTCGTCTGCGGTGACGACGCACTGGCCCAGCGGCTCGCCGTGGAGCTGCGCTATGTGTACGGGGAGCGGGTCACCCTCGTCCTGCCGCCGGGGCGCGACGCACGCCGGCCGGAGCTGCCGCTGACCGGGCGGGGCCGGGCGGCGGCGCTGTTCGGCCGGATGTCACAGGCGATGAACCGCAACGGCGGGAACGGTTCCACAGGTGCTCCCGGGAACGGCGACACCAACGCCGGGGTCGAGGCAGTACGCATCCTGGAGGCGCCGGAGCCGTCCGACGAGGCCTTCGAGGAGGCGGGCGTCGAATCGGCCGCCGCACTGGCCCTGGTCTATGACGACGACGAGCGCAATATCCGCGCCGCGCTGACCGCCCGCCGTCTCAACCCCCGCCTCCGGCTGGTCATCCGGCTCTACAACCGCAAGCTGGGCCAGTATCTGGAGACCCTGCTCGACCAGGCCGCCGCCGTTGCCGCACCCGGCCTGGACCCGACCGCGCTGGATGCCTCGACCACCGTCCTCTCCGACGCCGACACCGCCGCACCCGCCCTCGCGGCGACCGCTCTCACCGGCTCCAGCAAGGTCATCGAGGCTGAGGGCCTGCTGCTGCGCGCCGCCGAACGCACCCCGCCCGAGGACGGCCGGATCGCCGACCCCGGCCTGTGCACCCTCGCGCTGCTCTCCTCCACCACCCATGACCCGGCGGGCACCGAAGGCTCCGACAGCAGCGGCGAGGAGGGCCCTCAACTCCTCCCCGACGAACGGCAGGTGGCCGCCGCGACGGGGCGCGGCACGGTCGTCCTGGAGGCGGTCAGCCAGGCGGGACCGGCCGGTCCGCCGCCCCGGATGGGCGGCAGGGGCGCACCGCTCAGCCAGTTCTTCTCACGGCGGCTGCGCTGGTCGGCGCTGGGTGTCGGCCTGGCCGTGCTCGGCCTCGCCGTCGCCTCCACGCTCACCACCGGCGACGATCCGTTGCACGCCGCGTATCTGACGCTGCTGGACCTGTTCGCGATGGGTGACCCCGCGATCGGCGACCCCATGGCCCGTCAGGTGATACAACTCCTCTCGGGTGTAGCCGGGTTGATGCTGCTTCCGCTGCTCGTGGCGGGTGTGCTGGAGGCCTTCGGGTCGCTCCGTACAGCCTCGTCCCTGCGCAGGCCGCCGCGGGGCCTGTCCGGCCATGTGGTGCTGCTCGGCCTCGGCAAGATCGGTACGCGGGTCCTCGTCCGGCTGCGTGAGCTCGGCATTCCCGTGGTGTGCGTGGAGGACGACCCGGACGCGCGCGGAATCCCCGTGGCCCGGCGGCTGCACGTACCGGTGGTCCTCGGTGACGTCACACAGGAGGGCGTGCTGGAGGCGGCGAAGATCCAGCGCTCCCGCGCACTTCTCGCCCTGACCAGCATCGACACCACCAACCTGGAGGCCGCGCTGTACGCCCGCTCGGTCAAGCCGGACCTGCGTGTCGCCCTGCGCCTGTTCGACGACGAGTTCGCCACCGCCGTCTACCGCACCCTGCGCACCGCCCACCCGCAGGCCCTGACCCGCTCCCGCTCCGTCTCCCACCTGGCCGCCCCGTCCTTCGCGGTCGCCATGATGGGCCGGCAGATCCTGGGCGCGATCCCGGTCGAGCGGAAGGTGATGCTGTTCGCGGCGGTCGAGGTCGCGGGGCACCCGCAGCTGGAGGGCCGCACGGTGGAGCAGGCGTTCCGGGCGGGCGCCTGGCGGGTCCTCGCCCTGGACGCCACCCCGCCGGAGCACCGCCGCCCGGACCTGGCCACACCCGGCCCCGCCTCCCCGGACCGCCCGTCGGGCCTGGTCTGGGACCTGCACCCCGGGCACGTACTGCGCCCCGAGGACCGCGTGGTGATCGCCGCGACGCGCCGGGGCCTGGCCGAACTGCTGCGCAGGCGCGGCTCGTTGACGTACCGCTGAGCAGCCCCGCCGTCAGGCGCCCGCGGGGCGCTGGACGGAGTCCTCGGCATGGCGTTCGGTCAGCAGCATCACGGCGGTCAGCAGGACGACCGACGCCGCCGAGATGTGCACGCCGAGCGCCGTGGTGCCCCTGGAGGGCCGCCACCACAGCGGTGCGGACGACGCCCGGGACATCGCGGCGCTGATCCTGGACGTCGCGGCACGGGGCGCCCGGCCGTCGGCAGTCCGACGACAGGACCTGACTAGAGCACGCCTCCCATGGCCGCCCGCACCTCCGCCAGCGTCCCGTCGGCCACGGCGTTCGCCCGCTCGTTCCCCGCCCGCAGCACCGACCGTACGTACTCCATGTCCTGCGCGTACTCCGCCCGCCGGGCCCGGATCGGCGCCATCCTGCTGTTGACGGCATCGGTCACCGTCCGCTTGAGGGCGGCGGCGCCCCCGCCACCGATCTCCTCCGCCACGGCGTGCGGATCACGGTCCAGACAGAGCGCGGCCAGCAGCACCAGACCGGACACCCCGGGCCGGCCCTCGGCGTCGTAGGTGATGTGCCGCTCGGCGTCCGTCTTCGCGCCCTTGATCAACCGCGCCGTCTCGTCCGCGTCGGCGCCCAGCGCGATGGAATTGCCCCGGCTCTTACTCATCTTGGTGCCGTCGGTGCCGAGCAGGAGCGGCGCGGCGGAGAGCAACGCGTCCGGTTCGGGGAACACCGTCCCGTACCGCTCATTGAAGCGGCGGGCGACACTCCGCGTCACTTCCAGGTGCGGCAGCTGGTCCTGCCCGACGGGGACGAGGTTGCCCTTGCAGAACAGGATGTCGGCGGCCTGGTGCACGGGATACGTGAACATCAGCCCGCTGACGGCCGACTGCCGGGAGTGCGCGATCTCGTCCTTGACGGTGGGGTTGCGGTTCAGCTCGGCGACGGAGACGAGGCTGAGGAAGGGCAGCATCAGCTGGTTGAGCGCGGGCACGGCGCTGTGGTTGAAGACCGTCGAGCGCGCGGGGTCGATCCCGATGGCCAGGTAGTCCAGCAGCATCGCCTCCATGTGCTCGGTGAGCCGGTCGGCGACGTCCCGGTCGGTGAGCACCTGGTAATCGGCGATGATCACGAAAACGTTCACGCCGAGGTCCTGGAGCCGGACCCGGTTGTGGAGGGTGCCGAAGTAGTGCCCGAGGTGCAGCGGCCCGGTGGGCCGGTCCCCGGTCATCACCCGGAACCGGCCAGGGGTCTGCTGGATCAGCCGCTCCAGCTCGGCGCTGCGGCGCTGAGCGGGTTCGGCGGCCGTGGCTGCGGCGGTGGTTGTGATCACGTGGCTCTCTCCTCGCGAATGCTGGTTGCGTGGAGGACGGCCCGCCGGGACCACCGGCATCCGCACCCGTACGAGGGCAGAGAAAAGGGCCGTCCATATCGAACGGCCCTGGTTCCGTGCAGATGAGGCGGCCGCTCCTAGAAGGAGCGCCACCAGTTTCGGCACGGTACGGAGGTCATGGGCCGATGGTAACGCGCCCCGGCGATACGGTCACGTCCCATTCCCGGCGCCCATCGGCGGGGACACCCGCGTCTCGATCTCCCGTCCGGGCGAGACCCGTGCGTGCCGCCCAGAGAACCCCTGAGTCATTGCCACGCCGACTGTTTATCAACGCGCTCCGGCAACGGGACAGCGGTTTTCACGGCCGGTGCGCCGACCTCGCGCGCCTCGGTCAACAGGCCGTCCCCGGCAGGAGGATGAGCCTTCACGAGCGCAGCTGCCCCTTGCGGCCGCGGCAGTACGTCGCTGCACGACGCTACGCGGCATACGGATTGCTGATGATGTGCCGCCGGTGCGCCGTGGCCAGCACCCGCTCCGGAAACTGCGGGCCGGCGACGTAGTGACGGCCTTTCGTCCGGCCCACGGCCGTCAGCAACTCCGCCTTGGTGAGTGCCTGCAGATCCCGCGTGGCCTGCTGCGTGTTGATCGCTTCGGCCTTCTCGTACCGGCTGCGCCGCACCCGGCCGACCATGGCCACCTCGTGCAGCGCGGTGACCTGCCGCTCCGTAACTCCGTGCGTACCTGTCTCCTCCATCAGTTGCATCCAGCAGTCGTTGGAACGGTCGACACGGTGCTGCACCCGCTGAGTCTGCTGGTGGTAGGCGAGCAGATTGAATTTGATCCAGGGCAAGGTGTCGCGCTCCGGCGACCAGACCGGCCCTCCGACCTCTCGCAGCACTTTGTAGTACTCCCAGGTATTTCCGGGCATGCCCAGCCATTCCTCGATCGAGGAGAACTCGGGGGCGAGAACGCCCCCGCGTGCGATGAGAAGGGTCTGCAGCGAGCGGGACATGCGGCCATTGCCGTCAGGCCAGGGGTGAATCTTCACCAGGTTCAGGTGGGCCATGGCTGCACGGAGCAGGACATGACTGTCCAGGTCGCCTTCGTTGAGCCAGTCCACGAGCTCGCTCATGAGCCCGGGAACCCACTCCTGGTCAGGGCCTTCGTAATCGGTGGCGAGCTCGTCGCCCGGTGCGGTGATGCGGATCGAGGTCCTGCGCCACTGCCCGGCGAGCTTGCGGGGATGGTGATGCCCCTGGAGCATCCAGTGCAGGCTGTTGAGGAGTTCCTTGCTGTAGCGGAAATCGGTCACGTCATGAAGCGACTGGATGTACGTCATGGCCTGTTGGTAGGCCAGCGTCTCCGCCCTGTTCTCATCACTGGCCTCGACCTCGCGTTCGCCGTCCATCAAGTCGGCGACATCCGCGACATCGACCCTGTAGCCCTCGATCGTGTTCGACGCCGCGATGGCGCTGGCCGTCAGGGCCTTGCGCAGATCAAGGGTCCACTTCATCGGAGCCTGCTGCACCGCATGGCGCAGCTGTTCGCGCAGGCCGTTGATCTGCTCCAGGACCTGAAGGTCGACCGATTCCAGGCTTGGCATCTCGTACAGCATGACGCAATGATACCCAGTTCCTATCATCCCTCGCTCGGTGCGCCCTCGCGGCCCCGTCAGGAGTTGGACCACCCTCGTCGGCAGAGGACGAGGCGGTACCCGTCCGGGTCCTCCACGGTGACGCCCCACTCGTTCCAGTACGGATTCGGCGACGGGACCCGCTTGCCGCCGTGCCCCTCCAGCCGGTCCACCATCCCCTCCGGCACCGGCCCGTCCAGATACAGGACGAGCAGGTCCTCGTCGGTGGGGCGGGGGTCGGTGGGATGGTCCCCGCCGTGGACGAGTTCGAGGTGCCAGGACGCGTCCGGGTGTCCCACCATCAGGAGGTCGTGTGTGCCGGGCTCCCGCTCCGCTCCGGCGCGGTACAGGACGTTCAGCCCGAGGCCGTCCGCCCAGAACCGCTCGGCTGCGGCGAGGTCCCGGGACGGTCGGGCGATGCGGACGTGGGGCTGTCCGGTGAACGGCATGGTGGGGCTCCTGCCCGACAGCGGCACGCCCTGCGCGTGCCCCGGCCCGCAGCGTAGGCGGACGGTGCCCTCGTCCGCATCGGACCCGGTTCCCGGTCCCGGGTCGTACGCCTCTCCGCCGCCCGGCCTACAACTGCCTCAGCACCTCGTCGAACGCCTCGCTCCAGCCCGCCTCCGCGCCCCAGTTGTCCTCCGCCCTCGACAGGAGCAGGACCCCGGCGGGCACACCGGCCACCGCGTAGGCGGCGAGCTTGTGGTGGCCGTCCAGGACGGCGGCGACCAGGAAGCGCTCGGGGAACTCGGCCAGCGCGAACAGGGCGCTCCAGATGTCGTCCACACGCGAGCGCCGTGTCCAGGCGCGCCCGTGTGGTGCCGCCCATGCCCCCCACCCCGCCCCGCTCACTTCACTTCTCGGCGTGCTCGCCGACGTAGAACAGGATCCAGATGAAGCCCGCGAAGAGATGCGTGGCGAAGACGTAGACGAAGACGCGCAGGGCGACGCCGCGCTCCTTCCAGCGCTCGCTCTCGCCGCCGCTCCCGCTCACAGCCCCGCCTCCGTCCGGTGCGGTCCGCGACCGGCCCGCGGGTTCCATCCAGGGTACACACGGCCCCGATCCCTCCCCGGCGGAATAGGTCAGAGGGGCGCCCCGTTGTAGGGTGTGTTCAGATAGTTCAAGGTTCAACAAATCTGGAGGCGGGCGCCATGGAGTTCGGGATCTTCACCGTCGGAGACGTCACCACCGACCCGACGACCGGCAGGACACCGAGCGAGCACGAGCGGATCAAGGCCACCATCGCCATCGCCCAGAAGGCCGAGGAGGTCGGACTGGACGTCTTCGCGACCGGTGAGCACCACAACCCGCCGTTCGTCCCGTCCTCCCCGACGACCACGCTCGGCTACATCGCCGCCCGCACCGACCACATCATCCTGTCCACGTCCACGACGCTGATCACCACCAACGACCCGGTGAAGATCGCCGAGGACTACGCGACGCTCCAGCACCTCGCGGACGGCCGCGTCGACCTGATGATGGGCCGCGGCAACACCGGACCGGTCTACCCCTGGTTCGGCAAGGACATCCGCCAGGGCATCCCGCTCGCCATCGAGAACTACGCCCTGCTGCACAAGCTGTGGCGCGAGGACGTCGTCGACTGGGAGGGCAAGTTCCGTACGCCCCTGCAGTCCTTCACCGCGACCCCGCGCCCGCTGGACGGCGTCCCGCCGTTCGTCTGGCACGGCTCCATCCGCTCCCCGGAGATCGCGGAGCAGGCCGCGTACTACGGGGACGGCTTCTTCCACAACAACATCTTCTGGCCCATCGAGCACACCAAGAAGATGGTGAACCTCTACCGGCAGCGGTACGCGCACTACGGGCACGGCACCGCCGAGCAGGCCATCGTCGGCCTCGGCGGCCAGGTGTTCATGCGGAAGAACTCGCAGGACGCGGTACGGGAGTTCCGCCCGTACTTCGACAACGCACCGGTCTACGGTCACGGCCCTTCCCTGGAGGACTTCTCCCAGCAGACCCCGCTGACCGTCGGCTCCCCGCAGGAGGTCATCGAGCGGACCCTGTCCTTCCGGGATGCCGTCGGCGACTACCAGCGCCAGCTGTTCCTGATGGACCACGCGGGACTGCCGCTGAAGACGGTCCTGGAGCAGCTCGACATCCTCGGCGAGGAGGTCGTCCCGGTGCTGCGCAAGGAGTTCGCCAACCTGCGGCCGGCCGGGGTCCCGGACTCCGCCCCCGTACACCCGGCCGTCGCCGCCCGCACGGCCACGAAGGAGGCCTGACCACCGTGTTCGCCACCGAGCCCCTGAGGATCGTCGCCGTATCGGCCGGGCTCAGCCAGCCGTCCTCGACCCGGCTGCTGGCCGAGCGGCTGGCCGGCGCCGCCCGCGAGCGCCTGATGGCCGAGCAGGACCGCACGGTCGAGGTCCGGTTGATCGATCTGCGCGACCTGGCCGTCGACATCGCCAACCACTTGGTCACCGGTTTCCCGCCCAGCACCCTGGACGAGGCGATCAAGGAGGTGACGGAGGCGGACGGCCTGATCGCCGTCTCGCCCGTCTTCACCGCGTCGTACAGCGGACTGTTCAAGTCGTTCTTCGACCTGATCGACAACACGGCGCTGACCGGCAAGCCCGTCGTCATCGCGGCGACGGGCGGCACCGCCCGCCACTCCCTCGTCCTGGAACACGCGATGCGTCCGCTCTTCGCCTATCTGCGGGCCACCGTCGTACCGACCTCCGTGTACGCGGCATCGGAGGACTGGGGCTCGTCCGGCGACGAGTACACCGACGGCCTGCCGTCCCGCATCCGGCGCGCGGGCGGCGAGCTCGCGACCATGATCACGGGCGGCCGGGCGGCCTCCGGGGCGTCGAGGGCGCTCGGGCTCGACGGCGAGGTCGTGCCGTTCGAGCAGCAACTCGCCGACCTCCGGCTGGACTGAGGGGACCCGCCGCTCGAAGTCCTGTCCGGTTTGATTAGAGTTGATCCGAAAGATGCGTCGTGCGGGGTTTTCTCGCACGACGCCTCTGCGCACTGAGCCGAACCGAGCTGGAGGCAGAGATGGGCAGGATCGTGGTGGGCGTTGACGGCTCCGAGTCGTCGATCAAGGCACTGCACTGGGCCGTACGCCAGGCGGAACTGACCGGTGACACGGTGGAGGCCGTCAACAGCTGGGAGTACCCCGCGACCAGCTGGGCGTCCATGATGCCGGGCATGCCGGAGGACTTCGACCCGCAGGCGGTGGCGACCGTGTCCCTCACCGAGGCACTGGAGGAGGCCCTGGGCGCCGAGGGCGCGGCGGCGGTCAGCAAGGTCGTGGTGATCGGCAACCCGGCCCAGGCCCTGCTGGAACGCGCCAAGGGCGCGAACCTGCTGGTCGTCGGGGCTCGAGGCTACAGCGGCTTCAAGGCGACCCTGCTCGGCTCGGTCAGCCTCCATGTCACCCAGCACGCACCGTGCCCGGTGACGGTCGTTCGCGACTGACCGCAACCGCGTGACACATGAGGACGGGCCCGCGCCCCGCGCGGGCCCGTCCTCATGTCGGCGCGGGCACCCGCACCTCCCCGCGCCCTCGGATGCGACGGGAGAGCGCTCACGTCTTCTCTCGCGTGTAGAAGATGTAGAAGGTGGTGATGAACATCCCGAGGCCGACCGCAAGTCCCAGCGCCGAGGACCGCAGCACGCTCGAATCGGTCAGCCCGACCAGCAGGCCGATCGCCGCGGCTGTCAGCGCGCCGTACGCCACCGCCCTCACCAGGGGGATCATGGTGTGCTGGATCCGGCCCAGCGCGAAGCAGAGGGCGGCGAGCACCACCGCACAGATCAGGCCGTACCAGAACTGCCGGCCACCGCTCGCGCCGTTGTTGCGGAGGATGAACGAGGCGTAGAGGCCGTACGCCGCGCCCAGCGTGACGGGTACGGCCCAGGCGAGCGCGCTGTGCCGACGTTCACTCGACCCGGCCCCGGCCCGTCCACGGGTCGGCATTGCTGCATGAGTGGCCATGGCGGAGAACTCCTTCCGTCGCCCCTTTTCCCTCCAGAGCACACCCGGCCGCGCCGCCCGGCAACTCGAATGGCGCAGGGCCCTGGGCGCGCGGCTCCCGTACGGGATTCCCTGGAGAGGTGCGGACGTATCTCTCGGCGGCTCGGGCGGTGGTGGTGCTGGTGCTGCTCGCCGTGCTCGTCCCGCTGAGCGCACTCTCCGCCTGGGTGGATCTGGAGATCGACAACACGGACCGTTACGTCGCCGCGGTGGCCCCGCTCGCCTCCGACCCCGAGGTGCGGAGCAGTGTCAGCAACCTCATCACCGACGCGACGATGACGCAGATCGACGCCGGGCCGCTCCAGAGCACCGTGCGGGACTTCCTGCACGAGGCGGTGATGTCCTTCACCACCACCGACGCCTTCCAGGCCGTGTGGAACGCCGCCAACCGCACCGCCCACAAGGCCGTCACCGCCGCGCTGAACGGCAGCACCGGCAAGGCCGTGACGATCGATCTGGCGCCCGTGACCGAGCAGGTCAAACAGAACCTGCAGGCGAACGGGGTGCCGTTCGCCGACCGGATCCCGGTCCAGCACACGGACATCACGATCGTCTCCGCCGACCGCGCCGACCAGTTGCGCCAGACCTTCCGGTGGCTGCGGGCCGGCAGCGTATGGCCCGCCGTGGCCACGGTCGTGTTCGCCGTCCTGACGGTGGTCGTGGCCTGGGTGCGCGGCGGACCGGGGCGCAGGCGCTCCGCGCTCGCCGCGCTCTCGGCCGTGGCGCGGGCCGGGTTCGGTTTCGCGCTGGGGGCACTCGTGCTGCGCGCGCTGATCGCGGTCGCCCGGGACCAGGTGCTGTCCGAAGTGCCGGCCGGCGAGACGGGCAGTGTGGCGGCCGTGTACGACGCGCTGACGGGTTCGCTGCGTACGACGGTGTGGATCGTGTTCGCCACGGGGCTGGCGGTGGCGTTGTGCGCAGTGCTCGGGCGGCTGTGGGCGGCGCGCGCAGTGCACGCCGGCGGGCAGCGTCCGTAGCGGCCCCGGTTCGACGTGCGGCGGCGGGCGGGCCGGGGAAGAGTGGTTGACGTGACTGCCGGATCGGGGACGACTGAAAGGTCTTCCACATGCGAGCCATAGCCGTCAGCGCGTTCCGGGCCGACCCCGCACTGGTCGAGATGCCCAAGCCCGAACCGGAAGCCGGTGAGGTACGGGTCAGGATCGAGTACGCCGCACTCAACCCGTGCGACTGGCAGGCCGCACAGGGCTCCCTGGACGATGGACTCGCCCCGCGTGTGTTCCCGCTGGTCGTCGGCGTGGACTTCGCGGGCCGGGTGGACATGATCGGCAGCGGCGGAAACCGTTTCCGGGTAGGCGACCAGGTCTTCGGCCGGACGGCCGGGCCTGCGTCCGGAGCCGGTACCTACTGCGACTACGTGTCCGTGCCGCAGGACTCCGCCATCACCCTCGTCCCGGACGGTCTCCCCCTGCGGACCGCGGCGGCGCTGCCGTCCGCCGGGATGGCGGCCGCCGAGATCCTGGAGATCGCCGTGCTCCGCGGCCACGAGAGCCTGCTGGTCATCGGGGCGGCAGGCGGCGTCGGCAGCTATCTGACCCAGCTCGCGTCGGCCCGCGACGTACGTGTGCTCGCGGCCGTGCGCGGCGACGAACGCAAGCGGATGGCGGCCCTGGGGGCCACCGTCACGATCGACACCACGGACCGCCCTCTCGAAGCGGCGGTACGGGAGACCTGCCCGGACGGCGTCGACGCACTCGTCGACCTGGTCTCCACCACCCCGGACGCCTTCGCCGCCCGTGCCGCGCTGGTACGCGGCGGCGGCATCGCCCTCACCACGCGGGGCGTCGCCACCGGAGCCGCCCTCCCCGCGGACGTGACCGGCATCGACTTCCGGCTCGAACCCACCCCGGTCCTGCTCGACGTCCTGGCCGAGGGAGTCGCCGAGGGCGTCCTGCGCGTGCCCATCGACATCGAACTCCCGCTGGAGAAGGCCCCGCAGGCCCTCGACCGGAACCGGACGGGCGGCGCACGCGGCAAGACGGTCATCGTGCTGTGATCCCACGCCCCACGGCGCAAGACCCGAAGGAGGCGTCATGGATGACCAGGAACGCGACATCATCGACAACATCGGCGGACTCGTCGCCGAGGAACGGGACCTGCGCAACCGCTCCACCGAGGACATGGGTCTCACCGAGGACGAGAAGTCCCGCCTGCGTATGGTGGAGGTCCGGCTCGAGCAGTGCTGGGACCTTTTGCGCCGACGCCGCGCCCTCAGTGAGTTCGGCGAGGACCCGTCCGCGGCAACGGTCCGGCCGGCCGACGAGGTCGAGGGCTACTCGGGCTGAACGCACGACATCAGGGGGACGCGTCGACCGACGCGAAGGCGGAATCGCCGCGCCGGCCCTCGTCGGTCCGGTCTCCGGAGTGATGGCGACGATCGGCGCCGTCGCCGCCGTGTCCGGGCTGCTGCTCCTGAGGCCATCGGACGGCCCCGGTCACCCCGTGGGCCCGGCCCCCCGCAACCGCTCCATCTCCCGCCGGTCCCGCTTCGTCGGCCGCCCCGCGCCCCGGTCCCGTACCGGAACCTGGATCGCCACCTCGCGCGGCGGCGGAGGCGGGCTGTTGTCGATGAAACAATCCGCCGCCACCGGAGGGCCGACCCTTTTTTTCACGATCTTCGACACGACGACGATCCGGTCCCGGCCCGCGTGCCGGAGCCGTACCTCGTCGCCGACGTGCAACGCCTGGGCGGGCTTGGCGCGCTCGCCGGCGACCTTCACATGTCCCGCGCGGCAGGCGGCAGCGGCCTGCGAACGGGTCTTCGTCAGCCGGACCGACCAGATCCAGACGTCGACCCGGACGCTTCCCTCCGCCTGCGGCGCCTCACCGGAAACCATGCAACCGACTCTAGTGCGGCCCGCGCGTCGGGTCAGGTCATGCGGGGTCGGGTCATGCGGGTCAGGTCACGCGGATCAGCCGAAGTCGCTGATCACCTCCGCCATGTTGTAGCTGTACACCTCACGTTTGCACGCCCCGCACTTGCTCGGCGCATGCTCGCCCAGCGACCAGAGCTGCGGCGGGAACCCGTCACCGCGCCCGTGCGCGAGGTAGAGGTCCTCGGGCCCGAACGCCGACTCCAGGGTCTTCGCGTTGCCGACGAGCCGGCTGGTTCCATCGACCGTCTCCGGCGTGGCCTGAAGCAGCCGGCCGTTGTCGTAGCCGTTGCTGCGGTGGAAGTACCACTTGCCCTCGTACCGCGTGACGCCCTGGATCTTGTGCCACAGATCCTCACCGTTGAAGGTGGCTCCGGTGGGCAGACCGTAGGCGAGGTCGGCGTTGGCGACCGTCCCGGTCGCGCCCTCGACCGCGGCCGTCAGCTCGGTCATCGGGTACGTACCGACCCGGCCGGGACTGCTCCCGCCGTTGTTGGTGTTGCAGTACTCACCGAGGACCATGTGGTCGGTGCCGGTGCGGTCCAGCGAGATGTACGAGGCCTTCGGGCGCCCGGTGGCGTAGCACTGGTTGCCGCTGGTGGTCCCCCCGTTCTTCGCGGTGGTGAACTTCAGCGTGGCGACCTGCGGCATGACATAGCGGTAGCCGTAGGAGTACCAGACATTGCTCTGCCTGCCGACCCGCTTCTTGTCCAGGACATCGCTGACCAGACCGTCCGGCGTCGGGTCGTTGACGTCGGCGTTGTTGTCCGGGTTGAGGTCCATGATCTTGCGCAGGTCGAAGACCCTCATGCCGTTGGCGGTGTCGGCGACGTACAGGTAGTTGCCGTACCAGACCATGCCACCGGCGTGAATGCCGTTCTGCGCCGCGCAGGAGGACGTCACGCCGGTGGTGCACTTGCCTTCGCGCGCGTGCAGAGCATCGAAGGAGATGTGGTCCTTGGAGTTCATGTACGGCCAGACCAGCAGCACATGGCGGTACATCCGGGTGGCCTGATTGAAGAAGCTGACCCGGATGCCCTTCTCGTTGCAGGCATCCGATGCGGAGTCCTGGACGCAGTTGTCGCGGCCCGCGGTGAAGTCGCTGCGGCCCGGATTCTCCGCGTCGTAACCGGCCACGGCGATCGGCTCGGCGTTCGACGTGCCCCAGTCCTCGTCCTCCTGCGCGTCCGAGACCCCGGTGATGGCCTGGGGTACCCACTCCGAGGAGGTGGCGTCGTCGCTCTTCCAGCAGACGCGGTGGTTGACCGCCAGATCGGAACCGTAGATACCGGCGGTTCCGCAGGCCCCCTCCCACCCGGCGGCCCGATTGGCCTGTTCCATCAGTTCGGTGAGGCCCTGCTTGGGCAGCGCGGCGTCCAGTCTGGTGACGAGTGCGGAGATATCGGTGCCCGTCGCCAGCTTGAAGTCGGCGGCCCGGCCGGGGACGGGGGCGGCAGGAGCGGCGCTCGGGGCGGCCGCGGCGGCTCCGGCTCCGGCTCCAGCTCCGGCGAAGTCGTCCTGCTCACCCTCGGGTTCGTCGTCGAAACCGTCGTCCGGCATACCCTCGTGACCCGGTGCGGGATCGTCCGCGGCCGACGCCGCGGACGACGGGGTGGCCGCCTGGGCGACGGTGGCACCGGCTGCCGGTGCGAGGCCGGAAAGCATCGCCCCCGCTGCCACGGCACAGGCCGCAAGACGTGTTCTGCGGGATCGTTTTCCCATGTGAGAGCCCTTCTTGACAGCGCATGCGGATAAAACAGACAACGGTGTGCCTGACTGCTCGTCAGACGCACCGGCCGTTCACGCTAACAAGGCAACTCGGAACCGGATAGGCACATGTGAACGACGTACATCAGGCCCGCACGACATGCGCACAGGACTCGGTCGGGGCTCGGTTGCGGCTCAGTTGCCCCACGGGCGGGCCGCACCGCCAAACGGCCGGATCCGGCCGCTAACCTTACGTATCCGCCCTGGCCAGGGATGAATCCCGCAGGTCGGACATTTATCGCACCCAACTCACGCGAAAGGCCTCGCCCATGGGCATTCGGAGCTTGCTGCGCAAGGTGTTCGGCCGCGACCGCGCGGAGCAGGACGCGTCGGCGCCGGCGCCGACGGCCACGGTCCCGCCCCAGACCGAACGCACCGCACCCGCGGAGTCGGAGCCGGTCACGGTAACGGTGGACGAGTCGGCTGCGGAGACCGCCCCGGTGCGCGAAACCGCCTCGGCCACCAAGGCGTCGGTACCGGCCCCCGCCTCCCACCGGTCCGCCATCGGCGACAGCGGTCTGGCATCGGACCTGGTGGCGGCGGCCTTCGACAAGGCGTCCATCGCCACGGTCCCGGCACAGGGCTCGGCCCCGAAGCTGAAGCCGAAGCCGGCAGAGCCTGAGCCGGAGGCCGAGGTTGCGGAGCCGGTGGCTGCGAAGCCCGACGAGGTCGAGGTCGAGCCGGTGGCTACGGAGCCGGAGGCTACGCCCGCTGCCGAGGCCGAGGCCCCCGCCGAGCCGGAACCCGTTGAGGCACTGGCCCCCGCCGAGCCGGAGCCCACGCCTGCCACCGTCGAGGCCGAGGCTCCCACCGAGCCGGTGGTTGCACCGACCACCGAGACCGAGGCGAAGCCCGCCACCGCCGAGACCGAGACGGAACCCGCACCCGCCACCGTCGAGGCCGAGGCCCCCGCCGAGCCGCAGCCCGTTGAGGCACTGGCCC
>NZ_FMDF01000077.1 GCF_900091955.1 Streptomyces sp. Ncost-T10-10d
AGCATCTGTCCGGCGGGCATACCGCCGAGGAGGTCCGCGACGTGCTGGTGCCCTTGATCCAGACCCTGCCCGGGCACCTGCGCGGCTCGCTGACCTGGGACCAGGGCTGCGAGATGGCCGCGCACAAGCAGTTCACCGTGGCCACGGGAGTGCCGGTCTACTTCTGCGACCCGCACTCACCCTGGCAGCGCGGATCGAACGAGAACACGAACGGCCTGTTGCGGCAGTACTTCCCCAAAGGAACCGACCTGTCCGTGCACAGCGCCGAAGACCTCGAACACGTCGCCCAGCAACTCAACGGCCGGCCACGCAAAACGCTCGGCTGGAAAACCCCAGCCGAGCGCCTGCGTGATCTACTGACGACCACGTAGACCGTCAGGTGTTGCGAGGACCCCAAGAATCCGCCGTGCTGTGCCGGGGCTCTTCCCTGTCCGTGTCCCTGATCAGGCATTCCGCCTTCCGAGCCAACCACGAAGGCCCTCTATACACTTGGTGTATACGTCATGTGTATAGTCCTTCTCTGCCGCACACCGTGCGCCTTGTTCAGCTACGGAGGAGTGACCCGCCTTGTCCATGAAGACGAAGTCGATCGGGACGGGGTTGGCCGCCGCTCTTGTGACGGCACTCACCCTGACGCTGAGCGGCTGCTCCATGCAGACCACCGCGCCGGCCTCCGCGCGCGGCGACGCGGGCTCCGACGCCAAGGGCTCCTTCGGCCCGGTGGACTGCCGCAAGGCGAAGTGCATAGCCCTGACCTTCGACGCGGGACCGGGCGAGGACACCCCTCATCTGCTGGACGTCCTCAAGGAGAAGAAGGTGCGCGCGACCTTCTTCCTGCTGGGCAAGAACCACGTCAAGAAGCACCCCGACACCGTGCGCAGGCTCGCCGCCGAGGGGCACGAGGTGGCCAACCACACCTGGTCCCACGAGATCCTGACGGACAAGAAGCCCGCCGAGATACGTGACGAGCTGGAGAAGACGCAGGACGCGATAGCGGAGATCACCGGCACGAAGCCGCGCCTGATGCGCCCGCCGCAGGGCCGTACCGACGACACCGTCTCGGACATCAGCAAGGACCTGGGGCTCTCCCAGATCCTGTGGAGCGCGACCGCCAAGGACTACTCCACGACCGACTCGGCGCTGATCAAAAAGCGCATCCTGGACCAGGCGAGCCGGGACGGCATCATCCTGCTGCACGACATCTACAAGGGGACGGTGCCCGCCGTGCCGGGCATCATCGACGCGCTGAAGAAGCAGGGCTACACCTTCGTCACCGTCCCGCAGCTGATGGCGCCCGCGGAGCCGGTCCCGGGGACCATCTACCGCCCCTGAGCCGTACGTCCCGAAGAGCGAGGCCCCCGGCGCACGCGGAACGGCCCGCCCACCCGTTGCCGGGAAGGCGGGCCGTCCGTACCGGTCGCGCACGTGGTGCCACGCCCGTCACGCCATGGCGCCTACGCCGCGGCCGGGATCCTCTCCTCGCGCCTGGCCGCGGAGGCCGGGGCGAGGGCGATCTCCAGCACCTGGCGGACGTCCGTCACCGGGTGGACCTCCAGGGTGTCCAGGACCTCGGCCGGGACATCGTCCAGGTCGGCCTCGTTCCGCTTCGGGATCACCACGGTGGTGATCCCGGCGCGGTGCGCGGCCAGCAGCTTCTGCTTCAGGCCGCCGATCGGCAGCACCCGTCCGGTGAGCGAGACCTCGCCGGTCATCGCCACATCCGTACGGACCAGCCGTCCGGAGAGCAGCGAGGCCAGCGCAGTCGTCATGGTGATGCCTGCGCTGGGGCCGTCCTTCGGGACCGCGCCCGCCGGGAAGTGGATGTGCACGCCGCGGTCCTTCAGATCCGCGACCGGCAGCTCCAGCTCCGCGCCGTGCGACCGCAGGAAGCTGAGCGCGATCTGCGCGGACTCCTTCATGACGTCGCCGAGCTGACCGGTGAGGGTCAGTCCGGACGCCCCGGTCTCCGGGTCGGCCAGCGACGCCTCCACGAACAGCACGTCACCACCGGCACCGGTCACCGCGAGTCCGGTGGCCACGCCCGGCACCGCAGTGCGGCGCTCGGCCGGGTCCTGGGCGGACTCGGGAACGTGGTGCGGCCGTCCGATCAGATCGCGCAGATCCGCTTCGGTGACCGTGAACGGGAGTTCCCGGTCGCCCAGTTCGTGCTGGGCCGCGACCTTGCGGAGCAGCCGGGCGACGGCCCGCTCCAGGTTTCGTACGCCCGCTTCACGGGTGTACTCGCCGGCCAGCTTGCGCAGCGCGGACTCGTCGAGCGTCACCTCGTCCTTCTCCAGACCGGCCCGTTCCAGCTGACGCGGGAGCAGGTGGTCGCGGGCGATGACGACCTTCTCGTCCTCGGTGTAGCCGTCGAGCCTGACCAGCTCCATACGGTCGAGCAGGGCCTCCGGGATGGCTTCGAGCACATTGGCCGTCGCCAGGAAGACGACATCGCTGAGGTCGAGTTCGACCTCCAGGTAGTGGTCGCGGAAGGTGTGGTTCTGCGCCGGGTCGAGGACTTCGAGGAGGGCGGCGGCCGGGTCGCCCCGGAAGTCGGAGCCGACCTTGTCGATCTCGTCGAGCAGGACGACCGGGTTCATCGAACCGGCTTCCTTGATGGCCCGGACGATACGTCCCGGCAGGGCACCGACGTAGGTACGCCGGTGGCCGCGGATCTCCGCCTCGTCCCGTACACCGCCGAGCGCGACGCGGACGAACTTGCGGCCCATGGCATGCGCGACGGATTCACCGAGCGAGGTCTTGCCCACGCCCGGCGGCCCCACCAGCGCCAGCACGGCACCACCGCGCCGCCCGCCGACCACGCCGAGACCGCGCTCGGAACGCCGCTTGCGTACCGCCAGGTATTCGGTGATCCGCTCCTTCACGTCCTGCAGACCCGCGTGCTCGGCGTCGAGGATCTCCTGGGCTCCGCGGATGTCGTAGGCGTCCTCGGTCCGCTCGGTCCACGGCAGTTCGAGGACGGTGTCGAGCCAGGTCCTGATCCAGGAGCCCTCGGGGCTCTGGTCGGACGAGCGCTCCAGCTTGTCGACCTCCTTGAGCGCGGCCTCGCGCACGTGCTCGGGAAGGTCGGCGGCCTCGACGCGCGCCCGGTAGTCGTCGGACTCGTCTGCGCCGGAACCGGGACCCCCGTTGAGCTCGGCAAGCTCCTTGCGTACGGCTTCGAGCTGGCGCCGCAGCAGGAATTCGCGCTGCTGCTTGTCGACGCCCTCCTGGACGTCCTTGGCGATGGACTCGGCGACGTCCTGCTCTGCAAGGTGTTCACCGAGCCACTGGATGGCGAGCTTCAGCCGGGCGACCGCGTCGACGGTCTCCAGGAGCTGCACCTTCTGGGCAGTGGTGAGGAAGGGGGAGTATCCGGAATTGTCGGCGAGCGCGGAGATGTCCTCGATCTGCTGGACCCGGTCCACGACCTGCCAGGCGCCGCGCTTCTTCAGCCAGCTGGTGGCGAGCGCCTTGTATTCCTTGACCAGCTCGGCGGCGGCCCCGGGGAGCGGATCGGGGACGGCCTCGTCGACCCGTGTCCCCTCCACCCAGAGCGCCCCGCCCGGACCACTGGTCCCGGCCCCGATCCGTACCCGGCCACGGCCGCGGATGAGCGCGCCCGGATCCCCGTCCGAAAGCCGTCCGACCTGTTCGACGGTGCCGATGACACCGGTGCCGGTGTACGTACCGTCGATCCGCGGCACAAGAAGCACCTCGGGCTTGCCGCCACCCTCACGGGCTGCGGCCTGCGCGGCTTCCACGGCGGCGCGTACATCGGTGTCCGACAGGTCCAGAGGCACCACCATCCCGGGCAGCACGACCTCGTCGTCGAGCGGCAGCACGGGCAGGGCGAGCGGAGTGACCGCGTTGGACTCGGTAGCCATGATCTCCCCTTCGGCAGTCAAGTTGAGTTATGCAGACTCAATGCTCCTGAGCCGCCTATTGTTCCCCGATGCATGTTCGCTGTGAGCGATCGACTGAATGCGCTCGCTCCTCGGGCCCGGCCCGGTCGCGCCCTTTCTGTAGCGGAGAACTCCCCGTGCGTCCGCTTTAATCCGGCGGTGTTCCCGGCTTCTCGCCTGTCTCTGCACCCCGCTGCTGGGCGATCATCGACGATCTGGCGCCCTGGCCGGCAGCCGAGTACCTCGCGGTGCACGGCGAGAAGGCCCCCCGCCCCTGACCACCGCTCCGGTGACCGCACCGGCCCGGCGCAGCAGTGGCCAGCAGGCCACGCCCACCAGCAGCGCCAGCGGATGGCCCCAGTCGCTCAGGGGGTCGCCGAGGTCGAACAGATCGCGCAGCAGCATCGCACCGACCCCGCCGAGCACCAGCACCCGGAGCCACGGCGTGAGCAGCCCGGCGAGCGCACCCACGCTCGCCATCAGCCCGAAGCTGATGCCGTAGTCGAGCCTGTGCAGCGAGGACTCCGGCAGATGACCGGCCACCACGGACAGCCCGACCGGGATCTCCGTGGCGAGCGTCGCCACGACATGGCCGAGCAGGAACACACCGGCGGTGCGCCACCCCCCGATGCGGCGTTCCAGGGCGGTCAGCACGAGAGCGAAGCCGAGGACGTACGGGGAGGCGAGCCCGCCGACGACCCACAGGGCGCTGGCGGCCAGGACGAGGAGCGGAGTCTCCCCGAGATGCGCGACATCCGTGCTCGATTCGCGCAGCACGGCGGAGACGGTGTCCGGATCGGCGTACTCGATGAAGAGGGACGTGGCGACGAGCACCAGCAGATACCCGAAGGTGAACGGGGTACCGGTGGGCGTCGGCAACAGCCGCAGCCACCGGCGGGCCCTGCGGTCCGCAGGAACGGCGGGCTCTTGCGTACAGCGCTGACGCGGTATGGCGTCGAGCAATGGCGCGGCGATTTCCTCTTCGCGAACCGCCCTGTCCGTACCCTGATGCACCGCGCGAGGCCCCTCTCCCTACCAGCCCCCCGAAGCAACGTCCCACCCTCCGTGATCGTCCCCCGCGCCGTCTATGGCGTGAACCACATGAGCCACGTGTGAACCGACTCGGGTCCGGTGCTCGATAGAGGCCACCGCAGCCGGGCGGCGGTCCGGCGCAGGCTCGGCTATCTGCCGCAGGAGTTCGGGTACTACCCGGGCTTCACCGTCCGCGAGTTCGTCGCCTATGTGGCCTGGCTCAAGGAGATGGACGCGGCGGCGGTGCCCGCGGCCGTGGAGCGTGCGGTGGCCCGGGTGGGTCTGGCGGACCGGATCGACGCCCCGGTGAAGACCCTGTCGGGCGGGATGGTGCGGCGGGTCGGCATCGCCCAGGCGATCGTCAACGATCCGGACCTGCTGCTGCTCGACGAGCCCACCGCCGGCCTCGACCCGGAGCAGCGGGTCGAGTTCCGGGCGCTGATACGGGATCTGGGCAGCACGTCCACCGTGATCGTGTCGACCCATCTGGTCGAGGATGTTGCCGCGGCCTGCACCGATGTGACGCTGATCGAGGCGGGCCGGATCGCGTACCGGGGTACGACGCAGGAGCTGACGGCCCTCGGCGGCGAGGACACCGGAGCGGACGGGCCGGACGGCAACCCGATCGAGCGCGGCTACACCGCTGCGCTGCGGGCGCACCGGGCGGCGGTGGCACGCCGATGACAAACCCGACATACATCGCGCTGCGGGCCGAGCTCCGGCGCGGTCTCGCCCCCTGGACCGGGCCGGCCGTGGCCCTCACGCTCCTCGTTGCGCTGTGGGGCAAGGCGCCCCAGTGGCAGGGCAGCTGGGGCGAGACCCAGAGCCAGCTGCACTCGGCGGCTGGGCTGCTCGCCGGCCCACTCGTCGCCGCGGCCGCCTGCTGGCAGGGCGGCCGGGAGCATCGCCGCCGTACCGCGGAACTGCTGCTCTCCGTGCCGCGCAGCCGGCTCGCGCAGGCGACGACGGCCGCCACGGCGATCGCGCTGTGGGCGGCGGCCGGGTATCTGTTCGCGCTGGCCGTGGCGTTCGCGGCGACCGCCCCGTACACCGGGGTCGGCAGCCCGTCCGTCTCGATGGCCGCCACGGACCTCGGCTTCCTGCTGTCCATCGGTTTCGTGGGCTTCGTCGTCGGCCGGTTGGTGCGGTGGCGGCTGATCGCTCCGGTGCTGGCGGTGTGCGCGTACGTCGGCCTGGGGTTCCCGAACTATCTGGACTCGGAAGCCCGATACCTGAGCCCGGCCCAGGCGGTCGCGCTCAAAGTGTCCGTCCCGGTGTGGTGGTTCGCCCCGGTCCTGGTGACATGGGCGGGCGGCATCGCCGTCAGCGTGCTGCTCGCGTACGCGGCCCGGCGGCGCTGCCTCGCGGTCGTGCCGCTGGTCCTGGCGATCGCGGCGGGGACACTGGTCGTGCACACGGGCGCGGACCTGTTCCGGGACGACCCGGCCATGGCGCGCAGGGTCTGTTCGGAGGTCACCCCCGGCACGCCGCAGATCTGCCTGAACGCTTCCGACGCCCCGGTGCTGCCCCAGGTGTCCGAGGCATTGGCGGGAATGTTCTCGCGGCTGGAGGGAGTCCCGGGCGCACCCGCCAGATACGTGGACCCGCAGTCCGGCCCGAAGGACGGCGAAGCAGGACTCGCGTACGTGCAGCGCGGCTGGGGCATCACACGGAACCGTCTGACCGATCCCCGCGGGTACGCCTCGGACACCGCCTTGACTCTGGTGAACCGCGACTGTCAGGCCGGCCCGCCCGGGAAGGACCGGAAGAACCGGAAGAAGGAGGCCGAGCGCGTGGCACGCACGGAGGACGCGGTCATCAGCTGGCTGACCGGCGAAGATTCGAAATGGTATGCGGATTCGCGGTATCTCGCCCGCCTCAAGGCCATGCCGGACGCCGACCGCAGGGCCTGGCTCGGCCGCTTCCTGGCCACCCCGCAGCGCTGCACGTCCTCGGAGGTCCCGGTCCTGTGAATCACCGGCCGACCCTCACCGCACTCCCCCGCCTCTATATCCGCTCCCGCACCCTCCCCCTCGCCATCGCCACCCTGACCTGCATCGCCCTCGTCGCCGCCTGGGCGGCCCACTGGCTGCAGGACCAGCCCTACTTCGACCACACCGCCCGTGTCCCGGTCATCGTGCTGGCCCCGCTGCTCGCCTCCGCCGCGATCGGCACCGGCCTGCACGCGCACAGCGACGAGCTGGACCGAACCGCCGTACGCCGCTGGTGGCCGCGCCGGCTGCTGCATCTGCTCGTGCTGACCGTGCTGGCGACCGGGGCGCTCGCACTGGCGGTCCCGGGGCACCCGGAGGAGTTCGGCGCACCGGGAATGGTGCGCAATGTGCTCGGTGCGACCGGGGTGGCGGCGGCCTCCGCCGCCCTGATCGGTGCCCGGCTGAGCTGGCTGCCGATGACGGTCTACGGCGGCGCCGTCTATCTGGCGGCGCCCCACACCCCGGGCGGCGCGGCGGCGGTGTGGGCCTGGCCGATGCAGCCGGGTCCGCAGGGTGCGGCGTGGGCGGTGGCCCTGACGGCGTACGTGATCGGGACGGCCCTCCTCGCGGTGCGCGGCGCGCGCCCGGAGAGCGCGTGACTCCCGGCGGCGCGCGCCCGGAGAGCGCGTACCCCTGGACGTTCCGCGCCCCCGGAGCGCGAAACTCTCGTCCGTCGCACGCCCTGGCCCGCGCAACGGTGCACGCTCCCCCGGACGGATCGGAAGGACCGGGCGGATCCGGCAATCCGCTGGCCTTCGGCCGCGTCGAGCGGCCAGGATGGCGGTGAACCCGTCCGCCATCCACCGGAGACCCGCACCATGCCCCACATCCACGGCCTCGACACCCTCGCCCCCGTCACGCTCGACCGCCGCGAAGGCCCATACGGCGAGGTCGTCCTGCGGGAGCGGGGGGACGACTTCGAGATCATCGCCAACGGGTGCTTTCTGATGGACACCTCCGACGGGCGTTCCGAGCGGCTGCTGATCGACGCGGCGCTGGCCGCGCTGCCCGCCGACCGGGAGGCACCGGCGGTGCTCATCGGGGGTCTCGGGGTGGGGTTCTCGCTCGTCCGGGCCGCCGCCGAGCCGCGGTGGGGGCGGATCGCCGTCGTCGAGCGGGAGCAGGCGATCGTGGACTGGCATCTGCAGGGGCCGCTGGCCCGGATCTCCAGTGGTGCGCTCGCCGATCCGCGGACCGCGATCCTGACGACGGATCTCGTCGCGTACCTGCGTACGACTACGGACCGTTACGACGCCCTGTGCCTGGACATCGACAACGGACCGGACTGGACCGTCACCGAGGACAACACGAGCCTGTACTCCCCCGCCGGTCTGGCGGACTGCCGGGAGCGGCTGACACCGGGCGGCGTTCTCGCAGTGTGGTCCGCACAACCGTCCGCGGAGTTCGAACAGGCTTTGCGGAATGCCGGATTCACTGGGGTTAGGACGGAAGAGATCAGTGTTGCCCGAGGTGTTCCCGACGTGGTGCATCTCGCACTTCGGACGCCCTGAGAGCCCCCATCGGGCATCCGTGACCCCCGGACGCCCGGGGCCAAGCGCCACAAGGCCGACACTCCGGCACCTCGTTGCACCCAAGCCGTTACACCCTGCGTAGCCGAGAGCGGTCCGCTGCCTTTACGCTGCTGACCGGTAACGGGGATCACCCACGAAATCCACAAGCGAAGACCGTGCGTCCGGGGGAATGGCCCCCGTGAGAGCGGGCAGGGGCGGGGCGATGGAACAGACACACACCACCCACAACGGTGTCGCGGCCACGCCGGGCGCGCAGCGCCGGGTGCTGGTGGTCGAGGATGACGCCACAATCGTCGATGCCATTTCCGCCCGGCTGCGGGCCGAGGGCTTCCTGGTGCAGACCGCACTCGACGGACCCGCGGCCGTGGACGCGGCCGAGGCATGGCAGCCCGATCTGATGGTGCTCGACATCATGCTCCCCGGCTTCGACGGCCTGGAGGTCTGCCGCCGTGTGCAGGCCCAGCGGCCGGTGCCGGTGCTGATGCTGACCGCCAGGGACGACGAGACCGACATGCTGGTCGGCCTCGGGGTCGGCGCCGACGACTACATGACCAAGCCGTTCTCGATGCGCGAGCTGGCGGCCCGGGTGCACGTCCTGCTGCGCCGGGTCGAGCGTGCGGCGCTGGCCGCGGTGACGCCGCGCAGCGGCATACTGCGCCTCGGTGAGCTGGAGATCGATCACGCACAGCGCCGGGTCCGGGTGCGCGCCGATGACGTGCACCTCACGCCGACCGAGTTCGATCTGCTGGTCTGCCTGGCCAACACCCCGCGTGCGGTGCTCTCCCGGGAGCAGCTGCTGGCCGAGGTCTGGGACTGGGCGGACGCCTCCGGCACCCGTACCGTCGACAGCCACATCAAGGCGCTGCGCCGGAAGATCGGTGCGGAGCGGATCCGTACCGTGCACGGTGTCGGCTACGCCCTGGAGACCCCGGCGCCATGACCCGGCCCGGTTCCGGACTGCGCCCTTTCTCGGTCAAGGCCAAGCTGGGCACGCTCGTGGTGGTCTCGGTGTTCATCACCACGGGGCTGCTGATGGTGGCCGTGCGCACCAGGACCGAACTGCGCTTCATCACGGTGTTCTCGGTGATCGCGACCCTGCTGATCACCCAGTTCGTGGCGCACGGTCTGACTGCGCCGCTGGACGAGATGACGACCGTGGCCCGGTCGATATCGCACGGTGACTACACCAGACGGGTGAGCGGCGCCGACCGGCGCGACGAGCTCGGCGATCTGGCCCAGACGATCAACCGCATGGCGGACGATCTGGAGGCCGTGGACCGGCACCGGAAGGAGCTGGTGGCCAATGTGTCGCATGAGCTACGGACACCCATCGCGGCGCTGAGAGCCGTGCTGGAGAACGTCGTGGACGGGGTGTCCTCGGCCGATCCGGAGACGATGCGCACGGCCCTGAAGCAGACCGAGCGGCTCGGCAGGCTGGTGGAGACGCTGCTGGACCTGTCCCGCCTGGACAACGGTGTGGTCACGCTGAAGGCCCGCCGTTTCGAGGTGTGGCCGTATCTGTCGGGTGTGCTGAAGGAGGCGAACCTCACCGCCTCGCACCGCCGGCTGTCCTCCGGCTCCGGGAATCACACCCGCAAGGACGTACATCTGCATCTGGATGTGTCGCCGCCCGAGCTGACCGCGCACGCGGATACGGAACGGCTGCACCAGGTGGTGGCCAATCTGATCGACAACGCTGTCAAGCACAGCCCGCCGCATGGCCGGGTCACCGTGCTGGCCCGGCGCGGGGCCGGACCGGAATCCCTGGCACTGGAGGTCCTGGACGAGGGCCCGGGCATTCCGGAGTCCGAGCGGCACCGGGTCTTCGAGCGTTTCAACCGCGGCGAGGTGCCCTCTCCGCACGGTCCGGGCAGCGACGGCGGTACGGGCCTGGGCCTGGCGATCGCCCGCTGGGCGGTGGATCTGCACGGCGGACGAATCGGCGTGGCCGAATCCGCTCGCGGGTGCCGCATCCGGGTCACTCTTCCGGGGATTCGGCAACCGCGAGGTTGACATAGGGTTCGAACCGGAAGGACACGTTCTACGTGTTCTGTTCAAGGGGGTACGGTCCAGGGGGCTGTATCCGCGGTCCCGCGTACCCGAAGTGAAGCGGAACCATGCTTGTTTCCCGCCATTTCCTGCGCCGAAACCCGCCTTCCGATGTGACTTGCACGACGAAGAGCGGCCCGGCCTGCATGGAACGGCTGGGGAGGCGTAGCCTTGATTTCCGCTGTCCATCACCTTGTGAAGCGGAAGAGGGCGGTTGCCGCCGTGTCGTCTCAGTCCCCCAGTAACTCGAGCATCTCGACCGACCAAGCCAGCCCGGGTACGAACCCGGCTGCAGCTTTCGGCCCCAATGAGTGGCTCGTCGACGAGATCTACCAGCAGTACCTCCAGGATCCCAGTTCGGTCGATCGCGCCTGGTGGGACTTCTTCGCCGACTACAAGCCGGGTACGTCCGGCACGGCGGACAAGCCCGTTCCCGGCGCCGCAGCCGCGGGGGCTGCGGTGACCCCGG
>NZ_FMDF01000037.1 GCF_900091955.1 Streptomyces sp. Ncost-T10-10d
AACGTAACAAAGCCCTACTAGGGCCTGACGGCTCCCCCGTCCGGCAGGTTGGATGCGGTCATGTCTTCGGTCAGACAGCCCTTGTTCAGGCTTTGCGGGCGAGCAGTTGAATCTCCTGGAACTGCCGTCGGTCGGTGGGCTGGGGCTCGCGAACCATCCGGGCCACCTCGGCCAACCCGGACTTGCGCAGCATCGCGGCGAGGTGATCAGGCCACCACCGATAGGCCGGCGCGACTGTGTGATCGAAGACCTGCGTCGGGTGTGACGGATCATCGCTTGCCGAAAAGCCGACCAGAAGGTGGCCGCCAGGTGCCAGCACACGATGGAACTCCGCAAGGATGATGGGGAGTTCCTTCGGTGGAGTGTGGATGATGGACCAACGTGAGAGTACGCCGCCCAGCACACCGTCAGCGATGTTCAACGCGGCCATCGAGCCCACGTCGAACCGCAGGTCCGGATAGGCCTGTCGAGCCAACTTGATCATCACAGGAGAGGCATCGACACCGAACGCCGCCAGCCCCAGCTCGTCCAGATAAGCGGTGACAGGGCCAGGCCCACACCCCAGGTCCGCGACCTGACCGTCTCCACTCGCACGTACGGCCTCGGCGAAGGCACCCAGGATCGCGCGGTCCAGGGGACTGTCGCGCAGCGTGTCACGGAACAGCCGCGCATAGGTGGGGGCAGCAGCGTCGTAGGCCTCGCGGGTGGCGCTGAGGGCATCATGTTCGACCATGCTCGCAACAGTAGTTCCTGGCGCTGAGGCGAGCCGAGAGATTCACGATCTTCCCTCCCGCCTGTTCGCCCGGGCTATCGCTGGTTCGGAGCAGGTCGGTGTAGAGCTTCGTCGTCAGCCGGCCGCTGCGGCCGCCGAGCAGGATCTGCCTGTTGGTCCAGGTCCTGACGCAGACGCCGTTCCTCCGTCAGGACCTCCCCGAGCTCCGTCACAGCCCGCTCCTACTCAACTCTGGCGAACTCCTCCTGCTCGGACAGCCAGTCGCGCCGCACATACGCGCGAACCGTGCCCCGCTCCACATCCGTACAGCCGTCCTCAAGTGCCGGCGGGAGGCTGCCAGTCGCGCCGGTCCCGTGACTCAGGTCGTGACGGACGAGCGCGTCGGCGCCATCGGACTGGAGCCAGCCACTGATTACGCTCACAAGCCGGGCAGCGGCTACGGTGCTCTTGTGATGATCAACGGGGAGGACACGGCATCCGGGACCGCGCTGTTGATCGCGGCAGCCCCGGCCGGCAAGGGCTGTCTCATCGACGCAACCAGCGTCCTGCCCACGCTCGCGGCGGTCCCGCCCAGCATCCTGACCGGCACGACGGCGGCCACCATCGTTGAACTCGCAGACCCGGCCGACCCGCAGACCGTCCTCACCCGCATTCGCGCCGCGGCCGCCGCACCCGGCCCACTCTCCCTCTACATCACCGGACAACTCCACCTCGACCACAAGCAGCGCCTGATCCACCTCGCACTCGCCCGGACCACGCCGACCACCCTGCGCTACACCGCACTGCCCTGGCACTGGCTGGCCAGCGAGCTCAAACTGCGCCGACCGGGCACCACCACCATCGTCACCGACATGGTCGCCGCCCCGGACGCCTGGCACCAGCTCCGTACCGAGGGTCTCGTTCTCGGCCATGGAATCCGCGTATACGGCCGGATCACCCCGCCGCCGCCCCGCCGCCGAATCGCAGAACCGGCCTACCTGAAGGCCCTCGCCACCACCTGGCGCAGCGGAATCAACCCGCCGCTCGCCCAGCTCCATGAGCAGGCCGCCGCCCAGGCCGGTTCCGCCGACGCACTGTTCCTCGCCATCGACAACACAGCCGCCCCCGCCCCTGCGGCCTCCGTCCAGGCGAACCGGTCACATCAGGAGCCTGCGCCTGTTCCGACGGGGCCTGCTCCGGTTCCGGAAAACACCGGGGCGGCCGAAGATGACCCGCTGCCCGCGATTTTTGCCGCCGCCCACGCCGGACGGCACAGCGAGGCCGCGTCGCTCGCAGCCATGTGGGAGGGGTGGGCTCTGCGCACCTACGGCGCGGGCTCCGCGCAGGCCACCCACTGGCTGGAGGTCCGGGCCGACCTCGCTCGCCTGGCCGACGATCCGGCCCGCAGCTGCGAGCTGTGGATGGCTGCCGCCGAAGCCCGCCTCGCCCGGCAGCAGCCCCCGGACGACCCCGTCGTAGAAGACGCCGTGGACCGCGCCCACCACCAGTGGCAGGAACTTCGCGACCCCCAACGGGCCCGGGAACTCGGCCCACCCCTGGTCTCATTGCGCCGCCACGTACCCGGCCGACGCTCCGGGGCCGTCGAAGCCGTCCAGCGCCGACTGGAACTGCTGCACACTCTGCCCCCGGTGGAGGCCCGACGTGCGGCATCCTGACAAGGGACAGATTCAGGCGCAGCAGAGACGGGCGCGTTCACCGTTCGTCTTCTCAGCGGGGCGCAGTTTCCTCGCGACTTGCGCGCCCATCCGGCTATCAGGTCATCCACGGTCAGGAGCGTGGCTGCGTCATCGCCCATGAGCAGGCCCGACTGTCCGGTGTCGATCGCAGCGTCGAAGTGGAGTGCGGCCACTGGCAGATCGCCGTTGTAAATCGGACCCAGCCTGCCCAGATGCACCATCAGGTCGCGGGCGTCATCGTGCAACCGCGGGTCGGCCAGGGCATAGGAGGCATCAAAGCCGTCCGGGCAGCGCACGGGGCAGAACATGGTCACGCGGGCCAAGACCGAGTCCCCGACGCGGCGACATGACCGAGAACCGCGGCCTCCGCCGTGTCCGAGCTGCTCCCGCACTCCTGAACCACCGCGGGCCGCGCCGGAAGTCGGCGGCCGCGGCCACTGAGCCGAGGGGAGAGGATGTCCCGCCTCGCCTGAAGGAAGAGCCGCTACGTACCGGTAGCGCCCCTCCCCGTGCAGAGGCGGTTCAGTCGG
Source organism: Streptomyces sp. Ncost-T10-10d (assembly GCF_900091955.1). GTDB lineage: Bacteria > Actinomycetota > Actinomycetes > Streptomycetales > Streptomycetaceae > Streptomyces. The sequence goes on from NZ_FMDF01000037.1 coordinate 2,940, forward strand.
TGGTGGCGGCCATCCTGCCCCGAAGTGCGGCCGCCGCGCCGCAGCAGAGGCAGTGGCCGTCCAGGTCGCCGACGATGTCGATCAGTACGTCCGCCTCCCGTACGGCGTCCTCGACGGCGAATCGGACCCCTTCGCCGCCCGCAACCTCGACTCGTTCCTGCACGCGACCGCGCACCGTACCCGGAGGGCAGGGTGATCGTCGGCGGCGCCGGAGCGCGCGGCGGGGGTTCCATATGGTTCAGGGGTGTCGCAACGCGATGAGGTCGGTCCCATACGGATTCGTCAGATCGATGGTCTCCGGTTCGGGCACGATCCGGGCCCCCCGCCCGTATTGGAGGCACGTGGATTCGATGGCTGCCGGTGCTCCTTCGTTCCGAAGCCCCACCTGGACACCGGTCTTGTTGTTGTATTCGTCCATCAGCTCGGCGTTGCGGGTCCAGTCCGGGTTCGCCCTACCATCGTGTTCATGGGCTGCGGCCATCCGCTCCGCGAATCCCCGGTTGGCGCCTTCGGTCATCAGACCGTTCCAGATGCAGTGCCTCGCGGCGTCGATCCTGTTGTCGTCGGTTTCCGTCGCTTCAGGGAAGGCGTCCTTCGACAGGTTGTACGCCGGCCCCCGCGCGTTGCGAACCCGGTAGCAGTCGTAGGGCTCGTTCTCACACACGCTGCGCTGCTGGATTCCGGTGGACCACCACTTGTCGAGGGTGCCTCCTCGCGCCGCGATCGCGGGGAACTCGATCGGGAACGCAGTCGAGTTGCCGAGCTGCAGCCGCAGCCTGTTGCCCTCGAAGCTCGCCTGAACGGGCACGGCTGCTCCGGTGGAGTCGAACCCCAGGGGCAGCCCGACGCCCGCGACGACTGCTCCTGCCGAGTCGACGAGTTCCACCCGTTGCGGTGTCGCACGAAGGCTGTATCCGGCAGGTGCGCCGAACAGCAGGTCCAGTGACGCGGGTGCACTGTTGTCCAGTCGAACCAGTGACACCTCGAACGAGCCGTCGTCGGCGACGCGCTGGAACCGGGCGTTGAAGCCGGAACCGTTCAGAACGACGCCGTCGGGCACTGTTTCGGGCTGGAGGGGGCCGGCCGACGGTACGCCCAGCGACAACGAGACCCCTGAGGCGACGGGAACCGTCAAGCCGGAGCTGTAGATGCGGTCGTGCTGGAACTGCTGCTCCTGGATGTCGGCCTGGTGCGTGATGGGGTCGGCTGTCGGATAGCCGTACGCACTCGCCTCGAAGCCGGCGCGGGACCACTGGTCCAGTACGGAGGCGGTGACCGGATGCGCCCCCGTGTCGGGTGACCAGTAGACGACGCCGTGTTCGAACCTGTTCATGCGGCCCTGGCCGTCGGGCAGCCGGACTTCGTCGCTGGTCGGGTAACCGAGCCTGCCGCCTTCCCAGCCGGTTTCAGCCCACTTGTCACGGATCGCTCCGGTGACGTAGTAGGCCTCGTTGAGTCGCCAGTAGACGGTGCCGCCTTGGAAGTACTGGCGTCGGCCGATGTTGTCCGGGTTGACGATCTCGTCCGAGGTCGGATAGCCGAGCGGCCCGGCTTCCCAGCCGTTGCGCTGCCAGGCGGCGAAGAAGTGATTGACCACAGGGTGGGCGCCGCTGTCCGCCGCCCAGTAGATGGGTCCGTTCTGGAACACCGAACGTTTGCCGTGGCCATCAGGGTTGGTCAGTTCGTTCGATGTCGGGTACAGCAGGAAACTGTTCGGGCCACCGAGCTCGTTGTACTTGTCCCGGATCGCGCCGCACACTTCGTACGGTGCCGGCCAGTACACCTGGCAGTCAGCCGGAGCCGAGGACGCCGCATGCGGCCGCGCCTCGGTTCCCTGGGACTCGGCCAGCAGCGCGGCTTCCATCGCCTCGGCCTTGTCGGCCTGCTCCTTGGTGAAGCCCTTCGGGATCACTGCGCATTCGGAGCGCCTCTGCCCCGGCACGACGGACTTCTTCGGATTCTTCGTGGGTGCCCACCGAGCCGGTTTTGCCTTCCGACCGGGCGAGGCCGTTGCGCAGGGGTCGGCCGCGGGCGTTGGCCTGCTCGACGCCGGCGGAGACTGCGCGATCACCGCTGCCGGCGGCTGCGGAGTTACGGACGTCTGCGCGTGCGCCGTCCCGACCGAGGCGGCCAGCACCGACACCAAGGCCGTCGCCACCGCCGCACTCCTCACCGCCCACGTGCGGCTTGAAGGGGCTGACAACCCGCGATGCCGTTTCCGACGTAAACCCATCGAACTCTCCCTCTGCTGAACCCCGCCCCAGGGCCGCCTCGACATCGTTCCGTCACGTGGCCCGATCCGGTCGGAGTGTCGGTCGGTATGACGCAGCGAAGCTCCGGCAGGTGACGGAGTCCGCCTGAAGGTAGGTCACCTGAGGTCTCACCAGGAGGTCTCGCTGCTCGGTCAGTCTGTCACGGCAGTTCGACGCCCGGCCGTTGCCATCGTACGTTTTGTCCTGTTCGCGGCGCCCGGCACGGGAATGCTGCGGAGACCCGCCCATCTGGCTTCCTGCGAGGTCAGCAGACCTGCAGCACGCCCTCGTCCTCCATCACGTATGAGGAAGTCCAGACGCGTCGTCCGACACCCGCGTCGTGACGTCGACGGCGGCTGCCGGATCCAGGTGTAGGAGCCTTCCAGCAGCCGCAGGTGCCCGCAGCCGCGCTGCCGCTGGAACTCGCCGTCGCTCTGCAGCACGCCCTGCGTGGAGGACAATGCCGCAGTCCGAAACGGCATCGCCCGGCTGGAGGAGCTCACCCGAGGCGGCGACTACATCTACTACGTCAACATCGCCCACTTCATGGTCAGCCCCTCGCTCGACGGCGACTCACCGGCGCGGCGGATCGGCGGAGAACAGCCCACGCGGCAGCGGTGGCGGTCCCTGGCCACCACGTTCATGGGCTGAGGAAGACTCCTTCCTTGCTGCCCAGCAGGGCACTGGAGTGTCGGTCACTGGCACCCTCTTCCACCCTGGCCCCGATGTAGGGCCAGCCCGGGGACTGGAACAGGACCACGTCCATCGGATACCCGCCCTGGTCAGCTTCAGCCCGGGCGACCGTGTTCCGCTGCGGCCCGTCCACGGTGTCGATGCTGAACACGGCGCCGGTCACGACCCGCTCAGTGGCACGTTCCAGGGCCGCGACGCCCCGGAGTGCAGCCAGTGATTCGTCGGCGAGGAGGGCGGTGAGGCCCTCGGCCCGGCGGCGGCGCGACGCAGGTTCCGCTGCGGTCGCGGTCACGGCCGGCCACCCACGACTGCCCCCGAGCCGCGCCGGGCCCGGCGGCCGAATACCCGAACCGGTCAACCGTCCGCACCCGGCCCGGCTCTCCAGGTCGAATCCGGTGATCAAGTGAACGTGGCCTCCGCCGGGCTGGACGCCGGTGCAACTCGCGCCTCGCACCGGTGCCAGAACTATTCCGGAACCGGCACCTCACCGGATACTGCAATTCCTGCCTTGCGGAAGTCGTTCAGCGCGGCAGCTGTTGTGTGCGGGGCGACGCCGACCGAGTAGTCGAGACGTACCCGCGCGCGAAATCCTGCCGCGACGGCATCCAGCGCGGTCGCACGCACACAGTGATCCGTCGCGATGCCCACCACGTCGACGTCCTCGACCCCACGGGCGCGCAGCCAGTCCGCGAGGGAGGTTCCCTCCGCGTCCGCGCCTTCGAAGCCGCTCTTGGAGGCAGAATGGGCGCCCTTGAAGAAAACGGCATGCACCTTGCCGTCCGTGACGACGGGTGCGAAGTGGGGATGGAATTCAGCGCCTTCGTTCCCTGCCACACAGTGGACGGGGAAGCTGTCCTGGAAGTCCGGGGTCTCGGAGAAATGGCTGCCAGGATCGACATGATGGTCCCGGGTGGCCACAACGTACTGGTAATCACGGCCTGCGCTCCGGTCGACCAGATCGGCGATCGCCGAGGCGACCCGCGCGCCTCCCGCGACGGGAACGCTACCTCCTTCGCAGAAGTCGTTCTGCACATCCACCACGATCAGCCCTCGGCTCATCACGAACACCTTTCAGGATTGTGGAACACGGCCGGCTGCCGGCGCCGCTTCATCTCCGCCCACTCCCCCACGTACCGATGACGAGAGAGCACCGATTCCGCACACCAGGTTCTTGATCATTCCCTGGATGTAGCGGCCGCCGCCTGCCTCCTGGGCGGGGCGCGGCCTGCGGTCATCCGTACGGCCGACAAGGTTCACCGCAGGAACGATTCGCGGGGCACAGCTCAGCGCCTGCCCGGGAGTTGAGGCCGCGCAGGTAGATGCCCGATCCCGCCGAGGACACGATCAACCCGGCGAAGTATGACCGACCCGACCCTGCTCAATCAAAGACTCCACCGCCGCTGAGGAGAGGTCGTCTGCGCTGGTGCAGGCAATCTCCAGTTTCCGCACCCGGGTGACGGTCTGGCGGCCCATTGCCTCCTCCACCAGCGGCAGTTGACGCATGTGGGGGACTTCGGAAGACCTCGCGCAGCCGCTCGGCCTCCGCGTCAATGCCGCGCTGGCGGCCGGCTTTCTTCAGTAGCGCTCGCAACTCGACGCGGGTGAGCCTGGCGGCCTGCCCCGGAGTGGGGGCAGCCAGAATGACCAGGGCCGCGGCGACGCACAGCCCATGGCGAGTGCTGAAGGTTTCCAGGGCGGCGGGGAAGTATCCCTGCCTCGGGGAACAATGGCACAGCGGTTGGCGCCCGTAGAGGGGGCATGACCCAGATACGCGAGAAACCCGCCACGAGATGCTCTTGGAGTCCGGACGGCTCGGTTCTGTCTCCCGGGGAGAGGAGACCGGGTGCGAGTACTCGATGGTTGTCACCAGCGCCCGACCGTGGGTGGAGAGGTGGTGTAACCGGCCGGTTGCCGGCCTGGTCTGCCGCTTGGACCAAGGCCGATGCGGATTCCGTCGCCAGTTCACTCCACGCCGCACCTGCCGGTACCAGGACACCCCAGCGGCCGAGGGCCGGCAGGCTTTCGCGGGCGGGCGATCCCTGGCGCCCGAGCGCGCGGAGAGGATCGCGAACGCGATGGCCGGTCTCGCCAAATCCGGTGCAAGTCCGCTCCGCTTGGGGCCTGACGCCTGTCGAGCCGTCCGCGCCAGTCGGTTCGCCGGGCGCGAAGTCCACCGGGACGTCGCACGCCCGATGGCTGCCGCAGTCGCCGGGGGTCGAGACACACCCCTCTTCCCCGCCCCGGCGCCCGGCCGAGGCGGGGAAGGATCAGAGGCCCGCTTCTTCTTGCCGTGTGTCGAAGGCTTCGCGTGCGCGTGCGATGGCGGGCATGTTCGCCGAGGCCCACGCCAGGAGCACGTCGATGGGAGGCCGAAGGGTCTTGCCGAGCGGTGTGATCCGATACCTGACCGCCACCGGGCGGGTGGAGACGACCTCGCGCTCGATCACGCCGTTTCGTTCGAGTCGCCGAAGTGTCGCGGTCAGTGACTTCTGCGTGACCTGAGGGACGGCTCGGCGCAGTTCGTTGAAGCGGCACGGGCGTTCGCAGAGCTCGTTGAGGACGCTGAGCGACCACTTGTCGAGGATCTGGTCGAGCAGTTCGCGGTGCGGGGGGTCGATGCGGAGTTCGTCGTCGGTATCCATGGCGAAACCTGGTCTCGTTGAAGTGTCCTTCTTCCACTAGGTAGCTTACGGATACCTAGCTCGAAGGAGAAACAGCCATGACTGTTCAGCACTTCACGCCGGAAGGCATGCTGCAGCCGGTCCCGTACCACCACGTGGCCGTGGGCACCGGGACGAAGCATGTCCACGTCAGCGGGCAGGTTGCGCGCCGGGCCGACGGGACTCCGGTCGCGCCTGGCGATCTGGCCGGACAGGTCGCCCAGGCGCTGCGCAACACCTCCGTCGGACTGGCGGGCGCGGGCGCATCGTTCGCGGACGTGCTGCGCCTGACGTTCTACGTGACCCGGTGGAGCCCGGAGAAGATCGGCGACTTCATGGCCGGTGTGGAAGCCGTCGCCGACGAGATCGGGCTCTGGCTTCCCATGCCGCCGGCCTCCCTCATCGGTGTCGAGTACCTCTTCGAGCCGGACGTGCTCGTCGAGGTCGAAGCAACCGCGCTGCTCCGCTGATTCCTGAGGTGGATGCCTTCCGGCCTCGCCTTGACGCGGTCGCCTTGAAGGGGCGGCGGTGGTCGGCCCACCGTCGCCCACGGACCGGACCGGCCGGCATCGACAGCTCGATACGGTCCGGTATCGCATCGTTGATCACCGAGGTGGTGCCTTCAGAAGGTCAGATCCGGACCCGTGAGGACGGCGAGTGCCGTGCGTCGTCGTGGGGAGAGGCGCGATCAGTGGGTCCATGCCGCGCGGGCGCGGTCGTGCGAGGGCCGCTCGCCGGTGGTCAGGAAGCCGGTGACCGCGTCGTTCACGCACCGGTTCTTGCCATATGGGTAGACGTCGTGGCCGTCTCGGTCGGCCGTGATCACCGTGCGTCTTCCGAATGCCTGCCGCACCCGGTGGGCGGCAACCAGCGGCGTGCCGGGGTCGCGCTCGTTGTGCACCATGAGGACGTTCGACGGACCCCGGTCGCTGATGCGCACCTGCGGCTCGACCGGGTCGGTCGGCCGGTACGCGCACAAAATCCGCAGCAGCCAGCCGACCGGTCGCAGTGTCCTGGCCCGCACCGGCCCGTTCCCACTCACTGCCGAGTGGCGCTCTCCGGTGGCCACCACGGAAAACACACTTCGCCCGCACCGGCACGAGAAGGACACCCTCGAGCAGCCGGCGGACCATCGCACCGGCGGCGTGATCGGCAGCCTCGCTCACCTGATCCGGGCTGCGGTGATCACCGCGATCCTCGACGGCAGCAAACTCATCACCAAGTCCACCTTGAAATCCTTCCGCAACGATCACCACAACGAGTCCTCCGACCACACGTCGGCCCCTGAAGCCGGCCCACGATAGTTGACCTTCACCCTGGGGGAAGCCACAGCATCGGTGGGGCCGGGCGATGTGCTCGGCATGAGGAGGAGCGAGCATGGGGTTGCTGACCATCGGGACGTTCGCGAAGGCGTCCCACCTGTCACCGAAGGCACTGCGTCTCTACGACGAGCTCGGTCTGCTGGCCCCCGCTCGCGTCGACCCAGTGACCGGCTATCGCCTCTACGCACCAAAACAACTGGACCAGGCCCGACTGGTCGCCTGGCTCCGACGCCTGGGAATGCCCCTGGCCCGCATCCAGCACGTCTGCTCGCTGGAGGCGGGCCAGGCCGCACAGGAGATCCGCGCGTTCTGGACCCAGATCGAGGCCGACACCGCCGCACGGCGGGACCTGGCCACCTTCCTCATCGACCACCTGTCCTGGAAGGACCCTGCCATGACCCCGACCGCCAAGCCCCTCGGAATCCGTTACGCTGCCCTGTCCGACACGGGCCTTGCCCGCGAGAGCAACCAGGACACCGCCTACGCCGGAACCCGCCTGCTCGCCGTCGCCGACGGCTGCGGCAGCGGAGGAGCCCTCGCGAGCGCGGCCGCCGTCGACGCGCTCAAGCACCTCGAAACGGACACCATCCCGGCGGGCAATCTCCTGAACGTCCTCGAAGACGCCATCGAACAGGCCAAGCAGGCGGTGGACAGCGTCACCGCGAACGGCTCTTCGCCCGAGGCAGTCGGCACGACACTCACCGCGATGTTCTGGACCGGATCGCAGCTGGCCCTCGTCCACATCGGCGACTCCCGCGTCTATCTCCTGCGCGACGGAGAGCTGTTCCAGATCACTCACGACCACACCATGGTGCAGTCGATGGTCGACGAAGGCCGCCTCACCCCGGAGGAAGCCGCCTCCCATCCCCAGCGGTCGCTTTTGATACGAACCCTGGGTCAAGGAGCCGATGCCATCCCCGACATGCGCCTTCACGACGCCCAGCAGGGAGACCGATACCTGCTCTGCTCCGACGGTCTGTCGACCATCGTGCCGACCGAAGAAATCCAAAGTGTGCTCTCCGGGATCAGGGAGCCCGAGCAGGCCGTTCGCGAACTCATCGCCCTCGCCAACGGCTCCGGCGGCCCCGACAACGTCAGCTGCGTGGTCGCCGACGTCATGGAGGAGCAGTAGGAGCGAGCGGCATGCACTTCGAGTTGCACCAGATCCGCTCTCGGGAACTCATCCGTGAAGTCGACGAATGCCGACTCGCTCGACAAGTCACGAGAGCCAAGTCGGCTCCCCGAGCCATGGCAGCCAGCACATCGCGACCGACTCCACGGCGCCTGCCGGCTTGGCCCCGCGGGTAAACGACCGCGCTGCCTACGGTTGTCCGGGACTCCAACCGCCGGCCTGTCCCGCACAACCGTAGGCACCGCAGGTCAGGGCCTCACCCTGCCCACAGCTATCCGGGGCAGGACGGCCGCATCGCGCCGTCGATCAGGGGTCAACAGGCCCGACTCACGCAGTCGCGGAAGGCAGTACGCGTTGCAGCACCCCTGGGTGCGCGGCGGTATGGGCGCAGTGCACTTGTTCTCCGGAGCGCCTCGTGGGAGTCGCCGCGAAAGAGCCGGTGCCACCCGTCGGTCGAGTGCCGTCCGTGCGGGCCATGCGCAGAGAGCTGGGTGCTGTCGAGCACGCTGACCGGAATCGACTCCTCAGGCCGTCGGCCGCGCCGGGCGGGGCGAGGACCCTGGCGGCGAACGCCCCGTACTGGAATCCGGGCCGGCCGGAGGGGTGGCTGCGGTACTGCGCCTGCGTCCGGGAGCTCCTGGCCGAGGAGACCGTCCTCGCGCATGTGGAGTCCGGCGTCAGGCCGGTGTGTAGCCGCGTTCCTGGACCACGTCACGGGCAAGCCGGATGAAGGCGCGTGCGGCGGCGCTCTCGTAGGCGCTGTCTCTGCGCAGCAAAGTGGCGACGCGGGTGGGCAGCGGAGGGTCGATGGCAATGGGGGTGAGATGGGGGTGGTCGTCGGTGATGGCGTCGGGAAGCACGGTGGCCAGCAGGCCGGTGCGCCGCACGATCTCGGTAAGAGCCTGGATGCTGTTGGCTTCCACAGCGATCGGCGGGCTGATGTGATGCTTGGCGAAGTAGTTGTCGATGTGGCTTCGGGTGACGAAGTCGCTGCTGAGGAGGGCAAGTTGCTGCCCGGCAAGGTCGCTCACCGGCAACGGCTGCTCGCTGTGCGTATCGGGACGACTCGTGGTGACTACAAGGCTGAGGGTCTCGGTGAAGAGCGTGGTTGCGACGATTCCGGGCAGATGGGTTCCCTCGAATGCGATGCCGAGGTCCAGTTCGTCGGCCAGAAGTCCGGCTTCGATGCGGTCCTGTGTCAACTCCCGTACCTCCAGCGTGACGCCGGGGTGGCGGGTGTGAAGCTCCTGCGCGAGAGGCCCGATGAGATAGGCGGTGAAGGTCGGTGTCATCGCCAGGCGCAGATGCCCGCGGGAGAGGTCAGCCACGTCGAGGACAGCACGGTCGGCCGCTGCCAGCTCCCGGAGGGCGCGCTGCGCATAGCGCACGTAGACCTCGCCCGCGTCGGTCGGGCGGACGTTGCGGCCACTGCGGTCGAGCAGTTGAACGCCGACAACTTTCTCCAGTTGCTTGATCTGTTGCGACAGCGTCGGCTGGGAGATGCACAGTTCGTCGGCGGCGCGCGTGAAATTGCCGTGTTCGGCCACCGCGATCAGATAGCGGAGGTGGCGTAGTTCCGGACCCATGCTTGGAGTATAGAGCGGGACAATCGCCACTCCCACTAATGCATTCCTTCGCCTATGGGCATCTGTCTCGGGAGAGCCCCGGTGTCCGTTGCCCCGTCAAGAAGGTCTTCGACGAGCGGCGGCCCGACAGCGAACCGAGAATTCGGACCGTCTTCGGCGCGTTGGCTGCGATGTCCACCATCGTCCCGGTCATCGTGGACCGGCCCGGGCACGGGCGGAACCGATGGACATGGGGGCCGGTCCGTTTGATCTGCCGCGCTGCTCATGCGCCCTACAGCGGGTGATGACGGTTCCGGCTGCGTTGCCGCGCGACAACGCAGCCGGAGCCCAGGCGTTTCGGCTCCGCCCACGGCAACCTGGGCCCGTCTCCTCGCCGAACCTGCGCCGACCGGTTCGGCGAGACGGATCACCTGATACTCAGGAGCAAGCCGGTGAGCCGCGGGCCGACGCACCCGGCAACGCGGCAATGCCGACCCGGCTGCCAAGCGGTCCCGGCTTCAGTCCTTTTCCACGTCGGTCGAGGTCAGCGACGCATAGCGCCGGGGATCATCCCGGCGGATACGCAGCGCAACATACAGACCGGCCAGAAGGACCAGGGGCAGCGGCGCCAAGAGCACGACATTCACGAGGCCTGTCTCACCGGTCAGCAGATCGAAGTGGAGAACAGCCAGGACGGTCAGCAGGGCGAGTCCGGCGAACGAGACAAGCGGTGCCCAGACCACGCGGGCCGCGGACATGCCGCGCCGGTCGTGGCGGAAGAAGGCCCAGACCGCAAGTGCGGCCATGGCCTGCATGAGCATGATGCCCAGGACTGCGGTGCTGTTGGTCCACAGGAAGACCACGGTATAAGGGTCGACGGCCAGTACGGCGCCTCCCAGGACGACCAGCAGGTTGAAGGCGGTCTGGGCAATCACCGCCCCACCTGGGGATCCGTGCCGCGCAGAGATCTTGCCGAGGTGTCCGGGCAGGAGTCCTTCACGGCCGAGCGCGTAGAGGTAGCGGGCGGCGGCATTGTGGAAGGCGAGGGTCGCGGCGAAGGCGCTGACGATGATGAGCGCGTGCATGGTGTCGGCCAGCCGTGCACCGACGTACAACTCCCCCGCCTTGAAGGTGAGATCGGGGCCGGCTGCGGCACGGGCCATCGCCACGGCCTTGTCCGTGCCGAAGGCACCCATGATCAGCCAGACTCCCGCGGCGTAGAAGAGGGCGAGGAAGCCGATGGCGATGAAGGTGGCGCGGGGGACCGTGCGGCGTGGTTCGCGGGCTTCCTCGGCGTAGATCGCGGTCGCTTCGAAGCCGGTGAAGGCTCCGATGACCAGCACGAACATGCCCGCGATTCCGCCGCCGGCGAGTGTGGTGGGGTCGAAGGAGCCCAGGTCGAGAGCAGCAGTGCCACGCTCGCCCAGAATGCCGCCGTCCAGGACGAGCAGGGAAAGCACCTCGAGCACCAGGGCGATACCGAGGACCTTGGCACTGAGTGTGACCCTGAGCCAGCCCAGAACTCCCACGGCGACGACGCAGACGGCGGAGAGCAGCCACCAGGGGACGTCCGTTCCGGTGGCGTCGTGTATCGCTCCGGCGGCGAAGTAGCCGAAGGCGGCGGCGACTCCGGGGGTGATGAGGTTGTAGGAGGTGACGGCCACGTAGGCGATGCCGACACCGAGGGTGCGGCCGAGACCGCGGGCGACGTAGGCGTAGAAGGCGCCGGCGTTGCGTACGTACAGACTCATTGCGGTGAATCCGGCGGCGAAGAGCACCAGGAGCGCGCCGGAGACCAGGTAGGCGAGCGGGGCTCCTGGCCCGCCGAGGCCAATGGCGAAAGGGGCCACTCCCGCCAGCACAGTGAGCGGTGCCGCGGCCGCGACGACGAAGAAGACCATGTCGAAGGTGCCGATCTGGCCGGCGGCAAGGCGTGTGCCGGCGGTGTCGTCCGGACCGGCGGAGGCCGGTGTGCCCGTGTCGGACGGGCTCGTGACGGCCGTCGGGCGCGGTTGGGCGCTCATCGCTCTCCTCTCAGGTCGGGGGAACCGCCGGCCGGGAAGGCGGGGTGAGTTGCTGGGCCGACGATCCTGCCGCCGTGAAGCACCAGCAGGCGCTGCGGGTGGGCGGCCACGGCTTCCGGTACGCCGCCCGCTGCGATCACGACCAGGTCGGCACGGTTACCCGGTGCCAGGCCGTAGTCGCTCAAGCCCAGTGCGGCGGCGGCTTCGTCGGTGGCCAGCGAGGCGGCGTACCGCAGTTCGTCATCGGTCATCAGGCCGCCCTGGAGGCCGATGATGGTGGCGCGTTCGAGCATGTCGGCGGTGCCGTAGGGCCACCAGGAATCGCGGATGTTGTCCGATCCGGCGAAGACCCGCACACCGTGGTCACGCAGGCGCAGTACAGGCGGCATGGAGTGGCGAGGCCCATTGGTCATGATCGCGACTCCTGCCGCGGCCAACGCAGCAGCTGTGCGGTCGAGCTCGGCGGTGTCGACGTCACCGAGCGCGTAGGCATGGCTCACGGTGACGGCGCCTTCCAGCCCGAGGGCGGCCGTTCGCTCGGCGACGGCGCGCAGTTGGAAGGTGCCGGTCTCGCCGCCGTCGTGCAGGTGAATGTCGATGCCCGTGCCGTGGCGCTCCGCCAGACCGAAGACGATGTCCAGCTGGCCGTCGACGTCCCCGTCGAAGCCTGCCGGATCGAGCCCGCCGATCAGGTCGGCACCCTCGGCGAGAGCGGCATCGAGCAGATCGGCGACGCCCGGCGCGGTCACCACTCCACTCTGGGGGAAGGCGACCAGCTGAATGCCGAGCCGGTCCCGGAACTGCTCGCGTACACCGAGGAGTTGGTGCAGTCCGTCCAGCCGGACGTCAAGGTCGATGTCGACGTGCGAGCGGACGTGGCCGGTGCCGAGCGTCACCATACGCTCGGCCAGGGCGGTGGCGCGTTCGGCGACCGGGATGCCTGTCTCCTTGCGCAGGGCCCGTTCATTGGCGATCTGCTCACGCAGGGTGGCCGTGGCCCGGTGCGGCTGCCAGGGGGCACCGAGCAGGGTCTTGTCCAGGTGGGCGTGCCCGTCGACCAGAGCGGGCAGCAGCAGAGCCCCGTCGAGGCGGACCGCTCCGGCGTCGTGCCCCGCGCGGGAGTCCTGGGGGTCCGCCCGGTGGTCCTCGACGGCCGTGATACGGCCGTCGCCCAGGAAGACGTCCACCCGGCGGCCGTCGGCCAGGGTGGCGTCCACGAGGACGGTCGGCGCGGGTGGGGCCGGCTGGGTGTCGGCGTGCAGCGACACGGTGTTCCTCCAACTGTTCGTGCGTTTCGCGCCCCGCCTCACCACCGGCCGTGGCCGGAAAGATGCTGGTGGGCGACTGGCATCGATAAGCTAGCTGGTATACCGAATACCAAGCAATGGTTGCCGGGAATCGGTTTTCCCGTTCTGCGATGATCAGAAGTACTCGGGCCCTCCCCTCGGTCCCGCCCACCCCGGATGGAGCCGAACCCATGACCACCCGCCGCCCTGACCGTCGCGCCTCGATCGGCGACACCCACCAGTCCCTGCGGGACCGGGTGTATGTGGAGCTGCGCGAGCGGATCATCGAGGGCGAGTACCCGCCGGGGCATCGCCTGGTGGAGCGGGAACTCGCCGAGGAGCTCGGGGTGTCCCGGATCCCGCTGCGGGAGGCGATGCAGCAGCTGGAGTCGGAGGGATTCCTCGTCACGCAACCCCGGCGCGGCTCGTTGGTCGCCGGCTTCGGGACGGACGACGCCGAGCACCTCTTCGACGTACGCGAAAAACTGGAGGGCCTCGCGGCCGGACTGGCCGCCCGCCGCGCCACCGACGCACAGCTGCGAAACATGGAGCGTCTGTTGCTCCTCAGCCGCAAAGCCGCCGAAGCGGGTCGACTGCGCGAGGTGGTCACCCACAACGCCGACTTCCACCAGCAGATCGTCGAAGCCTCCGGCAACCCTCTGCTGCAGGACCTGATGAGCCCCCTCGACTCGCGCTTGCGGCGCCTGTTCCGCCTCACCTCCGCCCTGAAGGACGGCAACCCGATGTGCGGTGAACACGAGCGGCTCCACGAAGCCATCCGCGATCACGACGAGGTGAAGGCCGAAGAGCTGGCCCGCGCCCACGTGGCGGGCACGCGCGCTTCCGCGATGCGCTATCTGGCTGCCGGCACCACCGAGAACCAGGACAGTTCGACGCCGTCCTGACCCTCGCCCTCTGCGGCAGGGAAGCCGGCGCACTCGCGGTCGTCCACGCCGCGGTCAGCCGGGCACCGCCGTCACGCCTGCGTGCCGCCATGCGGTTCCCGCGCCACTCCTGCCGCATTGCTTCGCGCGACGGCCAGGAAGGGCTGTCCGCCACGGAGTGGCAGCACATGCCGAGGGCTTCGCGGTTCGAGCCGACCTCACCCCCGGGCGACCCGGCACCCGACGACCGATCTCCTTGAGACCATCCTGCGGCGAACTATAGATCTGATCAATAGAAGTTATGGATATCAAGACTTGGACACTATAGGTACTGCTCATGCATGGTGGACTTCGTCAGCCCGTCGGGCCGGCAACCACCGAAGGGAGTGACTGTGCACGACCTCACAGACGGCCCCGCGCGTTTCCGCCGCGATGTTTTTCCTGCCAAGGCGGGGCTGTTCGCCAGTCTGGCCATGACACACCAGCCGAAGACGCTGTTCATCGGCTGTTCCGACGCCCGGGTCGTCCCCGAGCTGATCATGCAGAGCGAACCAGGCGAATTGTTCGTCGTCCGAACCGCGGGAAATCTGGTCCCGGCCTACGCCTCGGGACCGGACGGTGTCTCAGCAAGCATCGAGTACGCCGTTGCCGTACTGGGCGTGAACGACATCGTCGTCTGCGGTCACTCCGCGTGCGGAGCCATGACCGCCCTCGCCGAAGAGCACGACCTCAGCGCCACGCCGGTGATCTCCGGCTGGCTGCGGCACGCGGACGCCGCGACCGCCCGCGTCGCTGCCGTCCCCGCCGCGCCGGGCACGCCCGACGTCGCCGCCCTGGTACGGGCCAACGTCCTCGCGCAGTTGCAGAACCTGGCCACCCACCCGTCGGTGGCTCGCGCCGTGGCCGCCCGGACACTCACCCTGCGCGGCTGGATATTCGACATCGCAACCGGAGCCATCGAGACGATCGATGAGGCCGCGGCCGCGGCATGACCCACCACCCCACCGAACTCGCCGGCCGCTCCTCAAGGCCGGTACCGCAGAAAGGAATTCCTCTCATGGCACACGCCCAGTTCGACCCCACCGCCCGCCAGATCCTCGCCGCCACAGCCGTCGAGGCCAAGACCCGCAAGGACCTGACCTGGCAGCAGATCGCCGATGCCGCAGGCCTGTCGGTCGCCTTCGTCACCGCGGCAGTGCTCGGCCAGCACGCTCTGCCGGAGCAGGCCGCCCATGCCGTCGCGGAGCTGCTGGGCCTGGATGCCGACGCGGTGTTGCTGCTGCAGACGATCCCGACCCGTGGATCGATCCCGGGCGGAGTTCCGACCGACCCGACCATCTACCGGTTCTACGAGATGCTCCAGGTCTACGGCACCACTCTCAAGGCTCTTGTCCACGAGCAGTTCGGGGACGGCATCATCAGCGCGATCAACTTCAAGCTGGATGTGAAGAAGGTCGCCGATCCGGAGGGCGGCGAGCGCGCCGTCATCACACTCGACGGCAAGTACCTCCCGACCAAACCCTTCTGACTGTCCGCCCATTGGCCGTGGCGGGCCGGAGCCAAGCGCGACACGGTTCTCTCCAGCCCGCCCCCTCTCTTCCCCCGGGACACCGCCTGCCCACCAGGCGTCCCCTTTCCACCGGAGGCCTCCGCATGGACTTCGCCCAGCGCACCATCGACATCGCCCGCCAGAACGTCGAAGAGGGCGGGCGCCCCTTCGCCACCGTCATCGTCAAGGACGGCGAGATCCTCGCCGAAAGCCCCAACAAGGTCGCCCAGACGTCCGACCCCACCGCACACGCGGAGATCCTCGCCATCCGCGAGGCCTGCCGAATGCTCGGCACGGAGCACCTGGTCGGCGCCACCATCTATGTGCTCGCCCACCCCTGCCCCATGTGCCTGGGTTCGCTGTACTACTGCTCCCCCGACGAGGTCGTCTTCCTCACCACCCGCGATGCCTACGAGCCGCACTACGTGGACGACCGCAAGTACTTCGAACTCGACACCCTCTACGGCGAGTTCGCCAAGGACTACACCGAGCGCCGCCTGCCGATGCGCCACGAGCCGCGGGACGCGGCCGTCGAGGTCTACCGGCTGTGGCAGAAGCACAACGGCGGCAATCGGCGCGCCCCCGGGGCACCGACCGCCGCGTAGTACATGACGGGCCGCAGGATCACCGTGTGGCACCCGGCCGCGCACGCGGGAGCAGCGCATGAATGCACCCACCGGCGCGCCGGTGGCAGCCGCTGTCCGCGTCGAGGCCCCTCGTTGGTGCCTTCGATGATGAGTTCGCGGAGGAACGCCGCCGACGCGCCGAACAGGCGGAGGACCAGCCGTCCGCCTGCGTTACTGGTCTCCAGCGAATCGTCCAGGGACCCGAAGCCGACGCCGCGTTCGAGGAGGTCGGTGGCGATGGAGATCAAGTCCTGCAACCGGTGTTGCAGTTGGCGGGGCGCCCGGCGATCGGTTCGACGGGCCGGTCCGCCACCGGCGCGGGGCCGGGGTGTGGCCCGCCACCGTTCGCGCATCGGCTCAACGTTGCAAGGGATGGACGTTCGGCCGATCAGGCAGCGGCCCCGGGCACCAGCCCCTGCTCGAAGCCCTGACGCCACGACGGATGGCGCAGCTCCCGGCCGGGCTCCCGCTCGGGCTTGGCGTTGGAGAAGCCGCGCCCCCTCGGTCGTCATCGTCACCACCACCTCCCCGGCCAGCAGCCGGGTCGGCCGCTTGGGGACGCGTATCGGCGGCTTCGCCCCCGCGCAGGCCGCCACATGCAGGTGATCCGTCCCTCGGTGCGCAGCCGGATGGTGAGGACGACCACCGGTCGAAGTGCTTCAGGTCCGGCTTGCCGGCGTGCGCCATGGACATCCCGGTCATCCGATGCACGACCGCGTCCGGCAGGGCGGCAGCCACTGCCTCGCCGACGGGCACCGCGTCCAGTCCGTCCGTCGCCACGCCGTCCGCGCCCAGTTGCTACCGGCCATGCTTGGCCGCGCTCGTCGTCGTGGCCGTCACCTGGTGGACACGAGTCACGAGCTGCGGCACCAGCCGCCGCCCCAGCGCCGGATGACCGGGCACCGGCTCGACATCGGCCTCGCGGGGGCGGCAGCGGGCGGTCCTTGACCCGACGGCTCGACAGCGCGGGCAGCGGGAGGCACCGCCTTGAGAACGCGGCATGAGGTGAGCGATCCGGCCGGTCGGGCACCCGGCGTGTGAGCACGCCGGGCACCCGACCAGCCCGTCGGTGCTGGGGACGTGTCAGATGGCGAGCGTCCGCTTGAGCCAGTCGTTGATGATCGGCATGACCTCGGGCAGCTTGGTGATGGCGCAGTGGCCGGTGCCGGGGATGAGGTCGACGCGGGTGTCGCGGCGGCCCTGGAAGACCAGGGTGTCGTGCTGGGGCACGTGGACGTCGTCGGCTCCGTTGATCACGAGCATGGGGGCGTTGGTGTCCTGGTCGAGCAGGTGACGCAGGTTGAACTTCGCGAATTCCGCGGACTGCTCTTCGGGGCTGGGGAGTTCGTTGAAGCCGAGGGCGTTGCCGACGATGCCCTCCATGCCGAAGGCGAAGGTGCGCCCGGGGGCGAAGGCGGCTTCGACGGGGCCGCCGACGTTGATGGCGGCGTCGACCGCGCCGGTGAGGCCGGTGCGGGCGGAGTAGTAGCCGCCCATGGACAGGCCGAAGTGCACGACCTGCCCGTTGCCCGTCCTGCGGGCCTCGGTGATGAGGCCCTCGATGATTTCGGTGCCGCCGTCGTGGGTCATGGGGATGTGGCTGGTCTCTCCGGTACCGGCCAGGTCGAAGGCGATGATGCGGGTACGGGTCTGCAGGGCGAGGCCGACGAGCAGGGAGTGCAGGTCCATCTTCCAGCTGTCCACGCCGCCGCTGGCGAGGGTGACGGGAGCGTCGGCGGGCAGGTCCGGCGCGGCCAGGATGTGTACCGGGACCTGGGTCGAGCCGCCCTGGTGCGGGAGCGTCAGGATGCGGCGTGAGAAGTCGACGGGGAAGCCGGCTGCGGCGAGCTGGTACTCCTCGGCCTGGCGGGCCAGGGCCATGCGCTTGGGCTCGTTGGCCAGGGTGGGGAACTTGGCGTAGCCGTAGGCGAGCACCGCCAGGTCGTGCCGACCGTCGGCGGCGTATCGGTCGGCGAGCTGCGACCACTCGTGAACCCAGCCGCCCGGGGCATCGGGCCACATCTCGGTGATGGCGGCGCGGACGGCGTCGACATCGGGGGCGGGCAGTCCGAAGGCGACCATCTGCGGGTAGCGCTCGACGAACAGGTCGCGCGGGTCCTGGGGCCATACGAAGGACATGTCGGTCTCCTTTCACGTCACCACCGGGCGACGCCAAAAGCAGGAAAACTTGCTTCAAGCACCGTGGCGCACGCTCACCAAAAAAGCAAGTAATCTTGCGTTAGGCTGAGTGTGAGAGGTGATACATGTGAGTGAAGACGAGATCCAGCGCAGGCCCGGCGGACGAGCCGCCCGCGTGCGCAAGGCGGTGCTCGAGGCCGCCCTCGAGGCGCTGGCCGAGGGCGGAACGACTCGGTTCGGCTTCGCCGACGTCGCCAAGCGGGCCGGAGTGAACGAGACCTCCCTCTACCGCCGCTGGCGCACCCGCGAGAACCTCCTCATCGACGCCCTGCTCTCCGCGAGCGACCGCCGCATTCCGGTACCGGACACCGGCTCCGTACGAGAGGACCTGCGGGCCTTCGCCACCCTGGTGGCGGACTACCTCAACAGCCCCCTCGGCGCCGTCCTCGCCCACGTCGCAGTGATCCCCGTGGAGGACGCGGAGATGGCCAAGGCGCGCGAAACGTTCTGGCGATCAAGGATCGAGCTGGCCGCCGTAATGATCGAACGCGGCATCGCCCGAGGTGAGCTGCGCGCCGGAACCGACCCGCGCGTGGCGCTCGAAACACTGATCGCTCCCCTGCACAGCAGAGTGCTGCTCACGCGGGAGCCCCTGGACGAGGATCTCCCCCGTGTCCTGGTCGACCTGGTCCTGGACGGCCTGGGGACACGCACCGACGACACCCCGCCGGACTGCCTCTGACCGTCGCCAGGGACGCGGGCCGCCGGGTCGCCCATCTGCCGGGCCTCGCGATGCGGCGGATCGCAGACCTCTACCCCGGCAAGGCATGGACGGATGCCTGCGACGCCGCGACGATCGCGGCGTCGCAGGCACCGCGCCCCACACCCTGCGCTCCCCCGGCCTCGCCGCCGGTCACCGCCGAACTGACCGCCCGCGTGGGCTGCGACCAGAACCTTGCCGCCGAAGCCACCCGCACCAGCGATCGCACCCGCGGCCCGCTCACCCGGTTCCATCCTTCGTCGGACCGGGTTCTCGGCCCGCGCCTCGACCCCACCACCAGGCAGTCCGGAAACATCGATCCACGGCGAGCACGCACCCGGAGGCGGGAATCGGCAGCCCGAACGCACCATGATTCTCTGCGCATTCGCAGCCCCGCACGACCCCGCCTCCGGCACCGATCACGACCGCTGCCGCGATAGAGGCAAAGCCCAGACCCAAGCCCTCCCCCGCCTCGCCCGCAACCGCATCAGCATCCGTTTCGCCATGCTCCGCGACGGAACCTGCTACGAACACACCCCTTGACGAAGTCCGTGGAGGCACCCGCCGCGCAGGGCGTCGTGCTGGGGGCGGCCGCGTCTGTCGTGGTCCTTGCCCTCCACCGCGGTCACGGTCCAGTGGTCGAAGTCGTAGACGACGGATTCGCCATCGACTGAGGCGGTGAACGTCGAGCCCAGCTTGTCCTGCTGCAGCCACGGAGTGTCGAACAGCTTGTACGCACCGTAGTCGATCGGTGTGCCGTTCACGAGATGGGTGGCGCCGGGCGCCTCCGACGCGGAGTCGAAGGTGATGTCGAGGTCGTCCCCGGTCAGGCTGTGATAGACGAGCCGCGGATTCGTATCCTCGACATGGCTCACGTCCATACTGGTGGTACTGGTGAGGGCGCTCGCGAACGCGTCGAGGCCGGCGTACGTGGACGCATCCGCCGATTCCAGCACCCAGCCGTTGCTGTCGGCCTGGCTGCGCAGAATGTCATAGCTGTAGCTGAGGCCGGCTGTCGGATGGTTCTGCGCCGTCTTCTTCACCTTGTTCGCAGGGTCGTTCGGTGTCTGGTGGTACCAGGTTCCGGGCTTCGCCAGCTTGTACGCGAAGTACATCGATCCCGTGTCGGCGATCGTCCATCCGTCGACCTCGCGCCGTTCCCGGATCGAACCGTTGGTGGGGAACAGCGCGTTGATGTAGTTCGAGGTCTGGTCGCCCGACGACTTGTAGACGCCGACCGCCGTGGGACCGTCCTGCATCACCCGCTGGCCGGCGGGCTGGTCGTAGGCGCCGATCGAGGCGTTGCCCTGGTCGACGGACAGCCGGAACAGCGGATTCGCGGCGTCGGACCGCCAGCGGAGCACGACCGGCAGATCCTCGACCCAGTTGTCGACCCTGCGGTACTGGACCTCGGTGCCGAGACCCCAGGTGGGTCGCACATAACTCGTGCGGTAGATGTCCATCGCGTGGCCGCTGGAGTTCTGGAGGTTCGTCTTGTGGGCGGTGTAGGACTTGTCCGTCTTCCGGCCGATCTCCACCGCCGGCTCCGGCGGCGTGTACTTCGTCCCCGGCCAGGCCGCCAGACCTGCGTACTCGAGGTTGGGGCGGTACGCCGAGGGTGCCGGGTTGTCGGATTCGCCCACTCCCTGCTGTGCGCGGTGGGCTCCGAAGTACGTCCAGGCGAGCACCGAGTGGTCTGCGGGCCGCCAGGTCGGATCATTGACGGAGGACAGGTCGCCCTTGGCGCGGCTCTCCGACGAGATCATGTAGCCGTCGATCCAGTCGTTCGCCCACTCGAACCACATGACGTCCATCGCCATCTTCACCTGTCGGCGCAACTGGGCGTCGTCGGCCCACTGGTAGAGGGCGTTGAGACAGAAGTACGTCATGAAGGTGTACTCGGGGCTCTGGTACTCCGCCCATCCACCGCGCACGCCCGCGTTCACCATCTCGAGGACGTTCGCCTTGTTGGCGGCCTTCAGCTGTACCCCGGAGTTGCCGTTCAGGTCGGCGAGGTCGGGGAAGTACTGGCCGACGAGGTACCCGGTCGCGTAATTGCTCATCCGCAGGTTCTCGGTCTGCGGGAGCTTCTGGTAGGCGTACGAGGCGAAGTAACTGCGCACGTGCGCTCGCATGGCCGGGCTGAACTGGTCTCCGACCATGAGGTAGGAGTACATCTTCGCCATGGTCTTGTACTGCTCGTAGTCGTAGCTCTGGAACTGGGTGTCGAGCTTGGCGAGGTTCGTCGCCACATTCTCGTGGTCGGCGAGCTGCGCCGTGTACTGGGCCACGTTGACGGCGCCGCTCTCCTCCTTCATGGACTTCGTCTTGTCCCACAGCCACTGTGTCCGGCTCTTCTGCGTGCCGGGGTAGGGGGCGGGCGACTCGGGAACGTACGGGCCGGTCGACTTCTTGAGTGGCGTGCTCAGCGCGCTGATGTTCCCGCTCGCGTCCCTTGCCCGCACCGTGAAGTCGTAGCTCGTGGCGGGCATCAGGCCGCTGATGAGGGCCGAGGTGGTGGTGCCGCCGACCGAGGCGACCTGGTAGCTGTCGCGGAAGACGTCGTACCCGGTCACGCCGAGGTTGTCGGTCGACGCGGTCCAGCCGAGCGAGACGCTGCCCGCGGTGACGGCGGCGGTCGGTGAGGTCGGGGCGGAGGGAGGCTCCGTGTCGGTGATGCCACCGGCCGCCTCGTAGACGCCGAGGTTGTCGACGGTGATCGCCTCGTCGGTGCCGCCCGTGTCGACGCGTACCGAAAAGCCCAACTCCACTGTGGAGATGAGCCGCTGCCCGCCGTTGGGCACGATCGTGAAGCGGTACTGCGGGACGGAGGTGTCGTCGACCCGCGACAGACCGCCGGAGGTGCCGGTGTACGCGGGGGTGGTGGTGACGCTCACCGCGGGCACCGGGAAGCGCGGCACGAGGTTGTTGTCGAAGTTGCCGAACTGGATCTGCGCGTAGATGTCCTTGGCGACGGGCTTGTCGCTGGCCGCGCTCCGCGCCAGGTCGTACTGGAGGACGAACTGCCGGGCGGGGCTGCCGACCGGCTCGCTGTAGACGGCGTTGATGCGGTCCTTCAGCGCGCCGGCGGACCACCGGTGGTAGAAGTAGCTGGATAGGTTGGTGCCTTGGGAGGCGTCGCGGAGTTCCAGGGCGTTGTCGCCGTTGACCTGCACGATCTGCTGGGTGCCTCCCGAAGTCTGGCTGGACATGGTCAGCGGGCTCTGGCCGCCGTCGAATCCGGTGTCCAGGTCCGCGGCGAGCAGGTTCGTCGGCGGGTCGTCGGCTGCCACGGCGGTATTGCCTGGTGCCGTCAGAAGAAGAGCGACGCACACGGCCGCCAGTCTTCGCGTCAGGATGTTCATGGATCATCCTTTCGGGGTGGGTGGGCTACTTGACAGCGCCCGTGACGAGGCCCTTGCTCCAGAACGACTGCAACGACACGAACATGGCGACGACGGGCACCACGGAGACCAGCGCGCCGGTGACGACGGTGGTGTAGCTGACGGGATAACCCTGGAGTTCGCGCCAGCCGACGAGCCCCACCGTCACCGGCTGGAGCGAGGTGTCGGCGAGCATGAGCGAGGGCAGGAGGAAGTTCGTCCAGATCGCAACGAATTGGAACAGGAAGATCGTGACCATCGCGGGTGCCATGAGTCGCGCGCACATCGCGAAGATGCGCATCTCGCCGGCTCCGTCGATGCGCCCGGACTCGATCAGGGCGTCCGGTATCGAGGACGCGGCGTAGATCCGGCTGAGGTACACCCCGAAGGGGCTGACGATGCTCGGGACGAACACGGCCCAGAAGGTGTTGATGGTCCCCGTGTAGCTGAACACGAGGTAGAGGGGGATGGCGAGCACGGGTGCGGGCAGCAGCACGGCGGCGAGCACCGTGCCGAAGACCGCCCCGCGCCCCGGGAACGGGAACTTGGCGAGCGCGTAACCGCACATGGACGCCAGGAGCGTGGAGACGATCCCGCCGCCGACCGCGTACAGCAGCGAGTTGAGCAGCCAGCGGGAGTAGATGCCGCCCTGGACCTCGAACAGGGTCCGGATGTTGTCGAAGAGGGCGAAGTGCCTGCCGAACCAGAAGCCGTTGCCCGAGAACATCTCTCCGGTCCCCTTGGTGGCGGAGACGACCAGCCACCACACCGGGAGCAGGAAGTAGACGGCGAAGAGGGTCATGACGGCGAGCACGAAGAGGCGCGATGCCGGGTTGACTGTCGTGAGGGCGCCCGCCCGGGAGCGCCGCGGCCTCGGTTCCCGGGCCACGGACGCGGTTCGGGTGGGCGGTTGCAGGGTGGCGGTCATCAGTCGACGCTCCTGGCCGATGCGCGGAAGACAAGGACGGACAGCACGCAGATCAGCGCGCCGAGTACCACGGACTGCGCGGCGGCGTAGTTGAAGTCGTTGGCCGACAGCGACCGCAGCGCGGCCATGATCGGTGTGTAGGTGGACGACAGGTTCGGCGCCACGGATTTCATGGTGGCCGGCTCGTTGTACAGCTGGAACGTGCCGATGATGGAGAAGACGACGGTGAGCAGCAGGGCCGGCCGGATCTGCGGGACCTTGATGAACAGCGCGGCCTTCCAGCCGGAGCAGCCGTCGAGCGTGGCGGCCTCCATGGTCTCCTCGGGGACCGCCTGCAGGGCCGCGAAGATCAGGATGGTGTTGTAGCCGGTCCATGCCCAGGTCAGGATGTTGGCGATCGAGAAGGGCAGGGCACCATCGGTGACGAAGCTGAAGTGGACGCCCATCGACCCGAGGTAGCCGGCGATGGGGCTCAGCGAGGGCGCGTACAGGAAGGACCACACCAGACCGGCGATCACACCGGGCAGCCCGTAGGGGATGAAGTAGGCGATCCGGAAGAACCTGCGCCCCTTCGTCGCCGACGAATCGATGAGCAGGGCGAGGAAGAGCGCGATGGCGAGCATCACGGGCACCTGGATGACGCCGACGAAGGCCACCCGGCCCAGGGATGAGAGAAAGTCCGTGTCGTGGAACACCCGGACGTAGTTGTCGAAGCCCGCGAAGACGGACTCGGCTCCGGACAGGCCGAGGCCGGAGCGTTTTTCGGCGAAGAAGCTCTGGCCCAGGGAGTACCCGGTGGGTACCAGATAGACGATGACGAAGAGCAGAAGAAACGGCAGGACGAAGGGTGCGGCTCGCCGCAGTTCTCGCAGTCGGCGCCGCCGGATCGTCGAGGAGGACACGGTCACCTCTTCCGTGGAGTGGCGGGTTTGCGGATCCAGCGGGGGCCACGTCGGCTCGCGGCCCCCGCGCGGGGCTACTTGTTCACGGAGAATCCCTGGGACCGCAGCGCGGAGACCGTGCCCTTCTGGGCGCTGTTCAGGGCGTCCTGGAAGGTTCCCTTCTTGGTGTGCACCTTGCCGAGACCGTCACCGAGCGCCGTGGCCGTGGTGGACATGACCGGGCCCCACCGCCAGTCGGGGCTCACCTTGGCCGCCTCCTGACGGAACAGCTGGTAGACGGGCCGGCCTCCGTAGTAGCTCTGGGGGGCATCCAGTGCCTTGTTGGCGAGCCCGGATTTGGAGGCGGGAAGGATGGCCGCGGAGGCGATCAGGTTCGACACCGAGCCGGAGTCGGTCGACATCCACAGGGCGAACTCGCTGGCCTCCTTCGGCCTCGCGCAGTCCTTCATCACGGCCGTGGCCGAGCCGCCCGAGTTACCGACGGCGTCCTGTGTGCCCCATCGGGGCATGGGTGCGACGTCCCACTTGCCCGCGGAGCCTGCGGCGTTGTCCCGGATGAGCGAGGCGGACCAGACCGGGCCGACCTCCGCCCAGACCTTGCCCTTGCTCCACGCGGAGTACAGCGCGGCATCGAAGGCGGGGTGGGAGGTGACGAGGTCCCGGTCGAAGAGTCCCTGCCAGTATCCAGCGACCTTGCCGTTGGCCGCGCTGTCGAGCGACACGGACCAGGCATCGTCCTTGACGCCGAACCAGGGTGCACCGCCCTGCCAGGCGAATCCGCCGTAGAGGTAGGGGTCGGTGGGGAGGTTCATGAGGCGGGACGACGGGTCGGCGGCCTTCACCGACGCGGCGGCGGTCGCGAACTCGTCCCAGGTCCTGGGGACTTCGATGTGCGCCTTCTTGAAGAGGTCGGCGCGGTAGAACATCGCCATCGGCGCTGTGTCGACAGGGACGCCGTAGGCCTTGCCGTTGACGCCTACGTTGCCCCACACCCAGTCGGCGAACTCGTCCTTCTGCGGTTCGACGTAGCTGCTGACGTCCTGCAGGACACCGGCGGCAAGGAAGCTCGAGAAGGTCTCGTAGCCGACCTGTGCCAGGCAGGGGGCCTTGCCCGCCTTGGCGGCGGTGAGCATCTTGTCGTAGCCGCCCGCGCCGCCGTCGGTTATCGCCTCGTACTTCACGTGGATGTCCGGGTGCGACTTGTTCCACAGCTCGACCGACTTCTCGTAGCCCGACGCCCAGCCCCAGAAGGTGATTTCGGCCGGGCCGCTGCTGCTGCTCGCTTCGGTACTGCCGCTGCACCCCGAAAGCATGATGCCGGTGGCGGTGATGACGGCCGCCGCGGCGAGTCTCGCCCTGCGCATGACCATGACGTCCTCTCAATTTCGGCTCTGTACAGCGTTGTTCGTGTCAATGAGTGGATCGATGCCGCCCTTGCGGACGGCCAGGGGTGTGCCTGGCTGGTCTTGCGGGATGTTCTGGTCGGCGGCAGTTCGTCGGCGTTCCCGTTCTGTGCCGGGCGGGCGGCTGCGAAGCCCGGCGGGAGGGGCGCGGTGGACGTACTGACGCATGGCCGGGCGCGGACGGGCGGTCCGCGGGGGCCGAATGACGGAATCCGATGCCGGTGAAGCAGGCAACGGACGGTTGCGCGAAGGGAGTTCGTTCACTGTGGGGACGTACCGGAACTTCGGTCGTCCGCGCGTTCCGGCAGTCCGGCGGAAGCCGCACTCGGAGAGGCGCGGGTCCCGGCACTGGTGGGACAGGGGCACCGGGCTTGCCACGGTCACGGCCGTGGCACTGCCTCCCCGTACGGTCACGGGGCCCCGGTCCCCTCGTCACATCCGTTGGGTACCAGGGGACGTGACGACGGAACCTATGGTGACGGGTCTCGCGGGTCGGCACACACAGTGTTCCCCTTCCACGACGAGTGGGTCGATGGTTGGGATACTTGCATACAAGCATACGGCGTGCAACGATCATTTCGTGAATCCCTCTCAACAACCGCGCATCCCTGAGCGGACATCGGCCGGGCACGATGCGGAACTGTCCCCGATCACCCGGGACGGGGCGCGGACCCGGACGTCCGACCGCGTCTACGAGGAATTGGTCACCGCGATCCGCGAACTCCGGCTCGCTCCGGGAGCCTCCCTGTCCGAGACCGACCTGGCCAGACAACTCCACGTCAGTCGCACACCGGTGCGCGAGGCCCTCGCACGACTCGTCGACGCGGGCCTCGTGCGTGTGGTGCCACAGGTCGGCACGCGGGTCGGTCTGATCAGCCTGCGTGACGTGGAAGAGGCCCGCTTCGTCCGCGAGAGCCTGGAGGTCGCGGCCTTCGAAGTGGCGTGCGCCGACCCGACGGTGGACGTCACCGTACTGCGTGAACTGCTCGAACGGCAGGAGCACAGCTGCCGTACCGAGGACTACGACGCGTTCTTCTTCGCCGACGAGGCGCTGCACTGCGAGATCTTCTCGCTCAGCGGCTATCCGGGGGCGTGGCAGGCCGTACAGCGGATGAAGCTGCAGCTCGACCGGCTCCGCCGGCTGGCCCTGCCCGGAGCCGCCACGATGCGCGAACTGATCGACGAGCACCGGCTGATCGTGGACGCGCTGGAGAACGCCGATCTGCCCGCCGGTCGTGCGCTGATCAGCCGGCACGCCCGACGCGCTCTGGAACGCGGCCCTGCGCTGCGCACCGAGTTCCCGGGCTACTTCACCGATTGACATCGGACCGGACAGACGGCCGGACCGCCACCACCGGC
>NZ_FMDF01000231.1 GCF_900091955.1 Streptomyces sp. Ncost-T10-10d
ACGCTCCCGGGCGGTCGCAGGACGACTCGGACCCCGTCGGCCGGCGTGCCGAGCGGAAGAAGGCAGCACACTCACTGGTCCACGAACTGCTCGCCCAAGGCCACTCACGCCGGGCGATCGCCCGGCACCTGGGCTGGGGGCCTCAACACCGTCCTCCGGTACGCGAACGCCGCACGCTGGCAGGACACCATCCGCGACAACCGGCCCCGGCCCAGCAGACTCGACCCCTACAAGCCCTACCTCGAACGACGATTCGCCGAGGGATGCACCAGCGTCACCCGACTGCACGGCGAGCTGATAGCCGAGCACGCTCCTGTCACCTACGGCATGGTCCGCGCGCACATCGCCACTTTGCGCGGGGTTCCGTCCGAGGCGCCGGCCCGGCCGCCGACGGTGCGGCAGGTGACCGGCTGGCTCACCCGGCACCCCACGACCTTGGCCGAGGAAGACCGGGCCGGCCTGAAGGACATCCTGGCCCGCTGCCCCGAACTGGACACGGCCGCCGGACACGTCCGCGACTTCGGCAAGATACTCACCGACCGCCTCGGCTCCACACTCCCCACCTGGATCGACGCGGTCGACGCCAGCCAGTTGCCCGGCCTCACCGGCTTCGCACTCCACCTGCTCCGAGACCTCGACGCCGTGACCGCCGGGCTGACTCTCGACTGGAGCTCCGGCAGCATCGAGGGCGCCGTCAACCGGATCAAGAAAATCAAGAGGCAGCTCTACGGCCGAGCCGGATTTGAACTACTCCGCAAGATGATCCTGCTTCAGTGACTCTCCGCGACCGCGACCCCAGATGTTGCGCCAGAAACGCCTTCTGACCCCACTTGTTAGAAGCGCGGCCTGACAGTGGGCTGTGAGACCAAGGCACAGGCCGCAATCTGCAGTTGTGCTTCCCATGCCGCCTCGTCGAGCCCCAGCGTGTACTCGATGCAGCACGCGCATGGCGGGAGTAGCGCCACGAATGCTTGCTCCTCAGCGGTCTCGACCTCCATCTCCGACCACTCGTCCGATGCCAACTCGGCAAGATCCACCTCCCCGGCGGTGAATCGCGCGGCCAGCCTGCGCAGCGCGTATCGTCGGGCCAGGTGGTGATCGGGCAGTTTGATCCCCAATTCTTGAAGAGCCTGCTCGAATGTGTCACGGATGTCCCGGGGGTCCGCATGACGCGGCAGACCGGCGAGCTCGCACAGGGCCGGCGTGTCCATTCCGATTGCGAGTGCCTGGGCAGCGGTCATCGGCAGGTCTTCCGGACACACCTGATCCGCCTGATACAGCCACGCTGCCTCCACCAGGGGCGGATAGGCGCTGCGGACAGGGCTGTCAGGTTCGGATGTGTCGTCTATCGCTACCATGATTCATACGATGCCAGCACGGCTCGCGAGAGTGCCCGGAAATTTCGACTGTCCCGGCAAACCGCCCTGCGGGCTGACCCAACTCATGCTGTTGCCCCGGTGACACTCCGCGACCGCTCCCCAAGATCTGTGCCAGAACCGAGAAATGACAGCGGCCGTGGGGCGGCTGGCCCCGGATTCGCATCCTCCGGTCGAGGACTGTGCTCGGTCACAGCCTGGTGGCCGGCCAGATGGTCATGGCCGCGGCGGCGGTGAGCCCGACGTTGAGTGCGATCCGGCGGTCTTCGCCGGTCAGGTGGACGGCGATCGCACCGGTCTGCAGGAGGACGAAGCCGATGGCTGCGGCCGGCGCCAGCGAGGGCGCGATGCCGGTCAGCGGTGGCAGGACCAGGCCGGTCGCGCCGAGTACTTCGACCGTCCCCAGCGCCCTGAGGGCGGGCAAGGGTATGCGGTCGACCCAGGCCATCATCGGTCGCAGTTGATCGCGGCTGCGGATCACCTTCAGCGTGCCTGCGTAGAAGTAGAAGAGGGCGAGCAGTCCCGCGACGATCCAATAGGCGATGTTCATGGTTCCCGTTCATGGGCCACCGGTTCACGGGGCCCTCGATTGCGTCAATGGCCAGAAGAGCCCTGGAGAAGGCCTGGTCCGTCGTCCGAGGGGTCGGACCCGCCGAAGGACGGGAGTGACACGGCCCCGCGGTCGAAAGGAGGGCGGCCGGACCGTTCCATCCGTCGACTTCAGGCGAGGTCGGTGGCGGGCTCGGTCGCGTAGCGGCTCATCGCGTCGATGTTGGCCTGCCGCGTCAGCGGCCGGCCGCCGGCGAGCACCTCCTGAAGGTCTCGGAAGTACTGCACGTACAGGTCGGGGGTGAATGTGCTGAGCATGACGGCGGGCTGGTCGGTCGGGTTGGCGAAGGTGTGAGGGGTACCGGGCGGAACCATCACGAGCGTGCCCGTGGTGGCGTCGCAGTCCTCGTCCCCGACGGTGAACCGCACGGTGCCGGAGAGGATGTAGAAGCCCTCGTCGTGTTGGGCGTGGCGGTGCTGCGGCGGTCCCTGGGTGTGCGGGGCGAGGACGGACTCGGCGATCGCGAGGCGGTGCCCAGTGTGGCTGCCGTCCTCCAGAACGCGCATGCGTGTGGTGCCCAGAACGATCGTCTCGCCGTCGCCGGGACCCACCACCGATACGGCGGGGTCGGCCTGCGGCTCGCTGGTCTTCGTTTCTTCGGTCATGCTCACGAGTGCACCGCCGGGACCCCGCCAGTGTCCAAGACCCATCCCGCAGCTCCGATACCCCGTGGGTATCGTTGCAGCGTGGAGCTACGGACCTTGCGCTACTTCGTGGCGGTCGCCGAGGAACTCCACTTCGGCCGGGCCGCCACCCGACTGCACATGAGTCAGCCGCCGCTGAGCCGGGCGATCAAGCAGTTGGAGGCCGATGTCGGTGCCCTGCTCTTCGCCCGCTCGCCCACCGGCGTCACGCTCACTTCGGTGGGCACGGTGCTGCTCGACGAGGCGCGGGCCCTGCTCGACCACGCCGACCGCGTCCGTGTACGCGTGAGCGCGGCGGCCGGCGTCGCGACCATCACCGTCGGCATCCTGGGCGACGGCACCGACCCGGGAGTGTCCAGGCTGGCCGCCGCCTACCGCCGAAGCCATCCCGGCATCGACATCCGCATCCGCGACACCGACCTGACCGACCCGACGTGCGGGCTGCGCGCCGGGCTGGTCGACATCGCCCTGACCCGGGCGCCGTTCGACGAGACCGCCCTGACGGTGCGTGCGCTGCGAAGCGATCCGGTCGGCGTGGTCCTGCGCGCCGACGATCCGCTGGCCCGCCGCGACCGGCTGCGGCTGGCCGAGCTGAGCGACCGCCGCTGGTTCCAGTTCCCTCAGGGCACCGACCCCGTCTGGCAGTCGTACTGGAACGGCGGCAGGCCGCGCGAGGGCCCAGTGGTGCGCGCCGTCCAGGAATGCCTGCAGGCCGTGCTGTGGAACGGCACGGTCGGCCTGGCCCCGCTCGGACACGACCTGCCCGCAGAGCTGGCCGCGGTACCGCTGATCGACATGGCGCCGAGCCGAGTGGTCGCTGTGTGGAACGAAGGTGACACCAACCCGTTGATCCGGTCCTTCGTCGAGATCGCGACAGCCGCATACCGCCACTGAGCACCGGCAACCGGCGCTGCCGCATCCCGTGAACAATTCGACCGCCGCGGCCCTCGGAACTGCCTCCCACGCGAATCGGGACCGCTGGCCGCATGGCTGACCGCCCACCCCGGCGCGGAGATCATCTGCCGGGACCGGGCGGGCGCCCACGCCGAGGGTGCTCGGCTCGGCGCCCCCGATGCCCTCCGGGTCGCCGACCGGTTCCACCCGCGGCAGGGGCTCGGCCAGGCCGTGGAGACCTGCGTCGCCGCCCTGATCCGGTGAGCTGTCGCTGAGCCCTCTTTCGCAAGGCCGCACACACCCCAACAGCCCTGGGCGGGGCCCGGGTTCGGCCGGCCGCGCTGCGCTCGCGGCGTGACGACGTGACACCCCCGCCCAACGGCGAGCAGATCCGCATCACCGTGTCCGGGGTGGTCCGGGCTCCTGGTGGTCGATCACGAGGGGCCGAGATCGAAAATTTCCGGAGTGCCCGATTCCCCCATGGTCGGGCTCGGGTACTCCGCCCCTTCGGAATCAACACCATGTTGACAACAAGGTGTTGATGCGCTGAGGTGGTGTGGTGCCCCTCAAA
>NZ_FMDF01000142.1 GCF_900091955.1 Streptomyces sp. Ncost-T10-10d
GCGACGGGGGCGCCCGGAGTACGAACTGCGCGGCGGACCGGGCGAGCTGGTGGCCGTACGGGCAGGGGCGGTCTGCCGGGCGACGACCGACGGCGCCGTGTGGATCCCCGAGCTTCGGCCCCGCCGCGGGCCGGGAGGCCCCGCCACGTTCAAACTGCCCGCTGTGACGGCCCTCGCCGGGCGCCTGCCCGCACTGCCGGAGCACCCCGTGCCGCTGTACGAGGATGGGCGGCGACATGGCTGGAGCGACATCGGCTACCGGGAGGTGGGGCAGGCCGGTTTCCTCTCGTTCTCCTTCCCCGGCGGTGCGATGAGCACGACGCAGTGCCGACGGCTGCACGACGCCTACCGGCTGGCCTGCCGACGGCCCACCTCGGTGCTGGTGCTGGGAGGCGGCCGTGACTTCTTCTCCAACGGCATCCACCTCAATGTCATCGAGGCCGCTGCCGACCCCGGCGAGGAGTCCTGGGCCAACATCAACGCCATGGACGACCTCGTGGAGGCCGTGCTGACCACCACCGACCGGCTGGTGGTATCCGCCGTGGGCGGCAACGCGGCCGCGGGCGGGGTGATGTTCGCCCTGGCTGCGGACGAGGTCTGGTGCAGGACGGGGGCGGTGCTGAACCCGCACTACCGCCTGATGGGGCTGTACGGCTCCGAGTACTGGACCTACACGCTGCCACGCAGGGTGGGGGCCGCCGCGGCGGAACGCCTCACCGGCAAGGCGCTGCCGGTGAGCGCCGAGGCCGCTGTGCGGCTCGGCCTGGCCGACCGGACGGTCGACTGCGACGCGCAGTCGTTCGCGGGCGAGGTCGTCCGGCTGGCGGCCCGTCTTGCCGCGTCGCCCGCGGTGCCGTCGCGGATCGCGGCGAAGAAGGCCGAACGGGACCGGGACGAGGCCGACAGACCCCCTGGTCCACTACCGGGAGGAGGAGCTGGCTGTGATGCGGCGGACCTTCTTCGACCTTCGGTCGCCCTATCACGCACTTCGGCGTGCGTTCGTGCTCAAGGATCCTCCGTCGGGCCGGCCGTCGCACCTCGCCCCGGCCTCGACCGGCAGATCCGCGGTGGACCGGCCCGCCCGGGAGCCCGACGTCACCGGACTGGCGGCACACCATGGCGTACTCGCACCGGGCGCTTGGTACCAAGAACAGTGAAGGTCGATATGTCGGCCTTCGTGTGTCTCTTTCCAGGGAGGCATCCTCATGGATGCAACAACGTCGAACACGGTGGACGCACCTGCTGCGGCCACCGGAGAAGAGTCCCCGATCCATATCCTCTGGATCAACGCGGGGCTGAGCTGTGACGGCGACTCGGTGGCCCTGACTGCCGCGATGCAGCCGAGCATCGAAGAGATCGTCGTCGGTGCGCTGCCCGGTCTGCCCAAGATCGAGGTCCACTGGCCGCTGATCGACTTCGAATGCGGCCCCGTGGGCGGTGCGGACACGTTCATCGAATGGTTCTTCAAGGGCGAGCGCGGCGAGATCGATCCCTTCGTCCTGGTCGTCGAGGGTTCCATCCCGAACGAGACGATCAAGCCGGAGGGGTACTGGTGCGGTTTCGGTGACAACCCGGAGACCGGCCAGCCGATGACCACCAGCGAATGGATCGACCGGCTGGCGCCCAAAGCCCTTGCGGTCGTCGCCATCGGCACCTGTGCCACGTACGGCGGCATTCACGCGATGGCCGGTAACCCGACCGGGGCCATGGGCCTGCCCGACTATCTCGGCTGGGACTGGAAGTCGAAGGCCGGCATCCCGATCGTGTGCGTGCCGGGCTGCCCGATCCAGCCGGACAACTTCTCGGAGACCCTGACGTATCTGCTGTACCAGGCGGCGGGATCCGCTCCGATGATCCCGCTGGACGACAAGCTCCGTCCGGCCTGGCTGTTCGGCGCCACCGTGCACGAGGGATGCGACCGGGCCGGCTACTACGAGCAGGGTGAGTTCGCCCAGACCTACGATTCGCCCAAGTGCCTGGTCAAGCTCGGCTGCTGGGGCCCGGTCGTCAAGTGCAACGTACCCAAACGCGGCTGGATGAACGGCATCGGAGGCTGCCCGAACGTCGGCGGCATCTGTATCGCCTGCACCATGCCGGGCTTCCCCGACAAGTTCATGCCGTTCATGGACGAACCGCCGGGCGCCAAGGTCTCCGCCACCGCCAGCGGCGCGTACGGCGCGGTCGTCCGCAGGCTCCGTGCGATCACGGCGAAGACCGTGGACGCGGAGCCGAAGTGGCGGCACAAGAGGGGTCGGCTGACGACCGGCTACCGGCCCCCGTGGTGAACACGCCGAGGACTCCGATCGCACCCCACACCTTCCGGTGACGACCCCACCTCACGCTTCTCAGAAGGGCTACGGCACACACGATGGCACCGAAAACGAAGGCGGCCGGCGACGGCAGCGGCCTGGTGGAGATGGCCTGGGATCCGATTACCCGGATCGTGGGCAGTCTCGGTATCCACACGAAGATCGACTTCAAGCAGAAGCGGGTCGCGGAGTGCTACAGCACCTCGTCGGTCTTCCGCGGCTACAGCGTCTTCATGCGGGGCAAGGACCCCCGGGACGCGCACTTCATCACCAGCCGCATCTGCGGGATCTGTGGCGACAACCACGCCACGTGTTCCGTGTACACGCAGAACATGGCGTACGGAGTGAAGCCGCCGCACCTCGGTGAGTGGATCATCAATCTCGGCGAGTCCGCGGAGTACATGTTCGACCACAACATCTTCCAGGAGAACCTGGTCGGGGTCGACTACTGCGAAAAGATGGTCCGCGAGACCAATCCCGGTGTCCTGGAACTGGCCGAGCGCACCGAAGCGCCGCACGCCGGGGAGCACGGCTACCGTACGATCGCCGACATCATGCGGTCGCTCAACCCCATCGAGGGCGAGTTCTACCGCGAGGCCCTCCAGGTGAGCCGCTACACCCGGGAGATGTTCTGCCTGATGGAGGGGCGCCATGTGCACCCGTCCACGCTCTACCCGGGCGGCGTGGGCACCATCGCCTCCGTCCAGCTCTTCACGGACTACCTCAGCCGCCTCATGCGCTATGTGGAGTTCATGAAGCGGGTCGTGCCCCTGCACGACGACCTGTTCGACTTCTTCTACGAGGCCCTGCCCGGGTACGAAGAGGTCGGCCGCCGACGGGTGCTGCTCGGCTGCTGGGGAGCGCTCAACGACCCTGAGCACTGCGACTTCACGTACGCCAACATGAGCGACTGGGGACGGAGGATGTTCGTCACCCCCGGTGTGATCGTGGACGGCAAGCTGGTCACCAATGACCTGACCGAGATCAACCTCGGCATCCGGATCCTGCTCGGCAGTTCGTACTACGACGACTGGGAGGGCAAGGAGCAGTTCGTCACCCACGACCCGCTCGGCAACCCGGTCGACCCCCGCCACCCGTGGAACCAGCACACGATCCCGGCGCCGCAGAAGCGGAACTTCGACGACAAGTACAGCTGGGTGATGTCGCCGCGCTGGTTCGACGGCAAGGACCACCTGGCCCTCGACACCGGCGGCGGCCCCATCGCCCGGCTGTGGTCCACCGCACTCTCCGGACTCGTCGACGTCGGCTACGTCAAGGCCACCGGTCACAGCGTCGTCATCAACCTGCCGCGCACGATGACCAAGCCCGAGACCACCTTCGAGTGGAAGATCCCGAAGTGGAGCAACGCGCTGGAGCGCAACCGCGCCCGCACCTACTTCCAGGCGTACGCGGCCGCGATCGCGCTGCACTGTGCGGAGCAGGGACTCGAAGAGGTCCGCGCCGGACGTACCCAGACCTGGGAGAAGTTCGACGTCCCGGACGAGAGCATCGGCGTCGGATTCACCGAGGCCGTACGCGGCGTGCTGTCGCACCACATGGTGATCAGGGACGGCAAGATCGCCAACTATCACCCTTACCCTCCGACGCCGTGGAACGCCAGCACCAGGGACACCTACGGAACTCCCGGTCCCTACGAGGACGCCGTGCAGAACACGCCGATCTTCGAGGAGAACCCGCCGGAGAATTTCAAGGGCATCGACATCATGCGCACCGTGCGCAGCTTCGACCCCTGTCTCCCGTGCGGCGTCCACATGTACGTCGGTGGGGGCAAGACGGTGCAGAAGATGCATGTGCCCACCGGGCTGAGCGGACTGGGCGGATGAGCGCGACAACACATTCCGCGGCGACGAAGTCGCCGGACGCGGAGCAGGCCGGACGTCGCATCGAAGAGGTGCTCGGGCAACTGACGGCGGCCGGTGACCGGAAGACCTCCGCGGTGGCCGAGGAACTCGTGCGGGTCCTGATGGACTTCTACGGCGCCGGGCTGGCCCGGATCCTCGACGGGCTCCAGGCCGCACCGGGCCGCGAAACCGGCGACACGCTGGAAGAACTCCTGGGCGACGACCTCGTGTCGAGCCTGCTGGTCCTGCATGACCTGCATCCCGAGGACATGGGTACCCGCATCGGGCGGGCCCTCGCGGCCGTCCGCGACCCCGTCGAGGTGGTGAGCTTCGACGAGAGCACGGGCACTCTGCGCCTGCGGAGCGCCGACGCGGGCGGATGCGGCTGCACCGGCGCGTCGTCGGCGCAGCCGTCCGTCGAGAACTCCCTGGCCTGCTTCGCACCGGAGGTGACCACCGTGGAGATGGAGCCCGCCTCCGCCACTCGGGAGCCGGCACTCCTTCAGATCGGAACCCGCCCGCCGCAGGGCGTGGCAACCGCCCGGCCGGCCTCGGCCGGAACGTCATGAGCGCGCCCATGACGTGGGCCGGGCGGCCCGCGCCCGCCTCGGGCGTGCACACGCTGCGGCGGTTCGCGGCACCGCGCGAACCCCGGCAGGAGCGTTGCGAACTGTGCGGAGTGCCGGTGGCCGAGGGGAACCACCGGCATTTGGTGGACACCGAGGAGCGTTCCCTGGCGTGCGCCTGCACCCCGTGCTCCCTGCTCTTCGAGCGGCCCGGCGCCGCCCACGGCCGGTTCCTGAGCGTCCCGGACCGCTATCTGGCCGACCACGACCACCGTCTCGACGACAACGCGTGGGAACTCCTGCAGATCCCGGTCAGCGTCGCCTTCTTCTTCCGGAACGCCGCACTGGACCGGCTGGTGGCGCTCTACCCGAGCCCCGCCGGAGCCACCGAGAGCGAACTCGATCCGTCGACCTGGCAGACGGTCCTCGGCGGCAGCCGTCTCTCCCAGCTGCTCGAACCCGATGTGGAAGCACTGCTGTTGCGCCGCACCGAGGGCCGGGCCGAGTGCTATCTGGTACCGATCGACATCTGCTATGAGCTGGTGGGACGCATGCGCCTGCTGTGGCAGGGCTTCGACGGAGGAGCCGAGGCCCGTGCCGATCTGCAGGCCTTCTTCGAACACGTCGAACGCCGGGCCGAGGCAACGGTGGGGGAGCTACGACCATGACCGACTTCACCTTCACCTGCACCGGCGTACGCGCCGACCCGTACGCCGCCGGCCCCACCCTGGTCTTCCGGCTGCGCATCACCGCATCCGAAGAGGCGCGGGTGCACGCACTCGCGCTGCGCTGCCAGATCCGTATCGAGCCGGCCCGGCGCGGCTACGAAACGACGGAGGCCGAGGGCCTGACGGACCTGTTCGGAGAGCGTTCACGCTGGGGCAGCACACTCCAGCCCGTGCAGTTCGCCCAGGTTCCGGTCATGGTTCCCGCGTTCACCGGGGCGACCGAGACGGACGTCGTCGTGCCCTGTACGTATGACCTGGAGATCGCCGCGACACGGTACTTGAACGCGCTGACGGATGGTGAGGTACCGCTCCTGATGCTCTTCTCCGGAACCGCTTTCACCGGTTCCGGCGGCTTCCGGGTCGAGCCGGTGCCCTGGGACCTGGAGGCGCCCTTCCGGATGCCGGTGGCGGTGTGGCAGGAGATGGTCGACCAGCATTTCCCCGGGTGCGGCTGGATCCGGCTTCCCCGCGACACCATGAGTGACCTGATCGCATTCCGCTCCCGGCACGCACTGCCCTCCTGGGAGGCGACCGTCCGGGCGCTTCTCGACGCGGCCGGGACCACGGCCCTCCCGCCGGCGGACCGGGCATTCGCCGACGCCGGGCTCGCCGGGCTCGCCGAGAGGACGGCGCAATGACCACATCCGCGCTCACCCCCGCGCTGGAATCCCGTTTCGCCGCCGCCCGGGGCGTGGCCGACGCCGTCCTCTTCGAGGGCTACGTCCTGTACCCGTACCGGGCGTCGGCGGCCAAGAACCGGCTCCGCTGGCAGTTCGGGGTGCTCGTACCGCCGGCCTGGACGGCAGCCGCCGAAGAGCACGACTTCCAGTACACCGAGTGCCTGATGGAACCGAAGACCGACGCGACTCTGGCAGCCGAGGCGCGGTTCCTGCACGCCCAACGGCGCACCGTGCAGCAGCTCCGCGACGACGGCACCTTCGAGACCGTCCCCGAACTCCACCTCACCGACCGGGTCCTGGTTCCGTGGGACGAGGGTGCGGAGGAACGGGTCGAAGTGCTCGCCACCGTGGCCGAGCTCTCCGGCGACGGAGTCGTCGTCCCCTTCACACGCCCGGCACGCGAGGAGCACGAAACCGTCCGTGACGAGGACGGCAGGATCGTGGGCCGTCTGGTGCGCCGTTGCGAGGCGATCAGCGGAGCGGTGCGGCTGTCCGCTGCCGAACTCGACGGCCCGTACCGGGCGATGCGGCTCACCGCCGTCGTGGAGAACACCAGCGCGTGGACACCGTGCGCCGGTGACGCCGACCGCGACGCCGCTCTGCCCAGGTCACTGGTGGCCGCCCATCTTCTCCTGGGCCTGAGCGCAGGTTCGTTCCTGTCGATGACGGACCCTCCCGAGTGGGCCGAGGGAGCAGTCGCGGGCTGCCGGAATCTGCACACCTGGCCCGTACTCGCGGGAGAGCCCGGCCGCGCGGACCTGATGCTCTCGTCCCCGATCATCCTTGAGGACCACCCGGCCATCGCCCCGGAGAGCCCCGGAGCGCTGTACGACTCCACGGAGATCGACGAGATCCTCGCGCTGCGCACGGCCGCCCTGACGGACCAGGAGAAGCGCGAGGCCCGGGGGACGGACGACCGGGCGGCCGCCGTGATCGACCTGGCCGACTCGATGCCCCCCGAGGTCCTGGAGCGGCTGCACGGCGCGGTGCGGGCCCTGCGGGAAGTCACCGAGCCGGGTGCGCCCGCGGCCGTTCCGTCCGACGGATTTCCGCACACGCCGGAAGGGTCCGAGGAGTACGACCTGATCCGGCCGGACCAGCCGTGGTGGGACCCGGCCGCCGACGCCGGCGCCGACCCGGCACACGACCGGATCCTGGTGGACGGCCGGTCGGTGGGCGCGGGCAGCCGCGTACTCCTGCGGCCGGGCCTGCGCCGCACCGACGCCCAGGACCTCTTTCTGCAAGGTCGCAGCGCACTGGTCGAAGCAGTACTCCACGACGTGGACGGGGGAGTGCACCTGGCGGTCACCGTGGAGGGCGATCCGGGTGCGGACATCCGGCGAGAGCAAGGCCGGTTCCTGTACTTCCAGCCCGACGAGGTCGCGCCACTGGAGGACGCATGACAGCGCCGTCGGAGCAGAGACCGACGACTCTGGTGGCGGGCGTCGGCAACATCTTCCTCGGCGACGACGGCTTCGGAGTCGAGACCGTACGACGACTGGCGTCAGGACCCCTGCCCGGCCACGTCGAAGCGGTGGACATCGGGGTGCGCGGAGTCCACCTCGCATACCAGCTCCTCGACGGATACGACACGCTGGTCCTGATCGATGCCACCGAACGCGGCGGCGATCCCGGAACGCTGTATCTGATCGAGGCCGACCGGCCCGGCCGAATCGCGCCGCAGGAAGCCCTGCTCGACGGCCACCGCATGTCCCCCGACGCGGTCCTGGCCCTGCTGGAGACCCTGTGTGCCGGGACGGGCTGCATCCCCCCGAGACGCACGCTGGTCGTCGGATGCGAACCCGCCTGCGTCGAAGAGGGCATCGGCCTCAGCGGTCCCGTGGCCGCTGCGGTACCGGAGGCCGTGAACATGGTCCTGCGCCTTGTGCGGGACGACGAACGGATTGCGCCCACCGCACAGTCGGCGGTCGGCCAGGCCAACAACTGAGGAGATGAACACCGTCATGAAGAAGATCATCATCGGCGGCGCGGTCGCCGTCGCCGTTGCCGCACTCGTGGCTCAGGTACTGCCCGACTTCAAGCGCTACGTGCGCATGCGGTGCATGTGACGGCACCCCGAACCGTCAGGTCCTGGGCTGCACCGAATGACGTACGTACCGTCCGGTGTCGGCGAGCCAGCCCGGCCGCGGCCGCAACCCCCCGGTGTAATGACGCGGGCAGGACGGAGACCCATGCATGAGATGTCCATCGCCATGGCCGTCGTCGGCCAGGTGGAAGAAGCAGCCCTGGCCGGCGGCGCCGTCGCCGTCACATCCGTCCGGCTCCAGGTCGGTGAGCTGGCCGGAGTGGTCCCCGACGCACTGTCCTTCTGCTTCGAACTGGCCTGCGCCGGGACCGTTCTGGAAGGCGCGGAGCTGGTGGTCGACTCCGTACGGGCGACAGCACGCTGCGCGCCCTGTGCGGACGAATGGGCGGTCGGAATGCCTCCGCAGCTGTGCTGCCCCTTGTGCGGCGAGGCGACCGCGGAGCTGCTCTCGGGCCGCGAACTGCAGATCGCCGACGTCCAGTGGGACGAAGGACCTGCGCAAAGACCTACCCGTGAACCGATTTCCGAGGAGCGCTGAACCATGTGCCGTGTGGTCGATCTGCAGCAGGCGGTACTCGCGAAGAACGACACGACGGCGCACCGCCTGCGCACCGAACTTGCCGCCCGCGGCACCGCGGTCGTCAATCTGCTCTCCAGCCCGGGCAGTGGGAAGACGGCACTGCTCGAACGCGAACTGGTTCTGGCCCGTGAGACGGGCGTCCCCGTCGCGGCGCTGACCGCCGACCTGGCCACCGAGAACGACGCCAGGCGCCTGGCCCGCTCCGGAGCCCCGGTCAAGCAGGTGCTCACCGACGGCCTCTGTCACCTGGAGGCCCGGATGCTGGGCGGACACCTCGACGGGTGGTTGCCCGAGGACACCCGACTCCTCTTCGTGGAGAACGTCGGCAACCTGGTCTGCCCGGCCTCGTACGATCTCGGCGAAACCCTGAGGGTCGTCCTCGCCTCGGTCACCGAGGGCGAGGACAAGCCGCTGAAATACCCCACCGCCTTCGGGCTGGCGCACCTGGTGCTCGTCACCAAGACGGACATCGCCGAGGCTGTGGCCTTCGACGAGGACGCCTTCCGGGCCCACGTCGAGCAGGTCAACCCCGGTGTGGAGGTGCTTCTCACCTCTGTCCGGAGCGGTGACGGCGTAGGGGCGCTCCTCGAACGGGCGCTGGACGCCGCGAACGGAACCCCGGTCCACCGGCCTGTCATGGCCCAGCAGCACCACTCCACGCACACGCATACACACACAGAGCCCGGCGAGACTTCTCACGACCACCCCCACACGCACGCAGGCCGGGGTGAGCCGGGCGCCGCGACGGACGTGTCCGGTGCCATGGCTCAGACCCGCGCGTGACGGCCCAACGGTCCGGCCCGGTCGTGGGTGAGCCGACGCAGCGTCGCCGGGTCACCGTCCGGGGCGTCGTCCAAGGCGTCGGCTTCCGTCCCTACTTGTACACGCGCGCGCTGGCGATGGGCCTGGCGGGACACGTCACCAACACCCCCGAGGGCGTCGTCGCGGAAGTCGAGGGCTCACCTGCTGCCGTGGCCCTGTTCTGCGAAGGGATCGCCACGGACGCACCGCCCATGGCCGTTCTCGATTCCGTCGAGCACAGGGAAGTCCCCGCCGCGGGCGGTGCCGGATTCGCCATCGTCGCCTCCCGGACCGGCGGACCTTCCCGCACGCTGGTCCCTCCGGACGTGGCCACCTGCGACGACTGCCTCGCCGAGCTGGAGGACCCGGCGGACCGGCGCCACCGGCACCCCTTCATCACCTGCACCAACTGCGGCCCGCGATTCACCATCGTCACGGATCTGCCGTACGACCGTGCGCACACCACCATGGCCCGCTTCCCCATGTGCCCCGACTGCGCGCGCGAGTACGCGGACCCCGCGGACCGCCGTTTCCATGCCCAGCCGGTCGCCTGTCACCGATGCGGACCGCGCCTCGATCTGCTGGTGGCGTACCCGGACCCGGACAAGGCTCCGCGACGTATCACCGCCACGGACCCGGTCGCCGAGGCTCGCGGACTCCTGGCCGGCGGCGCGATCCTCGCCGTCAAGGGGCTCGGCGGATACCACCTCGCGTGCGATGCGACCAACGCCCGGGCCGTGGCCGCACTCCGCCGCCGCAAGGCCCGTGGAGACAAGCCGTTCGCCCTGATGGCCCGCGACATCGGCGACATCGAACACCTCGTCCATGCCGGCGCGGAGGAACGGGCCCTGCTCACCGGCGTCGTCCGGCCGATCGTCCTGCTGAGGCGCCGCAGCCGCGCCGTCCTCGGGCCGGACGTCCCGGCACCGTCGGACGACGTCGCCCCGGGCAGCCCCGATCTCGGCGTCATGCTTGCCTACACCCCCCTGCACCACTTGCTCCTCGGCCTGCCCGGCGACCCGGCCGGGCCGCGCCTTCTCGTGATGACCAGCGGCAACGTTGCCGGGGAGCCGATCGTCACCGACGACGCCGAAGCGCTGGACCGGCTCGCCCGACTGGCCGACGCCTGGCTGACCCACGACCGACCGATCCAGGTACCGTGCGACGACTCCGTCGTACGCGTCTGTGACGGGGAACTGCTGACCGTACGCCGCTCGCGCGGCTACGCCCCCCGGCCCGTCGAACTGCCCTTCCCGGTACCGGCGATCCTCGCTGCGGGCGGCGACCTCAAGAACACCCTGTGCCTGGCGGAGGGGCGCAGAGCCTGGCCGTCCGCCCACATCGGTGACATGGATGACCTCGCCACACAGCATGCCTTCGAGGACGCCGGAAAGCAGTTGGAGACCATCACCGGGGTGCGACCCGCAGTCCTGGCCGTCGACAGCCATCCCGGATACCGCTCGGGACAGCTGACCCGTCGTCTGGCCGGTGAACGGCAGGTCGTACACGTACAGCACCATCACGCACACATCGCCTCCGCAATGGCCGAACACGGCCTCGACGGCAGCCGGCGGGTGATCGGCGTCGCGTTCGACGGCACCGGCTACGGCGACGACGGGGCCGTGTGGGGCGGAGAGATCCTGCTGGCGGACTACGACGGATACCACCGGTTCGGGCATCTCGCGTATGTTCCTCTGCCGGGCGGCGACGCCGCCGTACGGCGTCCCTACCGCATGGCCCTGGCACATCTGCACGCGGCAGGAATCCGCTGGACGCAGGACCTGCCGTGCACCGCGGCCTGCCCGCCCGGCGAACTGGATGTCCTGGCAAGGCAGTTGGAGCGGAATCTCAACTGTGTCCCCACCTCCAGCATGGGCCGGCTGTTCGACGCCGTCTCCTCCCTCATCGGCATCTGTCACCGGGCCGGATACGAGGCCCAGGCCGCCGTCGAACTCGAAACCGCCGCGCTCCAGGCGGCCGAGGACGATTGCGCGGGGTACGGCTTTGTGCTGCGTGCTCCCGCACCGGACAGCGGGAGCGCGCTGATCGCCGACCCCGCGCCCGTACTGTCGGCGGTGGTGGAGGACGTGCGCGCGGGTACTGCGCCGGGCGTCATCGCCGCACGCTTCCACGAGTCGGTCGCCGCCCTCGTGCGCAGCACCTGCGTCCTGGCGCGTGAGCGGCACGGCCTGGACACCGTTGCCCTGACCGGCGGAGTGTTCGCCAACACCCGGCTCTCCTCGGCCTGCGCCCGGACGCTTCGCGGAGACGATTTCACTGTCCTGCTGCACCACCAGGTCCCCCCGAACGACGGAGGGCTGGCACTGGGGCAGGTGATGGTGGCCGCCCGAACCCGCGCCGCCGGAACACTTGATGGCCGCATCGGCGCGGCGCAGGGGAGTGCGGCCATCC
This sequence comes from Streptomyces sp. Ncost-T10-10d, assembly GCF_900091955.1. GTDB lineage: Bacteria > Actinomycetota > Actinomycetes > Streptomycetales > Streptomycetaceae > Streptomyces. The sequence goes on from NZ_FMDF01000142.1 coordinate 11,986, forward strand.
ACTGACGGCGTGTCCCGGCAGGACCGGGCAGGCGGATCAACCACAGCAAGGAGAAGCCATGTGCCTGGCGGTGCCCGGCAGAGTACTGGAAATCGAGGAACGGGACGGCACACGCATGGCCACCGTCGATTTCGGCGGAGTGGTCAAGGAAGCATGTCTGGAGTATCTGCCGGACCTCCAGGTCGGCGAGTACGCCATCGTCCACGTGGGGTTCGCCCTGCAGAAACTGGACGAGGAGTCGGCCCGGCAGACACTGGAGCTGTTTGCTCAACTCGGCATGCTTCAGGAAGAGTTCGGCGACCCGTGGGAAATGGCGGCAGAGGCGGGCGGGCTGCCGCTGCCCGGTGCCGGTGAAGCGGCCCAGGAGGCGCAGCAGTGAAGTACATCGACGAATTCCAGGACCCCGCACTGGCCCGGCGGCTGCTCGACGAGATCCGGGCCACCGTGACCAGGCCGTGGGCGCTGATGGAGGTCTGCGGCGGGCAGACCCACACCATCATCCGGCACGGCATCGATCAACTGCTGCCGGACGAGGTCGAGCTGATCCACGGACCGGGCTGCCCGGTGTGCGTCACCCCTCTGGAGGTCATCGACAAGGCGCTGGAGATCGCCTCCCGCCCGGAGGTGATCTTCTGTTCCTTCGGCGACATGCTCCGCGTTCCCGGCACTGGCCGGGACCTGTTCCGGGTCCGCAGCGAGGGCGGCGACGTACGAGTCGTCTACTCCCCGCTCGACGCGCTGAGGATTGCCCGGGAGAACCCGGATCGGGAGGTCGTCTTCTTCGGAATCGGCTTCGAAACCACGGCGCCTCCCAACGCGATGACGGTCTATCAGGCCCGCAGGCTCGGCATCCGCAACTTCAGTCTGCTGGTGTCCCATGTCCGGGTGCCACCGGCGATCGAGGCGATCATGCAGTCGCCGAGCTGCCGAGTGCAGGCATTCCTCGCCGCAGGACATGTGTGCAGCGTGATGGGCGTGGGCGAGTATCCCCGGCTGGCCGAACGGTTCGGCGTCCCGATCGTGGTGACAGGATTCGAACCGCTGGACATCCTGGAGGGCGTGCGCCGTACCGTGGCCCAGCTGGAACGCGGTGAACACACGGTGGACAACGCCTACCCGCGCGCAGTGCGCCGAGAGGGAAACCCCGCCGCTCTGGCCATGCTGGAGGACGTCTTCGAGGTCACCGACCGGTCCTGGCGCGGCATCGGCGTCATCCCCGGCAGCGGCTGGCGGCTCTCCCCGCGCTATCGGGACTACGACGCCGAATACCGCTTCTCGGTGACCGGTATCGATACCCGTGAGCCCGCTCAGTGCCGCAGCGGAGAGGTTCTGCAGGGCTTGCTGAAGCCGCATGAATGCGAGGCATTCGGCACCATCTGCACTCCTCGCACCCCGCTCGGAGCGACCATGGTCTCCAGCGAGGGCGCCTGCGCCGCGTACTACCTCTACCGGCGGCTGGACATGAAGAAGACCGCACCTGTGGAGGCGAGCCCCGTTGGCTGAGACCGTCGAGACCCCCACGCGCGGTGACGTAACCGCTTCGGCGACGCCTCCCTCCGGTATCCCGCCGCTCGATCCCACGGCATGGACGTGCCCGGCCCCACTGCGGGATCACCCGCGCATCGTGATGGGCCACGGCGGTGGCGGCGCGCTCTCCGCCGAGCTGGTCCAGCACCTCTTCGCCCCCGCCTTCGGAGGCGAGGTGCTCGCGCAGATGGGCGATTCGGCAACGGTGTCGCTGGGCGGCGCCCGCCTGGCCTTCTCCACCGACTCGTTCGTGGTGCGGCCGCTGTTCTTCCCCGGTGGCAGTATCGGCGACCTCGCGGTCAACGGCACCCTCAACGATCTGGCCATGAGCGGTGCGCGTGCCGCCTATCTGTCCTGCGGATTCATCCTGGAGGAGGGCGTCGAGCTCTCCGTCGTCGCGCGCGTGGCCGAAGCCTTCGGCGCCGCCGCGCGCAACGCGGGCGTCGAGGTGGCGACGGGGGACACCAAGGTGGTCGAAGCCGGTCACGGCGACGGCATCTTCATCAACACTGCCGGCATCGGCCTCATCCCGGCCGGCGTCGACCTGCGTCCGCAGCGTGTCGTCCCGGGTGACGTCGTGATCGTCAACGGGGCGATCGGTGTCCACGGCGTGGCGATCATGAGCGTGCGCGAGGGACTGGAGTTCGGCGTCGAGATCGAAAGCGACTGCGCGGCCCTGGGAGGACTCGTGGAGGCCATGCTCGCGGTCACCGGAGACCTGCACGTTCTGCGCGACCCCACCCGTGGGGGGCTCGCCGCATCCCTCAACGAGATCGCGGCGGCGTCGGGCACAGGCGTCGTGATCCAGGAGCGAGACGTCCCTGTCCCCCCGCCGGTGGCCAATGCCTGCGCCATCCTGGGACTCGACCCGATGTACGTCGCCAACGAGGGGAAGCTGGTGGCGTTCGTACCGCGTGAACACGCCGAGGCGATCCTGGACGCGATGCGTGCACACCCGCTGGGCCGGGACGCGGCAGTGATCGGTGAGGTGGTGGACGCCCACCCGGGCATGGTGGTGGCCCGCACCGGGCTCGGCGGTACACGGGTGGTCGACCTGCCGGTCGGGGAGCAACTGCCGCGGATCTGCTGACGGCCCGCCGCCCTGCGCCGGATCCCATGGCATGCCCGCTTGCACGCAGGATCCGGTTGCAGGGCAAGGGAGATCACCGGGCATGTCGGTGACCCGGACGGCCTCTGTCCGGCAGTCCGGGCCACCACGTCGGGCTCCGACCGCACAGCGACGGAACCGTTCTGGCACAGCGGCGGGACGGTTCTCGTCGTGCGGGTCCGGCAGCACCGACAGGTGCTGTACCGAACCGGCCATTTCGAATTGCCGACCGCACCCTGTGCGCGGCGGACCACCGAGTCGTCCACGCGTCGGCGCTGGGAGCCTCAGCAGGGATGCGGAGGGGCGCGAAGAGGCGTCAAGCGCTGTTCTGGCCAAGAGCGACACGCGCGCCGGGCAGTGGCGTGGTGACACCGGGGGATGCACGCCTAAGGTCTGAGTGCGCGCAGCGGGGCAGGCCGGTCGAACCATGGAAGAGGTCAACGACGCATCGCACAGGGGGAAGCAGTGCCGCGTGTCAAACCCGTCCTGGCACGGGCCCTCCGCAGGACTCCCTTACTTTACCTGGACGTCGCCTACCGGGACCGGGTGCGGCGTCTGGGACTGAAACTCGAAGAACACGGCCCCACCGGATCGGTGAAGGACCGCAGCGCCATCGGGCTGCTACAGGCGCTGCATGACGAACGACCGCTCACCCCGGGCACGGTGGTGGTGGAATCCACCTCCGGCAATCTCGGCCTGGCCCTGGCCCGGCTACTACCCTCCATCGACTGCGTCTTCCTCGCGGTGGTCGATCCCAAGACCCCGCTCGCCACCCGCACCATGCTGACCGAACGCGGCGCCGGGGTGATCGTCGTCGACGAACCGGACGGACACGGCGGCTACCTGCTGAGCCGGCTGCGCAGGGTGCGCGACCTGTGCGACCGGAACCCTGGATACCGCTGGCCCAACCAGTACGAGAACTGGGCCTCGCCCGACATCCACCGCCGCACCACCGGACCCGAGATCACCGAGCAGGCGGGACCGGAACTCGGCGCGGTGTACGTGCCGGTCTCCACCGGTGGCACCCTCGCCGGCATCAGCGCACATCTGCGCCGGCACCGGCCCGACGTCGCCGCGGTCGCCGTGGACGTACGCGGTTCGCTGGCCGTCGCAGGCAGCGCCGGACGCCGGCTGCTGCCGGGCATCGGAGCCAGCCGGCCGTCCGCCTTCCTCAAGGGGCCGCACGGCTACGACCGTGCCGTGCACGTCGACGACATCGAGGCGATCGCCGTCTGCCGGATCCTCGCCGAGGACGTGGGACTCGCACTCGGGGGATCCAGCGGCTGCGCCGTACGCGCGCTGCTGACCGACCTGGAGAACGGCCGCATGGACGACCGGCTCGCAGTCTGCCTGGCCGCCGACGGCGGCGGCAAATACCGCGACACCCTCTACTGCGACGACTGGGCGACCGAGCAGGGCGTCGTCAAGGAGATCACGGCCGCCGAGGAACAACTGCGCCGCGAAGGTCTCTTCTTCGACCGAAAGCACCAGGAGCACTGACCATGAGCACGAGCACCACCCTTGACCGACGGCGGACGGGCCCCGACTACCGGCAGTTTCTGCCGCTGGTCCAGAGCGCCACGCTGATCGAGTGGACCGGTACGGGACTGTTCCTCGCCGTTTCGACCATCTACTTCGTCAAGGTCGCTCATCTCAGCACGTCGTCCGTCGGCACCGGCCTGACGATCGGCGGAGCCGTCGCCATCGCCGCCGCCGTGCCCATCGCCCGGCTGGCCGGTCGATTCGGGCCGAAGCCGGTGCTGATCGGTGTGATGCTGCTGCGCGCCCTGGCCACCGTCGGCTATCTGTGGGTGGACGGCTGGTGGAGCTTTCTCCTCGTGGTCGCCGTCATTGCCGTCACCGAGCAGTCCTCGCCCCCACTGGTGCAGTCGTACGTCGGTGCGCGAGCCCCCGAGAGCCTGCGCGCGAAGGTGATGGCCGTGCAGCGCACCGTCGTCAACCTCGGCATCAGTCTGGGCGGGCTGATCGCCGGAGTCGCCCTGGGTTCCGGAGCGCCCGGGGCCTTCCGGCCGCTGCTGATCGGTGGCGCACTCGCTTATGTGATGGTGGCTGTGGTGTACGCCACCGCCCGGGGAGAGGAAGCCGCGACCGCTGTCGAGAGCGCCCGTGTCGCGGATCTGCTCAAGGACCGGCGGCTGCTGGGCTTCACCGCGTACAACGCACTGGTGTCGCTCTGGATGCCGGTGCTCAACGTGGCCTTCCCGCTGTGGCTCGTCACCGCGACCGACGTACCGGAGCGTTATGTCGGAATCCTGTACGCCGTCAACACCGTGCTGTGCATCGCCCTTCAGTACCCGCTCAACCGCTGCTACAGCACAACGCGCCGGGCGTGGTACTCGTACGCGACCGCGGCACTGCTGCTCAGCTGCGGCACCCTGGCCTTCGCCGCCGCCCCCGGCTTCGGAACGCGGGAAGCAGCGCTGGTGCTCGGTGCCGCCGTCGTCCTTCTGACGTTCGCCGAGCTGCTCCAGGTCGGCGCCTCGTGGACCCTCTCCTTCGACCTGGCACCCGAGCGGGCGCGCAGCGCCTACCTGGTGCTGTTCAACACCAGCCGCACCGTCGCCAACCGAGTCGCGGGCCCGGTGCTGATGACCGGCGTCGTCCTCGCCCTCGGTACGGCCGGCTGGATCGCGCTCGCCTGCGTGCTGCTGCTCGGCGCGCTCGTCCCCTTCGCGATGCTGCGCGGGCCGCGCGGCGCCGGCGACTGAACCACCCCCGGACCCTTCCCACCACCGACCCTCTCGCCAAGGAGCTGCGCCCGCAATGGACTTCGAGCAATACCCCGACAGCCACTTCCGCTATCTGACCCGTGCGGACGTCATCGAGGCGGCCCGCGACGTGGACATCGTGACGGCGGTGGCCGAGGCGCTCACGCTGCACTCCGCCGGACAGTCGGTCCTACCCGAGGAGGCCTACCTCGGCTGGACCACGCCGCAGGGCGACTCGGCCCGACTGCTGGCCATGCCCGGTGCGCTGGTCCCGGACGGCAGGCCACCGGTCATCGGCATGAAGACCATCAACGCCTCGATCGGCAACCCGGGACGTGGCATTCCGCGCTCCCAGGGCTTCACCCTGCTCCTCGACCCGGAGACCGCCCGCCCCCTCGCACTGATGGAGGCCGCGTACATCAGCGCGATGCGCACCGCGGCGGTGACCGCACTCGCCGTTCGCCATCTGGCGGTGGAGGAGCCACGACAGCTGGCACTCCTCGGCTGCGGCGCGCTCGCACAGGCGCATGTGGCGCTGCTGCTGCGCACCGTGCCCACGCTGCGCCGAATCTCGCTGTACGACGTGGCGCCCGACCGTGCGAAGTCCGTCGCCCGGTACATCGCTTCGCTCCCCGGGGCCGCGGACGTCGAGACGGTGCTCGCCGACGGCCCGCGTGAGGCGGTGCGGGACGCCGAACTCGTCGTGCCCGTCACGACGGTGACCCGGGGCTACATCGAGCCTGACTGGCTGCGTCCGGGTGCGCTCGTCTGCCATGTCTCGCTGGACGACCTCACCGAGGCGGCGGTGCTCTCGGCCGGCACGTTGATCGTCGACGACTGGAGCCTGGTCCGTGACGACCCGCGCCGGCTGCTGGGCCGGATGCACCGGGCGGGCACCCTGCTCGGCCCCGACGGCACCCCGCGAGAAGGAGTCACCGCACAACCCGGTGCCCGCCGCGTCGACGGCACGCTCGGCGATGTGCTCGCCGGCCGGCACCCCGGCCGCCGAGACCGGGAAGAGATCGTGATCAGCAACCCGTTCGGTATGTCGATCCTCGACGTCGCCGTCGCCGACCGCATCCACGCCCGCGCCGAAGCCGCCGGTCTGGGCGCCCGGCTCACACTCTGAGGGGGATCCGCATGACGATCGATCGATACGTCCAGGAGATCAACCGCACCATGTGGTCGTACGGTGAGTACCGGCACGTCGCCGATCTGCTGCGGCCCGGCGCCGTCGAGCTGGTCGACCGGCTCGCCCCGGAGCCGGGCACCCGCCATCTCGACGTCGCCACAGGAAATGGCAACGTCGCGCTGCTGTCCGCCCTGCGCGGCTGTGACGTCACCGGGCTGGATCTGACCGACGAGTTCTTCCCCGACGCGCGCGCACGATTCTCACGTGCCGGTGTCGAGGTGGAGCTGCACCGCGGTGACGCGCAGGAACTCTCTTTTTCGGACGCCTCGTTCGACCTCGTGACCTCCACCTATGGGATCCAGTTCGCGCCCGACCACGCCGCGTCATCCGGCGAGATGGCCCGGGTGCTGCGGCCCGGCGGCCGGATCGGCATGTGCAACTGGACGGCACGCAGCTGGACCGCCCACTTCCAGGAGATCCTCTCGGCCTACTTCCCCTCACCCAACGGCCATCAGGGACAGCCCATGCTGTGGGGCTCCCCGGACTATCTCGCCGAACTCCTCGGCCCCGGATTCACCGTCACGTCCGAACGCCGGGAACTCTTCTACCCGTTCGACACGGCCGAGGATCTGGTCGCCTTCTTCGAGAACTGCTTCGGTCCCTGCATCGCAGCGAAGAACACCATCTCGCCGCCCTCGCGCTGGAAGGAACTGCGAGCGGAGATGGCCGAGATGACCGAAGGCTTCCACACCACCGACGAGCGGGGCACCGGCGTGCCCGTCGAGTATCTGCTCGTCGTCGCGGAGAAGAAGGGGGCGTAGTGACCGGCATACCCGAGCACTATCCGACGCTCCCGCTGGCCGAAGGGGCACGGGAGCGGGCCGTCGCCCTGGCGCTCACCCGCAGCGAGCCGTACGAGCTCGGCGAGGGAGTCCACGCGTACGTCGAGCGGTACGCGGCCACGCACCCTGACCGCACGGCGATCGACGACGGCGCAATATCCATCGAATACGCCCAGTTGGCAGACCGGATGCGTCGCACAGCCGCACGGCTGGCGGTTGCCGGAATCTCGCCCGGGCAGATCGTCGCGGTCGGCGGCCGGCGCGGCAGCGACGTCATCACGACCTTTCTCGCACTGGAGCTGCTGGGTGCCGTCTATCTGCCGGTGGACGCGGGCTGGCCCGCCGCCCGCGTCGAGTCCCTCCTCACCGACAGCGGCGCCGTGCTCATGCTGACCACCGGTGCAGAGGCGGACTGCGGCGAACTGGTCAAGGGCGCCCGGGCGGCCGGGGTCCCCACCGCGGCACCGGAACCGGCGGACCCTCCGTACATCCGCACCGCACCGCCCGCCGCCGACGAGGTGCGCTACGTCCTCTACACCTCCGGATCGACCGGCCGCCCCAAGGCCGCGATCGTCGAACACCAGGGGATGCTCAACCATCTGTGGGCCAAGGTCGACGACCTGGGACTGACCGCCGACGACCGGCTGGCGCAGACCGCACCGCTGGGCTTCGACATCTCCGTCTGGCAGATGCTCGCTCCTCTGCTCGTCGGCGGCCGCGTACAGATCTTCGGCGACGAGCAGGCGCAGGACGGCGCACTGCTGCTGGAGGAGCTGCGCCGCCACGGAACCACGGTGCTGGAAACCGTACCCACACTGGTCCGCTTCCTGCTCGACGCCCATGAGGGCGCAGGGACCGGGCCCGGCGCGCTGCGCTGGATGATCGCCACCGGCGAGGAGCTGCCACCCGCCCTGGCCCGGCGGTGGCACGAGACCATGCCGGGCATCGGACTGCTCAACGCCTATGGTCCCACCGAGTGTTCGGACGATGTCACGCATGCCGTACTCGGCTCACCGGCTGCCGGAGTACGCCATCTGCCGATCGGTTCTCCCATCGGAAACGCAGCGCTGTATGTGCTTCGTTCCGAGGAGGGGGAGTGGCACGCCTGTGCGCACGGGGAGACCGGCGAGTTGTTCGTCGGAGGAATCGCCGTGGGCCGCGGCTACCTCGGAGAACCGGAGAGCACCGCTCGTGCCTTCTTCACCGACCCCTTCGGCGACGGCGCCGGGCGCCTCTACCGCACCGGGGACGCCGTACGCGTACTGCCGGACGGCCGGCTGGAGTATCTGGGCCGGGTCGACCGGCAGGTGAAGCTCGGCGGCGTACGCATGGAGCTCGCCGAGATCGAGGCGGTCCTCGGCGGCCACCCCGCGATCGCCGCCTGCGCCGTCACCGTCCACACGCCCGACGACGCCGGTGCCCTGGTGGCCCGCGAGAGCGCCCACACCCCGGTGGCCGCTCAGCCGCCACGGCTCGTCGCGTATGTCACCGCCTCCGGCGACGAGGTGGCGAAGGAGTCACTGCGCGCCCATCTGTCCGAACGGCTCCCCGCGCCGATGGTGCCGCACACCTTCGTCGTCCTGCCCGACCTCCCACTCACCCGGAACGGCAAGACGGACTACAAGGCACTCCCCGCACCACCGCGCCGCAGCCGCCCCGATCGCCGCCCGTACACACCACCGCGCGGCGACGCGGAGACCGCGATCGCGGCCCTCGTCTCCCAACTCCTCGGCACCGGGCGGGTCGGCCGGGACGACTCGTTCCTGGAGCTGGGCGGCGACTCGCTGCTGGCCATGCGGCTGGTCGCGGCACTGCGGGAGAAGGGATCGGCCGCGGGTCTGCGCGACGTGCTGCGCGACGGCAGCCCCGCCGCACTCGCCGTGCTCGGCCGCCACCGGCAGCAGGCGGCAGGCACCCGTGCGGAACATGCCTGGGAGGCCCCGCGGACCCGGCCGCTCACCCCGCAGCAGGCCGGTGTCTATTTCCACTGGCGACTCGACCCGCTCAGCCCCTACTACAGCTACCAAGGCTCCCTGGAAATGGACGGGCCATTGGACGTGGCACGGCTGGCGCGGGCCTGGCAGCTGCTGCTTTCCGAGAACCCGCTGCTCCTCGCCCGGTTCGCCGAGACCGACGAGCCGGGCGGGCAGGCAGTGGTGCACCACTATCCGCACTGGGAAGTGCCGCCGCCCGGACCGGCGCGGGACATCACCGCGGACGAGTTCCGCACAGTGGCCGCCGAGGAGGCCGCCAAGCCCTTCGACCTCCTTGCCGAACCCGCCATGCGGACCGAGCTGTTCCGACTGCCCGGCGGACAGCACCGGCTGCTGGTCACCATGCACGAGCTGCTCCTCGACGGCTGGGGCGCCACCGTGCTGTTCCAGCGGCTCGCCGAACTGTACGAACAGCAGCCGGCCGGCCCCGACCCCGAGCGCGCCACGCGGTACGACCGCTATCTGGACCATGTGGAGGCGCGCCTTGCCACCGATGAAGTCACCGAGGCGGGGAAGTACTGGCTGCGCCGGCTCTCGGGCGATCTCCCGGTACTGCAGGTCGCACAGAAGCAGCGGCCCGCCACGCCCACCTACCGGGGCGAGATCACCGAGGCGGTCCTCGACGAGCGTCTGTCCCAGCGGCTGCGCGACACCGCACTGTCCGCCTCCGCCACCGCATTCGTGCCGCTGCTGGCCGCCTACGCGCTGGCCCTGAGTTACTACGGCGACGCGGACGAGGTGATCGTCGGCGCCCCGATGGCGGGCCGGGAGCGGCCGGAGGCGGCCGAGGTCCCGGCGTTCATGCTCGCCATGCTGCCGCTGCGTCTGCACATCGATGCGACCGCGACCCTCGCGGAGTTCACCACACAGGTGCGGGAGACGGTGTACGACGCGTATGCCGCAGCCGATCACCCCTTCGGCTGGACACTGCGGCTGCTTCCGGCCGCCTCACGCAGCGCCTCGGCGACACCGGTCTTCCAGACCATGCTCAACATGCTGCCGTACCCGGCGCGTGCCACCACCGCCTCGGACGTCGGGTTCCGCTTCGTCGAGCTGGACACCGGCTACACCAAGTACGACTGCGCGCTGTACGTCCAGCCGCACGGCCCCGACCGGCTGCTGTTGCAGTACGCGTACCAGCAGGAGCTGTTCGACGCCCCGGCAGCCCGCAACGTACTGGAATCCACGCTGATCGCGCTGCGGGCCCTGACCGACCCGGAGCGTGCGGAGCACACCACCATCCGTTCCCTCGACCTGCTGCCCGGAGACGATCATCGATGACCACGCCGACCCTGCTGGAACGCTTCGCCGGGCAGGTGGCGGCCCACCCCCGGGCCGTCGCCCTGCGCCACAACGACACCAACCTCACCTACCGTGAACTCGACGAGTGGAGCGGCCGGCTGGCCGCCCGGCTCGCCGCCAAAGGAACGGGCCCCGGCTCGCTGGTGGCACTTGCCGCCCAGCGCGGCCCCGCCGCCGTCGCCGGAGTCCTCGCCGTGCTGAAAACGGGCGCGGCCTACCTCGGGCTCGACCCGGCGATACCCGTGCGACGACAGCGCCGGATGGTGGAGGAGACAGGACCGCACTGCGTGCTGGCCGAGCCCGGACTCGATCAGTTCCCCACACTTGACGCCCCCCGAGTCACGCTCGCGCCCGTCACCGACGGCCCGCTGCACCAGGCCCCCGGGCAGGAGCCCGACGACGACGCGCTGTTCCACATCGTCTACACCTCGGGGACGACCGGAAACCCCAAGGGCGTACGCATCAGCCGGCGTTCGGTCCGCGGACGGCTGGAGTGGATGTGGCAGGACCACCCGTTCCCCGACGACGCGGTACTGGCCGTCCAGAAATCCCTGGCGCTGGTCGCCTCGCCCTGGGAGCTGCTGGGCGGACTGCTGAAGGGCATTCCGTCCGTCGTGCTCGGCACCGACGAACTGCTCGACCCGGTGCTGTTCGCCGCCGCCGTCGAGCGGGAGCGGATCACGCATCTCTTCCTGACCCCGCAGCTGATCGCCGGGCTGCTGGAGGAGAGCGCCAAACACCCCGGCGGGCACCGGCCCGTGCTCGTCACCAGTGGCGCCGACACCCTCCCGGTGGACACGGTCCTGCGCTTCCGTGAGGTCTGGCCCGACGCCACGCTGCTGAACCTGTACGGCATGACGGAGACCGCCTCCAACGTCGCCGCGTACGACACCGCCCGACTGCCCGCGGACGCCGAACGTGTCCCCGTCGGCAGACCCGTGGCGAGTGCCTCGCTCTCGGTCCGCGACCGCCTCGGCCGACGGCTGCCATCCGGTGTGACGGGTGAGGTGTGGGTCTCCGGGCCCCCGCTCGCCCTCGGCTATCTCGGCGGCGACGGCGAGGACCGCTTCACCACGGACGACGCAGGAGTCCTGTACTACCGGACCGGAGACCGGGGCCGCCAACTCCCGGACGAGGTATGGGAGATCACCGGACGCACCGACAACCAGATCAAGGTACGCGGCTACCGCGTCGAGCTGGAGGAGATCGAGGCCACGCTGCGCAAGGCGCCGGACATCACCGATGCGGGGGCGTACGCGGAGAGCGAGGGCGGCGAAGCACGCATCGTCGCCTGCTTCACCGCCGACGAGGAGAGCGGGCCCGCCGCCCTGCGCGGCTATCTGCGCGACCGGCTGCCCGACTACATGTTGCCCGCCCGTATCCAGCAGGTCCCGCGGCTCCCGCTGAGCACCAATGGCAAGCTCGACCGCACGGCCCTGCGCACGCTCGTGCAGAGTATCGGGCAGGAGCAGACAGCCGGATTCACCCCGAACGGAGACACCGAGGCCGCTGTCGCCGCCCTCTGGCAGGAACTGCTCGGCGCCCCACCGGCCTCGGCGGAACAGAACTTCTTCGACGCCGGGGGCCACTCCTTGCTCGCCGTGCGGCTCGCCAACCGGCTGGCGACGACAGCAGGCCGACGCGTCCCGCTGCGCCGGATCCTCGGCGCACCCACCGTCACCGCGATCGCTGCGCTGTGCCGCGAGATCCAGCAGGAGGAACAGGCATGAACGTCCCATGGTTGAGCGTGCCGGGCGAAACCTGGCCGGAGAGCGAGGCAGGCACCCTCGCCGTCTGCTTCGCACCCACCGGCGCCCACGGTTCGACGTTCGCGAACTGGCGGGGCCGGCTGCCCGAGGACACCGCACTCGCGCTGATCACCCCGCCGGGCCGCGGTACCCGCGTCGACGAGGAACCCGTCACGGACATGACTGCCTACGCGGATGCCGTGGCGGCCGAGATACGCGCACTGCGGGGAGGGCGGCGGCTGGTGCTGATCGGCGTCAGCCTCGGTGCGCTCCTTGCGTACGAGACGTGCTGCCGACTGCTCGACTCCGGGGTGCCGGTCGCGCGGCTGTGCGCGGTGGCCGGACAGTGCCCCGGTGACTTCCACGGCGACGGTGGGGACGTGACCGTCGAGGACGCCCGTGCCTTCGCGGCCGGGACCGGACTGACCGACCCGGAGCTGCTGGCGGACCCCGAGTTCGAGGAGGTGCTGCTGCCTCCCGTCATCGCCGATCTGCAGTTGGCCGCGGGCTACGACGGCAGCCGGAGTCCCGTACCGCACGTCGAGTTGCGCGCGGTGTGGGCCACCGAGGACCCGCACGTGCCCGAAGTGACCGTGCGCCGCTGGATCGACTGGACCCGTGGCGAGTGCACTCTGCTGTCCGTCGAGGGCGGTCACTACGCCCACCAGGAGAACCCGGCAGCGGTCATCTCCGCCTGCCTGGACGGACTTCCCGGAGCCCGGCCGTCACGACGTTCCGTGCTCGGCGCCGGAGCGACGGCCGTCGCGGGCACGGTGCTGGGCCTCGCTGCGGTGCCGGCCACGACACCCAGAGCGTCGGCCGTCGCGCCGACCGCCGCCGGCGGTATCTCCTTCGAGGGCGATCCCACCGACCCCGTGGTCCTCGCCGTGGCCATGATCCGCCAGAACACCAGCAACCCCGGCGACGGTGCGCACACCCAGCCGTTCGCCCAGATGCTCCAGGAAATCTTCCGCGAGGCCGGGGTGGGCACCGAGATCGTGCCCACCCCCAAGGAAGGCAACGTCCACTTCTTCGCCCGCGTCCCCGGCAGCGGGGCGGCCCGGAAGAAACCACTCGTCCTGCTCGGCCACTCCGACGTGGTCCCCGCCATCGGTGACAAATGGACGACGGACCCCTTCGCCGGGGACATCAAGGACGGCAAGCTGTACGGCCGCGGCTCGCTCGACATGAAGGGCGTCGACGCCGCATTCGTCGCCGCTCTGCTGCGCCATGTCCGCGAGGGCGCGACCTTCGACCGCGACATCGTCTTCTGGTCCGACTGCGACGAGGAACAGGGGCCCTACGGGGTGCGCTGGCTCCTCACGGAACACCCGGGCAAGGTCGAGGCGGGCGCGGTCATCACCGAGGGCGGCTGGGTGCTCAACCAGCGCGACGGCAGGACGCCCATGATCGCCTCGCTCACCTGCAACGACAAGCGCTCCCTGCTGCTGCGCCTGGAGACCTCCTCGTACGCCACCCACACGTCCAAGCCATTCACAGGACAGGCTGTGATCCGGCTGGGGGAGGTGCTCGACCAACTCGGCCAGTGGCGCGCACACATCCGTCCCAACGCGCTGTCCCGGCAGTACTTCGCCGAACTCGCCGAGGCCACCACCGACCCGTCGCTCGCCGAGGCCCTGCGCGAGATGCTCGACGCCCGTACGGAACAGCAGCGGGACAGGGCCGGCGAAGCGGTGGTACGGCTCAGCGAGACCCCTGAGCTGCACAACGCGATGCTGCGCACCACGCTCGCCTTCACCTCCGCGCAGTCCGGCTACTACCCGAGCATCGTGCCGGGCACGGCGACCGCGGAGTTCCGGGCCGCCTTCCTCCCCGGGGCCGACGACCCCGGCCGCATCGTCGCCGAACTGCGCTCGCTGATCGGCAACCGGGCGGCGCTGACCGTGGTCGGCAACCCCGGCGAGAGCGAGCAACAGGCCCTGGACCGGCTGCGCGGCTACCTGGCCGTGCCCGACTCCGGCTATGACACGGACGTCTTCCGCGCCTGGCAGACAGCCGTACGCAGGACACACCCCGGGGTACGGGCCACCGCTTGCCAGTTCGAGGCGGTCACCAGCGCGGTGCCGTTCCGGGAACAGAACGTGCCCGTCTACGGCATGTACCCGTTCACCGTGAACCGGGACATGCTCAAGCGCATGCACGGCACCGACGAACACATCGGCGTCGAAGCCCTGCGGCAAGGCACCGAAACCGTCTATCAGCTGCTGGCCGGACTGCGCACCGAGTCCTGAGCCGACCACACCGTACGGGCGTGCCCGGCCGTGCACGCCCGTACGGTGGTCGGACCCCTGACGTCAACCCACCTTCACCCAGTCGAGAGTGCGCTCGACCGCCCTCTTCCAATCGGCGTAACCCTCGGCGCGCCGCTCGTCGCTCCACTGCGGCTCCCAGCGTTTCGACTCCTGCCAGTGCTCCCGCAACTCGCCCTGGTCGCGCCAGAAACCGGTGGCGAGACCCGCCGCGTACGCGGCGCCCAGCGCGGTGGTCTCGGCGACGACCGGGCGGCTCACCTGCACCCCCAGGACATCCGCCTGGATCTGCATGCACAGGTCGTTGGCCGTGACCCCGCCGTCGACCTTGAGCACATCGAGATGGACACCTGAGTCCTGCTCCATCGCCTCCACCACATCCCGGCTCTGGTAGCAGATGGCTTCCAGAGTGGCCCGCGCCAGATGGGCGTTGGTGTTGTAGCGGGCGAGACCGACGATGGCGCCGCGGGCGTCCGAGCGCCAGTAGGGAGCGAAGAGGCCCGAGAACGCCGGTACGAAGTACATCCCGCCGTTGTCCTCGACGGTTCTGGCGAGCCGTTCGCTCTCTGCGGCTTCGCTGATGATCTTCATCTGGTCCCGCAGCCACTGCACGGCGGACCCCGTGACCGCGATGGAACCCTCCAGAGCGTAGACGGCCGGGCTCTTGTCGAACTGGTAGGCGACGGTGGTGAGCAGGCCGTGCCGTGACCGGATCAGCTCCGTACCGGTGTTGAGAACGAGGAAGTTTCCGGTGCCGTACGTGTTCTTGGCCTGACCCGGTTCGAAGCACACCTGCCCCACGGTGGCCGCATGCTGGTCGCCGAGCACCCCGGTGATCGGGATCGCGGCCCGCAGCGGCCGGGACGTGCGTGTGCGGCCGTACGCCTCCGCGTCGGAGGACGGGTGGATGGCCGGCAGCATCGCCCTGGGGATGCCGAAGATGCCCAGCAACTCGTCGTCCCAGTCGAGCGTCTCCAGGTTCATCAGCATCGTCCGGCTGGCATTGGTCACGTCGGTGGCGTGGATGCCGCCGTCGGGGCCGCCGGTGAGGTTCCACAACACCCAGCAGTCCGTGTTCCCGAACACCGCATGCCCCTGTTCCGCAGCCTCGCGGACCCCCTCGACATTGTCGAGGATCCACTTGATCTTCCCGCCGGAGAAATAGGTGGCCGGAGGCAGACCCGACTTGCGGCGAATGACCTCGCCATGGCCCTCGTTCTCCAGGGCCTTGGCGATCGAGTCGGTCCGGGTGTCCTGCCACACGATGGCGTTGTAGTACGGACGACCGGTGCGGGGGTCCCAGACGACGGTGGTCTCGCGCTGGTTCGTGATCCCGATGGCATCGAGATCGGTGGCGCTCAGACCTCCGGTACGCAGAGCGTTCTGCATCACCGAGTTGGTGCGTTCCCAGATCTCCACCGGGTCATGCTCCACCCAGCCGGGGCGGGGCAGGATCTGTTCGTGCTCCAACTGGTGCTTGGCCACTTCGTTCCCGTCGTGATCGAAGATCATGAAGCGGCTGCTGGTGGTGCCTTGGTCCACTGCGCCGATGAAGTCCGCCATGGCATGCTGCCTCTCCTGAGTCCGGGCTCGGTGACGGGACCGGGCGTCACGTCCCCGGCGGTAGGGGGATGGTTCCCTCCGGTTCCTCTTCCGCCGTGGGGAGGAAACGGCTGATGAACACCTTGTAGACGAACGCCCCCAGTGGCCCGCCGACCAGCGGGCCCACGATCGGCACCCAGAAGTAGAAGTTCCCGTACTGATCCCGCCACGCCCCGCCGTAACCGGTGAGGAAGCTCGCGAGCCGGGGGCCGAGGTCACGGGCCGGGTTGATGGCGTATCCGGCGTTGGTGCCGAACGCCATGCCGATGGCGACCACGATGAGGCCCACGATGAACGGGGCGAGATTGGCGCCCGGCGGGGTGTTGAGGAGATCGGTGACCGCGAAGATGAGCAGCACGAGGATCGCGGTGCCGATGACCTGGTCCCGGAAGGCTCCCCACTCGTGGACCGGAAGAGCGGGGTTGCCGTTGGCGGGAAGCGTGGAGAACACGAACTGCGTCTTGATCGTGTGCCCCGGGTCCGCCTTCGCCAGCGCCTCCGTGTAGTTCCACCGCACCAGCAGCGCCGCGACGAACGCCCCCGCGACCTGGGCGAGCGAGTACGGCGCCACCTTCTTCCAGGGGAAGTCCTTGAATGTGGCGAGGGAGACGGTCACGGCGGGGTTGAGATGGGCCCCGCTGAGCCGGCCCGCCACATAGATGCCCAGTGTGACTCCGAGCCCCCAGGCCCAGGCGATGCTGTCGTGATTCCCGAGCCCGCCCGGCGGATCGGTGAGCGCACCGCCCGCGACGACCTGGGCCACCACTCCACAGCCGAAGAGAATGAGAATCATCGTGCCGAGGAATTCCGCGGAGAGCTCCCCGACGAGCCCCGACCGCTTGAGCCGCTCCATGGGATCTCGCTTCCTGTCGATTCACGACCTCTTGCGGCATAGATCCAGATCTGAGCGTAGACGGGGGCAGTTGGATCCGCACTCGGTGGCATACACACGGTTCCCGCCCTCCCCCGGGGCGGGAACGGCACCCGCTCTCAGTCCACGTCGACGTGGTCGAAGAGCTCCAGCATCCGCCCGAGCACGCGTACGCACGCCGCCACATCTGCATCGGTGAGGTCCCCGCCCACCTGGCGCAGCAGCGACTGCTCACGGGCCAGGGCGGCGGTGATCGCCGCCCGGCCGCTCGCGGTCAGCCGGACCAGCGACGACCGCTGGTGCGCGGGGTTGGGGATGATCTCGACCAGTCCCGCGGCCGCGGCGTCGTTGACCATGCGCTGCACGAACTGCCGGCTCAGCGCCTGCGCCCGGCCCATCCGGGGGACCGTCATGGGTCCGTTCTCGCGCAGCAGATCCAGTACGGCACGCACGCCGACAGACAGGCCCTCGATCGGCGCGGTCTGTTCCACCTTGCGCTGCACACGCCGGTAGAGCGGGCCGACCAGGGCGAAGACCTCCGTGAGCCGGTGGGCCAGTTCCTCGGGCGGCAGGGGCGGGTCGATATCAGTCATCCGGCAATCATGACACCTGGGTTGTCAATATGGCGAGAGGGTGGCACCTTGGTTGTCATGAATGCTGCTTCCGAGCTGAAATTCTTCGAGACCGAGGACGGCCGCCTCGTCCACCGGGACACCGGCGAGGGCCCACTGCTGGTGCTGCTGCACGGTGGTTTCCTGGATCACGGGATGTGGGACGACCAGGTGCCGGAACTGTCGCGCCACCACCGTGTGATCGTGCCGGACGCCCGTGGACACGGCGGATCGGCCAACGCGACCAGGCCCTTCCGGCACACCGACGACCTGGCCGCCCTGCTGCGCCACCTCGACGCGGGGCCCGCGGTCCTGGCCGGGGTGTCGATGGGTGCGGCCACCGCGGTCGACACCGCGCTGGAACACCCGGATCTGGTGCGTGCGCTGGTCGTCGGCGGGGCGGGGACGAGCGAGCCCGAATTCGACGACCCCTGGGCCCAGGGGGTCCTGCCCGCGCAGGCCCGTGCCCTGGGCGCGGGTGACATCGAGGGCTGGATCGACGCGTTCACGCTCTTCGTGGCGGGCCCGCACCGCACGCTCGACGAAGTCGACCACGAAGTGGTGGCGAGGGTGCGCGAGATGGCGGCCCGGACGCTGTCCAAGCACAGCGGTGGCGAAGCCGACCTGAGAGTGCCCGTTCCCGATACCTGGGCGCGTGCGGCGGGGATCGCGGTCCCGGTCCTGGCAGTCAACGGGTCCATCGACGCGGTGGATCACCTCGCCATGGCCCGGCGCCTGGTGCGGACGGTCGCCGACGGGCGGGAGGTGATCATCGAGGGTGCCGCCCACCACCCCAACATGGAGAAGCCGGACGTGTTCAGCCGGATCCTCGGGGACTTCCTGGCGGCCGTGCCCGCCCCGTAGAAAGGCCGTGCCCGCCCCGCAGGGCGCGACCGTGCTCAGCGGCCGGCGGCGGCCACCGCGTCGTCGGCCCCGGCGGCGACCTGAGCCGGGGCGTCGTGGAGTCCCAGGCGCAGGTGCTCGACGTGGAAAAGGGCCTGGTCGAGGAGTTCGGCCACGTGGTTGTCGTACAGCGCGTAGATCACCGAGCGGCCCCTGCGCTCGCCCGTGACCAGGCCGAGGTTGCGCAGCAGCCGCAACTGGTGGGAGCAGGCGGACTGCTCCATGCCGACCGCGTCGGCGAGCTCCGTCGCGGGGCAGGGGCCCTCCTGGAGGCGGGCCAGGATGCGGAGCCGGGACGGGGTGGCGAGGGCCTGAAGGGTGGACGCCACCTCGGTGGCCCCCACCACGTCGAGGCGCTCGCGCGCGGTGGCAGCGGTCTTCGCGTCAACTCCGTGGCCCATGCCCTCATCCTACGGAGATGTATGCATGAATGAGTGTTCATGTGATCCTGTATGGTGCGGAGGTCGAACCACTCCGCCCTCTCGCGTGAAGGATCACGCCCATGTCTTCCACCCTCACCCGCCCGGTCGCGCCCGCCGGCCAGGTCCGAACGGGAGGCCCTGGGCGGCGTACCCGGATCCTGGCCCTTCCGGAGGCCCGCTGGGCCGCGGCCGCGCTGCTGCTCTTCCTGGTCGCGCTGCCCCTGCAACTGCTCGGCGCACCGTGGTGGACCTGGGGCCCGCTGTACGCGATGACGTACATCACGGGCGGCTGGGAGCCGGGCCTGGAAGGGCTGAAGGCACTCAGGGAAAAGACGCTCGACGTCGATCTGCTGATGGTCGTCGCGGCTCTCGGCGCGGCGGCGATCGGGCAGGTGCTGGACGGCGCCCTGCTGATCGTCATCTTCGCCACCTCGGGAGCTCTGGAGGCGTTCGCCGCCGCGCGGACCGCCGACTCGGTGCGTGGTCTGCTCGATCTCGCGCCCGCCACGGCGACCCGCCAAGGCGACGGCGGGGCCGAAGAGGCCGTGCCCGCCCACCAGTTGAAGGTCGGGGACGTGATCCTGGTACGCCCCGGCGAGCGCGTCGGGGCCGACGGCCGGGTGCTCGACGGGGCGAGCGAGGTGGACCAGGCGACGATCACGGGCGAGCCGCTGCCGGTGGCCAAGGAACCCGGCGACGAGGTCTTCGCGGGAACCCTGAACGGCACCGGGGCGCTGCGGGTGACCGTGGAGCGCGACCCGTCCGATTCGGTGATCGCCCGGATCGTCGCCATGGTCGAGGAGGCATCGGGGACGAAGGCCCCGACCCAGCTGTTCATCGAGAAGGTCGAACAGCGGTACTCGATGGGCATGGTGGCCGCCACCGTCGCCCTGTTCGCCGTACCCCTGGCCTTCGGCGCGGCACTGCAGCCGACGCTGCTCCGGGCGATGACCTTCATGATCGTGGCCTCGCCGTGCGCCGTGGTGCTGGCCACGATGCCGCCACTGCTGTCCGCGATCGCCAACGCCGGACGGTACGGGGTGCTCATCAAGTCCGCCGTGGTGATGGAACGCCTCGGTCTGATCGACGCCGTCGCACTCGACAAGACGGGCACCCTGACCGAAGGCACCCCACGCCTCACCGACATCCGTCCGCTCCCGTCCTCGGGCCTGACCGAGGAGGCCCTGCTCATGCTGGCGGCGGCGGCCGAGCAT
Source organism: Streptomyces sp. Ncost-T10-10d (assembly GCF_900091955.1). Lineage (GTDB taxonomy): Bacteria > Actinomycetota > Actinomycetes > Streptomycetales > Streptomycetaceae > Streptomyces. Next base: position 32,261 of record NZ_FMDF01000142.1, read on the forward strand.
CCCAGCGAACACCCCCTCGCCCGCGCCGTCACCGAAGCAGCCCGGACTCGCGGTCTCGCGCTGCCGTCGGTGGCGGACTTCACCTCCGCCCCCGGCACCGGCGTGAGCGCCACCGTTGACGGCCGCACCGTCGCCGTCGGCACGCCCGGCCCGCCTGCTGGACGTTCCTGCCGGCGAGGCCGAGGCCGAGGCCGAAGCCGCCGCCGAACTCGCCGCGCGGCTGGAGGAGGACGGCCGCACCGCCGCCCTCGTCGTGCTCGACGGCATCCCCGTGGGCGTCCTGGGCATCGCCGACCGGCTGCGTACCGACG